>JAGNEJ010000112.1 GCA_018003315.1 Verrucomicrobiales bacterium
GACTGCGGGCATAGGCATCCGCAGAAAGCGTGTAGCGGGCCAGGCGCGGCTGGACATGTTCCAGGAACGGGTCGTCGTCCCGGGAGATGATCTGAATGTCGCCAGGCACCGCGAACCCTTTTTGCAGCAGGCGGCAAAGCACCGTGACCGCATGGGTGCTGTGAAGCACAAAAAGGCCCCGGCCCGAACGGGACTGAGCCAGCATGGCGTCCAGAGCACGCACCAGGCCGGCGGGCGTGCCATCGTGCCGGATGAAATCCACGGCGGTTTCGCCCGCTCCTTCCAAAAATCCGGCTTCGCTTTCCATGTCTCCTGCCAGCATGTCCCTGGGACTAACCAGGCACAGGCGGCGGCACCCGCGGGCCAGCAGCAGCCCGGCCGCATGGCGGGAGGAAGCGTGGTAGTCCACATCCACGCAGGGCAGGGTGATGCCGGGGATCCGGGAGCCGGCGACCACGGCAGCGAGCTTTTCCGCAGCAAACCATCGCTGCACGCCGGGCGAAGTTCGCAGTAATATCCAGACGGCACCGGGGTGTTCAGCAACCAGTTGGCGCAGCATCACCCCCGGGCGGGAGCGCACCATGGCGGGCCGGTGCAAAATCTGCAAATCCAGCCCGTGAGGGACGAGGTGGCTGCGCAGCACATCGACCCACAGAAGCTTGAATGCGTTGAGCTGCGAAATGGGCACAGGGCTCAACAGCAGCACCGTGGTCGCCATGTGCCCGCCGACCGCTCCGGTCGGCCGGGCCATCACCTGCCGCCGTCGGCCTTTGCCGCCGGTGATTTCCCCGGACGTCTCCAACTGCGCCAGCGCGGCGCGCAGGGTGACCCGGCTTACCTTCAGGCGCTCGCACAATTCCAGTTCACCAGGCAGAAAACCCAGATAAACGCCCGCAGCGATGCCGCGCCGCAGCACCTCCGCCGTCTGGGTGGAAAGCAGGATCCGTTGCGGAATCGGCATCATGACAGCCCCCCGCCTATCACCTGTCTGAAAAAATGACAAGTTCAGAGTGGCTTCGCCAGTGGGCTGAATTTGCATTGCATCAATGCCCATGCATGATTGCCGGGCTGACGGTGCCCGCCGTCCGCCACCATACTTCCCCACCCCATGCTTCACCTCGGCGTCAACATCGACCATGCAGCCACCCTGCGACAGGCCCGCTATGCGCGGATGCCCGGTGCGCACCACGAAGAGCCATCTGTGCTGCAATCCGCCCTGGAATGCGAAGCCGCAGGGGCGCATTCCATTACCGTCCATCTGCGCGAGGACCGCCGGCACATTCAGGATCGCGATGTTTTCCTCCTGCGGGAAAAAATCGGCACTCGATTGAACCTGGAAATGGGCAATAGCCCGGAAATCGTGGCGATCGCGGAAAACGTGCGACCGGATTTCGTGTGTCTGGTGCCGGAAAACCGCCAGGAAATCACCACGGAAGGCGGGCTGGACGTGGTGGCTCACACGGCGGCACTGGACCCGACGATCCGCCGTCTTCAGGCTGCCGGAGCCAAAGTCAGTCTTTTTGTGGACCCTGAGCCGGAGCAGATCGCCGCCGCCGCCGCCCTGCGCGCCGACATGGTGGAATTGCACACCGGAGCCTACGCAAACCACACCGGCGAAGAACGTCAGTCTGAGGTCCGACGCCTCGCCGCGGCAGGTGCCCAAGCGCATGCTGCCGGTCTCCAGGTCAATGCGGGACACGGCATCACCACCGGCAATCTGCCCGGGCTTTTTGCGATTCCGCACCTCGTCGAACTCAACATCGGCCACCACATTGTTTCCCGTGCCCTCTTTGTGGGGCTGCGTCAGGCGGTGGGAGAAATGCGCGCGGTCATGGCCCGCTACCCTGGCTGAAATCGCCCGCCCCATGAATGTTTACGGAATCGGAACCGACCTGGTCGAAACCGCACGGATCGCCCGCAGCATCCAATCGCATGGCGAGGCCTTTCTGAGCCGCTGCTTTACCGATGGGGAAATTGCCTACTGCCGCACCCACCGCGCCTCGGAGCTGCCATTCGCCGCCCGTTTCGCCGCCAAGGAAGCCGTCGCCAAGGCCTTCGGCACCGGCATTGGCGCAGCAATGAACTGGACCGACATTGAAATCTGCCGCCTGGAGAGCGGCCAGCCGACGGTGCGCCTCCACGGAGCCGCCGAACAACAGGCCCAAGATCTCGGAGTCACCGAAATCAAGCTCAGCCTGACCCACACCGCCAGCTACGCCGCCGCCTACGCCTTGATTCTGGTCCGGGAGTAACCCCACCCGGCTTCTTGCATCTCCTCAGATGCATTGGTGCGTCGCAGCTCCAGCACCCGGCACCCGCTCGGCCCATGGCCGGCGCGTGGGTCCGGGGCACGGAACAACGGCATCCTGACATCGCCCAAAACCGCGGCAACACCGACAACGCACGCTTCGCACGTTCCCCATGCGCCATCCTGGGAACGGTGCGCGCGCGCAGCAGGCGTGACAAATCCGCCGCAAAATCCGGTTGCCAGACCAAACAATCCCTTCCACGCTTGGCCTCCAGCAGCACTGATGAACCGCGCGCTGGGTGTTTCTCCCTTCCCCATCGATGAGCGATTTCATCAAGCACGAATGCGGTGTGGCCTTGGTGCGCCTGCGCAAGCCGCTGGAGTACTACCTCGACACCTACGGAACGGCCCTTTACGGATTCCACAAGCTGTTTCTGCTCATGGAAAAACAACACAACCGGGGGCACGACGGCATGGGGATCGGCTGCACCAAAATCGGCATGCCGCTGGGGCAGCCCTACATGTTCCGCACGCGCAGTGCCCGGCAGGATTCACTGGGGCAGGTCTTCAAAGCGCAGCAGGTCGCTTTTGACGCACTCGTGCGCAAAGGCCGCATCGATCCCAAAAAGCCGGCGACCGTGAAAACCCATTTCGATTTTGGCGGCGAGATTCTCATTGGGCACCTGCGGTATGGCACCAGCGGCGAATTTGCGGTTTCCTCCTGCCACCCCTACTACCGCAAGAGCAACTGGCCGACGCGCAATCTCATGGTCCTGGGGAATTTCAACATGACCAACACGCGGCAGCTCAACCAGTTGATGGTGGACCGCGGACAGCATCCCATTTTTGGAACCGACACCCAGACGGTGCTGGAGGAAATCGGCTATCATTTGGACGAGCAGCACACGGACATCTACCGGGAACTGCGGGACCGCGGCACGCCGGGGCGCGCGATTCCGGCAATCATCAGCGAGCGGCTGGATCTCGGTTCTGTGATTCGCCAGAGCGCTCAGAATTGGGATGGCGGCTATACCATCGTTGGCATGGTCGGGAACGGAGACTGTTTTGTGCTGCGCGACCCGCACGGCATCCGCCCGTGCTTTCAGTATGAGAGCGATGAATTCATCGCCTTTGCCTCGGAGCGGGTCCCATTGATGACGGTGTTCAGTGCGGCTCAGGAGGAAATCACCGAAGTCGAGCCGGGCACCGTGGTGTCGATGAAAACAGACGGCTCCGTGCGCTGCGAACGCTTTGCGCCGGAGCAGCCGTGCCGTCCCTGTTCCTTTGAGCGCATCTATTTCAGCCGCGGAAATGACCCGGACATCTACCAGGAACGCAAGCGGTTGGGAGCGGCGCTCGTTCCGCGGGTTCTGCGGGGGATCGATGGCGATCTGGAACGGGCGATCTTCAGCTTCATCCCAAACACCGCGGAAGTGGCTTACACCGGCCTCATGCGGGGCCTGCGTCTCCACCGGCGCGGGGAGGTGAAGGCGGCCATCCTCCAGGCATCCCGGGATGGAACCCTAACAGAGGATCTGGTGGATTCGCTGATCATGCGCAACTGGCCGCGGGGGGAAAAAATCGCCCACAAGGACATCAAACTGCGCACCTTCATTTCCCAGGAGCAGAACCGCCTGCAGTTGGCTTCCCACGTTTATGATGTGACCTACGGCGAAGTGGGGCCGGCCGACGTCCTGGTGGTGATCGATGATTCCATCGTGCGCGGCACCACGCTGAAACAGAGCATCCTGAAAATGCTCACCCGCACCAATCCCAGAAAAATTCTGGTGGCCAGCACCGCACCACAGATCCGCTTTCCCGACTGCTACGGCATTGACATGGCGGAAATCGGAAAGTTCATCGCGTTCCAAGCCGCCATTGAATTGCTGCGCGACAGCGGACGCCAGTCGGTGATCGACGGCGTGTATTCAAAATGCAAAGTCGAACTGGAGCAACCGGTGGCACAAATGGGCAACTGCGTGAAGGAAATTTACACGCCGTTTTCCGACGAGGAAATCGCGCGGAGGATCAGCCGGATGATCTACCCGGAGACTTCCTGGAAGGGTGAACTGGAGGTCGTATTCCAGACGGTGCAAAGCCTGCACGATGCCATCTCCGCAACCTGCGGGGACTGGTATTTCACCGGAGACTATCCAACGCCGGGGGGATTCGAAATCGTCAACCGCTCGTTCGTCCACTGGTATGAAGGCCGGGACGGACGGGCCTACGATGTCTGATCGGCCCGCCGCATGCTTGTCAGGAAAAAATTTTCGGAATGCGCTCCTTGAGTCGGCGCAGCACGGTTTCCCTGCCTAGCAGCACCAGTGCGGGCATGAGGTCCACCCCGTGGGAAGAGCCGGTCACGCAGAACCGCAGCGGAAACATCAGCGCCCCTGTCTTTGCCCCCAGGTCGGACGCTGCGGCCTGAATCGCCACTTGAATGGCCTCTGCGTGCCAGTCACCGGCGCTGCTCAGGTGCTGCGTGAGGGCTTGCGCATTGGCTTGACCGTTCTTTTGCGTCCGGAGCTTGTCGCGTCCGGCTTCCTCAATGGGAGCATCATCGCAAAAGAGCATGGTGAGGTGTTCGGCCGTTTCCGGAATGTGCTTCACCTTGGGTTTCATGAGGCGCAGGGCGGCGTCCAGTTGCAGTCCGGCCAGCGCCAGGAGATGCGGGCAGGCGCGCTCCAGCCATCCGCGCGCCAGTGTTAGGAAATCCGGCTCACTCATTTCCGCCAGATAGCGGCTGTTCAGCCACTGGCATTTGGTGAAGTCGAACCGGCTGGGCGCCCGGTTCAGGTGGTCCCAGTCGAACAGGGAGATCACGTCCTCGATCGGCAGCATTTCACGGTCATCCTTCGGGGACCATCCCAGCAGACAAAGGTAGTTGCGCACCGCTTCGGGAACGAACCCCGCTTCCATGTAGCTGTCCACCGCGGCACCCTGGTCGCGTTTGCTCATTTTGGACCCATCCTGATTGAGAAAAAGAGGGATGTGCGCATACACTGGCGGAGTGACGCCGAACGCCTGGAACAGTTCGAGGTGCTTCGGTGTGTTCATCAGGTGGTCTTCCCCACGAATGACATGGGAAATGCCCATTTCCATGTCGTCCACCACGTTGACAAAATGAAAGATGTAAGAGCCGTCCGGGCGGCGCAGCGTCATGTCAGGCTCGTTGGAACGGTCGATCCGCACCTGGCCGCAGACTTTGTCCTCAAACACGATTTCCTGGCGCGGGGAGCGAAAGCGAATCGAACCATTGTCCTCGTAGAGAAATCCGCGGTCCTGCAGCGACTGCAGATGGCGGTCGTAGATGGATCCCCGCTGACTTTGGAAATAGGGACCAAAGTCCCCGCCTGCTTCCGGGCCTTCATCCCAGTCCAGGCCGAGCCAGCGCAGGCCGTCGAGGATCGCCGCGAGGGCCTGCGGTGTGTTGCGGGCGGCATCCGTGTCCTCAATGCGGAGCACAAAGACTCCACCGTGGCGCTTGGCAAAAAGCCAGTTGAACAAGGCAGTTCGTGCCCCGCCCACGTGCAGGTAGCCGGTGGGCGATGGGGCAAAACGCACCCTGATGGGTGCTGGGGAGGTATTTGTTGTCATGAAGCCGCCAATGGTGCCCCGCTTGCGCCGCACGGCAAGTGCGCAGCGGGCCGAATTCAGGAGGCCGCGGCGAGCAAAGCAGGGCACGCATCCGTGGCAGTCAGTGGTCCACCGGCGGCTGGGTAATCCACGCCAGAAACTCAGTATTGCCGTCCGTGCCCTTGACGGGCGATTCCATCACGGCGCGCCAGCGAAGCAGCGTGTGTTCTTCGATGAAAAGGCGGATTTTCTCCACGGCCCGCAGGTGCAGAGCGGGATCGCGGACGATTCCGCCTTTGCCGACATCCTCGCGGCCCAGTTCAAACTGGGGTTTGATCAGGCAGATGATTTGTCCCCGCTGCGGGTGCAGCAGGCGGAACACCGGCGGCAGCACCAGCGTCAGGGAAATGAATGAAACGTCGAAAACGGCCAGATCAATGGGCTCGTTCACATCGGATGGCTGCAGATGCCGCACGTTGAATTTTTCACGCGAAACCACCCGGGCATCATTCCGCAATTTCCAGGCAAGCTGATTCGTGCCAACGTCGAACGCATGGACCCTGGCCGCACCGGACTGGAGCAGGCAGTCGGTGAACCCCCCGGTGGAGGCTCCAATGTCCAGGCAGATCCAGCCCTCGGGATCCACGCCAAAGGTCAGCAGTGCGCCTTCCAGCTTCAATCCGCCGCGGCTGACAAAGCGCGGTTTCACTTTGAGGTCGAGCCGGTCCCCGTCGGAAACGGGCGTGGCTGGTTTATCCACAAGCCGGTCGTTGACCACCACCTCACCAGCCAGAATCAGACGCCGCGCCTGTTCCCGGCTTTCGCACAGTCCGCGGGCCATCAGGGCCTGGTCCAGGCGGGTTTTCCCCGGCTTCCGCATCGCCGTTGTTAGCTCGGTTCGAATTCAGCGGCATTGACGGCATCGATCAACTCGCGGAGCCGCCCGTAGTTGCCCCGTTTCGGCTTGAAAACAAGCCGCGGCAGCGTTGCGAGTTCCGGCTCATCCCGCTCCGCCTCCAGGCAGGTGCCCTGCTCAATGGTCCCTTCCAACACCAAATCCGGAAACTGCTTGTTCAGAATGTAAACCTCCTCCGGACGGATGCGCCGGTGCAGGCGGATTGCGATTTGCTCCCTGACATATCGGTAGCTGTGGAACACCCGGTAAAATTTCCGAATGTGCTCCGCGGCCTCCGCTACATCATCCGTGATGTGAAAGAGGGAAAAATCCCCTTCGGAAATCAGCCTGCGGCGCAGCAGATGGTCGCGCAGGAAAACGGAGAAGGTTTTCCAGTAAGTGCCATCCGGGGCATCGACCATCAGGATGGGGATGATCTGACTCTTGCCCGTCTGGATGAGCGTCAGCAGTTCAAAGCATTCGTCCATGGTGCCGAATCCCCCGGGAAACAGCGCCACCGCTTCAGCCTCCTTCACAAAGGTGAGTTTCCTGGTGAAGAAGTAATTGAAGTTCACCAGCTTTTTGTCCCCCTCGATGGTTTCATTCGCCTCCTGCTCGAAGGGCAGTTTGATGTTCAGGCCGAAGCTGTTTTCGCGCCCCGCTCCCTTCTGGCCGGCACCCATGATCCCCTCACCCGCACCGGTGATGACCATGAAATTCATTTCCACCATCCGCCGGGCGAATTCCTCCGCCGCCTTTGCCTCCGCCTGCTCTGGATGGGTCCGGGCGGAACCGTAAATCACCACTTTGTGGCGGTTGCGGTAGGGAAAGAAAACCCGGTTGGCGGATCGCAGTTCTCGCAGTGTCCGGTTGATGAGTTTGAGGTCGGCTATGCTGATTTCATAGCGTGCAAAGCGCAGCGCATTGACCACCAGTTCCTCGATCAACGCCTCGTCCGCGAGGCCGCCATGCTGGGCCACCAGTTCATGGACGATGGCGTCCAGCCTCTTGTCGCCTGTGGTGACGGGTCGGCGCGGCATTCCGAGAATACCGCCGCCGGTGAAATCGCGTCCAGCCGCTTCTGCAGCCTGTGGGGGATGGTGCATGGTGTTTGCGCGTGGGGGTTGCCTGTCAAAAAAGCCGCAGCCATTCTCCATAGCCTTCCTTTTCCATGTCCTCCTTGGCAATAAAGCGCAGACTGGCCGAATTGATGCAGTAACGCAGGCCAGTGGACTCCCGCGGACCGTCCGGAAAGACATGACCCAGATGGGTTTCGCCCGTTTTGGATCGCACCTCGGTCCGCTTCATTCCATGGCTGCCATCCTCGTTTTCCACGATTTCCCCATCGTCGATGGGCCGCGTGAAGCTCGGCCAGCCACTGCCGGAATCGAACTTGTCCTCGGAACAAAACAGGGGCTTTCCGGAAACAACATCCACATAAATGCCGTCACGGTGGTTGTCCCAGTAAGCATTGCGGAAGGGAGGTTCGGTGCCGCAGAGCTGGGTGACTTCATACTGCAGCGGCGTCAGTTTGGATTTCAGAATGTCAGACATGTGGTTGTGAATTCGGCCAAACTACCGGCAAACGACGGGTTGTCGAGGGATTGAAAATCCTGACATGCCGCCGCGTCCGGCACCGGCTGTCGCCCTGCCCGGATTCCAAGGTGCGGAGTTGCGCAATGCGCGGTCACGGCTATTTCTGATGCGCCTCCCATGAACATGAAACGCCTCGTTCCACTGTCCCTCACCCTGCTCCTCGCTCAGTGCACTCATCCGGGCGGGGGAATATCCAGTCAGCCGAATGGTTTTGCCCCAGCAGGCGGCCTGCCGCAAATCATCAACGTTTCGGCCTACGATCCCAAAGAGCGGCAGCGCCCCGGTGTTGGTTATTCGGAACGCAATGTTTCCGCACTGCGCGCCAATGGCGCATACGGACTGATCGCCAGGGCGGGCAAGGGCGGTGTCCTCGATGACAAGTGCGCCTCATTTCTGGCATCGGCGGACCGTGCGGGAATGCTGCCAGGCGTCTATTACCGCCTGCAAACGCATGTCGATGCCGTGAAGCAGGCGGATCAACTGGTGAACCGCGCCTTCGCCCTGGCCCGGGGGCGCTCCTGGTCGGCCCCTTCCCTGCTGCTCTGCGGGGACTTCGATGCGAAATCGAGTCTCTCGGACATGCTTCGATTCATCAACCGGGTAGAAGCCCGCACCGGAGTGGTCCCGGTCATCTATCTGGAAAACAGCACTCACTTGAAACTCCTGCTGGGCAGTGCCGACGCCGCCACCAAAGCCAGGCTGCGCCGCTCACCCTACTGGCTGGCGCTCTATTCGCACGAAAGTGGCGAAACCAGGGAGTTTCCGGCACCGGGCAACCCTCGTGGGCTGCTCAACCAATACCGCGTCTGGCCGAACTGGGCCTTGTGGCAATACGGCGGCGTGGACTGGGAGCGCGGCGCCTCGCGTCCCAAGGTTTACCACCACGGCTCCTGGCGCTTCCCGCTCTATTTCGGCAACCTCGACCGCCCCGTGGAACGAAACGTCTTCAACGGATCACCCGAATCCCTTCATGCCTTCTGGCAGCGCCACGGCCTGCGCCTGCATTAGCCCAGCAGCGCCTCCCGAAATTGGGAGGAAGGCGTCGATGTAGTCATGGAGGTGGAGGCGGGCATCGGCGCGGGCGGCGGGAATGGTGCGGATTGCTTCGCCTTTATGTGAGGTGCAGAAGCGCTTCCCAACTCGGCGGAGCCGGGACCAAGAGCTTGCCGTGCATGGTAGCATGGCGGCATGGCGTTGGGGGCTATTCGCAAGGCCGTGTTAGTTGCGCTTCACGATCTTGCGGGGATCCCGACAGCCGACCAGCCTTTGAAATGGACATCCGAACCGTACTGCCCGGAGCGACACCAAACGCTCAGTTAGGACGGGGCAATGCCGCCACGATCACAACTGACCCATTCCACCTTGACTTTCTGTAAAACATTGAACTCCGGTTAGCTCCAAGCGATCATTTCTGGCGCATCTCATGCGTCACGCCTACAACGTTTTATGCCCGCCAAGAAAAAATCCGCCGCTCCCGCAGCCGCCAAAACCCTCGAAGCACAGCTCTGGGATGCCGCCGACAAGATGCGCGGTGCCGTGCCGCCCACCGACTACATGCACGTCTGTCTGGGCATGGTCTTCCTGCGCTACTTGTCCGCCGCCTTCGACCGGAAGCACGCCGAGCTGCTGGATACGCCCCATGCCGACCCGGAAGACCCGGAGGAATACCAGGCCGACAACGTGTTCTGGGTTCCAGAGGAATCCCGCTGGTCCACGCTCCAGCGCCACGCCCGTGCCGCAGACATCGGCAAACGGCTGGACGACGCCATGCGCGCCATCGAGCGCGATAACGAAAACCTCAAGGGCGTGCTGCCGAAAATCTTCGGCAAGGCGGATTTCAGCTCGCAGATGCTCGGCGGACTCATCGACCACTTCACCAACCTCAACCTGACCGGTGCGCCGGAGGATTTTGATCTGCTCGGCCGTGTCTATGAGTTCTTCCTCGGCGAGTTCTCCGCGATGCAGGGCAAGGCGGGTGGCGAGCAATACACGCCGCGCTGCATGGTCACGCTGATGGTGGAAATGATCGAGCCGTTCAAGGGCGGCGTCTATGACCCCTGCTGCGGCACGGGCGGATTCTACGTCCAGTCGAACCGCTTCGTGCTCGCCCACTCGGGCCGGGTGGATGACATCGCCGTCTATGGGCAGGAAAGAAACCCGGAGACCTACCGGCTCGCCCGCATGAACCTCGCGATCCGGGGGATTTCCGGCGACCTGCGCCGGAACAACGAGGGCACCCTGCTCAAGGACGCCTTCCCGGATGCCCGCTTCGCCTCGGTGATGGCCAATCCGCCGTTCAACATCAAGGAATGGGCCGGCGAGATGCTGCGCGAGGACGCCCGCTGGAAATTCGGCGTGCCGCCGCTGGGCAATGCCAACTTCGCCTGGCTCCAGCACATCTTCCACCACCTCGCACCGGATGGCTACGCGGCGGTGATCCTGGCCAATGGCTCGATGAGTTCAAACAGCGGCGGCGAGGGAGAGATCCGCAAGGCCATGGTCGAGGGCGACGCGGTGGACTGCATGGTCGCCCTGCCCAACCAGCTCTTCTTCGGCACCCAGATTCCCGTCTGCGTCTGGCTCATGGCGAAGGACAAGAGCGGTGGAAAACACGGCACGCGGAAACTGCGCGACCGTCGCGGCGAGGTCTTGTTTCTCGATGCCCGCAAGCTCGGTTACATGGTCAACCGCACCCAGAAGAACCTTTTGCCCGAGGACATCGCCAAGCTGGCCGACACCTACCACGCTTGGCGCGAGGGCAAGGGCTACGAGGACGTTTCCGGCTTCTGCAAATCCGCTTCGCTGGTGGAAATCCGCGCCCACGGCCACGTCCTCACCCCCGGCCGCTACGTCGGCGCGGAGGATGTGGAGGCCGACGACGAGCCCTTCGAGGAAAAGATGCCGCGCCTCGTTGCGGAACTGAACGCCCAGTTCGCCGAGTCCGCGAAACTGGAGCAGGTTATCAAAGCAAACCTGAAAAACCTCGGTTATGGCGTCTGATCTCATCCTCAGCGCCAACGGCGCGCCCATAATGGCTTGGTCTCGGCATCTCAGCGCCAATGGCGCGGCCTACGATAGCCCAAGGCAACGCCCTGGGTTGGATCATCCCCGGAAACGTCCAGCCCTGAAAGGGCGACATAATCGCCACGAACTTTCCTCTTGGATCGCCCCTTCAGGGCTTGAATCGCTTTTGCCCTTCGGCCCCAGGGCGATGCCCCGGGCTACCTTGGGTTGCCCCTTTGGGGCGTGGAATCCCAGCGCCAACGGCGCGTCCTATGATAGCCTGGGGCAACGCCCCAGGTCCGGGAACCCCCGGAAACATCCAGCCCTGAAGGGGCGACCGAATGGTTCGTCCGCCTGTTGGCCCGCCCCTTCAGGGCTTGAATGTATTTCGACCGCCAAACCCAGGGCGATGCCCTTCGGACCCAGGGTTTCACCCTTTGGACCCAGGGCGATGCCCTGGGCTACCT
>JAGNEJ010000113.1 GCA_018003315.1 Verrucomicrobiales bacterium
GACCATGTTCGCGATCTTCAAGAGCCTGACCGAAACGATGAAACTGCGAACGGAAAGCCTCATCACCGGCATCGCGGAACTTTTCAACGACCAGCGTCCGGTGCCCAATGGGTGCTAATCAGTTACCGATAAGGAAATGGGAAACTAATCAAGTCCGCCCGGAAATAGTCCAGCGACAGGTGCGATCTTGGTTTGAGACCGCTGCAAGTCCAACCAAGGCCAGCTTGAGATAGAGGCCAAAAGCGGAGCGGGATTGGCCGGATTGAAAATTTCCTGCTGAGGGGGCTTCTCAACTCTTCCTGAGGCGGCCCCAATTATTTTCCAAAAACGAATGGACACGGCGCGGGGATTGAGCAGCATCACCGCGCACGCTGTAAATTTCCTCTGTGTTTTGAACGCCGTTATTGTTCGAGTGTCTGAGCCTTCCCGCCGTCATGTAGCCTCAATCCCTGTCCGTCCCCATGAGCTTCCAAGGCCGCGAAAAAGTCACCATTCTTCCGGCGGTGCCGGAGGCCCAGAATGGCACCGGACAGGCGAACACGGTTCGCACCGTATCCGATGAGCATGGCCGGGTGGTCTGGGAGAAAAGTCCCCGCGGGTTTTTGACGTATCTGCAGTATGAGGACGCCACGGGCGCGCTCAAGCGCCGCATTGAGGATGTGGATCACACCCTCGCTTCCGGTTTTCTCCCCGCGCTGCCGCCGGGATGGGGCACTCCTGCAAACGGAGGGATGCATCTCATTACCGATACGATCAGTGATGCCCAGGGCCGCACGCTGGAGGTGTTGGGGCCGGTGCGCCCGGTGCAAATGAGTGATAGTGCGACTGCGACCACCAGTCTGCGCACGGCCCGCTTCACGGCTTTTGATGACCCGGGGCATCGTCAGATCAGCGCCGTGGGATACCGGGCGGGGGCTTCCACCACCGGCACGGCGCATACCATCGGTGCCCTGCTCTGGACACGCATGGATCACGCAGGACGCGTCCTTGAAGAACGGGTCATCCAACGGCCTTCCGGAGTGGATTCCTGGCCACTGCCCTCCACGGAGAGCATGGAGGACCGGAGCCGGTGGCGTCGCTGGACATGCCGTCAGTACAGCCCCACCGGCCTGCTGGAGTGGGTGCGTGTTTATCACAGCATTCCGTCCACCAGTGAAAATGGCGGAGTGGGAACCGTTGGGACGCACTACGAGCAGACGGAATACGGCTATGACAGCCGCCGCCGCGTGAACCGGGTCAGGGACCACAGCGGCACCATCACGCGCACCGTTTTCGATTCCCGCGGCAAGGTGAAGTCCGTTTGGATGGGTACGGATGACACCGGTGCCGAGGAAACCAATCCCGCCGCCGGTGGCGGAGACAACGATATGAAAATCGTGGAGTCCAGCCGCTACGATGTGGATGCGGGCACGGGAGAGGAATTGGACGGCGGGGATGAAAATCTCTCGGCGCTCATTCGTCATCTGGCGGATGATCCGGCGGCCTCTGAAAATCGCCCGCTGTTCTTTGGCTACGACTGGCGCAGCCGACAGACGCAGGCCACGGGTCATGACGGCACGCGGGACTACATCGCGGTCACGGAATACGACCACGCGGACCGCGTTACCGGCACGGTGCGTTACCGGGAGTCCATTGGGGCCGGGCATTACCTCGGACAATCCGCCTTGGAATACGACCCGCGGGGTCAGGTGTTCCGGGAAAAGGTGTGGGGTGCGGATGACGATGGGAACCTTACGACCGAGGCGCTGCTCACCGAGCGGTGGTTCGATGCGTCAGGGAATCTCATCAAGCGCCGCCGCCCCGGCTCCCAGGCCCGCGAGAAACTGGTCTATGACGGTATCGAGCGGAACCGCGTCCGCTACATTGTCCTCGAATCCACGCCGGATGAGCCGCCCGGCTCATCGAGCAGTTCTGATTCCGTTTCTGATTCTTCTTCGTCATCATCATCATCTTCTTCTTCGAGTTCCTCTTCATCCAGTTCGGAACCGCCGGAGAGCTCTTCCTCGTCATCCTCCTCACCTTCGTCATCGAGCAGCAGCAGTTCGTCAGGCCCGCCGCCGGATGGCAGCAGCGGTTCCCTCCAGGGGCCGGACGGTGAGCCTGATGAAGAGGCGGACAAAACCTGCTGCGACTGCGAAGGCAATGAAATCGCCCTGACCGACGGCGATGACAGCGGCGGCGGTGAAACTCCTGAGAACTGCCCGCTGGAGGGAGGCTGCCATGAGGAAAGTGAAGCCCCTATCCGCTATTCCACCGGACGCATGGCCTTGCAGGTGCCGGACCTCCATGGACGTGCCGTGGGCATGGCATGGGGTCACACCCGCGTCATCAACAACTGGACGCAGCGTGGGGGCGTGGGCCAGCACGGTCGCGGCGTCACGATCCGCCAGCAGCCCTATGTGCGCTTCAACACCGGAGCCACCGGCAACCGCACAGTCGTGGTGGGCGGCGGGAACCGGCATCAGTGGTTTGCACCGGCCACTGCCGGCGGCCTTCGGCCCGCCTTTCCCAGCCTGGCCACTCTCCGCCCGGTGGCTTCGCAGGGCTACCTTGCCTTCACCACGCGCAGCGGAGCGAGGCGCACCTTTCACGACAACGGGCCGGGCACATCCCCGGCTCTCGCCGGACGGCTGCGCACCGTCACCTCCCGCGGCGGGCGCACCGTGGAACTCAGCTACGATGCTGGCGGCACAGGCCGCCTCGTCAGCGTGGTGCAGAAAACCGGCCCCGGCGGCACGACCGTCAGCGACTTCCAGTATGCCTACTACGGGCCGTCCCAGGCTGGCGGTCAGGAGGGGCAGACAGAAAGCGTCACCCTGCGCACTCTTTCGCCCGCCAGTTCCACTCTGGAGAATGTCCGGCGCGTGCGCTATGTTTATCACGACGGCACGACGGACCACGGGAATCCGGGCGATCTCAAATTCGCCATCATTGAGCAGTGGAATGCGGACCTCGCCGACTGGGATCCGACTCCGGTCAGCCGCGAGTATTACCGCTATTACAAGGATGAGAGCGCGCCCGGATTTTTGAGCGGCCTCAAAGCCCGCGTGACCGCCGAAGGGATGGAACGGTTCTACACAGCTCACGGTTCGTCCGCTGATCCTGACGATCTTGCCGACGGCTCCACCACCACCGGGCTCATGCCCTTCACCAGTCACTGGTTTGAATACGGCGCCGAGCGCCGCGTGGCCAAAGAAATGACCCATGGGGGCACTCAGGTCTATACGTTCGACTACACTGACCGCCCCACCGACCCCGGCTTCGGAGAACCGAATGAATGGCGGCGCAAGACGGTGGAGACGCTGCCCGACGGGCACAAAAACATTGTCTATACCAACGCCTCCGGGAAAGTCATCCTGCGCATCTTCGAGGAGGATGGCACCGGACGCCGCTGGTATCAGTACAACCGTTTCGACGCCGAAGGCCGCCACCTTCTCCGCGCCCGGTCCTCCGCCATCAGTACTGTCGCGGAGCCGGACCTGCCCAACAGTGTTTTTACCCTCAGCGTCACTTTGCATGAGCACAGCGGCTTCCTGCATGTTTATACCTACTACCCGGAGGAAAGCACCGCCCCCGGCCGCCTTGCCACGGTGGCTGTACAGGAGGGCGAAGAAGGTGAGGCTCTTCTGATTCGCCGTCTGCGTTACGGCAAACGTTCCTTCCAGGGAGACGCGATTTATCCCGTCACGTCGGACATCCGCTACACTGAACCGGTCCCGGCTGACGAGGAGGAGTTGCATCCCGACAGCCACTGGCAGGCTCTCCGCACCCGCTATGCCTATCAATATCACGGAAGCAGCAGTTGGGTCGGTTCCATCGGCACCGTGACTGATATTGATGTGCCGGAGGCCAACCAGGTGGATACCGACATCGTCTTCACTCAGAGCCATGTGGATTACGATGCCGGCGGCTCCGTCATTCTCAGCACCGCCCTGCAGCGTTATCACGACGCCCTCGCCACTGATACCGGCCCGCTCCACGGTCCTACAGAATCCGCTCCCCGCGCCCGCCGCAGTTATGTCGCCACCTGGCCGGATGCCCTAGGCCGCACCTTCGTGACCGCGGATTATGGCACTAACGGCGGCAATCCGCTGGAACGTCCCGACCTCTGGCCCGCCGCCGATGATGACGACGTGGTAAACGGCCTCATCCTCATGAGCCGCACGTTCTTCGACGCCGCCGGAGAGGTCTCCCGCACCCGCGATCCGGAGGGCACCGACAATGTCTTCCTCTACGACGCCGCCGGACGCCAACAAACCCTGGTGGAAAACGAAGTGCTCGACGGCAGCGGCGATCCGGTCGCCGGTCACGACAAAAACCGCACCACCACCTTCGCCTACCATGCCGGCTCCCTGCTCAAGAGCATGAGCATCGCCAATGCCGTTACCGGCACGCAGCTCACCCAGTGGTTTTACGGCACCACCCTTGCCGAATCCGGCGTCGCCACCGGCCACCTGCTTTCCGCGAAGCAATACCCCGGCGACACCTCCACCCGCCGCCTCTCCTGGGCTTACAACCGTGCCGGGCAGACCGTCAAACAAACCGATGCCAACGGCACTGTGCGCGACTTCCTTTACGACAAAGCCGCCCGCCTCACCGATGACTGCGTCACCCGCGCCAACGGCAACTCCACCGTCCCCGGCAGTTCATCTTCGTCCGATACCGGCAACATAGACGAGTTCATCCTCCGCATCTCGCTGCGTTACCATGCCCGCGGCTATCTGGAAACCGTCACCAGCTACGACCACCCCGCACCCGGCAGCGGGACGATCAAGAACCAGGTCAAATTCACCCGCAACGCCTGGGGCCAGCTCACCGCCGACGCTCAGGACCACGGCGGCGAAGTGAATAACCTCACACCCGTGGTGGGCTACGAATACGACGATTCCGTCTATAACCACCTCCGCCACACCGCCACCGTCTATCCCGCCGGATGCCGCCTCCTCACCACCTACGAAAATACTCCCAGCTTCGATCACCGTCTCTGCCGGCCCACCCGCCTCGGCATCCAGGGTGAAGCCGCCCCCGCCGTGAATTACACTTACGCCGGCCTCTCCTGGATCGTCCGCACCCAGTATCCGCAGAACAACGTAGAACTTCGCCATTACAAGCTGAGCAGCGAAGACAACGGCGACGCCGGTGATCCCTACCGCGCCTTCGACCGCTTTGGCCGGCTGGAGGAAGTCCGCTGGCGACATGCGCAGACCACCGGCGCGTGGATCGAGCACCTCTTCTACGGCTACAACAAAGCCTCTCTGCGCAAATGGAAGGATGTGGATCAGTCCGGCATCGCCGAAGACGAACTCTTCACCTACGACGGCCTTTACCAGTTAGTGCAGCGCAAGCGCGGCGTGCTCAATGAGGGCCGCACCGCCATCAACAGCCCGGTGCGCCAGGAGGACTTCGACTTCGATCCCCTCGGCAACTGGGAAGCCTATACCCTCCGTGGCGCCAGCGGTGCAATTGATACGGATGCCTCCCACACCCGTTCCCACAATGCGGCCAACCAGACCACCGCCATCAGCCAGCCGTCACCCGCGCTCCCCCCCGCCGCCGTGGCCCACGACTACGCGGGCAACATGACCAAAGCCGCCCCTGACAAATACGGCGACTGGCAAAAGGGCTATAACCTCAAGTGGGACGCGTGGAACCGGCTGGTCGAAGTCCGCCGCCAGGAGGACAACACCCTCGTCGCCTCTTATCAATACGACGGCCTCTTCCGCCGCACCCTCAGTGTCGTCGGCGGCAGCGTGCGCCAGTTCCTCTATGACCGCGCCTGGCGCATCCTCGAAGAATGTCCCGGCGCACAAACCGCCACTCCCGACCGCCTCTACCTCTGGGGCCTGCGCCACCGCACCGACATGGTCTGCCGCGATGCGGAACTCCCTGTCCCCGGCTCCGACTCCAGCGCCTCCGCCGGTTCATCATCCAGCACCAGCCTCTCCGTCCAGCGCCACTACGTCGCCTACGACTGGATCAGCCCCACCGCCCTCCTCGATCCCTCCACCGGCAACCCGCTGGAACGCTACAGCTACAGCGCCTTTGGCCAGCGCAAGATCATGAACCCCGGCTTCGGCGAACGCGACGCCAGCGACTACGCCTGGAACTTCGCCTTCCACGGTCAGTTCGTGGATCAGGAAACAGGATGGATGAACTACGGGTTCAGGTACTATAGCCCATTCGCCGGGCGCTGGTCGTCACGCGATCCGATAGCCGAAATAGGCAGTGTGAATGTTTATGATTGGTGTTTTAACTCAACAGGCAATTGGTATGACTTTCTCGGCAGAGAGCCAAGAGAAATGAGTATGGCAGAATTGTTAAACGAGCGCCTTCCTAATCGAAACAAGCAGCGAGACAATGAAAAGATTCAGCGCATGACGCAGAAAGGCTGTATCGGAGTTGTCTGTACTTTAATAGGAAGAGACCCCGAATCACTGACAGAATCATCATATTGTTTTGACACATACGAGGCTGCACTGAAGCTTGCGCAAACAAAACTCATGATTGACTCGTGTTGTAAATTAAAAAACCCTAACGGTGGAGATGGAAAGCCAGTAGTATTTGCTATCGCATACAATCCCAAGGATCCTAAAAAGCCACACGAGGAAGGAGTAACTCAGAAAAAGTATGACGAAGCCGTTGAAGATTCTAAAAAGGACAAAGTGCCCGCCCCGCCAAAGGAACTGATTGGGGCCTTTTCTAATCCACTTAAGCCCCATGCGAAAGGAAAACCCGATAATTATTCTGATGGAGGTATATTTGATCTTGGTTACATCGATTCGCAGAAGAATTCTGTGATTGGCGCTAATCCGAAGTCTCTTCCTGATCCAAACCTAAAGCCGTTGGAGACGCCCCTTCAGGAATGGCAGAAGGCCAAGGAGAATTCCTACAAGAAAGTAGTATATTGCGTGGCTTGTACGGCTGATGAAAATCTAACGCCAGGAAAATGAAGATCGCATTTTACTTTTCGCTCATTGTAAACGTAGTCGCAATCTGCGTAATAGCAATTAACCATTCAAAGACTCCGCCCGTTACACGTATTGATGATTTGAATGTTCACGGAAGATTGTATGGAGCCTTGGATCTTCCATTAGGAACCATTACAACGATTGACTGCATCCCCGCCAAATCACAAGAGTTCCTTGGTCAGGAAACGATTCTCCGCGTCAGAGCTATAAATGGCACTACTATTACTAACGAAATTTCAATTCCAGCAACAGCGTGGGACGGTCTACGTTTGGACGAAAGTTACGGAAAAGTTCTCCGGTGTAAAGGCTATGAAAGAATAGAGGAGATCGGGTATTCTCGTCAACACTGGGAACTCGTTCGTGAGCGAGTTGAAATGGATATGAAGCAGGGTAAGAGATTTGACCCAGCAATGGTATCGGTCGAGCACCGAATCCGGACGCTTTTTTTAGTCATAACCGCCGAAGAAATTGAGTCCCCACAGGCTACCAAGGAGAAATAGCGCGCTTATGATCCCCCGCATCTATATCCTTAATCTCCCCTACAAGCCCGACCGCCGCGAGCGGCTTGCGGCGCACCTTGCAGAACTGGACCTGTTCCCCGCGGATCGCATCCGCTGGGTCAAGGCCCTGAGCGGCGACTGGAGTCCCGGCCCGGCGTGGTGGACGGCGGGGAACGGTGCGTGGGGCTGCCTGATGAGCCATCTGCATGTGGTGCATGACGCCGTGATGGACGGGCTGGAAAGCTACCTCGTGTTGGAGGACGACGTGGTCTTTCATCCGCGGGCGGAGGAAATGCTCTCCCGTTTGATGCGCGAAGTGCCGGACGACTGGGATCAGATTTACCTCGGTGGACAGCACCTCAAAACCCCGCAGCCGGTGCCCGGCAGCCCGTTTGTGCTGCGCGGCGCGAACATCAACCGAACTCATGCCTTCCTGCTGCGCCGCAAGGCCTTTGCCCGGTTTCAGCAGCACATTCTGCACGCGCCGGACTACATCGCGCATCACGGGCGTCACATAGACCACCAGCTTGGCACGGCCCATGAGCGCAGGGATTGGAACGTCTATTGTCCGGCGTGGTGGCTCGCCGGACAGGATGAGGGCAGCAGTAATATCAGCGGACGCACGAATCCCCGCATGTGGTGGCATCCATGGATTTACAGTCACCACCTGCCCATCACGCTGATCCCTGCGGAGATGAAAAACAACCTCCCCGCCGAAACCCTCGCCCGCCTGCACTGCGGCAACAATCTTGTCAGCGGCACGCTTCAGGACATTGGCCTCACCGAAGCCGCGGCCAGCAACGACCGCCTGCGCGACTGGCTCTCAATGATTGCCCGCGAAGCCATGGACCGCGAAAAACTCCCGGCCCTCCAGCATCCCGACATCTCCCTGGAACGCATCCGCCGCCAGTGGCCTCCCGGCGCGTGGTCGCTGGCCGAAGCCCCGCTGGAGCAATGGTCCGGCTATCCCTGGAATGGACTCTTTCCGCATCCGCTCAATCAGTCCGAATCTCCGCAGGGCCACATCCTCCGTCTCCCGCGCCGCCGGGTGAGTGCCGCGTGAGTTTCCCAAAGTGACTTCATGCCGCCGCTCACCGCCCCCAGTCGCATCCTCGCCTGCTGCCGCGCGAGTCTGCGGGAGGCGGACATTCTGCCCTTTTGGCTGGCCTATTACAGGCCCCATGTGGATACCTTGCTGGTAGCCGCCCTGCTGGAGCCAGGCGACGATCTGGCGCTGCTGGAGCGGCAGTGTGCCGAAGTCGGGGCGATGCTGGTGCCGAGCCGCAGCGCCCGCTTCCACTGCCCGCAGAGCATGTCGGCACTCCAGGCCGCCGTGCAGCAATATCCTGCGGAGTGGGTGCTCCACGCCGACAGTGATGAACTGCTCTACGAAGTGGCGGACCTGCGCGGCATCGTGGCGGCCATGGAACAGGAAGGGTCCGACTATGCCCGCGCTTGGATGACGGATCGCCTCGCTCCTGGCGGACGGCTGGCTGGCATGGAGGGCCTGCATACCGTGGCCGACCTGGAGGCGGCCTTTCCCGTGCGCGCCGCCCTCACCGAAAAGCTGGCCAAAGCGGACAGCTATAAAGTTTGCCTCAGCCGCTGGCCTTACACCGGCAGTATCCATCACCCCCAGGCGGGCCAAACCAAGAAAGCCACCCGCCGTCTCACCCTGGAGCATTTCAAATGGCGCGCCGGCATGGAGGAGCGCCTGCGCAAGCGTGTACGCGATCACAAAGCCGCCCGCCTCGCATGGGGCTGCGAAAGCGAACGCCTCCTCGCCGAACTGGAAACCCACGGACGCCTGCGCGCGGAACTCTGGCTAACACCCCGCAGCCGCCGCATTCACGGCTGGATGGACTACGAGGACATCTATCGCGATGCCGTGCGCGCCGCTCCGGACGGCGCGCATTTCGTGGAAGTGGGCGTGTGGCAGGGCCGCTCACTGTGCTACCTCGCCGAGGTCATGTTGGCCTGCGGTAAACGTCTCCGTCTCGATGGTGTGGATTTGTTCCGGGATTTCACCGGCCACGTCTCCGAATACCCTGAGGCCTTGCGTAGTGTCGTCCAAGGCCGCTCCTGGCTGGATGTCGTCAGCGCCAATCTCCGACGCCAAGGAATGCTCGATTATGTGAATCTCATCCAAGCCGCCAGCCCCGCCGCCGCCGGACTTTATGAGGACGGGAGCTTGGATTTTGTATGGGTGGACGGCTGCCACACCAGCAGCGCCGTGGAGGCGGACTGCCGCGCTTGGTGGCCTAAAATCCGTCCCGGCGTGGCGCACGAGCAATGGAGCGAGTGGTTGCCGCAGCCGCGCGCGGGCGAGCCGCCGTGGCCGGAGAGCAAGGCCGCGTATCGTTTCCGCGTGCAACGCATCCTGCCACCGCCGCCCGAGCCGACCGAGGCGGAAGCCAAAGCGGAGAAGGCGACCGAGGAAGAAAAGAAGTTCGCCGCCATTCCCTTGGATTCGCCGGTGCAAACCTGGTTTCCCTACGTCGCCTCCGAGCAGCCGCAAACACCGCGCGCGTTGCAGCTCATCGCGAGTCGCACTAACCTCGTCGCCGAACTGGGCGGCCTGGTCTTGAGCGAAGACCCGAAGCTCGCGCACGATGCCCTGCACTGCCTCGGCCTGCTGCCCGCGCCGCCGAAGGAACTCGTGCCCGCCGTGCAAGCGGCGGGGCGGGACATTGCCGCGCGCATCACGAAGTTCAACCACACGCCCAAGGAGGCCGACCCGTCCTTCGAGACCGCCGCGGACGCGTCCACGCGCTTTTACGGCTGGTTGACCGCGGTGAAGGCGCTGCGGGAAAAATGCGGTGGCGATTTCACGCCCGAGCTGAAATCGATTCTCGAGTTGTCCCGCGTGCGACCGGAGAGCCAGTGCATGAGGCAGGACATCTGCCGCGTGGCGAGCTTCTATCTGCACAAATGGGCCGACATCGCCCCGCTGCCGACCGACCCGAAACCATAGTGAACCTCACCCCGAAACAGCAAAAGGAACTGGCCCAATTTCCGGCGGTGCTGAAGGCGCTCGTCGAGGCGGAATTGGCGGCCGGGAACTCCATCGTCGAAATCGGCGGCGGGCAAGCATCCCGACGCCGCGGTGCGCGCCGCGGTCGCGCGCTTCGCGCACGGAGAGACTTCCGGACGACAGCGTGAAGCCAGCCTCGTGCAAGCGTTGCGCGAGGCGGAGTTCTACGGCGGACTGGCGCAGACGCTCGACGAGGCGGCGGTTTCTTCCTGGCTACGGCACAGGACGACCATGTCGTTGGCATACCGCACCATTTCATAGCCGCTTTACGCCATCTGCCAGTCCAACGGGTCGAGGTAAATGTTAGCCAGCAGCGGGCAATGGAGCGCTGCGACATGGCCGGACTAACTGCCCCGTCCAACAATCCGGCAAATGACCCCGCCTTGTGGCGTCCCCTCTTCCTTGGCTTCGTGCCAGTCGGTTTCTTCAATCACTCCTTGTTTTAGGAACCCTTCGATGAGCCCCAGAACCCGCCCGTCGGCGATGCGCTCGCGCACCAACGCCATGAGCCGGTCATGGGGAATCGTGTCGAAATAGCCCTTGATGTCCACGTCCACGACGTCCGTGTGCCCTGCATGAAGCAGTTCTTCCACACGCCGCAACGCATCCTTGCAACCGCGTCCGGGGCGGAATCCGTAGCTGTGTTTGGCGAATCGGCTCTCGAAGATGGGCTCAATGACCATCCTCACCGCCGCCTGCACCACGCGGTCGGTGGCCGTGGGAATGCCCAACGGCCGCTTTTCCGCGCTGCCCGGTTTGTCGCTCCACACCCATTTGACCGGCTTGGGTTGCTAAGTGCCACGCTTCAATTGCTCCTTCACGACGAGCGGCCGACTTTGGCTGTCTTTGGCGAAGCGCCCTATCGTGATGCTGTCCACGCCGCAGGCCCCTGCGTTGACGCGCACCTTTTTCCAAGCCAGCCCAAGAAATTCTGGTCAGTGCGCGGCAACCGCAACCTCCGGCGCATCGTTCACAGGAGCGCAGCAAATCTCTTTTTGTGCTACGTGGACCACCACGACCCGACCTGTCGCCATCCGGTGGAACTAGTGCTTACTTGCAATAATTAATTATTGTTAAATATTGCGGCATGAGTCGCTCCGCCCAACCCGTCGAATGCAGCCCCGAAGAAGCGCAAGTCATCGAGGCTCTCATCAAGCATCCCAAGACAGC
>JAGNEJ010000057.1 GCA_018003315.1 Verrucomicrobiales bacterium
GCGCAACGTGCGGTCATCCGTGGAAAAGCCCAGCGGCTCCACCAAATGCAGCCGGACGCCCGCAGCCAGACACAGCCGGCCCACATTGCCAGTGTTCGGCGGAATTTCCGGCTCCATTAAAACGACGTGCATCATGGCCGGATTACGCCGCCGCCTGTTGATCCGCAACCGCAGGCTCTTGGGATTCCGGGACGCGGCAGTGCACCCGGCGGCGTGTCTGGCAGCAGCAGAAGAAACGGGGATCGTGTCATGGAGCCGGGAGTTTACGCCGTCCTGTCAGCCGCTGGCAAGCCGGCGTCAGCTCCGTTTGTCTGGATTCCGCCAGCCGGTGCATTTTTTCCATAAATTGCTTGCGCAGACCGAACTTTCAGGAATCATTCCCGCACACGATTCTTTCGACGGGAGTTCCAGACTCCCCGCGGCCAACGCATCAAGCCGGTTTGCTTTTTGCAGGTTCGCGCAAAATCCGGAAAGGACGTGCATTCCCGACATCACTCAGTTTGCCAATTGTGTCCGGAGGCCTGTGGGCAATTCTCCAAGGCGGAAAATTGATTCCACCGCGGGCCGCACGCAGTCGGCTGGCCCTTCTGAAGTCCCCTTCTGGAGGCCTGCCCCCGCGGAGGTTTCCGGCAGTTCCCCACCCCCCTCTCTCAACTCTTTCAGGGCAGCCCACGCTGCCCGCCCCAACCGCTCCCCGCTTCGTATGGCTGGTCATAACAAGTGGTCCAAAGTCAAGCACATCAAGGAAAAGGTCGATGCCAAAAAGGGCAAGGTCTTCAGCAAGCTGTCCCGCGAACTGACGCTGGCCGCCAAAAGCGGCGGCGATCCTGACATGAACCCCCGGCTGCGCAGCGCCATACTTGCCGCCAAAGCCGTGAACATGCCATCCGACAACATCGAACGGGCCATCAAAAAAGGCACCGGCGAACTGGCAGGGGATGTGCTGGAGGAGGCGCTTTACGAGGGCTTTGGTCCCGGAGGAGTTGCGCTGCTGGTGGAAGTGGTCACGGACAACAAAAACCGGAGCCTCGGGGACATCCGAACCACGCTGAACAAAAACGGCGGCAGCATTGGCAGTTCCGGCAGCGTATCTTTTCTGTTCGAACGAAAGGGCGAAATCAAACTCCCGGCGGCGGCCGGCAGCGAGGATGCCATCATGGAACTGGCCATGGATGCCGGTGCGGATGATGTCGCTTCCGACCCCGACGAACACACCATTCTCACTGCTCCTGACAAACTCTACGCGGTGTGCAGCCACCTCAAAGAAAAGGGCAGCACTCCTGAAACGGTCCGGCTGGTTTACCTGCCGCAGAACTGCATCCAAATCACCGATGCCGCCACCGCGGCCCAAGTGCTGCGGGTGTGCGATGCCCTCGACGACCTGGACGACACCCAGAACGTCTTCGGCAATTTCGACATTCCGGATGAAATCCTGGAACAACTCAACACCTGATTTTTTCGATCCCGCCGCAGGCCAATCGCCGCGGCTGCAAACCCATTCCCATGAGCGACACGCAACTTGAAGGGGCCACGGCCCTGGCTGAAGCCAGGTCTGAAGGCAAAAAGCCCAAAGCGGCAAAAAAGGCCGTGGCTAAAAAAGCCGCGACCAAAAAAACCGTGGCTAAAAAGGCCCCCGCCAAAAAGACCGCAGTCAAAAAAACGGCTGTCAGGAAGTCCGTGGAATCAGACTTGTCCTCCGAGCCCGCACCCGTCCGTAAAGCAAGCCGCAAAAAGGCCCCCAAAGCGGAAGTCGAACCCGTGATGGAAACCGCTCCGATGCCGATCATCGACGTTCCTGCGCCTCCGATGGAGCCGGCCTTCAGCACCCCCGCTGCGGTTCCGCCCGCGCCGCCTGCCTCCCCACCGGTTTCCGTGGAATCTTCCGGCTCCCCGACGTCCGCAGAATCTCCCCCGAATGCTGCCGCCCCGCCGTACCCGTCCCAGCGCCCTGGAGCACCTGCGGCGGTACCCTACAGCGCACCCCGACCACAAAATGGTCAACTGTCACGCAAGGCCCGCCGGTGGGAAAAATTCAAGCGCAAAAAGCAGCTGCAGCGCGAAGCCGCCGCAGCTGGAGGAGGAGGAACTTGGACACCAGGGGAAGCGGCTGGAACCGCTCCCGCCGCGGAAGCGCCCACTGGTGACGGTCCGGAGCCAGGCCCCAGGCCGTGGCAGCAAGACCGGTTTCAGAAATCCCCCAGACCACCCAAGCCGGAACCGGTGCTGGGCCCGCCGGAGGACACTGCCGGACTGCTGGAAATTTCCCCCAAGGGATTCGGATTCCTGCGGCTGAAAGAAAAAAACTTCGCCCAGTCACCCACCGACACGTTTGTCACTCCGGAAATGGTTCGGAAATACGGACTGCGCGACGGTGTCTGGATTGACGGTGTGGTGCGGCGCAGCCATCGCGGCCCGCAACTGACCGAGTTGAAAATGGTCAATGGCTTCGCTCCGGATCAATACCGCCAGCTCCCGATTTTTGAGGAACTCACCGCGATCAATCCCAACAAGCGCTACGTGCTCGAAACCGATGCGAAGCACCACACCACGCGGCTCGTGGACATGGTGGCACCGATCGGCCGCGGGCAGCGCGGACTGATTGTCGCTGCGCCGCGCGCCGGAAAAACCACGTTTCTGGAGCACATGGCCCAGGCCATCCTGCACAATTACGAGTCGGTGAAACTCATCGTCCTGCTAGTGGACGAACGCCCGGAGGAAGTCACCGAATTGAGCCGCGCGCTTCCCGGAGCGGAAATCATGGCCTGCAGCAATGATCAGGACCCCAGAGCCCACATCCGCATGGCGGAACTGGCCATCGAACGCGCCAAGCGACTTGTTGAGGCCGGTGAGCATGTTTTCATGCTGATGGATTCGATCACCCGGCTGGCCCGCGCCTTCAACAATGTCATCCGCGGCGGCGGCAAGGCGATGTCCGGGGGCATCGACTCCAGAGCGCTGGAAATGCCCCGCAAGATTTTTGCCGCGGCCCGCAACACCCGCGAAGCCGGCTCGCTCACCATCATCGCCACCGCACTCATTGACACCAATCAGAAAGGCGATGACCTGATCTTCCAGGAATTCAAGGGAACCGGCAACATGGAACTGGTGCTCGACCGGAAAATCGCCCAGCAGTACATCTATCCCGCGGTGGACATCTTCAAATCCGGCACCCGCCGCGAGGAACTACTGCTGCCACCCTATCAGCTCGAAAAAATCAACGTCATCCGCCGCGGGCTGGCCGGCCACAAGCCGGCGGAAGCGATGGAACGCATGCTGCATTTTCTGGACCGCTTCAAGTCCAACGCCGAGCTGCTCACGAACATCGCAACCTCGAAAGGCTAGTCTCTTCCGGCGCTGCTCGCGCCATCATCCGCATTCCATCTGCATTCACTTCAACTCCCCCCTCCCTTGAACGCCGCCATTCCCGTCGAGCATACCGAGCCCATCAACGCGCAGATTCTGGCTGTTTCCGAAGACCTGGTGGGCGGGTTTGCGGAACAACCGTTTCACGTCATTGCAGAACGCAGCGGGGTGCCGCTGGAAACCGTACTGGAACGCATCCGCGCCATGATGGAGGCCGGAGTCATCCGCCGGGTGCGCCTGACGCTGCAAAGCACCCGGCTGGCGCACGGAGCGCTCTGCGCGTGGAAAGTCGAACCGTCCAGGCTCGACGCCACCTTCGACTGGATGTTTCGCGAGGATCCGTTCAGCGGCCATGTCGTCACCCGGTCCACCGACCGGGAAATCTCCGGCAGCGACTACCGGCTGTGGACCACGCTGAAGGTGCCGCTGGGTGAATCCCTCGAAGAGCACGCCCGTGTGTTGCAACGACTGACTGGCGCGGAAGATTGCATCCTGCTTCCGGCCAGGGGCATTTTTGCCCTCGGCGTCGGCCATGTGCGCCGCAAGTCCCTGGAACCGGGAGACCGCGCCGCCGAACCCGCCCGGATGCTCACGACCGATTCGGTGGAATTATCACCGGAGCAATGGGAAGTGGTCCTCGCGCTGAAAGAGGAACTGCTGCCAGAAGAAATTTGTGAGAACCCCTGGGCAGGCCGGGCCGCCCAATTGGGGATGAGCCGGGAGGAATTTTTCCGGATCTGTCGGCAACTGGAGCAGAAAAATGTCCTTGGCCGCTTTTCCACGTTTCTGGAACATGTGAAACCCTCCGTCACCGGAGAGCGGGTCACGCGGTTCAATGGACTTTTCCACTGGGCCGTGCCGCCCGGCATGGAAGAAAAGGCCGCCGGTGAAGTGGGCCGTCATACCTGCATGACCCACTGTTACTGGCGCGACGGAGGGCCGAAATTTGCCAACGTCAACATCATGGGAGTCATCCACGGACAGGAACGCGACCGGGTGCTGGCCCACAAAGCAGCCATTGACCAACACCTGGCGGAGGAAGGCATTCCGGTGACTTACACCAATGTGTTCTGGGGCGGACGCAGCGAGATCAAGCCCTCAGAAATTTCACCGAAAGTTTACCGGGCAATGCACCAAAAATGGAGCGGCATGGACAACGTTTTGCAGCCCCTGGGCAAACCAGGCAGCACCGTCTGAAATGAAAAACCCGCGTGCGGTCTGAAACCGACGCGGGTTTTGAGTGGGTGGATACTGTTGCCGCGGAAATCACTCGCCAGCCAGGGCGTCAAGCAAATAGGCGGACGGTTGGAAGTTCTCGATGAGAATTTCCCGCTGGTCGCCGCGCTTCATGCGGACCTGGCTGATGTTGAAGTTCGGCGTTTTGTGCGGAGCGAAAAGGATGTCATCGTGAGTGGCGTTGCGGCGGTCCTTGAAGAGGTCCGGGGTCAGGTGACCGCCCAGATGGTCGTCGCGCCCGGTGGCGAGGTGACAGGTGCCGAGCACTTTTTCATCCTGAATGTCCGCTCCGGAAACCGGCAGCACCTGGGTGCCAAATCCGAGTTCTCCCAGCACGCCGGTCATCGGATCAGCCTCCAGCCTCGCATTGTGCGTGGCGATGGTCGCCTCATCTCCGGCAATCAATTCGGCACGAATGATGCGTCCGCCTACGACCGTGAGTTTGCCGAGCGTGCCGTCCTCGTATTTCATGGGGAAATGGCCTTCCGCACCCTTTGGAACGAAATAAACTTCTCCAGCCGGCAGGTTCGCGATGTCCGGCGTGGTGCCGCGGCACAGCCCGTGGCTTTTCTGCGCCTCCTGCCCGCCAAGTTCCATTCGGGCAGTGAGCACTTCTCCGTTTTCCAGGGTGAAATCGATCTCGATTTCATCCGCCCGGGTCATGGCCAGGCGCAGCTTTTCCGCATCGCGGCTCACATCGAGGTAACTGACCGCCAGACCGGAATTGAGGATGACCTCGTTGACCCCGTGCATGGTGGCGCCGCGGAAGTTGTATTTTTTCGCCATTTCCGTCAACGGAGCGGTGGCGCTGAATGTGGATATGCACAGGATGATGTCGTAATTCGGATAGATGTCCTGTTCCAGACTCAACTCTCGCCCGGACGGGTCCACCGCCAGGTCGGTGAGGTCCAGGTTCGATCCATAGGTCATTTCAAAGGCAAACATCTCGCCGCCAGTCATGCCGAGTTCCGCAAGCACACGGTTTTTCAGGCCAAGGAAAAAAACCTCGTAGGCCCGCCGCTGGATCGCCCATTTGGATTCCTTCAGGAATGCGAAATCCTTGATGCCGCGGGGATCGGGCAGGTCGATGAGAACGCAGATCCGCCTGCCGCTCACCGGTTCGAACACCTCGCGCAGCAGGCGCGCAAGATCAAAGGGAGGAAAGACGCGCTTTTTCGGATCCAGTTCCAGAGGGGGAATCGTCGTAGTCATGATTGCTTGATTGGGTTGGTGGGATGGGGGGCGTTCAGCATACACGGAATGCTTGATTTTTTCCCAGAAAATGTGCGGTGCTTTTCGCGGAGCGAGTCGCACCTGAATCGATTGACGAGAGGACACCACGACCCAGCAGTCTCCGGCCTGCAACGATGATCCTCTGAGCTGCCTGGCAACGACATTCAGTCTTTGCCTGCCGACTCAAATGCCGTTGCTGCGGCCATGTCCCGCCGTTTCCACACCCTAAGCAATTCCTCTCGCGGCGCACCCTGCGCCGTCTCCCGGAGAACACCGGGCATTTCCTTCACCAGAAGCGGAAGCGGTGCGGCGGCGGCCCATTGCCTGACAAATTCCGGGCGGCTTCGGGCAATGTCCAGTGCCGCTTCCATCAGTTCGTCACTCTGCCCGGCCTGCTGGAGAATGCGTTCCATGGCATGCACAGGCAGTGGTTCGCCATGGTGCTCCTCCATGAATTCCGCACGCCGCATGGAGTCCTGCCAAAGCATCACGGTTTCCTGACGGTTGATGGCCAGCCAGCCGAGCGACTGGCGCAGCGGAACTTCCACCCAGCGCGGTTCCAGGAGGCGATGCACCGCGAATTCCTGGCGGGAAATGTCCTCCTTGTCGGTGAAAAACAGCGCCAGCGCTCCGCGCAGGTAGTGCAGTTCGGGGTCGAGCGGCCGCAGGCGGACTGCTTCATCCAACAGGGAAATGGCCGCTTCGAGCCGGTCCCCTTCCGCTTGATCCACCTTGGGAGTTGGGAGTTCTCCTGACAGGATTTTTTTCTGTTCGGCGGCATCCTCCAACTGCAACGTCCGGGCCTGGGCAGCCAGGAGGTCCGGTTTCACACTGGCCAGCGGCGGACCGCCAAACCATTCCGCCGCCGCCAGCCAGCACCCGGCCGCAAGAATCAAGGCACCGGCGGACCGCCAGCCCAACCGTGACCATCTGTCCGCAGTAGCATTTCCCGATGTTCTTCGCAGCGCCAGCGCCAGACACAGCGCCCCCAGCCAGGCAATGCCCACCCGATGCCCCGGAACATCCAGCAATCCGTGGACTGGAACGATGGCAGCAGCGACGATGCAGGCCAGCCGGAACGGCCAGCCGGAATGCCTGCGCGCCCCGCGCCATGCCAATGTCAGGGATCCAATGACAGCGCTGGCCAGGAGCAGCGCCGAGGCGGGTCCGGCCTCCGCCGCCAGCAGCAGCCAGTCGCTTTCCGGGTGCACGCACAGACCGCTGCTGACAAAATTTCTCCGATACTGCGGAAACACATACCGGAATGCCCCGATGCCGGTCCCTGGCCACGGTTCGGACCCTATCATTTCCAGGGCATCCTTGTAAATCAACAGGCGCGTGTCCGCCGCCACATTTTCTCCCAGTGGCTCCTGGGAAGCGGTGGCATCAGCCAGCGGATCCGCCGGCGGATTTTGTGCCACCCGCTCAGCGAAATCGGAGAGCCGGGCCTTGACCTTGAAATCCGACACGGCATACACCACCGCACCCACCGCCACGAAGCCTCCCACGCCGAGCAGGAGGCGCAGGGAGACATACCGCGTGCCCAACGCCAGAAACCACACCGAGAACCCCGCCAGAATGAGCAGCACGCCGGCACGGCTGGAATTGTAGCCCAGTGCCGCCCACAAGCAGACCGCCAGTGTCAGGGCCGCAAGAGCGGAAACGCCGCCGCGCTTCCAGCGAATGCCCTGCAGCAGCACGCCGCACGCCAAAACCGCCCCGATGGCCAGCACGGTCGCGGAGTGGTTGCAGTTGGGAAAAAATCCGAATGAGGGCACCCAGTCCCACGCGAACTGCCAGCCCAGTGACTGGGTGAGCATCGACACCACGGCATAGCCCGCAATGCCCAGGCAGGTCAGGAGCGCCAGGGTGTGCTGGGTCCGCTCCCCCACCCTGTGGGTCAGCACGAAAAGCGCCCCTGCCAGGAAAACGGCAAACCCTGACAAATTTTCTGCAGAGGCCTGTGGATGTGCGGTCACCAGCGCTCCGGTGGCCACGCCGAGCGCTTCCAGTTTTATCCGCCATTCGGGCAGGCCGAACCACTGCACCGGAAGAAAGCACAGAGCGGCCAGGACCACCGCCAGCAGGCCCAGCGCGGGAAGCCACCACGGCAGCCGTGCGCTTCCGGGAAACAGCAGCATCAGCAATCCCAAGCCGATGAAAATAACTCCGTGCGAGGCCTGCACCGGTGCCCCGGCGGAGAAGAGGGCAAACAGCGCCACCACCAGCAGGCCGATCAGCGCTGGCAGAGCGGAACGGGAATCAGATTCATCAGGCATGGCTCATGGCGCTTTCTACCGCTGCGATCATTTTGGCGATCACCTCCGGCGCATTCAAACGAAGGTGAGCGTATTGCCGGTTTCCCTCTCCCACTTCCCGCCAGCATTCCGGCCCGGCCGCGGCAAAGGCGCGGAGGCTTTCCACCAGTTTTTCAGTCTCGCCGTGACGCACGGAAAGATTTCCAGGACACGCGTGCATGAGGTCGGTGACATGACTGGGCTCCGGCCCGATGTAAACAAAGGGGCATCCGATCCACATGGCACCATAAACCTTGTTGGGATGGGTGAACCCGACCTGCCCGTCCCCCATGATGACGACCTGCAGGTCCGCGGCTGTGAGGGATTTGCCAATTTCCGACCGTGGCTGGTAGGGCAGCTGCACGATGTTTTCCAGGCCGTGTGCGGTTTTGAACCCGCTCACATCGCGCATCCGCACACCGCCGCCGATAAACACGAACAGGAATCGTTCGTCCTCCCGCAGCAGCCTCGCCGCCTCCAGCAGGGTGTCCAGAGGATGCACCACGGAATGATTTCCTGAATACATGACCACGACCCGGTCCGCGAAGCCTTGGGCCGTGCGAAATGGATTTTCCAGCCGCCTCCCCTGCCAGGGTTCATCCACCACGGGCCAGATCGGCAGCACCGTGATCGCCTCCCCCGCAGCACCGCGGCGGCTGATGTGGTCTGCCATGAACCGATCCAGGGCCACAATTCGGTGCGCATGGCGAAACACGCTCCACCCCATGCGCTCCAGCAGCGTTGCGGGCAGCGAACCCCGGCGCACCATCCCGGCTTCGATCGCCAGTTCCGGCTGCAGGTCCATCGCCCAATAGCAAAATCGCCATCCTTTCCACCTCGCCACCAGGGAACCGAGAAAGGAAACGAGCGGCGGCGAGGTCATTCCCAACACAACGTCCACTGAACGTCGGCGCGTCAGGACCACGCGCCATAACATCGCGAGGTTGAAGGTCGAAAAATCCACCAGGCGCCGCCACACCGAGGCTTTGCCCAATCCGGTGTGCCGCAACCGCCGCACGTCCACTCCTGCGACAGTTTCCCGCTGTGCATAGACCCGGCGCGGATCTTCGTAGCCGTGCCGGCTGCACAAAACCCGCACGTCATGGCCCCGCCGCACCAAGGCGGCACCCAAATCCGACAAATGCTGGGCCGTGGAAGCCGTATCCGGCCAGTACACCTGGGATAGAATCAGGATGCGCATCGCTCGAATTTTCTCCTAACGCGCCGGTCGGGCTGTTCACTCTCTTTCTTGTCTCCGGCCCGCTTTCCTGCCCACCCACTCATCCAGTTCGTAAAGCTCCGGATCGATGCGTGGCCCCGCGGCGCGCCGTGCCTTGCGCCAGCGGGAAAGCAGCTTGCGACGCTCCGTGGTTGCTTCCTCTCCGGCATCCGCACCGCCTTCCGGTGTTTCATCGAGAAAATCTCCGTATTCCTCCTCCATTTTGTCAGGATCATCGCCGCTTTCCAGACGTCGGATCACTTCATCCATGCGGGGATCGTCCGCTTTTTCTCCCATCGCCTCCTTCATCCTCCGCATCATTCGCCCCAGTTGTCGCGGATCGGGGTTTTCCTCGTCCAGCCCCGCCATCTCATGCTCCATTTCCAGCATCATTTTTTCCATCCCGGGGTCATCCAGCGCGTCACCCCCACCCTCCTCCGCACCGTTCGGCTTTTCCTTCTTCGCCTTGTCGGTCGCCCCCATGATCGCAAACGCCGACATCCGCTTCTCCAGGCGAAATTTTGGATTGGCCGGGCAGCGCGGCACTATCTTGTCCATGCCCAGGCGACGGGCGAAAAACCGGTACACCGTATGATTGTCAGGACAGTAGTATTCAAAGATGGGCATTGGCAGGAAACGTTACTCATTCCAATTCGCGTTCAAGGCGAGCGGTATGATCAAGCCGGAGGCTTGCCAGCCGGTAGCCGGTGGTCGAGCGAGAACGAGCGACACCACCGGAACGATGGTCCCAAAAATTTTTCTCCATGCCGGAGGCATAGCAGCCCCTGCTACGGTGCCGTGGAGTGCTGCCATGCCTCTGGCATGGGTCGAGGCCAAGGATTCGTATTCCGGTGGTATCGCCGCGCTCAACCACCGGTTACAAGCTGCTATCCCTCCGGGATAATGATCATCTTGACGGCACATTGGAATCAGCGGAAACGGGAGAAGGCAACCGGTTTAGGCACGACAAGGTTTTTCAGGATGGCCGCAGCAGCCGTTGCCGCATGAAGACGACCCAGCGCTGGTAGCGCTGCGGGGTGGCCACAAGCATGCCATCGGTGGCGGCACGGAATGGTCCGGCAAACCCCGTCTCCAGCCATTCCTGAAACGGAAACCGGAACCCGCGCTTTTTCGCCTGGGCAATGTCAGGGGGAAATTCCGGCAGCGCTGAGGTCCAGAATCGAGAGTCGCGTGTGCACCAACGCCACCCGGTGATCTGTAGTAAGAAACATCCCCTGGTCATCCGGATCCCGGTGCTGCAACGCCTTCTGCAATGCTTCCGCTCGCCCCGCAGGTCAGGAACTCATTCGCACGTCAGGATGCCGATAACGCCGCAGATGAGCAGACACCTCAGGACAACGAGAAGCCGCCCTTCTGGGTTCTTCTTCCCTCAGGTTCCCATTTCAGTCTGGCAAATTTTTTACGGAGGGCTTCTTCCGCGCCGCGGCCCGCCGCACCCATGTTTCTGCACTCGTCAGATCCGGAAAGTCCAGCACACAGTCCTCGAGGCGCTCCAATCCCAGGTAATCCAGCTTTTCCAGCCCCGAGCGCAGCCCGGCTGGCAAACGTCCGAAACGTTTTTCCAAAATATGCATCAGCGTGCCCAGTTTCCCTTCTGATCTGCCTGCGGCTTTGCCCTCAGCCTTGCCCTCGGCCATGCCCTCGGCCTTGCCCTCGGCCTTGCCTCTGGCAAACAGCGAGCGACCGGCCCGCGTCGTGGTTAAATCTGGTATCTTAAGCATGGTGGCAATTTCTTCGGCGGTTTTGTTGCGAAATCGGCTGACCACCAAGCTCGTGAACAGCGTCTGAAACTGCTCGCGCTGTTCCCGTGTGTAACCCGGTGTTCTGCCGAGGGATTCATACACCGTTCGGGCTTTCCTTTCAAGCTTCTCCGCGTCGTTCTCGAACACCGGAGAGAGAATCCCCGGAAGCGGATGCTGCGGGTGCCGCTGCGCGAGGATGATCATTTCTTCGTCCAAATACACCGCCCTGACAATGCCGCACCATGGTTCCGTCCGCGGATCCAGTCCCCGCCGTCCAAAAAAGATCACCGACTCGACCCGTCGTTTCGGGTGTTCCCGCTGCACCCCGCACCAGCCTTCCACCGTGCGCAAATAGATGTCCCGATGCGCCCAGAATTGAAACTCCACCAGCAGCAGCGGACGCCGCACATTTTTGGGAATCACCAGCCCGTCCACCCGCCGCTCCAGCCGTTTGATCGTGACCGACTCAAACCGCGCCGGTTCCGGAAACGGATTGTTCATCAAATCCGCTATCCATTCCGGATGCAGCCGGAACATTTCGTAAAACTGGGCGTCCGTTTCCATGCAGCAGACGGCGGGCACCAGAAGGTTGCACGCCGGCATCGTTCGCAATTATTCGCGCTGGTCCTGTAGAGCCGGGTTCATGAAGGCCTCCACGGTGCCTGGCAGCACCCGGGCAATCCCTGTTGCGTGCCGCACAACGAATGCCTTGGCAACGCGCAGCCCCATCCGCTCAATGAAGTTGAAACAGCGGCCCTACTGGCAGGTACCGCTTTTTGCGCCAGCGGCAGAATCCTGCGCAAGCCGCTGCCGGGCAAAAGTTGCCGCCAAGCCCGCGAGCCTGACGTCCTCCTGCATGTCCGCAGGCAGCGTTGCCAAGCCGATGCGATCCACCGCTCTCCCTCCTTTTCGATTCTTTCCCGGACCCGAACCGGTGCAGACACCTTCGCAGCCGCTCGTGCAGCATCCTGCAAAGCGCCAGCCAGCGCCGATTCCGCTCTGCTTCCCGTTGTTGCCACAGATGGCTCATCTGTGGGGAAATACCGCGACGGTCCCCTCCTGATGCCAGCCGCACCGCCCGTTTCGTGCTTCATCTGTCCGGCGATCTGTCACCCCCCCGCTGCACCCACACATTTCCCAGCACCAGGACATCCATGGCCGTGCGGCGGAAACAGGAAAGCGCCTCCTCCGGAGTGCGCACCACCGGCTCGTTTTCATTGAGTGACGTGTTCAGAATAATCGGCACGCCGGTCTTTTCATGGAACCTGGAAATGAGCGCATGATAGAGCGGATTGGTGCGCCGCGACACGCTCTGCAGGCGGCCGCTGCCGTCCACATGGGTTACTGCGGGAATGAGCGGTCTCTTTTCAGGGCGAATGGGAAACACCTTTTCCATGTAGGGAGCCGGTTCATCCACCTCGAACCACCCGCCCACATGCTCCTCCAGAATGCTGGGCGCAAATGGTCGGAATTTTTCCCGCATCTTGATCTTCAGATTGATGATGTCCCGCATGTCCGTGCGGCGCGGATCGGCGATGAGAGATCGGTTGCCCAGCGCCCGTGCGCCAAACTCCATCCGCCCTTGAAACCATCCGACCACCTTCCCGTCCATCATCGCCGCGACGGTGCGCTCCAGCAGTTGCCCCTCCTCCAACACCTCGAACGGAAATTCGCCGCCTTGCGCCGCGCTGAGACACTGCCCGTGCGTAGCCTCCCAGCCCCAGTAGGCATGGTCCTGGACAAACCCCCGCGGATTTCCCAGCACCCGGTTCCAGATGTAAAAGGCCGCCCCGAAACTCGTCCCGTTGTCCGCGGCTCCCGCCGGAACATACACTTTTTCAAACGGGGTCCGCTGCGTCACCTTTCCATTGGCCACGGAGTTCATCGCCACGCCGCCGGTCAGGCACACAGCTTCACTCCCGGTCTTTTCATGAAGCCGGTTGAGCACATGCATGATGATTTCCTCCGTCACCACCTGCAGGGACCTGGCGATGTTGTCGTGCTTCTGCGTCAACTCCTCCCCTTTGCGCCGCATCGGCCCAAGTTCCTTTTCCAGTCGCGCGCTGTGGAACGGCTCCACAACCGGCGCGCCGTCGTTCCAGCTCATGCGAATGCCATTTTTGTGGTGTGTGAAATAGTCGGTATCCAACTCAAATCCCTCACCCTTCACCCGCACGATGCGCCGGAAAACATCCGCATACTCCGGCTCGCCGTAGGGTGCCAGCCCCATCACCTTGTATTCATCCCCGTAATACGGAAACCCCAGATACATCGTGACCGCGGTGTAAAGGAACCCCAGCGAGTACGGGTAAAACACCCGGTGCAGTTCCCGCCAGCAAGTCCCCTCGCCCATTGCCGTCAGCATGCTGGTGAAATCCCCCATGCCATCGACGGACAGCACCGCCGCCTTTTCATAAGGCGACACCAAAAAACCCGCCGCCACGTGGGTCTGGTGGTGCTCGATGCGGTGAAACTTCGCCTTCAGGCGCGATCGCTCCACCCCGGCTGCCGACGCAAATTGATCCTCCAGCCCCAGCGTCCTGCCCTGACGTTTCAGCCGGTCCAACACCGAGGATATCGACGGACGATTCCGCAACACAAACCCAGCCCGCCTCCAAAAGTTCGCCTTCGGATCAAACGAAATTCCCACATGATCCACTTCCTCCGCCGCAACCCCCGCCACCTCAAGGCACCAGCGGATCGACTCCGCCGGAAAACCGGCCCAGTGCTTGATCCGGTTGAAGCGTTCTTCTTCCACGGCAGCCACGAGCTGGCCGTCGATGACAAGCGACGCCGACGCGTCGCCATGATAGGCGTTGATACCGAGAATGGTGGTCATGGGGTAAAAGCTGAAACGCTGAAGACGGAAATGCTGAAGACGGAAATGCTGAAATGAACGGGATCCCGGATTTGCAATCCGGCGACGCGCTTCATCCGATACGCATCCGGTTGGCGCTGTTGGCACCAAGCCATACCGGCCCATGGCCACGCCCGGTAGCGCAGGAATCAGCGCACCATCACGTGGCAATACTCGATTTCTGCGGCGGCTTAATCCTGCCAGTAGGCCAGCGCCTGCGGATGGGGCGGCGGCCACGCGACGTTGCAAGTGCCGACCCAGGCCACATCCTCACAATGCCGCCGCCAACGCGTCGAACGAATCGCAAACGAGCGAAACGTGCTGCAAGGCGTCCAGGCGACCATCGTCGCGCACCGCCCGCACCGCTTCGGCCAGCCCGTCGGGCACCGCGCCCAGCCGGATTCGGAGATTGGCGAGAATGGCGTCCTGAATCCCTTCCCTATGAACTTCCCGGTGACCTTTTTGTTGGAGTTGTTCGGCGAGAGTCATGGCGGTGGATTGGAGTTCGAGGTTGGTCGAGCTGACTGGCAAGATCCGGCTCAAACCGCAAGGCCGACCAGTCGATGGCATCGCACAACGGCCGCGGAAACTGGCTCCTCAGGAACCCGGCGGCGGTCTCCGCGTCGCGGAATCCTTCGTTGAACAGCTTGTCGCGGAATTGATGCGACATGGTTCAATCTGCCGTCCTTGCGCCCCCGCCCTCCGCTCGGCGGCCAGGGTTGACGCACCAAAAACCGTTGGATTCACCGCAGAGACGCAAAGTTCGCAAAGAAACGCGGAGCAGAGCAAGGGGGCACCCACGGCTCCCATGCCTGGCACCGCCAACGGCTCACGGCTTCCGGAAAACCAGAATCATCGACTTGCCCAGGGCAGGAATCCGCCCGACTCGCAGAACCTTTTCGCAAACCATCCCCTGCTCGGCGAACAGCGCGGACAAGGTTTTCACCGACCAGAACTTGATGTGCCCGTGGTCCCACAAGGCGGTGAAATGCGCGTCCATCTTGCCGCTCAACGCCAGCGCGAGGTTCTTCAAGTAACCATGATAGGGCGTGCTGATGATCGCCCGGCCGCCGGATTCCAGCAGGTCCCGCACGCAGCGGGCATATTGGCGCGGATGATACACGTGCTCCACCACTTCCAGCGAGACTACGAACGGAAAACATCCGTAGCGCCCGGCAAGATCCTCATAGGCATTCCCGACATCCAGCCGCAGCTCCGGGTCGGCGCGCCGGGCGATGGCGATGCCGCTCTCCGAGGGGTCCACCCCGGTCACCTCGTGGCCCAGCCCCTTCAAATACCGGGCCAGCGCCCCGTTGCCGCAGCCGAGGTCAAAAACCCTCTGCCCTCTGCCCTCTGCCCTCTGCCCTCTGCCCTCTGCCCTCCAGCTCCCGGCGGAGCGGCTCCCATAAATAGGCTTCGGTGTGGGCGGCAGCCGCCTCCGCGTAGTGGTATCCGGTCGCGATTTCGTCAGTCATGGTTTTGATTTGGTGAGTTTGCGGTCGAGCAGTTCCAGGGAAAGCAACAACTCCGCGTAGCTGCGTTGGAGGGCGTAATGCCAGCCCGGCCAGCCATCCAGGATCATGCGCTTGGCGAGGAGCGTGTAGAGAAATGCCGCCGGAGCCGCCGGCCAGATCATTTTCCGCAGGCGGTCGGGCCAGCCGGAATGGCCGTCCGTGGCGAGCAGTTTGTCCGCTTCCAGCTTGGCATACTTCGCCTGAGACGAAAGCCAGCGGGACAAGGGCTTGCGGTCGTCGTGGTCGATGCGCTGGTCCATGGAGATCACCGTTCCTTCGATGACCACTCGATGACCATGTCCATCGTCTTGATAAACCGCGTTTCCCTTGCGATAGAGGATAGTCCGAGGCGGATACAAACAAGCACGCAGCGGGTGCCCGTAGATACAGTATCGGAAAGGGAAACGATAACCCACCGCCCCCTGCGGTAGTAACGCCAGATGCTCCGCGAAGTCCACGGGGACGACATAGTCGGCGTCCATCGAGAGCACCCATGAAGTTTCTACCTGAAGCAAGCCGAAGTTGCATTGACCTGCGAACGAATCAAACGCCCGCTGAATCACCTCCACGTTCGGAAATCCCGCGCAGATCCGCAGCGTCCCGTCGTCGCTGCCGCTGTCGATGACCACCACGCGGCGCGCCCAGCCCAGGCGCTCCAGGCAGCGACCGATGTTCGCCTCCTCGTTGTAGGTGAGGACCAGCGGGGTGATTTCGGAAAGTTCCATCGCAGGGTCGTTCAAGGGGTTCCGGACAAGATGGATTCGTACATCCCGCGCAAGCGCCGGCCCATCACCTCGGCGGAAAGCTCGGCCTGCGCGAAATCCACCGCCCGGCGGGACAATTCGGCGCGTGCGCCTGCATCGTGAATCAATCGCCGCAGCGCCGCGGCCAGGGAATCCACGTCCGGACCGCCGAGGATCGCCGCGCCCGCCTTCGCCGCCACGGCTCCCAAAGCCACGCCCGGGGAGAACACACAAGCCCTCCCCGCGATCAATGCCTCCGCCGCCGCGATCCCAAAGTTCTCCGAGAACGACGGCAACACGAACACCGCGGCTCCCCGTTGCAGGCGGCTCTTGGCCACGCCCGCCACATGCCCGGGCCAGCTCGTCCGCTCGCCAACACCCAGCTCGCGGGCCAATGCTTGCAGCGAGGCGACGTAGCTTGCCTCGCCCGATCCGGCGACTACCAAGGTCCACCCCTCGGCCACATCCGCGACTCCCGCCCAAGCACGCAGCAAGGTCTCGATGTTCTTCACCGGGTCGATGCGGGACAGGAAGAGGATGACCGGCTCCACAGCCACGCCCGCCTCCGGGATCCCGGAAAACTCCAGCCCCAGAGGCACCACCCGGGATCTCAGCGGTATTCCGAGCATCTCCGCCTCCTCACGTTCCGCCTCCGCCGTGAAATGCACCGCCGCCGCGCCGCGGACCAGCGGCCCGTCGATCCACCGCAGGCAGAACCGTTTCATGAACGCGCGCCGTTGCCGCACCCCGTATTGATTCAGTACCCCCAGCGGCCGGATGACATAGGGCACGCCCGCCGCCGCCGCCGCACGGCAAGCCGCCACGCTGGCGTGGGAAAAAAGGGCGTGGACATGCACCACATCGAAGTCCCGCACATGCCGCCGCAGCCATCCCGCCAAGGGCAGCGACACCTTGTAAAACTCCGTCTGCTTCCGGAAATACCGCCGCACCACGCCATTCTCCGACCGCGCCTCTCCATCGCCCAGACCGTTCCTCCGGCCGGGCCCGTCGTCATCGGTGGTCACCGTCACCACCTCGACTCCCTCGCGGGTCAGCGCCCTTTCCATGACGGGCAGGACCACGCTCGGCCCGCCGTGGCAAGGAGCGAGGGACGGAATGACATGAAGAACGCGCATGATAAAGCCGCCGGCACTTGGAGGACATTCTCAGGAATCCGAAATGGTTCGTGCAAGCCGCTCCACCGCCTGCGCCGGGGTGAGGCATTCGCTGTCCGCAAAGGCCTCGAAATCCGAAACACTGTCCGTGACCAGGCAGCGGATTCCCGCAGATAGCAACGTGGCGACGATATTGACGTCGTGCAGGCGCTTTCCCGCAGTGCCGTGGCGGAGAACAAGCTCCTGCCAAAGCGTCCACGCTTTTTCGGTCTCGGGCAGAAACTCTGCCCGCAAGTGAAAAGCCTCCATGTTGGCCATCGCATCGTCGACCGCCAGCCCAAGTCCGTTGGCCGCGACTGGACGAGTGGCGACCACCGCATACTTCCGGAGAACCTGCCCGCTGAGCGCCAACAGAATGCCGGATCGCCCGGCATATTCCCATAAAGCGAACGCCGCCGGATGACTGCCGCGACTGGTGTCCGTGGCGGCCACCAAGACATTGGTATCCACAAACCAACGCTCAACGATCCCCGCCATCATCGTAAATGTCGGCCCGCTGGAACGGACGGGATTCGCCGCTGGCGGCGAACTTGAGAGAAAATCGCTCGCGGTGCGTCTCCTCCGACGCTTCCCGGGCTGCCGCTTCCAGCAATTCGAGCAACTCCTTCTGCAAGCTATGGTTCCGAGCTTTTGCCAGCCGCCGCAGGGCGGCCGCCGTATGGTCGGGAACATTGCGAATCAGCAGGGATTTCATGATGATAGTGATAGCGATAGCGTGAGAGTCAGGAATCGTCAAGACAACCGCCTTGCCGCTGCGAGTCCCCGAGACGGTAGAGTCATCACTTTCCTCTCGCGGCTAACCCTGGGGAGGAAACTCGCAGGGGATGGGATGGTGACCATTTCGCCGGTAGATCACAAAATCCCCGCGATCCACCGTCCATACCCGTGACCTTGGATGCAGTTCGGTCATCCTTACCACGCAAGCGTCGGCCAGATCCATCGGTCGATCCGCGTATTTCGTGGCCAACGCCAACACTCCCGGCCACTCGCGGGAGAGCGAGAACTCGGGATCGACCACCACGTCACCACGAGAAACCAGCTTCAACAACCCCGTCGGATCCGGAAAAAAACTGCCCGCCTCGGCCAGCATCGCATCGCAAGCCACGAACGGCGACCATGCGCGAAATGCGTCCAACGCCCATGCATGAAACGGGTCGTTTCGCGTCAGTAAGGCCACCAGCAAGCCGGTGTCGGCGATTTCTTTCATGTCTCGCGTCCACCGTCAGATTTTCTCAACCGGTTTCGGACGAGTGCGTTGTCGGCCGACTGGCCCGAGCCTTCATACATGCCGACCAGATCCTCGGACGCGAACTTCCGGGCCGGAACCGCCGTCCCATCTTCCAGATCCTCTTCGATCAAGGATCTGACGTAATTGGCCCGGTCCAGCCCCAGCCGTGCGGCACGTGCCTCGACGGCGGCCAGCAGTTCCGCGTCCAGGCAAAGCGTGAGGATTTTTGTCATACAATATTGAATACAGAATTTCCCTCGCTTCGTCAATTCGCGGTTCGAAGCGGCTTGGGCATCACCCGCCCCGCCGTTGACCTCACCACCGCCGCCACCGCCCAGGTGCGGTACCACGCGTTCAGCTCGACGGGCGAAACCCGCTTCGCCTCTGCCAGCAGATCTCCGAAGCGCCCCTCCATCCACTGCTGGAAAGGAAAGCGGAATCCCCGCTTCGGCTGGTTCCACACCCATTCCGGCACTTCCGGCACCGCTTCGAGCAGCAATTTCTTGCCCTGCCGCAAACGGGCCTCCGGCGGCAGGGCGAGCAACGTTTCCGCAAGCCGCACATCGACAAGCGGCACCCGCAGTTCCAGCCCGTGGGCCATCGAAAACACGTCGCTGTCCCGCAAAAGCTGGTTGCGCATGTAGCGCGTCACCTCCAGGTGCGACACCATCGCGCAGTCCGAGAGCGGAGAGCGGGGGGCGGAAAGCGAAACATCCGAGAAGTCCGGCTTCTCCGCCACCTCGCCGAGGAGCGCATTCACAAGCTGGCCAGCCTCGTCCGGAGTGAAAATCCCGCGCTGTGCATGATACGCGGCCAGCCACGAGTTTTCACCTCGCAGGAAAGCAGCCAGGCGTCGCCACGGACTGCCCGCCGCACGCCGGTCGAGCCACCAAGCTACCAGCGGCCGCAGCGGCCCGAGCCCGCGATGGAGCCTGCGGAACTGTGGCACCCGCTGAAACGATCCGTAGCCCGCGAAAAACTCGTCACCACCCAGCCCGGACAGCACGACCTTCATCCCTTCGCGCCGCGCCAATTTGCTCACGCACCAGGTGTTGAAGCCATCGATCGACGGCTGGTCCACCGCCGCCAGGAACGCCGGGATTTCCGCCGCCCCCTCCTCCGCCGTCATCCGCCACTCGGTGTGACGTGCGCCGAAATGCTCCGCCGTCCGCCGGGCGATCCCGGATTCGTCGAACTCCGCATCGTCGAAACCGATGGAAAAGGTCCGCAGATCGGCATCCGGCCCCAGAATCTCCCGCGCCAAGGCCAGCACCACCGTCGAATCGATCCCACCGCTCAGGAAAATCCCCACCGGCACGTCCGCGACCAAATGCCGACGCATCGACTCCACCAGCGCCCCGCGGGTGGCCTGGATGGTTGATCGTTGATGGTTGATGGCACTCCGCCTTCGTCTCTCTCTTGTCTCTTGCCTCTTGCCTTCAGGTTTCCGGTCTCCGTCCTCAGGTCTCGTCTCCCCCTTCCACCGCTCCGCCGTCGCCCGGCCATCCTTCCACCGCAACAAATGACCCGCCGGGAGCTGGCGGATCGCCCGGTGCAAGGTCGCCGGCTCCGGCACGCTGCCCCACAGGAAATAATCGCGCAGCGCGTCCGCATCCACCTCATCGCCCTCGCGCCGCAGAACCCGCATCTCCGAGGCGAAGGCCAGCGTCCCGCCATCGATGCGATAATAGAGCGGTTTGATCCCGAACGCATCCCGCGCCAGCAACGCCTCGCCGCGACCCTCATCCCAGAACGCGAACGCGAACATCCCCGCCAACTTCGGCAGCGCCTGTCCCCCCTCGCGCACCAGCAATCGCAGCAACACCTCGGTGTCCGAGTCCCCCGCAAACTCCTCCCCCGCCGCCTCCAGTTCCGCCCGCAGCTCCCGGAAATTGTAGATCTCCCCGTTGAAGGTGAGGACGGAAGTGATGGATGGTCTCCGGTCTCCCGTCTCCGGTCTCTCATACCCCATCGGCTGCGCCCCGGCCTCGCCCAGGCCGATGATCGCCAGACGCGTGTGCACCAGCGTCGCGCCGTCGCTCCACCACACGCCCGAACCATCTGGCCCGCGCTGGCGCAGCCCGTCGCGGAACTTCTCCGCGTCCCAGCCCGCGTCCGGACCCATCCATCCTGCGATGCCGCACATCGGTTACAAACTCAACAATCTGAGAATCCGTCGAAAAATCCTTTGGCTGGTCAGCGCGACGACTGAAGCAGCGCGGTCACCACCGGAAGTCGCCCCTCATTCGTAAACATTCCTGCGATGCCCCACCGCCACCACCAGGACTAACAACTCGCCATCCCGAATCTGGCAGAGAATGCGGTAATCGCCGACCCGGTAGCGCCAGATTCCAGCCAGGTCCGACCTCAGCCCTTTGCCAAAGCGGCGCGGATCTTCATCACCAGAGATCCGTTCGTCGAGATAGGCGACAATGTCGCGCTGGGCCTGCTTGCCGAGCTTTCGAAGGTCCTTCAGTGCCCGCTCATCGAACCTATAAACCCAACTCATCCTTCACCTCGTTGGCTGAATAGGTTCTAGCGGGATGGCTCAACCGTTCGGAAACCAAATACCTATCCTCCAAATCGTCCAGATGTTCGAGAATCGCTTCACGTGCGTAAAACGTCTTGGTTCTCCCGGTCCTCTTGGCCAGAAGTTCCAAGCGGCGTTCGATTTCGGGGGCAAGTCGAATGGCGAGCATGTCCGAAATCTAGCCCTGCTTTACGTGTATAGCAACGAAATAGATCAGAACGACACCCCGAGAACCTCCACCATTGGCGAGCTTTGCACCCGCGCCTCGCATTCCTGTCGATCCCGAATCCACAGAGCGTTGTGAGAACCACCTTTTCCCTCGCGGAACTCCCGCCGGAAAGGATCGTAGCTGCACGCCTCGAAGCCCTGTTTCCTTAAAATTTCCACGGTCCGCGCACTTTCCGTCTCGACCATGAGCGCTTTCAACCGCGGATCAGCCAGAGCACGGCCCGCTCCCTCAAGCACCTCCGTTTCGAATCCCTCGACATCGATCTTCCACAAAATTGCCGGAAATTCCTCCAGCTGATCATCCAGGCGCACCACCGGCACATCAATCGTCGCGCCCTGGTAATCCTCCCTGACGACCTGATTCATGGTATCGCGATCTGCCGTGAACTGCAAAACCCCGGACTCCCGGCCCACCGCACTGAGGACAGCGTCCACTTTCTCGCTGATTTCGTTAACGGCCACGTTCCGCAAAAGCTTCGCATGGGTGGCGGGATGAGGTTCGAAAGCGGTCGTTCAGGCACCAACGACCGCGGACGCCAAAACCGAGTAGGACCCGATATTCGCGCCGATGTCCGCGAAGCCGTCCTCCGGGCGCAAGAGATGCAATACCAGCGCCATGTCAGCGAACTCATGCAGGCCGCAATACAGGTTTCCCGTCGCGCCTGTCATCCCGGTTTCAACCACTAGCTTCGCATCACCGATCCAATCCCAAATGACCGGCTTGCGCAGAACCCGCGAGCCGATCTGCCATCGCAGCCACCTCTGGAGCGCCATGGCGCGGTTCCTCGACGAAATCGGATGCCGGCAGATATATTTGATTGTTTGATACATGTTAAATCTTCCCGAAGACATCGGCCACCCTCCTCCCGAATGCCTCCCTACCAAACTGTTCCCGCACCGCTCCGGCCAAGGATCCCCGGTCGAACCACCAGATGAGAAGAGTTACGAGGCCATTCGAAGAAAATGGACAGGCTCCGAGAGCCACCTTGGTTGTTGCCAGCGGCGTGACGCTTGAAAACGTCCAAAGAAATGGGAGCCGTCAACTCAGGAACGGGATCCGAGTTCCGCCTTAATGAGGGCAGCCATTTCACCCATGAAACGCCGCAGGTCGGGATAATCGTGTCCCACTTCGGTGAGATCACCGCCGGGGTAGTGCTGTGCCCAAAATTGATTCGTCAGACCGTCCGCGAAGTCCTCGAACGCGCTGAATCGTGGGTCCAGAGCCACGGCTCTCGGCAACGAGAGCGCCAAGATCGTGGATCCGCCGGAGCTTCCAACCGCAGGCAATTAAATAAGCCTTCAAATACCGCTCGGCTGCCTCATGCAGCAACTCGATCACCGACTCGTTGGCCCCTTCGAGCGGATGGAGGGAGTCTGCGGATTGCAGGCGCGTGCGGGCGGACCGAAGCCAATCCGCGGGGTTATTCTCGCTTGTTTTCAAATGAGCACGAGCCCCTTCGTGGTGATTTCCTCATGAAAATCGGCTCCATGATCGAGCCGTTGCTGCAAGTCCTCCGGAGAGCGCACCATGATATCGAGGGGCAGGTTGGCCCCCGTGTGGCGCAGGGGCCTCAGCGCCCGGCGGATGCGGGTGGCTTCGGAAACCGGCGCGCCCTCGAAGTCTTTGATGACAAGCAAGTCCACATCGCTGTCCTCGGTCGGCACGCCGTAGGCGTAGGACCCGAATAAAACAACACGATCCGGCCGAAACCGCTCCGCAAGCACCTTCAGATAGGGTCGCAGTTGATCGGCGATCCTGTGAACCGGATACCGGGGATCCCGCAGTACGCTTTCCCGGATTTTCGGGAGACCGACCTCAGTGGACTTCATGGATCAAGGGTAGCAGAAGTGTCCGCAGGTGTCGAGCGGGTGAGCAGGGGCAAACAATGGCTCGGGTTCGGCAAGAAACGGTGGCCGGTGCCAACGGCCGGGAGTCAGAAAGCAAAAACCTCCGCCACCTTTCCCCCGAATTCCTCCCTTCCAAACAGTTCCCGCACCGCTCCGGCCAAGGATCCCCGCTCGAACCACCACTCCGGCCCCTGCCGTCCCAGCAGCTCGATCAAGCCGCCCGCGATCTCCCCGACCGACGTCGGGTCCACCAGCTTGCCCAGCCGACCGCCGTCCAGCGCATCCACCGAGCCGTCCAGGTTTCCACCCAGCACCGGAGTGCCGCAGGCCATCGCCTCCAGGAAGACAATCCCGAATCCCTCGCCCGTGCTGGGCATCGCGAACACATCGGCCAGGCGGTAGTGGTCCGCCAGTTCCTCGTCCGGGACGAAGCCGGTAAAAGTCACCGCCTCCGCCACGCCGAGGTCGCGGGCCATTGCCTCCAGCCGCGCCTGGTCGCCGCCCTTGCCGGCGATCAGGTAGCGCACCGGTCCACAGGCCGCGCGCACCGCGGGCAGGGCCTGCAGGACACGGTCGTACCCCTTGTAGCCCTCTCCCGGGTCGAGCCGGGCCACGGTGAGAACTAGCTTTTCGCCTTTGGCGATCCGGTAGCGCTCCCGCAAATGCACGGGATCCCCGCCCACTACGAACCGCCCGTCATCGTAGGTGTTGGGAAGAATACAGATCTTCCCCTCCGGGATGCCGCCCAGTGCCAGCAGCCGCTCCTTCGTCCAGCGGCTGACCGCCACCAGGCGATCCGCCCCGCGCAGCGCGTTCAGCCGCGCTTGCGACAAACCCGGATGGACATCGATCCCGTGCGCTACCAGGGCGTAGGGGCAGCGCCCGACCCGCGCCGCCCAGCGCACCGCCGGGCCGAAATTGAGGTGCGTGCTGACGATGAGATCCGGCCTGGCGGTCGCCGCCATCGCGATGCCTCGGGCAGCAAACTCCAGCGTGCGCCCGCGGCCGCCAGCCAGCGGCACCCCCTCCCACTCGCCGCAGCCATCCGCCTTGCCAATCAAACGGAGCCGCGCCCCACCCGCCCGCAGCGCCCGCGCCAGCTCACGGCTGAACGCCGTGATCCCCCCGCCGAAACCGCCGAAACCGGGGGCCCAGAGGTGAATAGCTCGCATACCTCGCAACGAGTGCATCATGTCAATCGGTAGAGACGGACTGCCAGGCCGTCCCACTTTACCCTACGGCTGAACCGCAACCGCCACGCCACTGAATCGCCCCATTTTCATCTCCCGCCGATGGTGCCAAGCCGGTCGACCCAGCAATCCGCCCCTACCGCGGACTTCTTGAATGCCGCATGTGTCCCGTGGTGCGTGCACGACCCAACTCTGAATCCGCAGCGATCCACCCCCATGCCTGTTTTCCCCAAAAATGCAGCAACACCGCCGTCACCAGAAAACCAGCCATCAAGGAACCCATCATCTTGATGTTGGAACTTTCCAACTGCAATACCGTGGAGAGCAGCAGGCACGCACCCAGCGCCGAACCCATCACCATGTGCGGTGCACGCCGGATCAGAAACTCGTGGCACCACCCGATCAGCCAGCCCCAGAGCAGGATCGGGACGAACATGCCATATTTCCCGAAATCAATGTAGCTCTCCCCCACGTAGCCGATGCTGATCGAGGTACCCTCATCCGCTCCCGCCACCGTCACCCCGGTGTAGGTGTTGGTCCGGTCCGAGTCATTGATTGCGGGTTTGTTCGGAAAAAACAGCCGGGGCATCAGCGGGTGCAGCACCGCCTCCTTCCAGAGCAAGCCATGGGTATGGGGGATCATGGCCGGCACGTTGCGCAGACTCTGTGCGAAAAAATCGACATAACCCAAACGCCTCAGCCCGTCCTCCAGACCTTCGTCCAAGCTTTCGGAATCAATTTCACCTGCGTGGGCAACCAGCCAGGAAATACGTTCCGGCACACTCACCGTCACAATCTGTGCCCGCTCGCCCTGGCTTAGAAACATCCGGTAGGGGCCTTTGATCGCCTGCCAGACCACCGCCAGCAGCAACAGCCCCGCTCCAGTCGCCAGCAGCGGAGCCAGATTCCGCCGTCCACCCGCCAGCACCCCGGTTCCGGCAACCAGCAGAACGAAAAATACCTCCTTAAACCCGCTGAAATAGCCCAGCATGCCGATTCCTGCTTCGACTGCCAGCACCGTGAGTGCTTGTCCCGTCCCCCTCCCGCTGCTCAGCCAGCAGAAAAACAACAACAGCACGGCAGCCCACTTCCAGACCTCCAGTGTAATCAAACCCTGCCTCAATGCAGGAAACGCAGCACCCACCACTCCCACCGCGGTGTTTGCCGCCAGCAGCGCCATCCACGCCACAAACAACCGGTTCACCTTCAGTTGCGCCAGCCCATTGCGGAAGCGCTCCGCATCCAGCGGGTGGTGGCGGCGGCCCGCAAGCCGCAGCCCCAGCGCAAACGCGCCCACCGCCAGCAGGGTGAGCACCGCCGCCTGCTCAAATTCCGACCCGCCCATCATGATGGCAATGGGAGTGTCGTCGTAGAGGCTCAGCAATACTGGCGCAAAGGCCTGCAGCCATTGGAATCCCACGATAAACAGCAACGCCTGCGGCTCGCCCGGCCGCCACAGCAGAACGGCGGCCCCTGCCGCCACCGCCACCCCTGTCAAGCCAATGCCCGCATTGGGTGAAACAACCGCGATGATGGCCACCACCCCGATCAACCACCAGACGGGGCCTGGCACCTTCGCAAAGGCCCTTCCACGGAAGGGACGATGCCCGGCACCTTGCTGCTTCCAACGGGTTTGCTCCGTCCGCGCTGGCACATCCGGTTTCATGGGTGGCTCCTCATTCATCGCTTGACATGGCTCGCCGCCGCCATGGTTCCGGAAGCACAGGCGTCCACCGAATAGTCCTTCAACTTCCTCGCCAGCGCCGGCGTCCAGTCGTGCCCTGCGCGCTTCCGTTTCCAGACCTCGCGGAGGCGATCCGCCAGCGCTGCCACATCGCCTACCGGATGGACAAAGCCGGTTTGCCCCGCGTCGATCAGATCCGGTGCGCAACCGCAGGCGTCCGAGACCACCGCCGGCGTCCCGCAGGCCATCGCCTCGTTCACCACTAGCCCCCAGGTTTCGCCACCATCCGATGGCAGTGCCAGGAGATCGGCCGCCGCATAGGCACTAGGCAGCTCGCTCTGGTTGAGGAAACCCGGAAACACCGCGCCAACACCTGCCCGGGCTGCCTCCCCGCGCAACGATTCTTCCAATGCCCCGGAGCCGACGAAAACCAGATGTGGCCGTTCCGCCGCCGCCAAGGCCGCCACCGCCCGCACCAAATCCAGCGGTCGTTTTTTCTCCTGGAACTTCCCCGCGAACAGGACGGCCATGCCATCCGCCGGTATGCCCCAACGCTCCCGGATCGTGCTCCGGTCCGCCACTGCGGCACGCGCGGCAAACCAATCGTTGTCCACGAAATGCGGGGCGGGAAAAATCCGCGCCTCCGGGACTCCATAGTGCCGGAGATACTCGCGGTTCCGCTGCCCCACCGTCAGAAACCCGTCCGGACGTCCCAGCAGCCAGCGGTACACCGGTTCCTTGAGCCACTGCTTGACCCGCGAGCGCGGCGTGCCGAGTTGCGAATCCCCGCGCACCAGCACCGGGATGCCCGCCCGCTTGCACGCCCACAGGGCCTGCAGGTAGCTCTTGAGATACCAGCCGTTCAGAATCACCGCGTCGAACCCGCCCGCCCGCAGCTTCCCGCCGATCTCCGGCGTGTCACAGCCGCCGAAATGCCCGGTGCCCGGCGCGCGCGAAACATTGCGCAGAAACTCGGATTCATACCCCGCCAGCAGATCCACGTCCCACTCGAAGGCCTTCCCGAACCCTTCGCCCTGCTGCGCCGCATCCGGCCGGTGCGCGAAAAACACCTTGAGTCCGCACCGCTTCGCCAACTCCCGGAACCACGGAGCCTGGTATTGGATCGGGTGGCTGGTGAGGATGCCTACTCTGGCGTCATTGGTGGTTTCCTTCATGGGAGTGCCGTGCTCGTGTAGATCTCTGCCCATTCCTGTCTGAACCGCTCCGGACCGAATCGATCCTCATAGTCAGCGCGGGCGGCTACCCCCATCGTCTTCGTCCGTTCCAGATTCGCCAGCATCCCATTCATCGCCGAAGTCAGCGACTCCACGGTTTTCTCCTCACATACATAACCATCCACCCCGTGCCGGATCATTTCGGGCAGCCCGCCCGACGGAAAAACGACCGACGGGAGGCCCGCCCGCTTGGCTTCCATCACCACGTTTGCCGACGGTTCTTCCCAGATCGACGGACATACATGGAGAGAACCCCATCGGAACCATCCATCGACGTCCGTCACCTGCCCGGCCCAGAAAACGAATCTCTCCAGCCCGAGTTCCTGCACTCTTGCGACCACTGCAGTCCGGAAATCGCCATCCCACCGGCTCGCACCCAGGAGCCACAGTCTTGCCCCTTGGTGGTCGGCCACCACCTTCGCGAACGCGTCGATAAGAGTCATTACTCCCTTGTGTTCGGAAATCGCCCCGACATACATGATCGCGAATTCATGATCTCGGAGGGGCGGCGGTTTGCTTGATTCGCCAGAAGGAATCATCGGTGCAAGATTGTAGATTCTCGATATCCGCTGCGCATCCACTCCTGCAGCTACAGCAGACGCTCTGACATACTCGGAATTGGCGACGACCCGCGTGGTCCGCCCCATGCCCGCCTTCCAAATCCGGAAATTGAACGGTGACTCCACCGGCGGGCAATCACCCATGCGCCAAATCAAGGGGATTCGCCGGTGACAGGCCAACGCCAGCGAGAGGAACGAATAGGCAAGCTCCGAACCGAGCTGAATATGCGTCGGCTGAAATTTCCGGATTTCCCTGGAAAACGAGCGACTGCACTGCCAAACCGCTCCGAGATGCCTGAGTCCATACATCGGCCCTTCCTTCTTCAGCCATTGCAGCGACCACTGCGGGCGAAAAGGCAGCGGAAAGATCGCAAAGCCGAGATCCTGCAAATGACGGCCTACGGCACCGCCATTATCGCTCGCATTCACCCCCACACACACCTTGGCGCCCAACTCGCGCAGCGCGTGGAAAACCTCGATATTTCCCTTCTCATGGCCGAACAGCTCCAAGCCGTTGAGCGCGGAAATCACCCTCACTCCTCGCAATGATTGCCCACATTTGGAATCCGTTTCGGCCATACCCTCGATCAGCAAAAGGTGATCGATTAACACAAATCCGGCCGAACAGGCTCCTTGAGCCTCCCGGCTGCCACGATCCGGCGAAAAAAACCGGCAAGCATCTTCGCTTGCGACTTCGCGGAATACGGTTCGAACGCCTCACGATCCAGCGGCTTGGACTCAGGACTCAGTTCCAAAAATCCCGGCACGTCACAAATCCGCCTGGCGATCTGTTCGGGAGTTGCCCCGCTGGAAAAAGGCACCAGATGCCCCCCCCCAACCTGTTCAAGCAGCCTGCACACCGAGCTTTGTTCGTGAAACACCGCCAGCAGCGGCTTTTCCGCCAGTAGATAGGGATAAATCTTCGACGCCGTGTAGCCGGGATCGTCCGTGCCAGGAACGAGAAGCAAATCCGCATCGAGCAGGCACCTGAGAGCCTCGGAATACGGGATTCGATCCGTCATCTCGGAAACCAGATCCTGTAGCCCGAAATGCGCCGCCAGCGGCTCCACCACTTTCTCCGCCGTGCCTGCGGGAGCGTACGATGTCCCGGCGAAATGCAGCTTCAACGTCTCGAACAGCCCGGGCTGTGAAGATCTCAACCGAGACAAGGCCTCGAAAAGCGCGCGGATCGAAAACAACATGCTAGGCGGGCATACCCCCACATACACCCAATGCTGCTTTGCATCGTTCGGATCGAAAACCGATTGCCGAATGCCCGACTCCCGTGCGCGTTCGAGATCCCGCTCGTCGCCGGGGAAAGGAAGGACGAGGGAGAAAAGCTGAGAGCGGAAAGCGGAAAGCGGAAACCTGAAACCTGAAACCTGATGGCGGAAACCTGATGGCTGAGATGGGAATGTGGCTTCACAGGGCTCCACAGGGTCTCGGCTTTCCTCGTCTTCCGCCTCTGCGCCCCTTGGCGTCCTTTGCGTCTTGGCGGTGAACTCTTCAATCGCAAGCCATGGATAGCGCGCCTGAAGCTGTCTGGGATACGCTGCGGACACGCTGGTGATCCCGGCGCACTCCCGTAGCACCCGCGGTTCTTGGCGGCGGGCCAACCATTCGACGATGGAGTATTTCAAACGCCCGCCCGGCGGCACCACCTCCGGGTGCTCCCGGTAGTAGTCGCTCACCCAGGGATCCTGGTAGTCCATCACGAAGGGCACGCCGAAGCGCTTCTTCCAACGGGGACCGAGCACATGCACCGGAAACACCGTGGTCGAAAAATAGACGAGGTCGAAAGGCAAAAGCTGAGAGCTGAAAGTGGAAAGTTGAAATGAAGAAGCAGAACCGTCATCAGCCGCCCGGCCTCCGACCACAACCTTCCGCTTTTCGCTTTCCGCTTTCAGCTTTTCGTTTTCACCTTTCCGCTTTCCACTTTCCGCTTTTCTTCCCAACAGCTCATCCCCCTTCTTTCTCAGGGCGCGCAGCGCCCGGAATCCCAGCGTTCCCAGTCCGGGCAGCCGGCTCCACCCCGTTCCCAGCGCCTTCACCCGGTGGACCGGCACTTCCGGCGGCAATCCATCCGCCAGCCAGTGGTCAAGCGGCGAGGCGACATCCGAAGGTTCCACCGCCAAAACCTCCGCCTGGACCCCATGTTCCGCCAGATACGGCACCAGTAGCCTCACCCGCTGCATGTCCGCCGCGTTGGTCGGCGGAAAGTGTGGCGAGACGATGAGAAGGCGCATGGAGAGAGCAGAGAGCAGAGAGCGGAGAGCGGAGAGTTGAAACCGGTGGACGCTTGGTTCATTGGCATTCCCCGACCTCGGCGAGCGCCAGGCGGATCAGGTCTTCTGAAAGCCAGATGCCCTGGGAGCGCATGCGCCGGATGCTTTGATCGAGGCTGGCAATAACACCTTCTTTCCTTGCCCTGACCAAGATGCCGAGGGAACCGGTCACCTTTAACCCATGAAGTCTTGCCACTCTTCTTCCGGATTTTTCGTCGATGGCAACCGTGGCGATGCCACGCTCAAGAGCGGTGTGAATCACGCTGGCCTCGCCCCGATCGAGTTCACGAGTCAGAAATGCCGGCAGTCCGCGCGATGGAGGCAACCGCCGGATGGTCTCCCAGGTGGCGCGAACAAGTGCCGGTTCCGGGGCCAGCGGCCCACCCGCGGAAAGTTCTTCATCCACCTCTCCGGGCACCCAGACATTTTGATAGAGTGAAGCCAACCAGTCCAACTTCCCCGTGGCGGCAACCAGAGCGATGACGGGTCCCGTATTGATGACAATCTCAGGCGTGCTCGATTTCATCGGCAAATTCGTCTCCATCCCACCCTACCGCCGCGACTCCCACCCGGTGCAGGGAGCGCAGGAACGTGCCGCGGTCCATCGGGATCAGCGCCGCGGCTTGGCCCGACGAGAGGCGGCCGAGTTCGAACAACTTGGAGGCCAGGGCCAAACGCATGGTGTGCTCGAACTCATCCCGGGACAACCTCGCGCTGTCAGGCAGGCATTCCGGGTATTCGATAACCAGGGTGTTCATGGGATGAAGGTGCGCCGCAAACCGCATTCCTGCAAGCTGCGAAGCCCGGAGGGCGGAAACCTGAAACCTGAAACCTGAAACCTGAAACCTGAGAGGGAAGCGACGAGAGCCGCACGAAGCCCTCACCTGCCATGCTCCCTGCCCTATGTTCCCTGCGGAACCGCAGGCTCGGGCTGCTGCTTCGCGCCCGCACGCCAGCGGCGGCTCCATTGGTGGCAGGGGTTTTCAACGTAGCGCCAGAACAGCCACGCCGCCGCCAGACTGAACATCGTGGCCAGGATAATGATCCCCCAAATGGCGATGCCACTGTCGCCATAGCGACCGAGCAAGTTGACCACCCGCCCGCCCAGGGGCACATGGACGAGGTAAAGGGAGAACGAAATGGTACCAAGAAACGCAAAGGCACGTGGCAGCCGCAGCTTCCAGAAAAGAATGAACGCCGCCGATGCCACCGCAGCGACAGCCGCCGCAAGCGAAACCTTGGCGAAGAGGACAGCCACGACACCCACCATCGCCAACCAGGGAAGCACGCGTTTGCTTCCGGCCATCTGGTACCAGGCCGCCGCCCACCCGAGACAAAAATACGGCAGATAGGCAAACAGCCAACGTGAGTCCGTCACCATCCATGCCGTGCAGGCGAGTCCAACTAACCCGACCGCCAACCAACGGGGACGCTCCAGACGCACAACCGGCAGCAGCAAACCCGCCAGCAGGTAGAACTGCACCTCGATGAAAAGCGTCCACGCGACTACCAGGAGCCATTGGCGGCCCAGCACCCCGCTCAGATACGTGGAGTCGGACAGCAACGAAACTGCTGCGTTTTGAAAAAAGTGCGGGGAAACATTTCCCGCAAACCCCGGAGTGCGCGACGAGGCAAAGTTCAGACCTAGCGCCAGAACGCATGCCGCGACGAAGGGCGGATGCACACGCAACATCCGTTTGACAAAGAATCCGCCGAAATCCGCCCAACGGTAGCCGGTGCGCCACATCGAAAGGGGAATCACGAAACCGGAAATGACGAAAAACGCCTCCACCCCGAGGAATCCCAATGAGCTAATCTCAGCCGCAGCGCCTTTTCCCAGCAACTTTCCGCCGTGGGTCATGTGGAACCAGCATACCATCAGGGCGGCGATTCCGCGCAGGGCATCAATATGGGTAAAACGAGACATCAAATGGACCAAGAGTTGCGAAACAGAGACAAAACGAGGGAATGACAACGGCACCGTGAACGGAACGATCAAATCTCCCGCCCCGCCCGCCCGTAGAGTTCCAAATAGCTCTCCGCCACCCGCCCGACCGTAAACTTCTCCTCCACCTGCCGTCGACAGGCCGCGCGGTCGATTTTGCCGAGCCGTCGCACCGCCACCGCGCCCTCCTCCGCATTCCGCACGTGAAAGCCGTGTACCCCGTCCTCCACGATCTCCGGCACCGCCCCGCGCGGCGTGGAGATGACCGGCGTGCCGCAGGCCAGCGCCTCCGCGAACACGATGCCGAACGGTTCCTCCCACTCGATCGGCACCACCATAGCCGCCGCCTGCCCGAGC
>JAGNEJ010000058.1 GCA_018003315.1 Verrucomicrobiales bacterium
GGACATAGGCATGTTCTGCCACGGTTTTCTGGAAAAACTCCAGCGGACGCAACCCGCCGGCCTTGAAGCGTTCCACATCGCACACCAGTCCGACGCTGAGCTTCTCCAGCGTCAGCGGGATCAGCCAGAACCAGCCGTCCTCCAACCGGGCCACAACGACATCTCCACAGCGTTCACCCTCCTTCGGCCAGGCCACTCCGTGGAAGTGACCGAAAATGGCGATTTTGCGGTGCCCCTCGCACCCCTCGCGCAGCTTCTCGCTGTTGCCGGTAAAATTGGCCTGCCCGGTGGCGTCGATCAAAAATTTTCCGTTTACGGTTTCCCGCCCCGCCGCCTCGGATTCCACCCCCACCTCCACCCGGTCGGCCAGCACTTGGTAGGAGACAACCTTTGTGAGCTGACGGACCTCCGCCCCCTGTTTGGCGGCGTTTTCTAGGAGCAGGGTGTCGAACTCACTGCGCTCCACTTGAAAGGAGGTGATTTCCTCGTTGTAGGTGCCTTCACGGAAGAGCAGTTGAATGTTTTTCCGGCCATTGCCCAGCCAGAATTGCGCCCCCTGCTTCACCATGAATCCGCGCCGTTCCACCTCCTCCAAAATTCCCATTTCCGCAAAGATCCGCCGGTTGTAGGGGAGCAGCGATTCTCCCACATGGAACCTCGGAAAACTCTCCCGCTCCAAAACCAGCACCCGGTGCCCCGCCTTTGCCAGAAAGGCCGCCGCCGTGCTGCCCGCAGGGCCGCCTCCAACGATGACCGCGTCGCAAGTGGGAGAGTTTGGGTCGGGCGTATTCACCCGCCAACCTGTGCAAAACCGTCAAGCCCGGTCAAGGACGAGGTTTGGGGATTCGGGCAAACCGCTGGATGCCGTCCAGTGCCGACCTGCCTCCCCTTCCCTCCTTTGAAAAATTCGGAACTCCGTCAGTGCGTGGTGGTGATGGGTAACTGGTGAGTGGTGCGCGATCATTGGTGATGGCCTCAGTGGTTACGTTTTTGCATTGGCCTCCATGCGTGCGTTAGGCAACACCGATATTTGTGCCTCCCCTCGGCGTTGCATCCGGGGAGCCGCACTCGCCCGGAGTTCCTGGAGCAGCGAACTACCCCAAATCTGTTTTCCAGTTGGTTTCCTGGATCATCAAGTTCAATTCCCGAATCCTTTTGGACACATCTTCCAATTGCTTTTGCAGCTTTTTGACCTCAATGCAGGCCACCCACTTGATCTCCCTCAGCCCGTATCGTTCCGGTTCATGGCCGGAACTGTCGATGGCGTGACGGATCAGGGAGTGCTGCTGCGTCAGCTCGTCGCGCTGGGCGATGGCCTCGGTCAGCGTCCGTCCATCCGACAGCCGGTTGGCGGTGTTGGCGGCATTGATTTTTTGAACGAGTTCCCGCAGTTCGGTCAGCACGCCGAACGCCTCCTTCATCAGTTGGGCAGGGTCCTCGTGGGGCTTGCTCCCCTCCTGGACAACCGCATTTTTGCCAATGCGCTGGCGCAGGGATTCCAGCTTTTTCTGGATGTCCGCTCTCAGAACGAGGGCTTCGGCGAGTTTCATGATTCGTGCACAGGGTTGAAGGACTGCAGATTATCCGCTTCCAGGAATTTACAAGCAGCGAAAACGCCTCCAGCAACGATCTCAGCCCTAACTTTTGAAAACCAGGAACTTTCGGCAGAGGAAATTGACCAACGCGGAAGTGATGACAAATCCGCCCTCTGCGAGGTGGTGGGAGATGCCGAAGTGCTTGATGAGGAAGGGTCCTCCCAAAATGCCTGCAAGGAAACTGACCAGGGCGATTCCGGTGAAGAGGAGGAATTCCACCCAGCGGGAATGACGCCCGCCGTTGAAGACCCACAGGGCGTTGGTCACGTAGGCGACCAGGTTGCTCAGTGGGAAGGCGAGCAGGTTGGAGGTGAAGGCATTCCAGGCCCGCTGTTCGTCCGGCAGTCCGCTAGCCTTGCTGGCGGGGAACCAAATCATGAAAAGATAGGCGAAGGCCACCTGCACGGTCACCGCAGCCACGCCGCAGAGGCCATATTTGCAGAACTGCACCAGCGGATGGACCTCGCGGGAGTTGACCGCCTTCCAGGTGGCGCGGAGTCCGTGGGTGCGCAGGTAGCGCCAGCCGGTCGGCAGGGCCATGGGGACGGTTTTCAGCAGTGCCAGAATGCCGCCAGAGGCGGAGGGGGCGGTGTCTTTTGTTTCCATGGAGTAAAGGACGGTCGTTTACCAAAGTGGCTCCGGGTAGGCGCCGGAGCGCACCAAGTCCGCCAGTTCCTGCTGAACTCGAGGCTTGTCCTCCTGATAGGTGACGCCAAACCACCGACTGGCGGTCTCCAGCACCTGCACTTTTTCAGCGCCAGAGCGGATGAGCCGGTCAATCCCCAGTGGAATGTAGTATTCGGTTGCTGCGCTGTTCCCGTGTTCCAACAAAAACGTGCGGAATCCATCCATGAGCCCCGCAAAAATCCCAGCGGTGAACCCCCACATGTTCATGGAGACGATTTCGCCCCCCGTGAGTGAACGCACCGGCAGCGTGGCAGGCCGGTTTTCGGCACCAGCGGGCGTTTTGTAGATGTCTGTCAACTCCTCGACGCGTTCGAGGTAGCCTTGGGCGTTTACGGAACAAAGCCCCCGTGCTACCCGGCCATGTTCGGACAGGGTGTTGCGCAGGACAAATCCCACCATGCACCCGCGGCAAGGTCGGGTGCTCAGGCCCGGTGTCTGTAGGAACGCGGCCATCTGCCGGAAGGAATCACGCCCGTAGAAATCATCGGCATTGATGACGGCAAAAGGTTCCTGAATCGCGTTCCTGGCCGCCAGCACGGCATGGCCGGTGCCCCAGGGCTTGGTGCGGTTTTCCGGTGGTTTCAGTCCGTCGGGCAGGTCGTGCATTTCCTGATGCACGAGGGTCACCGGCAAGTGTCGCTCCAGCCGCGCCACCACCCGCTCGCGAAAACCGACCTCCCCCTCGCGTCGGATGACAAAGACCGCCCGGCCAAATCCGGCCCGGCGTGCATCGAACACGCTGTAGTCCAGCAGGGTTTCACCCGCAGGCCCCATGGCATCCGTCTGTTTCGCCGTGCCTCCGTAACGAGTGCTCATGCCGGCGGCCAGAACAAGAAGTGTCGGGGTCATGGATCAAAGGGCGAGACGAAAGGCAGTGAAGAAAAAAAAATCAAGACCGGCCAATCAGTGCCGCACTTCCCTTCCCCGGCAACGGTGGATTTTTCAGTTCAGCCGGTTTTTTTCTCGTGCCTGGGATGCCGCGCGGCATCGAATCCGGGAGAATGCAACACCCGCTGCCGCCTGCTCGTGTCAGGAACAGGAAGCACCTGGTTTCACCACAAATTTACCCACGATCGCTGCCGCCAGCAGACCCTGCAGGACATGATCTGCCAGAAACGGTCCCCAGTAACTGAACGGATATTCATACCAGTTGGCCGCCGGAAGCCAGCCTGCCAGTGCGGAAAACAGTCCGATGGCACCCCCCATTTTGACCATGCAGGGATAGCCGAGCTTGGTCCTGCCGAGGATGAATCCGAGCAGGAGGGCCAGCCCCACGTTCAGCACCAGGCCTGCGGCCAGAAAGGAAACCATCGGTCGCTTGCTGGCACCGGGACGGATCACGGCCAGCATGTAGGGGCCATCAGCCGAAGCGTGCATCCATTCCTCGCTGCTGCGGTGCGTGCCGTCCGGCTTCACCTGGCCGGGGATCATGTAAACACCCTTCTCACGAACCGTAGATGTGATCGCTTTTGCCAGGGCCGCTTCATCCTCTACGGGCTTGGGATGATGCCAGCGCAGCACCGCAAACGAAACAAAACCGTACAGAAACAGGGCCAAACCGGCCAATAGCGAGCCAAGGAGAAGTTTTTTCATGCGAGAGAGACTGTGCGATTTCCGTCCGTGCTGGCAAGGCAAGAATTCAACCATCTCGGAATTTCCCCCGGCTTCCGTCTCCACCGCACCAGCTGTGGCCCGCGGGCCATGCTGCCGACCCATTCCTTTCCGTCCCGCCGTGCGGCATTCCACCGGATGTCACCAGAAATGGCTGCCGTTCTGGGTGAAGAGGCAGAATGTCTCCGGCGTCACCGGCAAATACCCAGCCGGTTTTCCAGCTACACGGCACTTGGTTTCACCGCCAGGTCCATCCCTCGGTGGCCGAGTTGTTTGAACGTGCGGTTGAGTTCCTCCAACTCAATGGGCTTCTGCATCACGGTCACTGACCCCTTGATGAGAATTTTGTGAAGGATTTCACTGTCGGGATAGCCGGTGATGATGACGATGGGCATCTCGGGATGGATTTCCTTGATGCGCACATACACTTCGTCGCCCGGAATGTCGGGGAGCTGGAGGTCGAGAAACACCATGTCAAACCGCTGCTTTTCTGCGTGCTGGATGGCTTCGGCGCCCTTCCCGACCACGATGCGCCCAAAACCGGCTTTTTTCAGGAACTGTTTGAAAACGTTTTGCAGTTGGATGTCGTCGTCCACCACCAGTACCGTGGGTTGTCCGGGCTGGTTGTTGCGAAGAATGTCCCGGTCCAGCAGACTGCGTTTAATGCGCCACCGGCCTCCGATTTGCACCGCCGGAAGCTGCCCGCGCTGCACAAGGTAATAAACAGTGGGCAGGGGAATCCGCAGGTATTCCGCAGTTTCCTTGACGGTCATGAGTTCGGGTATTTCGTCGGCCATAGCGCTGTGTTGGGGAAAAGTGAGGGACGTTGGGATGAGTTACATGGTTGATTCCCCTGCGTCAGGAAGGCGAACCGGGTGAATAAGGAGAACCATGTCAGATTGATTTTCTGGAACAGAAATTTCGTGGATTTCAGAGTCTTTACAGGAATTCTCGCGAGTTTGCAAGTTTTTTCATAAATGGAATTTATTTTTATTACTTCTGAGAATGGCGGACTCGAAAATTTCGTTAAACTCTAGCTGGAACCCAATATTGTCAGAGATACTGAAAATATAAAGTTTTCGAAAGTGAATCCCATCACCCCGACCACCGTTGGTCATTGGATCACAGGCGTCGAGCCCACAGGAGCGCGGACTGTCCGGCTTCAAATTTATACCCGATGCCGAAGTCGATGGTTTGCACTTCCGGCCCGCCTGAATGATAGACCGCAGCGAGATCCGGCTGGTAATACTCCGAGAAAATGTCCAGGACACCCGAGTAGTTCCCGTAATGGAGCACGGACCACTGGCCGGGTTTGAAGTAACGAAAGGGAATTCCGCTGTCGTCCTCCAGTATGGCGAGACTGTTTTCCAGAATATGTCGGCGAATCAGGGAGAACTCTCCGGTATGCATCAGGTAGGAGGCGCTCTTGAGGTAAGTGACACTCGGTCCCAGGGAGCGAGTGAACTGGAGCATCCTTGCATCGCGGGCCAAATTTCCATCGGCCAGGTTTTCCTGAAAATAGTAAACCTGGTGCGTCGGCCCAAAGCCACTGCGACAGCGGACCCGGTAACCCGGGCAGCCGGCATTGGCCAATCCAGCCTCCAAAATCCCCGCAGGCGTGAGGGAAACCGGGGCGACGGCCTCAATGTCCATGCCCAGCCGCGCCATAAAAGCCAAGACCAGAGGCAGCGTTCCCCGGTATTGGGTCCGCTGTAAATCCACCCGCATGTCCTTGGTAATGAAAAAACTGCAGTTCAAGGCGGTGGTGAGCGAGGTGTAGATGCCATCGAGCCCCGCCTCCCGCTGTTGCGCCGTCAGCGACTGAGGCGGCGGCACCATTTCACTCCCCTCCAATCCACCGAGCACATAATTTTGCGCACCTGGGAAAAAGGCATGAACAAACAGAAAATCAGGTCCTCCAAACGGATAAAAGACGGTTTTTGCATCACGATAGCCTCCGAGTTCACTGCGGGAAAAAGCCTCAATGCGTGGCATTCGGGAACTGGAGAATCGGTGCCAGAGTTCGTTCATGTTCGCCTGGTGGAGTCGCCAGTGGTCCGTGCGGCGGAACTCCCCCAGTTGCGAGTTGGCTCCGCCCTGCATTCCCGCCAGATAGCGCGCCGTGTCGTTCAGATCGCTCATCAGCATCCCCGTTTCGGCAGCCATTCCCGGAAGCTCCGCCCGTCGCACGGTCTCCCCGCCCGGCAATCGCTGCTCGCTCCCAGGTTGCACCACCCAAGTCGATGGCAGCCGACATTGACTGAGGAACATCACCAGAGCGCCAATCCCAAGCGCTGCCTTCCAAAAATTCCAATGTTTAAGAAGCAAGCGTGCTGGATTTTTCAAAACTGGGAGCATGCAGTCAGATATCCGATAATTTCCGTTCTGGCAATAGCAATTCCCGCGCCTCACTGATCCGATTCAGGACTTCCAGCGACAAGCAACCACGCGAGTGTTTGACCACCCCCCATCGGATTGGCGCGGCGGATTTTTCCGACTCTCTGCACCATGCCCTCACACAACGGGAATTCGCGACGACCGACGCTCTGCTCCTGCTCATGCTGGATACGAATTTCAAGACATAGGAAGCGCACGGCCTGCAACGAATGCATCTCGTTTCCGGCTCCTCCCCCGCCCGGGAGAATGATGGAATCACCGGGCGTGACAATCTGATGCCGCCATTTGACTGCAAGGCAAGGCACCCCACACCGCTCACCCTGCCGTTGGCGGCTTCATTCCAAGGCGCGATCAAGGCGATCATTCTGAACGCGAATTAGAGTCAAACCGCCGCTTCCAGTGAGGCTAGGCAATCCTGTCGGGTCGGTGTGAGTGCAGGCAGTCATTGCGGCGGAACTGCGGCTCCAAGTGGTCCGCACAGTCCTCTGTGCAGTCGGGCACGAACCATCCCCAACCCCCCGCACAGGGGACTGTGCGGACCACTTTCCCGGCTCAGCGCACCGTCACCTGTCCATTCATCAACAGAGGCAGCAACTCGGCTCCAAGTGGTCCGCACAGTCCTCTGTGCGGCCGGGCACGAACCATCCCCACCCCCCCCGCACAGGGGACTGTGCGGCGAGGGATTTGACTTCCATCTGCAGATCGTCATCCAGATCGAGGGTGGTCTTTTTATGGGGGGCGAAATGGTTTTATGGCTGCGGCACCAACGACTTGAGTCTTGCGCTCAAGTCTCCGGCTTGCCCATTGCGCTCATCCTGGTTGCGAAATGGAATCCAGCCCAGCGAGAAAATGCTAGGGCACCAGATGGGCGCGCAATTTGATGAAGAGGCGGGGAAGGGCGGCTGCAGGGGCATGCCAGAGGAGGGTGGCGCGTCCGTTGAGGGCGGGGGTGTCACTGGTCAGGGGGACGGGCGTCCATGTGGTGATGTCGGAGCTGGTGACGGCTTCGAGGATCACGTCTTCGACGCCGGTGTGGCGCTCCGTCGTGATGGCAATGGTGCCGTCGGCATCGGCTGTTGCCATGAAGAACGGAACGCTGTGAGGGTCGGAGTCGCTGGAGCCGAGTGCGTGCTCGATGAGTGCGGGCCAGCCGTCGCTGTCGGAGTCGGCGCTGCTGTTTCCCGCAAAGGAGATGGCATCGGTGCCGCCGGGGTTGCCGCCGGAAGCGGTGCTGGCCCGCCAGTTGGCGGCGTCGCCGTGGTTGACGACGGACTGCGGCCGCATGAGCACCAGTGAGCCACCGTCACCGTCTGCAAGCGGCGTCCACGGTGCGCTGTCGCCGTAGGTGACCGCCGTGATGAGATTGCCGACGAGGTCCACGAGGGTCAGGGTGTCAGCGGAATTTTTGAGTCCGCCCGCGAAAACGCCTGCGGGGATGACTCCGGAATAGGCGGCGGCAAAAGCGGCGGCATCTTTCACGACCACGGTGCGCTGGCCGGGGGCGAGGGTGAGATCGGGAAAGGTGAACACGATGCCGCTGGTGAAGGATGCCCCGTTGAGTGAGGCGCTGCTCCCGCCAACATTCATCAGCTCGACAAATTCGGTGAGGTCATCGGGACCGGGCGGGTTGTAGTTGATCTCAGTGATGAGCACCCGAGGCGGCGGAGGTGCGAAGCCGGCTTCGGCGAGCGGACTCCACTCGCCGCCGTTGAGCACGCGGGCCTTGATCGTCACCGGTTGCGTCACGGAAAGCGGTGTGCTGTAGATGCTGGCCGCAGCTCCCACGGCACCGCCCACGGCACGGGGGTCCGTGCCGTCGGTGGTCAGGTAGAGGGTGCCGACGCCGTTGGGATTGGTGAGGGTGACGGTGCCGCCGACCACGACCGTGCCGCCGAAGGGGGCGATGCCCGGTGCGGCGGTCACCGGCCAGAGGCCCTGCGCACGACACTGATTGAGGAAGGTGGGCGTGCGGCTCAACCAGTTGGTCCAGTGGCCCTCGTAATACCCTGAGCCGTGAATGGCACTGACGGCATCCTTCACCTGATCGCGCAGGCTGTTCCAGCGGGCCTGGGTGTTGGCGGCAGTCATCACGCCGTTGTTGAAGAAATGCCGCTGGATGCGGTCCGCAAAAAGCAGCCGCCATTCGGGGCTCTGAATGAACCGCTGGATGCACAACTTTCCCATGAGTGTTTCCGTGGCAGGAGAGGTGTTGAGCAGGTCGGTGGTGAAGCTGTCGTGGGTATTCGCCTGACCAAACATTCCCAGCGCCCCTTCGGCGTCCCACATGCTGAAGCGCCAGAGTTTGCCCGCCGCGCGTTCGCGGCAGAAGGCGTAGTTGTTGTGCGGCCAGTCCTGGGTGGCACCCCAGGCATTGGCGATGTAGTAGTCCGCAGCATTCACCGGATCCCACAAGGCCGCCCCGGTCTGGTAGTTGGCCAGCACGGAAAAGTCATTGCCGCGGAAAAATGCGCGCATGGTGTTGAAGGCGGTGCTGTCGCCGCTCTCCCATTCGCCGGTGACGTTTACGTCCCATTCATTCTCCGAATCGTAAAATTCCCGGAAGAAGCTGTCGCGGGGGCGCTCGGTTGGGTTGAAGTAGCCTTTGAGCTTTCCGTTCAGAAAGACCGTGGCGAAGAATCCGATGGGCGACGGGTGGTTGCCCATGAAACGAAACGTGCGGCGCATCCACTCATCGATGATGAAGGGATTGTAAGCGTCGTTCTTGCCGGCACGCAGGCGCAAGGTATCCCACTCGTGGACATGGGAACCGGGGATGAAACCGTCGCTGCGCAGGCGATCCATGCCCAACTCGCCGCGGAAGAAGAGATTCATTTGAGGTTTGGTGAGCCAACTGGCGTTCCAGTCGGCGTTCTCAATGTCTTCCAGGCGGTATTTGGGGCGACTCCACGGGCTACCGGCGAAACGCACGCCCAACTCCGTGCGCAACTGCACGGAATTGTCAGTGCGCACCATTTCCAGCACGGCGGGGCGCTCCACCGTGCGGCCGCTTTGCAGACAGAAGTTGTAGTCGGTGGTGGTATTTGTCGGCACCCAGTCATTGCCGGGCCATGATCCGCCGACGGTGGAGAAAATGCCGTTGGGCTTGTAAAACGTGCGCTCATTTTGACCTGTCAGGAAAATGGCGGGCAGGCTGCGCACGCCAGCGCTGAAGTTGAGCGCATAGTTTCGCGTGAGGATGGCGGATGGCAGCATCCCTGGGGCGAACGTGCGGGCACGCAGCGTGCTGCCGGATGCCTGGGTGAAAACGAAACTGGTGCCATCCGGGGGCGAGAGCAGGCTGCCGGGAATGACAGTGATGGAAGGATAGCCAGGACCAGTCCAGCCCACGGCCAGATTGTCCCCGCCGGAGCCTTCGGCCTGGCGCGCCTCGATGTAATAGCGCTGTCCGGCCACCAGATTCTGCGGCGCGCTGCGCTGGCTGGGGAACTTGGTCCACTCCCGCGGGGCGGCCCAGTTTCCCTGGATGTAGGCGATGCGCACGCGGCTGGCCACCTGGTCGTTAGGGCTGAGCCAGAGTTCGCCACCGTCGTCAGTGGCGAGATAGAACGTGTAGTCCCCGCTCTGCGTCACCTGGACATGGCCGCTCACCCGCTGGCCGTACCAGTCGGCCACATGCGATGGGGATTCGAAGGTGGCAAGCCCGCCGACGCCCGACGGCGCGGTGCCCACCGGCAGGCTGGCCGGTGGAACGAAGGTATTCGCCGGGCTGTTCCACACCTCGCGGAGAATCCAGCCCGCACCGGGTCCGTTGCTCAAGGGCGGCGGTTGCGCTGCCACCGGGCCGGTGTAGAGCGGGCTGGATGGCGTCGGCTCCGAACCGTCCAGCGTGTAGCGAATCTGCGCACCCGGCGCGGCCGCGCCCAGCGTCACCAGCACCGGGCTGTCATAGAAGCCAGTTTCCTTGTCCGCAGCAGGCTGGTCCGCCTTGGCGGAGAAAACGCTTCCACTATTTGCCGCACCGGGCGTGGCGGTGTCAAAATACCGCCACTGGCCGCTGGTGCCGTCGAGTCCCCAGGTATGGTGGAAATTCTGCTCGGGCACCTGCGTCGCTTCATGCACCAGCAAGCCGCTCGCATCGCGCAAGCGCACCGATTCGCCCTCATCTTTCAGATCGAAATTGGTGTGCAGCAATCCCGATGCGGGCTTCCGGTCGCGTCCGCTGCAGGCCACCACCAGATAGCCATCCGCGGGGATCACCGCGCCTGCTGGAAACGTCCATTTCGCAGGCGCATTGTTGTCATCCGTCAGCGCCCAGCCGCCGATGTTTACCGGCGCGGAGGTGGTGTTCCTGAGTTCGATCCAGTCGAAAAACTGGGGCCCCTGGAGGATGCCCGGCGGGGGCATGACGGCAAATTCCGCCGTGGGTATGAAGTAGCGCCAGAGCGAGTTCTTGGTTGCAAAAGTCAGCGGTTGGGAGCCGGAAGCGGAGAACTGCACGTCGAGCATGAGATCGCTGCTGCCGGTGCCGGCATTGTGCAGTTGCGCGGCGATCACGTTGGCACCCACACGCAGATGATTTTTCACCAGCGGAATGGCCGCCGCCACTCCGGGCAGAGGATTGCCGAAACGCCCGTTGTCGGTGCTGGCATTGTGGACAGTGGCGGCAGTGTTGAACGCCACCAGGGTGCCGGGAGCGCCGGGGAGATTGGCGCGGGAGATTTCATGGCCGTTGAGAAAGAGCACGTAGCCGTCATCCCAATCCACCGTGAGATTTAGTGCGGAAATGCCGTCGATCTGGGCCTGGGTCAGGTCGAACGTGCGGCGCATGTACACCGACATGCGGGAGTTGTACATGGAACCCAGGTTGGTGCTGCACTGGCTGCCTGCCACATTGGAAGCGCGGTAGAAATCGCCGGTGGTGGTATTGGAATCATAGCCCAGAGCCCCAGGCGCCTCCGTCCACGCGGAGGCGGGGGCGTAGTCCACCTGTGTCCAGTCCGGACCGGGGATTTGCGGACCGATGATGTCTGCTGCATCCAGCAACCCGCCGCTGGGCTCGTGCACCCCCACCATGTAATGCCACACGGCGTTCGGAGCGATCAATGCCTGCGGCGCGGCGCCGCCAATACGCAGCGTCGTGTCGCACCGGAAGCGTCCGCCGCCCTGCGCCGTCTGGGGTGGATCATTCGCCCCCTCGGCCAGCGCGTTGTTCTGGCATTGCAGGGCGATCGTGTTCACGCCCTCATGCAGCAGGGCGTTCACTGCACCGAGGATGATCGTTTCCGCCGCACCGGCATCATGCAGATTGAAGGCTGGCTGGTCGTGAAAGACGAAACTGCCCACCGGACCCAGGTTGCGCCGCGCCACCTCGACGCCGTTGATGTAAACCAGGAGCCCATCCGCATAGCTGGCCACCAGTTCCAGCGGATCGGTCAGTGCCGCCTGGGCCGCCGTGAGCGTGATTTCGGTGCGCAAATACAATCCTGGCGTGATTCCTAACATTCGGGTGGAGAGATTGGTCCACTCGCCGCCAACCCCGAATCCAAACGGTCCCGGCCCCATCGACACAAAGCACGCAGGCAGCGGCCCCGGATCGCACCAGCGTTGGCCCAGCGGCCCCAGACGCGGCGGGGATCCGGCTGGAAACTGCAGAACGCGGTCCGAATGGGCGGCTGAAAATTCGTTGATGACGACGGACTGAGCCGCAGCGGCTGCCGCTGTTAGGCTCAGCGCGAAGAGGAAGCGTAGGGGTTTCATCCGGGGAGAATCGGGAAACTTTACCTGCCCGCGCCGTGAGGCGTCGAGGGATTTTTTCCCCGGCGAGGATCTCGCGCGTCCCTCGCTGAACCACCGGTTGCCGGTCGGCAAGCCTCCCGCTTGATCATGCCGCTCATTTTGACCGCGCACTGGAATAAACGGCAGGCTAGTTTTCTTCGACCTCATACCACAGCGTACGCCAGCGTGGACCGATTTCGAAGGCAGCACCGGAATCGGCAGCCACGATCGGCACCGGCTCGCGGCGCTGGCCGCGCTCGTCGAGCGCCCACACGGCGACGCCGGCAGTGCGCGGGAAGACGATGCGCGCAGGAACGCCTTCCACGAGTGACGGCGCACCGCCCCAGTCACGGCCGACGGTCGAATGCTCCGCGTTTTTCCACTGCATGCCGGTGTTTGCAGCAGAGCCTGCGGCGGTGAGCAGCCAGCTGCGCGGCGCACCATCCCGCGCCGTGAGGGTGATTGCCGACCATCCGTTCTGCGCGCCTGCGCCGGGTTCGATCGAAATCTCGCCGAGCGCAAACCGCTTCCCGCCGCCGAAGCCGATCACGCCTTTGCTCCGGGGAGTGTCGATCGTCACGACGCCGCGCTTCGCGTTGCTAACATCCCACACGAGTTCGCCCGTGTCGGAGACGAAACGGTCGGTCGCGAGCCGCAGGTCAACCGGGCGCAGCGCCTCAGCCGGGGCGTTGCGCCCTTCAGTGGCCAGCGCGATGCGATGCACGAGCGCCGCAGTCTCCGGCACGCCTGCATGGGTGGCATCCACGAGCTTCCATGCGCTGGCCCGGCGCAGAATGTCGATTTCCTGCTCCCGCCCGAGCGGCGCGACCACGAGCCTCACCGCTGCGTGCACATCGCCACGCAGGAATATCGCGGCGGCGGCGGGGAAAGTCACCATTTTCACCGGGTGCTGATCCACATCGAAAAAGCCGCAGATTTGCCGTGCGTCCCAACCCTGCTGCGGACGGCCATGCGCGTAGGTGTAGGCGTAGATGGCATCCCAATCCTGCAGCGCGCCGTAGGCCGCGAGCAGCAGGAAGCCCTCGCCCGAATAGGTGTTCGGCGCGGGATGATTGTATTCGGTGACCGCGTGCGGACGGCCGAGCACGCGGCGTGCGGCCAGGCCGGGCAGCGTGCCTCCGCGTTCATTGACCATCGTGCGGTTGTCCACAAACCAGTTGCCCAGGTCCCATGAGCGGCCCGGAAAACGCGGATGCTGCCAGTAGGCGTGCGTGTCCGCCCATTCCATTTTCGCCATCATGTTAGGCGGCGCACAGCCGATGATCGTCCCGGTGACGAGTCCTTTCACCGCGAGATCGACTTTCAAGAAACCGCGCATTGCCTGCCAGTAGGCGTCCTCGGTTTCCCACAGAAACTGCATCCAGTCGCGCTGCGCGGTGGGCGTGCGTTCGCCAATGCGGTTGTGGGCAAAGACCGGAACCGCACCATTCTCAGTCTGTTCCTGCGCTGCGAGTCCGAAGACGCCGCCAGGCCGCAGCGTGATGGCCGTCAGTTCGACAACCGCGCCTGTGTTGCCGAGTGATGAGAAGCAGAGGCGCGCATTTTCGTCGCTCGCGGGTGCGTTGAAGACAAAGCTCTGTTCGCGCCAGGCCGGCGTCACCTCGGCGGCGGTGGCCAGGCCGAGATTGCTCCACGGCTCATGCGCCTGCTCGACGCTCACGCGCACCGTCTGCGCCCGGTTTGCTCTCGCGCGAAAACGCAGCGTGCACGGCTGCCCCGCCGCCAGGCGCAATGCGCGTTGATTGAACTGCACATGCCAGGATTCTGCGCCGGCCTTGTCCACAGAAATGCGGACGCCGTTTCCGCTGCCGCTCACGTTGAAGGTCTCCGCCCGCGCGGCAGCGCCGCCGTGCTGTTCGAGCGTCCAGCCGTCGAGCCGAGCGGCGAAATCCGCATTGCGCAGCATCTCCGCGCCGAGCGGTTCCTCCTTCACACCCCACGCCGTCTTGAGCTTGGCCGTCGAGCCGTGCCGCACGAGCAGCCACGCGTTCCACTGCGCGCGCAGCTCGGTGCGGAAAATCTCCGGAAGCTTGTCCACGTCGCCACCGAGCCACGAGTGGATGAGGCCGTTCTCGTTGTTGATCTCGACGAAGGCGACCGCGGGTTCTTCGGCAAAGGTGAGTCCCGTGTGCGGATTGCGGTGCGTGAGCAGTCGGCGCGCGTAATCCTTCTGCAGCGCGAGGTGTTTCGCATCGAAGAATCCGGGGATGTGGCTCTCTTTCCAGTCCAGTTTGTCGATCTCCGCCGGCAGTCCCTCGGCGCTTTTGAAATGGCGTCCGACCAGCAGATTGATGTTCGAGTAAATGCCATGCGCCTTGAGTTGCGCGATGAAATAGCCGAGCCGGTCTAGCGCGCCAGGGTCGAGTTCACCTGGTGCGCCCTTGCGCCAGATGGTGTCGCCCCACGTCGCATCCATGAAATGGAACCGCACCACGTTGATGCCGAACTTCGCCATGCGCCCGGCGATTTTTTCCGCAGCTTCGTGTGACGGCAGCCCGGCGGAATTGGTGACATTCACTCCGAAAAAGCGAATGCGCCGCGGACCGGCGTAAAAATGCCCGTCGTCGCCGAGGCGGATGTGACCGTGCTTGCCCGCAGGCGCATCGAGCAGGTGCGCGCAGTCGGTGACGCCCGGCGAAGCATCGTCCCACGGCAGGACAAAGGGGAACAGAGCGCCAGGGGATTGGGCGGGAGCCGAAGCGGCTGCTAACGTCGCAGCAACGGCGAGGACAGGGGCAAGGTTCATCGGCCGATTGCTTTGGACGGTTTCACTCCGGCGCGGGGTGGAGTGGCTTGTTTGGCTGCGGTCTTGCGGGTTTTCCGCACCGCAGGCGATGGCTTCCGGAGAAAATCACGCAGCACCACCGCCTGGTTGTGCGCTTCGTCGTGCGCGGAATAGACCAGCGTCACCGGTCCGCGCTCCAGCGCGTCGCGCAACGGCTGTAATGCGGCCTGCTGCGATTTCAGCTCATCCAGATAGCGGCGGCGGAACTCCTCCCAGCGCTCGGTCTCGTGTCCGAACCAGCGCCGCAGCGCATCGCTCGGCGCGATCTCCTTGAGCCATGCGCTCAGGTGCAACGCCTCTTTTTTCACCCCGCGCGGCCAGAGGCGGTCCACCAGGAAGCGTTCGCCGTCCTCCGGCGCGGCAGGTGTGTAGGCGCGTTTGATTTGCAGTGGATGGGATGACATGGCGGGCAGGATCAGGTTGAAGTTGGCTGCCGCTGAATGCTGGCGCAGTCACGGCGGGCTGATGATCGCATGTTGCGCGATGGTGCGCGTTTCATTTTCCGCTGCGCATCTGCGGTCCCGAAAGGCGCACTATTCTCAAACTAGCATTTGCTGGACAACTAGAGACCGGCTCTTTACCACATGCACAAACTTGCCTTCCTGTTCGTGTTCTCTGCGTGCGGTGCTGCTCCCGCAGCCTCCACGGTGGGGGCCTCGCAGCCGGGGGCATTCCGCCAGACGGATCTGGATGCGGGCGGGTGGCTGACGGGCTTTGCGTCGCACTCGTCAGGGCGACTGTATGCGCGGACGGATGTGGGCGGGGTGTATCGCAGCGATGATCAGGGCGGGAGCTGGCGGTTCCTTTCGGGCGGGATGACGAGTTCGGCGGGGCTTTATGTGCAGGGGTTGACGGTGGCGGAAGGTTCGGCGGATGTGGTGTTTGAAGCGGTGGGGACGAGCTATGCCGCGACGGATGCGAATCGGGGCGTGTGGCGTTCAGCAGATGGTGGCACGTCGTGGACGCAGGTGCTCGCGAATGTGAATTTTTCCGGCAATGACGATCTGCGCTGGCAGGGCGAGTGCCTGGCGATCACGCCTGGATCCGGCGATGCGGAAATCTTTGCCATCAGCCGAAAAAACGGCCTGTGGCGCAGCACGACGGGCGGTGGTGCGGGCACCTGGAGCAAGCAGGGCGGCACGTTGTTCGATGGCATGATCGGGCATGTGGTCCACCTGCACCCGGCATTTCCCAATGACATCTTCGTGGGCGGGGTGAAGGACACCGGCACCAGCGCGCTCTACAAAGGAACGCGCGGCAACGGCGGCAGCATCACCTGGAGTGCGGTGACGGTAAACGCGGCGACGACTTCAGTGACGCGTCTGGTGCGGCTGCCGTCCGGCGTGATGTTTGCCGCGGTGCAGGACGGGGCGAGCAATCGCTTTTACAAATCGGACGCCACCGGCACGACCTGGACGAACATCACCACGACGGTGCTTGGCGGGTTGACGGCCAACGGCCCGGTGGGCATGTGCCATGTCTTGCGCGACGGCGTGACCATCGTGCTGGGCTGGATCGGCGGGCCGACGCGCAAAAGCACGAACGGCGGCGCTTCATGGAGCACGCTGCCGCTGGCGATCACAGGCACACGCCCCGCGGCGATGCTCACGAGTGACACGAGCCCCGGCTGGTCGCGCGGCTCGTTGCACCAGGATCCGCTGGATGCGAACCGCTGGTATTTCCCGAATGGTTTCGGCCCGTTTGTGAGCACGGACGCGGGTGCGACGGTGAGTTACATGACGCGCGGCATCGGCGAGGTGGTGACGTGGAAGCCCTCGTGGCATCCGAATGATGCACAGCGTGTCTATATGCCGGTGGCGGACTTGATCGGCTTCATCGCCACGGATGGCAGCGAAACGGGTCTCGCGCCGCGCAATCCGCGCCGCAGCCTGCCGGTGAGCAATGGCAATGTGGGCATGACTTATGCCACGGAGGCGCTGGTGGGGCCGGTGACAGGTCAAGCGCCGCCGAAGGTGTATTTCGTCGGCGGATCGTTCTTCGGGCCGAATGCGGGCCGTGCCTCCATTGTGACGACGACTGATGATGGCCTGAACTGGTCGCTGGTGCATGTGGCGGGTGTTACCGGCACCGGCTTGCCCGCAGGCAGCGAAATTATCAGCGGCTGCGTGGCGCCGGATGATGCGAATGAAATCCTCGTGGCCGTGCATGATACCGCGAACACCAACTCCGGCATTTTTCGCAGCACCGACGGCGGCGTAAGCTTCACGAAATCCACCGGTGTGCCCGCGGGCGGCAACTGGGGCGATGAGTTCAGCCACTTCGTCTTCATGGAGGCGGACGCGGGCAACGGGGCTCGGCGCTTTGCGTGGTTGAACGGTATCGGCTTCCTGATCTCAAATGATCGCGGCGTGACCTGGGCCAAAACGGGACACTCCAGCAGCGGCCCGACCAACACGAAGCTCTATGATTGGAACTCGTGGGGCTGCTTTGTCCGCGATCATGCCACGGGCCGTCTATGGTTCGGCGGCATGAACGGCCACCTCGGCCTGGCCTATTCGACGAACCGCGGTACGAACTGGACTTACCTCGATGCGCCGTTTTCAAACACCGGCTTTTCCGATGTGCGCGCCCTCGACGCGCACGACGGGCAGGTGCTGGTGTGCGCGAAACGCTTCGGCGACACCTTTTTCAAAATCTACTACTCCGACGACAACGGCGCGGTATGGCATGAGTGCACCAAACCCGGCCACCGGCTGTCGAACGCGACCCATGTGGCGCTCAACCCGCATCGGCGCGGGCACTTCTGGGTGGCGACCAACGGGCGCTCCTATGCCCGCTTCACACCGGGCGCGCTGGGCGCGTGGCAACAGCAGCACTTTTCCGCGCTCATGTTGAACGATCCGCTCATCTCCGGTGCCGCCGCCGACCCCGATGGCGACGGGCAGAACAATGAGTTTGAGTTCACCGCTGGCCTCTCGCCGCTCAATGCGCAGTCGCGCTTTGTGCAAACGATGCAAAGCGTCCCCGCCCAGCCCGCGCAGATGAATGTGCAAATCTCTCCGCGCTTCGGTGATCGAAACTACACTGTCGAGGCCAGCCATTCGCTGGGCATTTCCGATGATTGGCTGCCATTGACGAACTTCACCACGAGCGACACGGGCGATGTGCGCACCTTCACCGATCTGAATGCAGGCGACAGCAGGAAGTTTTATCGCGTCACCATCACGCTGCCGTAAATGAACTCGTCGCGTTGCAGGCTGAGTTTTCTGAAAACCAAACTCCCATGCCGTCATTGATCAAAATCTTCACCGTTCTTTTTTTCACCATGTTCTGCGGCTTTTCATTCGCCGCCGAACAGGAACCGTCGCTGCGGCTTTGGCTGCCGATGGAGGAAGGCGTGGGGGCGATCACGGCGGATCAGTCGCCGAGCCGGCTCGAGGGCGAGATGGCAGGCGTGCGGTGGGCGAAGGGTGCGTTCGGCACGGCGGCGTATTTCGGCGGCGCGGAGGCGTCGATCGAACTGCCGCCGGTGCCGGGGCTTGATGGCGCGAAGCAGTTCACGCTTTCGCTTTGGGCCACCTGGGAGGGCACGGGGCGCTATCCGAATCTCGTCAGCACGCGCACCTGGAGTCCGGGCGGGCTGATGCTCTTCGTGCGAGACGACACGCTTTCCTTTCGCATGGGAATGCCCGGACAGAGCGCCGGTGCGCCGGGCAGCACCTGGAGCGAGACGAGCGTGCCGTTGTTCTCCACGCTGCCGCACGGAAAATGGACGCACGTCTGCGTCGTCTTCGCACTGCCGGAGATCACGACGTATGTGAATGGAAAGCAGGTTGGCAAAGGTAAATGGACTCATCCCGTCGCCGCTGACGGGCTGCGCATCGGTGCATGGGCCGGTGAAGTCAGCCATCACGGGTTGATCGACGACGTGCGGCTCCATGCGCGGGCCTTTTCCGCAGCGGAAGTGGCCGCGCTGGCGCACGATCCCACCCGCGCCGATGCGGCTTACACGCTGGTGGATGAGTCGAAGATCGCGCCATCGCTCGCGGCGACCTTCGAGAACCGCCGCGCGGCGCTCCAGATCGATACACGCGGGCGGGTCGTCTCGCTGCGAAGCAAGGCATCGGGACGCGAGCTGCTGGCGCGGGCGCAGGAGATGGTCTCCGCACGGCTCGCGGATGGTCGTCAGGTCACCGCGCGCAAATCATCCTTCGCCGACGGCGCGCTCACCTTCGCATTCCCGCATGGCGAAGGCGCGGCGGTGCTCGGCGTGGAGACGCGCGATGACTTTTTCACCTTCACGCTGCGCTCGCTGACGCTGCCCGGCGTGAAGGAACTCACCTTCGTGAACTTGCCCGTCGCGCCCGCGAAATATCGCGGCGGCATGGCCAACATGCTCTCCGACGACGAGGATGCCGTCTGCCTGCGCGGCTACGAGCTGCCGGTGGAGATGAGCATCGCCGGCAAACCCGTCGCGCTGCGCGTGGGGACGACGGCGGAGCACGGGCTCACCGGCTGGCGGGCCGGACTCGCCGCCGGGCCGAAGGGCGAGATGCCCGCGATGCTGCGGGCGATGGCGGACGCGGCCGGCGTGCCCGTGTCAAAGCTCGGCGGGCCGTGGTCGCTGGGCGCGAAGGCAAATCGCGGCTCGTATCTCTTCGCCGATCTTTCGCTCGCCTCGGTGGACGACTGGATCGCGCTGGCGCAACGCGGCGGCTTCACCCACCTCCACCTGCACGGATGGTGGAGCACGCTCGGCCACTACGAGGTGAACCGCGGTTACTTCCCGCGCGGTCTCGATGACATGAAGGCCGCCGTGGACCGCATCCACGCGGCGGGATTGAAAGTCGGCATCCACACGCTCACCGGCTGCATCGACACGCGCGACCCGTGGGTGACGCCCGAGGCCAGCCCGCAGCTCATCGCGACGGACACCTACACGCTCGCGCAGCCGCTGAGTCCGACGGACACAGTCGTGGTGGTGAATGAAAAACCGGCAGCCAATCACGACGTCGTCTTCACCTACTCCGGCCGCGGCAACGTCCTGCGCATCGGCACGGAGCTGGTGCAATACAGCGAGGTCAGCGCCACGCCGCCGTTCGCCTTCAAAGGCTGCACACGCGGCGCGTTCAAGACCCGCCCCGCCGCGCACGCTGCCGGAGCAAAGGCCGGTTACCTCCAGCAGCACTACCTCGCGTTTTATCCCGAGCCGGATTCACCGCTGGCCGGCGAACTCGCCGACCGCATCGCGAATGTCTTCAACACCTGCGGCCTCGATCAGATCTACTTCGACGGCTCCGAGGGCATGGGCAGCCGCTACGGCATCGACTTCATGCGCCACGCCATTTTCAAGCGCCTGCGCGGCGAGGTGCTCGTCGAGGCGAGCTGCCACGGCGAGCACAACTGGTGGTTTCACTCGCGGCTCGGCGCGTGGGATCATCCCGTCTGGGCGGCGAAGCGATTCCATGACAAGCACATCGCCATCGCGGCGGAGTATCGTCACACCGACTTGATCGAGCCGCAGCTCGGCTGGTGGGCGCCGCGCGATCCGGGGCCGCAGGCGCGCGGGCATTTCCTCGATGAGATGGAGTATTTCGCCGCGAAAAATCTCGGCCTCGGCGCGGCGATGTCGGTGCAGGGCGTGAACGTCACGCACAAACCGGCGCGCTACCACATCGAGCGGCAGTTCACCGTGCTCGGCTGGCACGAGCGGCTGCGGCTGGCGCGCTACTTCGACGACGCCACCACGAAACGCGTCGCCGTGCCGGGCGATGAGTTCCGCCTGCGGCAGGAGCGCGATGGCGCGTGGCGTTTCACGCCGGTGAAGATGGCCGCGCATCGCATCAGCGCGCTGGGCAACGGCTCGGAGCAATGGACGGGCCGCAATCCCTTCGCCGCGCAGCCGCTGGCCGCGCGCATCGAGGCGCTCTACGCCGTCGCGCCCTACGACAGCGCCCAGCGCAAGATCGTCAGCGACTTCGCCGACCTCGCCGCTTTCCAGCAGGCGACCGTTTCGCGCGATGTGAGTCTCCGACTCGCCGCCGAGACCGCCGACACACGCGGCGGCGCAGGCAATCTGCGGCTGCACGCCGAAAACAAAGGCACCACGAAAGACGGCGCGTGGGCCAGGGCCGCGCTCACCTTTCCCGCGCCCTACCGCGATCTCACCGGCACCGGCGCGTTCGGCGTGTGGGTGAAGGGCGACGGCTCCGGCGCGCTGCTCAACATCCAGCTCGCCACGCCGCGCGAATACATGCACGCGCTCTCCGACCACTACATCACGCTCGACTTCACCGGCTGGCGCTACGTCGAGCTGCTGCTGCGCGAGCGCGATGTCGAGCGCATGACCGATCACCAGTGGCCCTACGGCGGCGCTTACGACATCTACCGGAATCCGATCGATCTCGCACACGTCTCCGGCCTCAACCTCTACCTCAACGACGTGCCCGCGGGCGGTGCCGCCGAAGTCGTCCTCGGCCCTGTCGTCGCGCTTCCCGTGCAGCCCGCCGAATTGAAGAATCCCGCGCTCACCGTCAACGGCGCGGCGCTCGCGCTGCCCGTCACGCTGAAGTCGGGACAGTTCATCGAGATCGAACCCGGCGGCGAATGCGTTCACTATGATGAAAAGGGCGAGCCGCTCGCGCGAGTCCGCCCCGCCGGCCCCGTCCCCGCGCTGCGAGCGGGCGACAACGCGCTCGCTTTCTTTTGCGAAAAACCGCCCGGCGTCAGCGCCCGCGCCGAAGTCACCGTGAACGCCTTCGGCGAACCCTTCGGCACACCGCGACCACGCGAGCAGACCGACTGGAAAAAACTCGCCCGCGAATACGACATGCCGCGCTGGATCACCGCGCCCGACGGCGAGGCAAACACCTGGGATCTGCCCGTGCGCCCCGGCGAAACCGCGAAGCTGGAAATAGAAATCTCCGGCGCGATGGAAAACCCCGCGCTGACCGTGAACGGCCACGCCATCCGCTTCCCCGTGACGTTGAAAGTCGGCGAGCGCCTCTCCTGCCGCGACCAGCGCCACTGGATCGTGCGCGACGCCGCCCGCGCCACCGTCGCCCAAGGCGACCTCACCGAACCGCTCCCCGTCCTCTCCTCCGGCGCGAACCGCGCCACCTTCACCTGCGCCGCCTCCGACCACGCCATCGTCCGGGTTGTCAAAGTTTATGAATCGCAGAGCGCCCCTGGCGACTCGCCACGGAAATAAGGGTCAGAAGTGGCGTCAGAGGATTTACAATCCTGCCGCTGACTGGCATGGAGCAGGCGCCCGGTGGCCATCATGTCCAGACACATGAGCAGGCGCTCCGCAGGCGTCCGACGCATCATCGCGGCAAACAGCCGGGCGTTGACCTCGGGCGGCGTGTCTTTCACGGCAAAACCCGTGTCAGCATATCTGTCAGGTGCAATGCGGCTGACCATGTGTGCAGATACGCCACGTCACAGCCGGTGGCAATCAGGTTCTCCACATCCGCGAGCTGACGCTCCGAATGAGATTCCCGCGCCCAATCCAGTTTGGAGAGAATGAGATCCTCCTTGCTCACCACCCACAGGTCAAAGTCCGCCACCTTCATGCGCATGCGCCGGGTGAACTCATTCAGCCGGTAGTCCTCCCGCTTCCGCACCATGAAGTCCACCTTGATCAACGTACTTTCGTGAATCGCGTTGAAGCTGCTCTGATGCACCACTGCTTCCCGAGCGGCCTCGGCGGAGACGTAATAGTCTGCACCGAGCACCTCCGCGATGCGCCCGGCATCCTTCAAATCAAACGCCACCACCAAGTCAATGTCGCGAGTCATGCGCGGCTGGGCATGGCAGGCCAGGGCCACCGATCCTGTCAGCATGTAGTCAATCCCGGCCGATTCCAGTCGGATGGTGATGTCACGCAGGACTACGAGTTCTTCGGTCATGATTTTGGGACATAACTACCACCTTCTGCTTTCGCCTCAATCTCATTGGTTCGGCTGTCCCTATTGCAACGCCAACTTCTCCAGCCCCCCCCCAAAGGGAACCTGTTCCAAGCCCCCATCCATCCTCCGTTGCCCTGCGGCATCCAGAATCTTGCGACAAACCAGGCCACACCGCTCAAGCGCGTTTCACCAGATCATCGCCGAATGCCCCCCCTTGAAACATCTGCCCGCCATCCTGTTCGCGATCGCACAAACCGTTGCTGCCGACGGGCGGCACTCTGTGGAGAACCTCGCGCTCGGCAAGCCTTGCACGCTCGACCCGAAGCCGAATGACGCCCTCTGCTCCGACCCCGGCGACCAGGCGCAACTCACCGACGGCGTTTACCCGAATGTGCCACCCGGAGTTGTCAGGAAGCGGTGCAACGCGGCAGTGGACTTCCGTCTCAGTGGCGGATGTCCACCGGTTTATAGCCGCCCTTGGATTTGAAATAGACGAGCAGGACCAGGTAAAAGGCGAGCATCAGCACTGGCAGCACGGCGATGACGGCCAGGGTGCTTTTCTGGGTGTCGTCCTTGATGGAGGCGAACTGTTTCTGATCCGTCTCGGGCGTATTGCCTCAGCAAAAAATGACACCGGAGGGTGGCGTTAGGTAGGGGGGCGTTGCCTCACATTCGATGACACCGGTGGCTTTCGAAAGGAAGACCAAGCCCGCCGCCGCCACGGCGGCGCTGAGGGCCAGCAGCCCCAGGGGCGAAAGGCGGTGGACAATGGGTCCGGCAAAGAAACGCAGGACCATCATGATCAGCGAGGTGTAAACCAGCAGGTGGCCTCCGCCCAGGTGTTCATTGATCGCCTTCATTTGTGATTCCATGAGGGAACTGATGGCCCCGTCGGTTCCGAGTTCCGTGGTGGCCAGCGGCAGCATGATGAGCATGAGGAAAACAAACAGCGGTTGGCCCAACGAGCGGGTGAAGAGCAGGAAGAGCACCGCAGCCACGCCTCCGGCGATCACGCTGGGAACATCCAGGCAGCCGAGCAGGATTTTGTCGCTACCGGGAACCTCAAACACGCGGCTCAATTCACGGGCAATGAAGCCAAAGATGACAAAGGCCCCGATGGCACCGACTTCACCCAGCATGTCCTTGTAGCTGACGCCGGCGGCCACGCGTTCATTGACGGGCCGTTTGCCGCAAACTATCCGGCCGCCGCAGTCCCTGGTCCGGGCAGGTGTCGTTTTCCCTTGCCGGGGCATGGCGGCAACCCTATCGAAGTGCGATGAATCCATTCCTTTCCCTGCCTGTCTGATGCGGTTTCTCCCCTCATTGCTGCTGGTGCTCCTGTTCTGGAGTGCCATCTACCTGCCCGGGTTGGGCGATGCCGAACTCAAGGGCGAGGAAGGACGGCGCATCCTGCCGGCGCGGGAAATGCTGCGCCGCGGAGACTATCTGCTGCCCTATTCGGAAGGCCGCCCCTATCACCGCAAGCCGCCCGGCATCAACTGGGCGATCGCTGCCAGTTTCACACTCACCGGAAGCCAGAGTGAATGGTCGGCCCGGCTGCCCTCGGTCCTGGCGGTGCTGGCCCTGGCGGTGACCGGACTGTGGGCTGGCAGGCGGCTGCTGGGGCCGGAATGGGGGCTGGCGCTGGGGCTGGCTTGCCTGGCGAACCTGGGCATGATCGAAAAGGGAAGGCTCGCGGAGATCGAAGCCCTCTACGTCTCGCTGGCTGGCATGGGGTTGTTCCTCTGGGCCGCGTGGTGGGTGGAGGGGAAAAGCTCTTGGCTAGTGTGGCTGCCTGCGGCGGTTCCGTTTGCGCTGGCCAACCTGGTGAAGGGTCCGGTCTTCATGGCGTTTGTCTGTCCGGTCATGGTCCTGACGCTGTGGCGGGCGAAACGCCTGCGGGAACTGCTGCATCCGGCGGCATGGTTGAGTTTGGCGGCAGCGCTGGGACCGATGATTGCCTGGGGGATGATGATCCAGGGTCACATGGCGGAATTGAGTTCCGGCCTGGTGCTGGACGATGACGACGCACCCGTGGCGGACCGGACCGCTCAGGAGGTCTGGTGGCAGCAGATCGCCGGGCGGCTCAGCTACGCCAGCATCGACTGGGGAGACTGGCTGGCGCTGCCGTTCCGCAGTGCGCTGCTGTTCGCGCCCTGGCTGGTGCTGGCCCTGGTGCTGTGGGTTCGTTTGCGCAAGGCGCAGTCGGCGGCGACACCGGAGCGCATGGACGCCCTGTTCCGCGGGCTGGGCCTGGGATCGCTGCTCAGCGCTGCTTTGTTCTGTCTGCTGCCGGCCACGCGCTCCCGCTACCTGTTTCCCCTGCTGGCATCCGTCACCCTCTGGTCGGTGATGGTGGTCCGCCGTGCCACGCAAACTCCGGAATCTGCGGCACGCGTGTGGCGCATCTGGCGGTGGATCGTCGCCTTCCTCGGCACGGTGGCTGCGGGGGCCGGCCTCGCGCTGCCATGGATCCTGCACGGCGGCAATCCCTGGTGCTTTTTCCTGACAAATCTCGCCGTGGCTGCGGCGCTGCTGGCGTGGCTTGGCCTGGCATGGCGCGGCCGCCTGCCCGCGCCTATTTTTACCAGTACCGCCGGCGTGGCCGCGGCAGTGGCACTGGTGGCGGCGACCACGGTCCTGCCCTGGAGCCGGTCGGTGGACAACATCCGGCCCCTGGCGGCAACCCTCACCGCACACGCCACGAAGCCGGGCATCATCGTCGCCATCAATCCGGGACCGCAGCCGTTTCTATATTACTTGGGAACCCGCTGCGTGGAGGCGGCAAAAATCACGGACTTTCCAGAGGAAGTTGACTACATCCTCATTCGTCCGCGCGACTGGGCGGACGCGGACTGGCGGGACCGCCTGGAATGGCGCGGATTCCGCCGCATCGTAACCACGGTCAAGGATGCCCGCAGCAGCCCCCAACGGGAATATCTGCTGATAGACCGGCCGGATGACCCCTGATGGCCGCAACCCGGTTGCCGGTTGACACCCTGCTGCTTTGCCCCACTGATACCCCTTCCCCGCGCCTTCCGCCGGTACGCTTTCCGCCATGTCCAGCCCCCAGAAACTAAAACTTGGCCTGCCCAGCGGCAGCCTGCAGGAACCGACGCTTGCCCTCTTTGAGCGGGCGGGATTTTCCATTCAGGGCGTCTCCCGCAGCTACCGTCCGACGGTCGATGACTCCGATCTCGAAATCCGCCTGCTCCGCGCCCAGGAAATTGGACGCTATGTCAACCATGGCTTTCTCGACTGCGGGGTGACCGGGCGGGACTGGATCATCGAAAACGCCGCGGATGTGGAGTTTGTCTGTGAACTGCCCTACAGCAAGGCCACTCCCAGGCCGACCCGCTGGGTGCTGGTGGTGCCGGAGGATTCGCCTGTCCAGACCGTGCAGGACCTGCAGGGAAAACGCATCGCCGCAGAAGCCGTGGGACTAACCAAACAGTATCTGGCAAAACAGGGCGTCGAGGCAGAAGTGGAATTCAGCTGGGGCGCGACGGAAGTGAAAGTCCCGGAACTGGTGGATGCCATCGTGGACGTGACGGAAACGGGAAGCAGCCTGCGGGCCAACAAGCTGCGCATCGTGGACACGCTCCTGGAAAGTTATCCCCAGTTCATCGCCAGCCATGCCGCCTGGGCCGATGACTGGAAGCGCAAAAAGATCGAGCGGATCGCCCTGCTGCTCAATGGAGCCATCCAGGCCCGCGGCAAGGTGGTGTTGAAGCTCAATCTCCCTGCTTCCGGACTTTCTGCGCTGGTCACACACCTACCCTCACTGCGCCGCCCTACCATTTCACCCTTGTCGGATCCGGACTGGGTCGCGGTGGAAACAGTGATCGACGAACGGATCGTCCGGGACATCATCCCCCGGTTGAAGGAACTCGGCGCGGAAGGAATCATCGAGTATTCCATCAACAAGCTGGTGTACTGAGGACGCGTTCCCGGAGAGCGGCCCTTCCCCGGCATCCCCCCACTCTGCTTGTCGAGCCGTTGCGGGATGCCATTGGCAGTCGCCCCTGCCCATGCGCGGTCAGGGTGATCATGATCCCGGTGGTATCACAGCCGGCAGCCGGTGGTTGAGCGCGGCGACGCCACCGGGAAACGAATCCCCTGGCCTTGGCCCAAGCCGGAGGCATGGCCGCGCATCCCGGTGCCGCAGCAGGGGTCTGCCATGCCTCCGGGATTGAGAAATAATTTGGGGCCATCGTTCCGGAGGTGTCGCTCGGTTCCCGCTCAACCACCGGCTTTCGGCTGGCAAGCCTCCGGCCTTATCCTGCCGCTCATTTTGAACGCGCATTGGAATCAGCAGATGGAAACAATGGGATGCGCGTGCATCTCGCGCTTGAGAAATTTTGCCGATTTCTGTTGCGGAGGACGCTGGCCATTTTGTAAAACACCGTCAACTCCGCTCGGACTGACGATGCCAATATTCAGCCGGAGGAACAGCATCAACCCGCACACCCCGCATGAAACGCTCCGCATTCTATCACTGGATTCCCGTCCGTTTGACCGCGTTTGTCGCTCCGCTTCTCGCCGCTTCGCCGCAGGTGAGCCGCGCGCAGACATGGAACCAGGCACCCGGTGCCGCGGCGACCTACAGTTGGTCGCTGCCCTCCAATTGGACGGGCATCCTGCCCGATGCTCCCGGTGCCTTCGCCAATTTCGGCACGGTGAATCCCGCGGGCAATGTCACCATCAATGTGGACGGCACCCGCACGGTGGGTTCCATGCTGGTGGGCGACATCAACGGCGCGCAGAGTTACAGCATCATCAGCGCGGGCACGGGAGGCGGCCTCATTTGGGACAATGGCGGGCTGACCGCGCAGTTGGACCTGCGGGCGAATGACAATGCGGGGGCCTTGATCAACACGTTCGGCCTCGGTGGTCTGGGGAACCCAGCCAATACGTTCGCACTGCCGATGGAATTGCGCAGCAGTCTGAACATCTCCACCAACACCACCTCGCAGCACGTTTTCCGCGGTCCCATTACCGGCAGCGGGGCGCTCTCGTTTGACAGTTTTGGTGCCCACACCGTGGGGACGCAGAATCTCATCGGTCAGATTTCCCTCCAGGGGCTGAACCGCTACACCGGCGGCACCACCATCGGGGAAGGGGTGCGGGTGGTTGTGGAAGGCGGTGTCGGCACGGGCACGGCGATGAGCTTCGGCACCGGCACCGTGACCGTGGACAACGGCGGTCAGGCGTTGCTGTCCGGCGACCTCCGCGCCGACTACCGGAATGATTTTGTGCTCAGCGGCCTGGGCTGGAACGAGCCCACGCACGGGCAACTGGGCGCATTGCGCTCGGATGCCAATGCCGTATTCACCGGGACCATCACCCTGGCAACGGATTCCCGCCTGGCCAGCAACCAGGGCGCAGGGGGAGTCGGCAGCATTCTCAATGGCGTCATCGGTGAATTTGGCGGTGGGCCGCCGCGCAGTCTGGAGTTTGGCCGGGCCGTGCCTCCCGGCGGCGCGGCCATGGCGGGCAGTTTCAATATCAACCACACCGCGGCCTACACGGGTGCGACCACCGTGAGCACCGGTACGCTGCGCATCGGGGCGGGCGACACCTTCGGCAGCATTGACGCATCCAGCGGCGTCACCGTGGCTGCGGGTGCCAATTTGGCGTGGAACCGCCGGGATTTCGTAGCCCCCACCATCGCGATTAGCGGCGCAGGCAACTTTGCCCAGAACGGCATCGGTATATTGCTGCTCAACAACGGCGCGGGCTACCTCGGCACCACGACGGTCAATGGCCAGAGCAACACCTTCAATCAGCAGGGGGCCCTCGTCATCGGCAACGGCGGTGCAGTAACATACGCCCCCACCGGGAATGTTGCCCTGTCCGGCGGTGCAGACCTCATGCTCAATACCTCCAGCACCGTACAGTTTGGCGGCGGTGGTACCGTGGGGGACCCCACTCTGCCAGTCACGCAAACGGTGGTGGGTGCTGGCAATACCAGTTCTTTCCTCATCCAACAAGGTACGGGGACCACCATTCTCTCCGGCAGCAGTGACAACGGATCGAACAAGGCGATGGTGAATGGTGGCACCCTCATCCTCAACAAGCACACCACCGGCACCAGTCGCGCCCTGGGTGCCGGCAACGAACTTGGCCTGATCATTCGCGGCGGCACCGTGCAGTATGGTGCCGATGCCCACGGCGATCAGATTTACTCCCAGACCGATGTTGAAATCAACGGGGGGGTGCTGGACCTCAACGGAAAGTCCGACAGCTTCGACGTGCTCACCGGCGGCGGCGGCAACGTCACCGGCAGCGCCGGCACGCTCACGCTCGGTGAGCACAACTCCACGGTGAACAACCGGCACGGTGCGCTGGGCACCGGCTTCATCCACAACGGCACCGGCACCTACCCGGCGAACTATGGCGGGGCAATTGGGGGCGGGCTGGGTCTCACCAAAATCGGCACCGGAGCGCAGACCCTTTCCGGGACCAACACCTATACCGGCGCCACCACCATCAATGGCGGCACCCTCGTCATCAACGGGAGCACCGCCGCGGGCGGAGTGGTGGACGTGAATGCCGCCACGCTCTCAGGCATGGGCAGCGTGGGCACGGTGAACATGAACAACGCCGCCACCAGCATCCGTCCCGGGGCTGACGCCGGGGACATGACCATCGGCACGCTCACCGCGGCCAATATCAATGTGGTCACCGGCGGCGACTACCGCGCCACTGTCAACGGAAGCGTCAGCGACCTGTTGAACATCACCGGAAACATCGCTCTCAACGCCGCCTCCACCGTCACGCCGGTCTTCGCCTCCGCCCCCGTCGCCGGCAGCAATGTCCTCGTGCAGTTCGCCACGGCCAGTGGCGTCTTTATTCCCACGCTGAATGCCCCGGCCGCCAACTCCACCCGCAACACCTACGCCCTGACGCCCGGAGCCAACACCCTGAGCCTCGACATCACCGGTGCCAACCAGAACAAGACTTGGGTGGGCAACACCGGCACTTGGAGCATCGGCCTGCTGGCTGGCACCAACAACTGGTCCACCGGCGGCGGCGACAACGAGTTCGGCAACTTCGACGCCACCCGCTTTGACGACACCGGCATCACGAAAGCCGTCACCGTCCCTGCCGGAGCCATCTCCGCCATCATCATGAACAACAGCGGAGCGGGACTCGGCCAGCGGTTCAACACCCAGACCGCCTTCGCCAACGACTACACCTTCACCGGCGGGGCCATCGTCGGCTACAGCAGCGTCGCCAAGACGGGCAGCGGCGTCTTTGTGCTAAACTCGGCCGGCAACACCTTCGAGGGTGCGGTTAGCATCAACGACGGCATCCTCCGCACCGGCAACAACACCGCGCTGGGCACCGGCACCGGGCAGACTTTTGTCAGCGGCACCGGCACGCTCGATTTCAACGGCCAGAGCGGCTTCAACACCGAGGTCATCAACATCGCCGGCGACGGCTACCTCAACATCGGCGCGCTCATCAATACCGGCGCGGGCCAGGTGGACGCATCCCGCTTCGTTGCTCTTACCGGTGACGCCCGCGTGGCCACCTACGCCGGCGGGCGTTTCGATGTGCGGGACAACGCCGCCGCCGTCGGGGAATATGCCGACATCGGCAACCACACGCTGACCAAAGTGGGCGCGGGGCAGATCAGCCTCGTCGGTGTAGAAGTTCGCGGGAATGGCGGCATCAACATCGCCGAGGGCATCTTGGGCGTCGAGACCACTTCCGTAGCCCAAGGACTGAGCCGCATCACCGTCAACGGCGGCAACGGCATCCACAATCCCGGCATCCTGGGACTCTATAACAACAACAACGGCTTGTTCACCAGTCCGGTGAGCGTGATGAACAACGGATCCATCCGCGAGATGGGCAGCAATAACTTGGCCTACCTCAACTCACCGGTCACGCTCAACGGTGGACGGGCCTTCCTTGAGACCTTCGGCAATACGAGCACCGTGCTGAACCTCACCGGAGGCATCGTTGATGCCGGTGGAACCAGCCTGGTCAAATCCGGTTCCGGACGCGCGGTCATTCTGAACAACGCCTCCTTTTCATCGCTCACGGTCACCGGGGGCACTATTGACGTGGGAGACAGTTCTCTGCTCAACACCCAAACCGGCAATCTGCTGAGCAATGCAGCCGGTCACAACATCACCGCGGTGCAGAACACCATCAGCCCGTGGGCGGGTCAGGGGTCCCTTGGTGCCGCACCGCAAGTACTCCACGGCGGCAACATCCGCTACCTCGTGGACGGCAACGTCACCGCCCCCTCCGTGGACTTCACCCAGGCCGGCGGACGCTGGGCATGGTCTCCACCCACCGGCGGCACCGCTCTCGACGGCGGCGGCAACCTCTCCGCCTCCGGCAGCAACGGCATCCTGACCGTTACCGGACAAATGGGCACCAACCCCACCGTGGGCACCGTCGCCATTGAGCGCGGCATCGCCCATTTCAACTCCGGGGCCGCGGTGAGCGCCAACACGCTCCAGGTCGGCTATATCGGCATCTCCAGCGGCTCCGCACCCTGGGTCACCGTGAACGACGGCGCGAAGCTCAATGTCCTCAATCTCATGATCGCGGATAACAATACCAACGGCGGCTACTCCGGCTTTATCAGCCAGACCGGCGGCAGTGTGACCGTGCTCGGCTCCGACACGCAGAGCGGTAATGCCGACGGCCCGTTCCGCATCGGACACTGGCCTGGGGTCGGCTCCACCTACGACATCTCGGGCGGTGCGCTCAACGTGCCTCACGGTTCCATTGACATCGGCACCGATCAAACCGCTCCCGCCTTCAACGTCAGCAAAACCGCCAGTGTCATGGCCTATGGCCTCGAAGTGGACGGCCGCGGGGCTCACGGCCCGCCGGGCGGAATGCTGAATCTCAGTGGCGGCGCCACCATCGCCGTCGGACCCGGCGGCATCCGCCGCGGCAATGGCGGTGCCACCAACAGTGTGGTCAATGTTTCCGGCGGCACCATCCGCCAGTGGGGCAATGATGCCACCTGGGGCGCAGGGGCTGCATTTGCCAACTCCGTCGGCACTCTGGACACCAACGGCTACGACGTGAACGTCACTGGCGGACTCGTGGAAAGCGAACCGGGCAGCGGCTTCACCAAAGCCGGAGCCGGCCACCTCATTCTCAGCCAACTCACCTCCGCCACCACTCCGCAGACGCCCGGCAATACCGTGAATTCCATCCTCGTCAGGGCGGGCACCCTCTCCGTTGTTGGGAATGTGACCAACACGGGGACCATTACCGTCACTCCCGGCGGCACGCTCTCCGGCAGCGGCAATGGCACCACCACTGGCACTGCCGGGAATGTCACCGTAGCCGCCGGTGCCACCATCGCTCCCGGACGCCTCAGCCATGCCGGACCCTCGGTCGCCGCCCCGGCAGCTGCGGACTTCATTGGCACGGTCGGGCTGAACTCCCTCGCCATGAACGGAGACGGACGCTTCAACCTCAGCCCTAACAATACCGTCATCGGCGTCGTCAACGACCTCGTGAACATGACCGGCACAACCCCCGGCAACCTCACCTTCAGCGCGTTTAGCACCGTCACTCCGGTCTTTAACGCTGCACCCACCATCGGCAACAACTACGTCGTCTTCCAAAACGCAGCCGGTGGCACCACCTTGGGTCTGCCTGGCCTTTCCCCGGAAGCCGCCAACTCCGGCTATACCTTCGCCGTCGCTGCGGGTGGCGGACTATTACCCGGCACGGTCAATGACGTCGTCCTTTCGGTCACCGGCGGGGCCAACC
>JAGNEJ010000114.1 GCA_018003315.1 Verrucomicrobiales bacterium
CATGTAGGCGAGGTTGAGGTAACGGACCTTTTCGTTGGCCTCGCGATCACCGGCTGCGATGGCCGCACGGATCAGCCCGGCGCTGTCGTCATCCGCCATGGCGCGCTGCAGAAGCTGCTGGACGTTGGACGAAAGCATGCTGAACACCGGCTGAGGGGTCGCGCTGTTGAGCGCCATGGGAAGATGCCGGCTGATGTGGGTCGCCACCGGATCGGATGTGGTCCGCGCCTTTCCCGGCGGGCACGAGGCATCGAGAAAGCGTCCCAGCCAGCCCGTCCCGACAAACTCCAACCCTCCTGCCCGCTCATAGAAATCCTGACCGGAGAAGTGCGACTGGCTGCTGTTCGGGTAGCCGACATCCTGAATCACCGCCAGGTGTCCCTCTTTGAACAGTTCTGCAAATCCCTGACAGGTTGGATTGAAGCCGAAGTGGTCGTCCGCCTTGAGCACCTTGTCCTTGGCCACGGAAACGGTGGGCCGGAACTCATAGTAGCGGTCATCCTCAAACGGCACAAACGAGTTCAGCCCGTCGTTGCCCCCTCCAAGCTTGATGAGGACGAGGATCGTGCCGTCGGTGTCCGTCGCGCCTTTTCCAGCAGCCCGGATGGTTTCGGCGGCGAACCCCGGCACCCACTGTCCAAGGGCGACAAGGCCGGTGCCTTTGGCTGAGAGGGAAAGAAACTCGCGACGGGTGCCGAGGCGAGGGGTGTGTGAGGATCCGGAATGCATGGTGTTGGCGGGTTGTGGCGGTGAAGCGCGGCAGCGGCTCAGCACACCTGGTAGTATTGTGATTGGAGAATGGCGAGGATGGCCTGCCGCAGCGCCTTGATCTTTCCTGCCTTATTCGTGGCTTTGGCAAGATGCTGCTCCAGCGGCCCGGTAAAGGCTGGACCGGGTTCAATGGCCATCAGATACGTGAGGAAGTGGCCGACCAGTTCGGCATCGGTTCGCGGCTTTTCATCAATAAACTGGCCGAGCAGTTCATCGGTGACGCGGAAGCTTGCGGCCCCGCTCGATGCGGCCCCGCCTCCGGCTCGATCAGACCCGGAGAACAGACGTGCGACGATGATGCGCCGGGCATTGATGGTCCCGTTGTTCATCCAGAATGCTCCGCCGTCCCAGCCGTTGACATCGGGCGGATCTGAGAAGCGCTGTCCAAGGAAGTCCATTTCCCTGACAATTTCGGCTCCCGGCTCGACCTGGAGTCCGAGGTCCTGCAGCAGCCCGAGGTAAAACTGGAACGGACACTTGTAAATCTGCCCGTGAAAGAACGGATCGTGGAAGATGCGGCTGAGGAGGAACGTTTCCAGAAGCCAGCGAAGATTGAAATCGCGGCGACGCCATTCCGCGCCAAGGGGCCTCAGGTAATCGTCGGAGAGCCCCCCCTCGATGAGGTATTCGTGCGTGAGATGCCGCAGCAGATGCACTTCGGCATCGGGTTTGGTGAAGATGGTGTCCACGACGCTGTCGCCGTCGTGATCCGCGGTGCGCCCCAGCACCCGCTTGCGGGAATCATCGTGCTTTGTGGGGTCCAGAATCAGTTCGTCGCGGTCGCTGCCCAGCGTGTAGGGATTGCTTTCCGGGTCGATCACATAACCGGTGAATGCTTTGGCGGCCTCCTTGATGTCATCCTCGTCGTAGCCGCGGCTCACCCCCAGGGTGAACAGTTCCATGACCTCCCGGGCGAAGTTCTCATTGGGCGAGCCCTTGGTACTGCCCAGCAGGTCCAGCATCCTGCCCATCGCCGCGGTCTTGAACATCTTTTTCACCAGCACCGGATAACTGCCAAAGCAGTGGTCCCGGATGACGCGGTGAAAATTGTGCACGTCCGCCATGTAGTCGTTGCTGCCTTCGAGACTGCGCTGGTTGACCACGAGGACGTTTTGCAGAAACAGATTGAACTTCGAAAAGGCGGAGTTGCGTGGAACGCTGGCAATCCGCAGCCACTCATGCGCATAGCGGTTCCACGCCCCGCCCTGGTCGAAGCGGTTGCGGAACTGCACAAAGCCCATTTTCTCGTCACCCTCCTCGCGTGCTTTGGCCCGCTGGTATTCATCATGCTCCAGAATCACCCTGCGCATGTGGGGATCGCGGTAGGACTGCTTCCGGATTTTTGCCACATGCTGCTTGGAAGAGGCATCGGTCCGCCCCCATTCCATTGCGGCAGCGAATTCCCCGGTCAGTCCGGCGTCGATTTTGGAAACGAAATCCTCAATCACCGGATGCGGGTTCGGATAGGCCGCCCGGCCGAAGAGGTAGTCCATCATGCCCGCCGGGCCGACTTTCATCAGTTCCCGCACATCCACGGGGCGTGCGGTCCATGTGGCCCGGCGGAGCAGGTGTCGGACACTCGCCTCAGTCCAGTGGGCCGGCTCGATGCGCATCCAGGCATTGAGCGGGCGCAGCTTGATGTTCAATTTTTGTGCCGTGGCTTTCATGGGAAGGGGAAGAATGGCCAATTCCGCATGTCACCCAAAAATGGCATTCCTGGGTGTCGGAATTGAACCTGTGGTTGGGCAGCTTACCCGACGCGGCGAAGAAAGTATTTGATGCGGGTCAATTGCCGCGAACATGCCGGGAGAACAGCACCGAAGATCGGATCTCACAGCGGCTTTCCAGTCGCGGCATCCAGCCAGCGAACCACCTTCCCGTCGCGCATCAAGGCCTTGAGTTCCCGCCTGGCGGTGCCAAAGGCGCTCTCCATGGCCATGATGACCATGCCAGTCTCATACTCCGTTCCATCGACGGTTTCCTTGCCGGACCAGCGCCAGCTGTGTGCGGCTTCCAGTTGGAAAAACCCGGCCCCGCCGCTGCGGATGCTTGCTTTCATGGGTTCAAACCGGGGGTCGTTGCCGTCGCCGTATTGCGACATCGCCAGCTCGTGCGCCTGCAGTTTTCCAAGACGCTTTTTCTCGGCAACGCGTCTGGCAAGGACGTTTTGCTGCGCCTGCTCGACGGAACGGTGATACCGCTTCGTCACGGAATCCTTGAAATCCGTGTCATCCACCGCCACCGTCGCCTGCAGTTTGCTGCCCCGGGCATTGGTGACGGTCAAGGTGCCTCCGTCGTAACGCACAGGGAAAACCTGCGCCCCGACAGGGAGGGAAACCTGCCCGCCCGCATCGAGTCGAAATGTCAGGGGAACTTTAAGGATGATCTCGGGTGGAAGCGCATTCACTGGCACCGTCTTCCAGTCATTCACCAGCTCAAGGAGCGGCTTGAACACCGGCATGGGAAACAGTTTCTCAACCTGGCGGTCGAGTTCCGATGTGCCGTCGGCCTGCGGCTGCGGCTCCGCTGCGGGCTGGTCGGCGGCAGGCTCGCTCTTTGGACTCACAGCCACCGCGGGGCCTGAGGGATCGGATGGCATCGGTGTCGTCGATGCGGATCGCGGATCCGTTGCCGTGGAGGCTGCGGGATCCGGCACCGCCGGCGCAGGCGTCACCGCAGTAGTGCTTGACGCGGTCCTGCGCTCTGCTGCCGTCTCGCCCGTGCCTGGTTTTGCCCCCGCAGCCTGATTCGTGGAGCCGTTTGGCTCAAATCGTGACTTGAGCAGGAAGGATGTCACTGCGGAAACGATGCCGGCAGTGATGACCCACGGCATTCCCTGCTCAACGAATCGACGAAACGCGTGTTTCTTCCTCGGTTGCAATGGTTTGCCCGGTGTCATGGTGTTGGTGAATGCCGCCGTCGCTCCGCCCGTTTCGGCGACCGTCACAATCTGCATCTCGAAATCCGCACGGCCTTGATCATGGTCAATAGTTTGCGGGCCTCGCTGCGGATAGTTCCCGCATTCCTGACGCTCCCCCCTCACCACGCTGCACGCGGCCCATCGCAGGGGCGTCAACCCACGTCGTTAACCATTCCATGGACATTCCACGCATGAAATGCATTCCGCTTCTCGCCGCTGCCATTCTGGCTCATGCCGCACCGTCGTCTGCCGGAGAACCAAGCGGCAGCCGCCCCATTCCGCCCGCATACGGTCCGCACACGGGACTAGCCGAAAAGGACTTTGCGGGTGCGGTCTCGTTCAAAAGCACGGACCGGATCGTGGGCACCCACTATTTTTACTGGTATGACAGCGTCACGGGGGCTCACATCAGGGATGGCGACGGAAGCGACGCCCTAACCACACACCCGCCGTCGCTGGAGGATATTTCCTTTCGGTCCACCGCATGGCACCGCAGGCAACTGGAGGACATGTCAGCGGCAGGCATCGATTTTCTGCTGGCGGTCTTCTGGGGCGCTCCGTCCGAACAGCCGCAGGCCGCAGGCCTCCACTGGAGCTATGCCGGGCTGCCGCCGCTGGTCGCGGCGCGCGAGGAACTACTGCGCGAGGGAAAGTCCCCGCCGCGCATCGGACTGTTTTACGACACCAGCACGCTGCAGCACAATGCCTGGAACTATCATGCCGACCTGACCACTGATTACGGACGGCGTTGGTTTTATGCCACGGTGCGCGATTTCTTTTCGCTCATTCCCCCGCGCCACTGGGCGATGGTGGACAATCGTCCGATCGTCCTCCTCTACTCCGCCGCCTTTGCCCTCCGGCATGACCAGAGTGTGATTGATTTTACCAAGCAGGCCTTCCCCGCGGACTTCGGGGGACGCGTGCCGTGGATTGGCCGCGATGTTTCCTGGCAAGTCCGCACGGACGGCACGGTGGCGTGGGGCGGCGCTCTTGGATTACGCACTCCCGGCATTGCCTCGCTGGGGCCGGGCTACGACCACTCCGCCGTTCCCGGACGCACGCCGCTCATCGTGGATCGGCGCGGCGGGGCCTTCTACGAAGAGAACTGGATGAAACTCCTGCGACGCCCGGCCAACATGGTCATGCTGGAGACATGGAATGAATTTCATGAGGGCACTGACATCGCCGAATCCAGGGAATACGGGCGGCATTACATCGAACTGACAAAAAAATACGCCGACTGGTTCCGGAAAGGCTATGTGCCGCCGCGGGAAAAAGGCCGCTATTCCGGCTCCGCGTCCGTGAGTTTCCTGGCCGGTGCGAGGCATCCGGAACAGGGACTCCGGCTCATCGCAAATCCGGACGGCATGGTGGCAGTGGAACCATGCGGCGACCGGATGACACTGGCCATCCGCCCAGCGGCGGGCCAGGGCGCCTACATTTATTTCGGCGTGGATGATTCGTTCAAGCCGGACGCAGCCGGATCGTTCGCGCTGGAAGTGGACTATTTCGATGCCGCCGCAGGCCGGCTGGACGTGGACTTCGACGGCAGCAATGCAGAGGCTCCGTTCAGCGGCGCTTATTCGCCCAGCGGCGACACGGTGGATCTCACCGGCTCCAAAACATGGCGCACGGCGCGATTTCGCCTGGATGGCGCCCGTTTCAATGCCGGCCAGAATTCCGGTGCCGATTTCCGTCTGGTGATCGCTGGGGCTCCGCAATTCGCCATTGGAACGGTCACGCTCCGGCGCGACGCAAACCATCCGAAGAACAGCGCTCAATAACATTTCCACACGGCACCACTTCCCATGAAATCCGTCCTCACCCTGTTGTCTTTCACCTGCTCCATTGCCGCCCTCCCTGCACGAGCAGATCTGCATCTGAGCAAAAATGGAGCTGAGCCGCTGCCAGTCATCATCGCTCCGGATGCCGCTGCGCCGGAACGCACCGCAGCCGCAGAACTGGCGGCCACCCTCAAGGAGATCACCGGTGCGTCGTTCACGGTTTCAGAATCCGCCACGGTGGGCGAAGGCGGCATGATCCTTGTGGGACCAGGAGCCGCGGCCAAGGCTGCTTTTGCCGATGTGGCCTTTGACGCACTGGCACCGGAGGAATTTGTGATCCGCACGAACGCCGGAAAGCTGCTGCTGGCGGGCGGACGTCCGCGCGGGACGCTCTATGCCGTGAGCCGGTTTCTCCAGGACCAGTGCGGCGTGCGGTGGTGGACGCCATGGGCCAGCCGCTTTCCCAAAAATCCATCCCTGAGCGTCGGCGACCTCAATGTGAAGAACAAGCCGGCCTTCGAATATCGTTCCTCCTACTGGATGCCCGCGTTCGACGCCGCCTGGGCGTGGCATAACATGACGAACGGACTGGCCTCCAACCACACGCCGGAACTGGGCGGGCATGTCATCTACAAGGGATTCGTGCATACCTTTTATCCGCTGGTGCCGCCGGAGAAGCATTTCGCCGCCCATCCGGAATGGTACAGCCTGATCAACGGCAAGCGCACCACTGACCACGCCCAGCTTTGCCTGACCAATCCGGCCCTGCGTGAATTCGTGACCGGTCGCATCAAGGAATGGCTGCGGGAATCACCCGATGCCGGCATCATCAGCCTTTCGCAAAATGACTGGCATGGAGCCTGCCAGTGTCCGGACTGCAAGGCGCTCGATGACCGCGAGGGCAGCCATTCCGGGACGATGCTGGCGTTTGTAAACGATGTGGCAGAACGCATCGCGCCGGATTTTCCCAAGGTTGCGGTGGACACGCTCGCCTATCAATATACCCGGAAACCGCCGCAGACCCTGAAGCCACGCCCGAATGTGATCGTGCGCCTGTGCAGCATCGAATGCAACTTCCGCGAACCGCTCGACCATCCTTCCAATGCCGCCTTTGCCGACGACATCCGCGGCTGGTCGAAGTGTTCCGAAAGACTTTACGTGTGGGACTACACCACCAACTTCGCGCACTACGTGCAGCCGCAGCCCAACTGGTTCACGCTCGGTCCCAATCTGCGCTTTTTCCATGCCCACCACGTCCGCGGGGTGTTTGAACAAGGCGCTTATCAATCCCACGGCTCGGAAATGTCCGAACTGCGCGCCTGGGTGCTGGCACAACTGCTCTGGAATCCGCAGCAGGACGACCGCGCGCTGATTCGCGAATTTCTGGATGGCTACTACGGCGCGGCGGCTCCGGCCATCGGACGCTACCTCCAGCACCTGCACCAGGCCTCGCAAGGATTCAATCTGACCTGCTACGCCCCCACCGATGCACCGTATCTGAATTTTGCGAACCTTTCGGAAGCGGAACGCCTCTGGCAAGAGGCGGAAACCGCCGTGACCACCGATCCCGAACGGCTCGTGCGGGTGAAGCTCGCCCGCCTGCCGCTGCATTACGTTTGGATCTCCCGCTGGGATGCCCTGCGCGCCGAATGCACCGCGGCATCCGGCAAATGGCCGCTGCCGGAATCCCGGCGGCAGGCGGCGGAACAGTGGCTGGCCGTCGCCGCGGGCGTGGAAGGCAAGCCGTGGACGAAAATCACCAAAATCAACGAAGGCGGTCAGTCCCCGCAGACCTGGGCGGCCCCATTTCTTCAAAACTGAACCTCCGCAATCTGCCGGTCCCGGTGCGCCCCCCGCCAACCAGCGCTGGTATGGTTGCGCCCCTGAAGCGCCGCGGTTTCCCCCCTAGACAACCGCGACGCTCCGGGGCGCTGCCGCTCAGGCCATGCAGTCCATGAGCGGAAATTTTTGTCCCAGCACGGAGTCGTGGGGGATGCCGAGCCACTTTTCCAAGATCGCCGCATAGACGCTGCGGAAATCGGTCGTCATCTTCAAATTGCCGCGCTCATCAAGATCCGTCAGGCTCGGCTGGGTGCCGTGGACTCCGGGCTTGATGCCGGAGCCGAACAGGAACATCGGCTGGGCCAGGCCGTGGTCGGTGCCGCCGCTTTGATTTTCATGCACCCGGCGGCCGAATTCGCTGTAGGTGAACGTGAGCACGCGCTTTTCGTTGCCGCAGCGGGCCAGGTCCTTGTAGAAGGCGGTCACCGTCTGGCTCAGTTCGTCGAGCAACTGGCTGAGGCGGCGCGGCTGGTCGGCATGGGTATCATAGCCGCCAAAGACGGCAATACCCTGGGCGGCATAATAAGCGCGTGCCGACAGGCCGCCGTTGATAAACCCGGCGATCGTTTTCACGGACACTCCGAAATCGGTATCCGGATAGGCGACGGGCGTTTGATATTTTGCCGCCAGATCGCCGAGTCGCACGCTGGCTTCGTTGGCGTTCACCGCAGTGCGGGTAATGAACTGCAGGTCGTCGGCAGTGAGGTTTTCCTTCATTTCCTTCATCTCACCGGACGGCTGATTGAGTTTTCCGTAAACCTCCTGGCCCTGCTTGGTCCGGTCGCCGAGAAACTTGAATGAGTCGGGGGAGGTGAATCCGATGCCGAGGTGATCCTTGCCTTTGATGATGAGCGGCAGATTCCCCCCGCCGACCGCAACATTCAACGCCGGATCGGGATTGTTCTTGCAAGCCGAATCCACAAAGCGTCCGAGCCAGCCCGTGTGCGCCGGTCCGGCCACGTCGGGCATTCCTTCCTGTGCCGCCTCCCAGATGTGGCGGCCGGAAAAATGGCTCAAATTGAAGTTGGGATATCCGGTTCCCAAAACCATCGCCATTTGGCCCTGATCGAGCAGGGACTTGAATCCCGTGAGCATCGGATGCAGTCCGATCTGGTCGTTGACCTTGATGACTTCGCCGGGCTTGATGGCGAGCACCTTGCGGTGGTTGTAATAGGCATCGTTGGCAAAGGGCGGCGCAACGGCGAGTCCGTCCGGACCGCCGGTGAGCAGCAGTGAAACGACAACCTTGTCCCCGGAGGCGGGGGCGGCAGCCAGCGACGGCCGCAGCAGGAAATTCGGCAGAGTCATGCCAATTCCGGCAATCCCAAGACCGCGGGTCAGGAAGTCGCGGCGGGTGGCAATGGAGATGGGTTTCATTGGATTGAGTTTGCGTTAGGATTACATGAGCTGGTATTCGGGGGTGCTGAGCATGAGCACCATGAGATTCTGCAGCCGGGCATTGACGGCAGCACGCTGTTTGGCCCACTCGGCGGCGGGCGGCAATTCTCCGAGGAAGGCTGCCAGTTCCGCCCGCTTGGCTTCGGGAAGCGGCCGCATGAGGCAGGCCTTGGCCAGGTAGTCCACGGCAGCGGCACCGATTGGGGAACCGCCAGCCTCCAGCAGTGCCACAAGATCCACACCCGGCACGCCGTTCGTGCTGGCACCGGGTGCCGACCGGATCAGGTCGGAGATGGAATTGTAGCGCACGAACAGCCGGTTGGAACTGATCCACGTCCGGCCGTAGCGCCAGCCTTTGACATCGGGTGGCTCAAACAACTGTTGGCCCATCTGCTGAATCGCGGAATCCACTGCCCCGTAACCGTTGAGGTGGGTCACCCCCATGTCCCGCAGCGTGCCCACCACAAGCTGCACGGGACTTTTGATCTGCGCGCCAACGACGCTTGGACTGTAGAACGCTTCTGACAGGAAAAGATTTCTCAGCATCGGAGTCAGTTCGTAGTTCCGCGCTGTGAGCACCGAGGCCAGTCCTTCCACCGCAGCCTGGTCCGGCTCCATGCATGCGAAAAACTCAAAGAGCTTCTTTGCGATGAACTTCGAGGTGGCCGGCTGTTCGAGAATCAGCCGGACGACATCATCCCCGCTCCACGTTCCCGCTTTCCCAAAAAGAACTTTTTCGCCGGTGTCGTGTTTGGCGAAGTCGAAGCGGAATCCGGCGGTCTGGTGATCGTAGGTGTAGCCCGTCAGTGCGCGGGCTGCCTGGATGATGTCCTTTTCGGTGTATCCCTGGTCACGACCCATCGCGAACAGCTCCATGATTTCCCTGGCAAGGTTCTCGTTGGGATCGCCCTTCACGTTTCGGTTGTTGTCAAGGTAGCGGATCATCGCTGGGTCGTGCACGATGCCGTAGAGCAGCGAGGCGAAATTGCCGGCGGCATGCTCGCGGAAGAGCTGGTTTTGCCGGTACATCAGATAGGAATTGCCCACGACACTGTTCTGGTTGGCGAAGTGCCCGTGCCAGAAAAGGGTCAGTTTCTCCTGGAGCGGCCGCTGCGACTCAACCGCTCGCTTCAGCCACCATTCGCGCAGGCGCGGCATCTGCTGGTTTTCCTCAGCCAGACGCGCTCCGGCTACCTGCCCGCTCATGAAGCGGTTTTTCAGCTTGCCCTCGTATGGATCCACTTCCGCGGGAGGCACGGCTTCGAACGCAGCCGTTCCCGCGGGCTGGCGGTGGTATTCCACCAAGTGATCCACCGCCTTGTGGAGGCCCATCGCCCGCAGCTTCTCCACCTCCTGCGGCGTGCCACCGTAGCCGACCCGGACCAGCAGGTGGCGCGCCTTGGCGTAGTCGAATGCCTCCGGCGCCAGCGGCTTGAGTCCGCCCATTGCGGCCGCCCGCAGGGCGTAGAGTTGCGGTGCCGCTGCATCGTAGGCGGCGTCTTCGCGAGCGATCAACGCATCCGCTTCTGATTTCAATTTTGCCTGCTGTGCCGCAAACGCTTCCAGTTCCGTTTTTCGCGCGGGGTCCGCTTCCACCGCCGCCACGCCGGTGGCAATGCGTCCGGCGTGGTGGTTCATTTCCGCCATCTCTGCTCCGGTGTTGCGGTGGATGCGCGTCCACTGGCGGAGTTCATACAGTTTCAGGGCCTCGCAATCATGCACCGCCCTCTGCGCGGCTTTGGCCTCCGGACTGTCCGGCTGTTGCGCCGCTGCTTTGATCCGCAAGACTTGCAACTGCGCATCCCGCGCGGCGCACATCACCGCCTTGTGCCGCCCCTCAGCCGCCAGTTCCTCTTGGGCGGCCTTGTCTCCGGCGGTCGAATCCGCAACCATCTGCTTCACCGCCTGACGCAGCACTTCGAGCCGTTCCTGAACCGATTTCTCTGCGGCAGCGATGGTTTCGGCATTCTTTCCAGCCGCAGCGGCAGTCAGTGCCTCGCATGCCACCCGATAGGCCGCCAGCGTCTCCTCGGTGCGTTTGCGTTCGGATCGGGCGATCTCCCGTGTCGCCGACCGCGCCATTTCGTGAGAATCCCATTCCTCGTAGGATTTCGTTTCCTGCTGGTTCGCCTGCTCCATGGCCGCCTGCGCAGCGGCGGGGTCATCGGCTGCGACGCGGGGCAGCGGAATCAGGATCAGAAGCACGCCGACTGCCAGCGGAGTCAGACAGGATGCACAGGAATTTTTTCGCACGTTCATGAGAAGGGTTGCGGTTGGTTCAATGCTCCGACCCCGCAATAAATCGAATTACTCCTGCTGGCCGTTGACCCAAATCAAGGCACCCCGGAAATCGACATCCCGCATTGATGTCTCCCGTCTTGACGGGACTCCATCCTCAGAACATTCCGTTTCCCGTGGCATTCACACACATTGGATGGGAGGCGGAGCCCTCCCACGCTGTCCGCCTTGTTCCGTCGGGGGAATCAATCTTTGAACACTGGCTCTCTGGTCCGCTCAAAAGGGAGACCTGTCTGGAGCGGTGCTTTGCTGACGGTTCCGCCGCCAGATTGGGCGGATTTCCTCGCGCCTCATGCCGGCGACTTCAGCGAAATTGGCTGCCCGGTCTCCGTCGTGACGCCTCTGCTGCAATTCCTGTTCAGCGGTGCCGCGCGGAGCTTCTGGCCTCCTCCAGAGTCAACTTCGCGACGGATGCCTTTGCCTGTCACCTGGCACCTCCCCATTCCGAAGGTGCAGTGGAATAAAATCACCAAGCGCGTAAACCTTGCCGGGCATCCATCGGGTAGGAGGCGGGGTTACCCCCGCCGTCCTCCCACACCACCGGACGTGCGGTTCCGCATCCGGCGGTTGAGTGATGAGTTGGTGTTCATGAGTTGGTTTGACGTTGATAACGTTGGATGACTT
>JAGNEJ010000151.1 GCA_018003315.1 Verrucomicrobiales bacterium
TGAAACGCCTGACCGATGTCCGCGGCTACGACGGCGGGGCGTTTTTCAGCGCGGACGGGCGGAAAATTTGCTGGCGGCGTTTCAACGAGGACGAAGATCGGGCAGAGATCTGGACAATGAACCGCGACGGCTCGGACCAGAAGCAGATCACCCGCATGGAGGCCATGAGCTGGGCACCCTTTTTCCATCCGTCGGGCAAGTATCTCATTTTTACGACGAACAAGCACGGGTTCGACAATTTTGAGCTGTATGTGGTGGATGCGGAAGGCCGACACGAACCGCGGCGCGTCACTGCTGCTGCGGGCTTCGACGGGCTGGCCAGTTTCTCTCCGGATGGAAACAAAGTGACCTGGACCAGCAGCCGGACATCGGAAAAAACCTCCCAGCTTTTCCTCGCGGACTGGAATCATGCCCAGGCGCTGCAATCGCTGGGACTGGCGGCGGAAGCTGGTGCTGCAGCCCCGGACACGGCATCCATGCCGGATGAAATCACCGCCGACGACATGCGGCGGCACATCACTTATCTGGCAAGCGATGCGATGGAGGGGCGGCTCACCGGGACCCGGGGCGAACAACTGGCGACCGATTATGTTGCCGGAGTTTTCAAGCAACTGGGCCTGCAGCCGGCGGGGGTGAATGGTTCCTATTTCCACCCGTTTGAATTCACCGCGGGAGTGGCCCTGGGGGAGAAGAATTTCCTGACATGGAAAGCGGGAGAAATGTCCGGCGAGGGCCGGCTGAACAGCGACTGGACGCCGCTGGCCTTTTCCAGCACGGGAGCGCCAACGACGGCTGGCGTGGTGTTTGCCGGGTATGGAATGGAAGTGGCGGCCCGGCAGTCGGAGCAAGGCCGCCAGGAGGAGTATTCCAGTTACGTGCACCTGGACGTGAAGGACAAATGGGTGCTGATGCTGCGGTATCTGCCCGAGGGTTTGAGCCAGGAGGAACGGGTGCGGTTTTTTCAGGCAAGCAGCCTGCGCAGCAAGGCCATGACCGCCCGGCAGAAGGGAGCGAGGGGGATCATCATTGCGAGCGGTCCGAATTCCAACGTGCGGCAGCAACTGGTCCCGCTGGCATTCGATGCCTCGCTGGCGGGCAGCGGCGTGGCCGCCATTTCGGTGGGTGATGATCTCGCCGCATCCTGGCTCAAGCTGGCCGGTCGGGATCTGAAGCAACTGCAGACCACGCTGGACAAGGGAGAGGCCGTGCAGGGATTTGAAATTCCAAACCTGAGCGTGACGACAGGGATCGACATCCGCCAGGAAAAACGCACCGGACGCAACGTGGTTGCCATGTTGCCCGCGGCGGAGCGGGCAGCCGTTCCGGAACCGGCGGTGGTGGTTGGCGCTCATGTGGACCATCTGGGAAATCAGGGTGGGTCGGATTCCCGCGCCGCGGAAGCGGACAAGCACCTCATCCATCATGGAGCGGATGACAATGCCTCCGGCGTGGCGGGGCTCCTGGAAATCGCACAGCAGCTTGCGGCTCAGGCAAAATCCGGCGGCCTGAAATCCCGGCGCGACATTTATTTCGCCGCCTGGTCCGGGGAGGAACTCGGGCTGCTAGGGTCCTCCGCGTGGCTGAAGGACCAGGCAAAGGCCGCGGGGGACGAGAACGCAAAACTGGGCGGGCGGTTCTGTGCGAATGTGAACATGGACATGATCGGTCGGATGCAGAAAAACGTGGTGATCCAGGGCCTGGGCTCCAGCGACTACTGGGCGGGTGCCATCGAACGGCGCAATACCGTGGCGGGTCTTGGCATCCAGGCGCAGAACGACTGTTTTCTGCCCACCGATGCCATGAGTTTCTATCTGCGCGGCATCCCCATCTTCAACCTGTTCACCGGTTCGCACGATGACTATCACAAACCGAGCGACACCGCGGACAAAATCAACGGCGAAGCCGCCGCACGGATCGCCGGATTTGCCGGACTCATTGTCAGGGATCTGGCCACTTCCAGCGAAGAACCGGCCTACAAGGAACAGCAGCGGCCCGAGGAGAAGGGGCGCGGCGGATTTCGCGTATTTCTCGGCACCATTCCCGACTATGCCCAGGGGGATGTGGAGGGGGTCAAACTCAGCGGAGTGGCCCCGTTGGGACCGGCGGCCAAGGCCGGATTGCAGGCCGGTGATGTGATCGTGAAACTGGCCGGCAAGGAGATCAAAAACATCTACGAATACACCGACACGCTCAGTGCCTTGAAGATCGGCCAGGAAACCGACATCACCGCCAAGCGCGGGGAGAAAGTGCTGCCGCTCAAGATCATTCCCGGCAGCCGGGAATGACCGGCTGGAAGGTTATTCCTTTTTGGGGTCCGGAACTTTTTCCAGATAAGACAGGACCACGCCGGGAGTGAGCAGTTCCGGCAGCACTTCTGGTTTTTCCTGGCCGGGAATGAAGAGGACATTCACCGGAATGGCCGTTTTGCCGTAGCTCTCGATGGCTTCGCGGATGGTTTCGCTGCGGTCCGTCCAGTCGGCGCGCAGCAGGGTGATCCCTTTTTTCCGGATGATGCCGGCCACCTCACTGTTTTTGTAGGCGGCCTTGTTGGTCTGACAGGTCAGGCACCAGCGGGCGGTGAAGTCGATGTAGAAGGGTTTTTCCTCCTCCAGCAGCTGCGCCTGCAATTCAGGACTCCAGGCCTTCCATTCCAGCGTGTCCAGTTTAGGACGACCCATCCAGACACCGCCAGCCAGCAGCGCTGCCAGGAAGGCGTAGCCAATGGTGCGGGTGCGGGCGGAGCGCAGCGGGCTGCACCAGCGGCCAAACACATACAGGCCCAGGGCGACCATGGTCAGTCCGAGGATGGCATACAGCAGATTGAATTCATCCACCAGTCCGCCATAGACCCACAGGAGATAGCCGGCGGTGCCAAAAAGGAAGAACGACATGACCTGCTTGAACGATTCCATCCAGGGACCCGGTTTGGGGAGCTTGCGGATGAGTGCCGGAAAGGAGGAAAGCACCAGATAGGGCAGGGCCAGGCCGAGGGCGATGAAGGTGAAGACCAGCATCATCTGGGCCGGCGGAAGGGTGATGACCGCGCTGAGTGCGGTGGCCAGAAAGGGTGCGGAGCACGGAGTGGAAACGACAACAGCGAGCGCTCCCTTGAAGAAGCTGCCGACGAAGCCCTTTTTTCCCGTCAGGTTCTGCCCGACGCCGACGGCATTGGTGCCAAATTCGAAGACACCAAACATGTTCATGGCAAAGATGAACATCAGGAGGACCAGGCCGAAGACGATCCATGGGTTCTGCAGTTGGAAACCCCAGCCGACTTCCTCGCCGCGTGAACGCAGGAAAAGCAGCGTGCCGGAAAGCAGCCAGAACGTGACCAGAATGCCCAGGCTGAAAACGAGTCCGTGGACGGTGACGCGCCATTTGTCCTGGCCGGACTGCTTCACGAAATCCATGATCTTGATGCCAATGACCGGAAAAACACAGGGCATCAGGTTGAGAATCAACCCGCCGAGCAACGCAAACCAGAGCAGCAGTCCCAGAC
>JAGNEJ010000003.1 GCA_018003315.1 Verrucomicrobiales bacterium
GTGCGGCCATCGAGGCATTCATTGCGCGGACCAATGAGAATCCCCGCCCATTCATATGGCGCAAGCGAGAAGTCCGCGGAGCTCAACTGAGAAATACAATAATTAATTTATGCAATTAAGCACTAGGGCGCGCCCGGTTTGGCACGCTGCATTTCCCTGCGTTCGCGGCGAAATTCCTGAATGAGGCGCAGCCATCCGGTTTCCGCGGCGGCATCCTCGGGGGCGTCCTCGTAGCGGGTTTGATAGTAGTAGCGGGACAGCGAATCGAAGCCCCCGGTGTAGAAGCGATCCTTCTTCATGGCGGACTGCAGTTCCAACAGGGTGTCTCCGGGATCCCGCTGGTAACCGAATTCATCGCACATGCGGACAAATTCCGTGAAATAGGCAGGCTGTTTTTCGCGTTTGGCGGCGGCACGCCGGGCTTTGGCTTCCGGGGAATTCTGCTCCCTGCGGCGGCGCAGCACCGCCCAGACCAGCACCGCGGCGAGGCTGGCAGCGACAAGGGCGGTGGCTAGCATCGGGGCATACACCGGAACCATGCTCTGGATCTGGTCGAGGAGAGTGGGGTCGGGTTCCTTGTTTTTCGTCTCCTCCTCGGCTTTTTTCTCTTCCTCGGCGACCGATTGAAATCCTGCCAGGTCGATGCCACCCGGCGGAGGCTTTGCGGCATCCTCGCTGGAGGAGGCTCGGAGGTTGGGCGGTGTGAAATCGCAGATGACCCAGCCGTGCTTTTCCAGGTAGATTTCCGTCCAGGAGTGGGCATGGCTGCCGAGGAACGTGTAAACGCTTGTTTTTGGGTCCGCCTGTCCGCGCATGTAGCCGAAGGCCACCCGGGTGGGAATGTCGGCGCGCCGCAACAGGAGGGCGGCGGCAGTGGAAAAGAAATCGCAATAGCCTTTTTTTTCTTCGAGGAGGAAATTTTCCAGCGGTTCGAGGTCCTTGGGATTCGCCACGGTGTCGCTGTAGGAAAAATGCGCTGCAAAATAAGCCCGCAGGGCGGCGACGGCCTCGCTGGTGCGGCGAGGCCCCGGAAAAATCTTGCGGGCTTGTTCGACGAGCAGGTCCCGGAGTTTTCCTTCCGGCAGGGCGGTGTAGCCGACGAGCACGCCAGCGCGGCATTCCTCCGGCGGGATTTGATCGAAAAACTGCGGAGCGGAGCGGGCGTTGTATCGGACGTTGCCTGCGAATTCCGCCTGGTGCCAGTCGTCGGGCAGGGTGTAGATTTTCGAGAGTTCGAACTGTTCGATTCCTGCCAGCGCGGGCAGGGAGCCGCCGTCCGTGTCCACCAGAAAGAGGGTGTGCGCCACGCTGCGGGGGCCGGGAGTTGTCAGGGTGACGCGTCCGTCCTTGGTGCCGTCCTGTTCATCCAGCGACCAGAATCCATTTTCGGAAACGGCGGACCATTTGTCCCGATCATAGCGACCCAAGGCCAGACTCCTGACATAAAGCGGGCCGTCTGCCGTGAGGCGTTCCAGGTCATCGCGGCGTTCGAACTGGAGATGGAGGCGCGGCGACTTGGGAAGCTGCAGCGTGGCCCGGCGCGGCAGCGATGCCTCGCCGCCTGCGGCCGTCTGATCCGGTCCAGCGGTGGCATTTTGCCCGGTGGCGTTCAGGGCGGGATCGGGCGGCGGGCCGTTTTCCTTTGAGCGGTGCGGGGGCAGGTTCTGCGGTGGTGCAAATGGGTGCAGCCCGAGCCTGGGGGAGAGTTTTGCCAGTTGATCTGCCAGCGCCGGGAGCAGGGTGACAAAACCGAACAGCAGGAGGAGCGCCACAGCCCCGCCGGCCAGCAGGCGGGGCAGCAATGCCCGCGGGTCCAGCCGGGGCCGGGTCTCCGCCCGGCGCAGCCGAACCATCCGGCACAGTTCCCACCCTGCCAGGGCCAGCAGGGCGAGCAGCCCGGCCAGCAAATAGCGGTGCAGCAGCAGCAGTTTCAGATCCTCCGCGCGCATCACCACCCAGGCAGCGCCGAGCGCGGCATAGAAGGCAATGCTGAAAACGGTGAGGCGCAGCCGCGGCGCGGCCTTGTCGCGAGGTTTGCCGCGCTGGATGATTTCGTGAATCGCCTGGGTGGCGGCAAAAAAGTGGGTGACGGAAAGCAGGCCGATCCAGATGGCGCTGAGATTTCCCTGAAACTGCATGAGGGACAGGGCGAGGCTGAGCGCGGAGAAGAAAACTGCGACCCCCTCCGCCAGAGCGCCGGAACGCAAGCCCAGTGCGCCGTAGATGAGCAGCCCGGCCAGCGGCACGGCCATGAGCATGGGAGAACCGGTGGCATGAAAGGCGATGAATCCTTCCAGCAACAGCAGCACGACATAACAGACGAGGCCGGCCTTCATGCGGGGGCGGGGATTTCAGGCTGGGGAAGGCTGCGCCGGACGATCCGCGGCTGCTTTAACCGAAGATCGGAAACGCTCAGGCAGGTGACCAGACAGGGCAGTTCGGGCAGGTGCGCTTCCCATTCCTTGACCGGCACGTCGCTGAGCACAAAAACACGCTGGGAGCTGTCCACGCCATCCAGCACGCGCCGCAGGCCGCTGAGGTCCGCCTCCGGCGTTCGCCGCGCTTCGGCCAGCAGCCGCAGGGCGCTTTGGAGGTCCTCCTCCCGCGAGCCCATGGAAACAACGCGCCACCCGTTGAACGAGGCCGCGAGATCGACCGGAATGTGCTGGCCGTGCAGGTGCAGCAGCAGGCCGCAGAGCATTTCCATGGCGCTTTCAAAGGCCTCGCCGTGGCGGTGCCGTCCGGGATTGAAGCTGTGAAAAACGGTGAGAAACCTGCTGGGAAGCCGCTTGTCATACTGCCGCACCATGATTTTTCCGCTGCGGGCGGTGGCCGGCCAGTCGATGTGCTTAATGCGGTCTCCGGGCTGAAATTCCCGCAGTCCATGGAAGTCCCCCGCGTAGTCATACTGGATGCTTTCGGCTTCATCCGCTTCCAGCAGGGAGGCAAATTCCGGATCGTCCAGAATGCGCGGCACGATGGGGCGGGGGAAAATGGTCATTTCCAGGGTCTGCCTGGATTCCTCCCGCACCTTCCACAGGCCGAACGGGAAGGTGCTTTCCACCGCAGTGCGCAGGCGGTGCCGCACGCCCCGGCGCAGCAGGCGGGTCTGGAATTTCCGCTTCACCCGTGATCCTGCCTTGACCCAGCCGGCGTGCAGTCCCCGTTCTGCGGATCCGCCGATGCTGTCTTCGCAGTCGATGGCGATGGCGTCCAGTTTCCTGCGGGAATTGTGCAGTTCCAGGGTAACCGGAAACAAATGGCCAGCGAAGGCGGATGCCGGCGTGGTGCGTCCCGCAGTCAGGCAGCGCAGGTTCCAACGGGCCAGCGGACGGGATGCTGCCAGCAGCAACAGTCCGCCGAGGCCCAGGTGCAGCAGGGCGGATTCCGGAAGCATATAACCCGCCAGGGCCGCCAGCAAGGCCATCACCAGCAGGCCCCAGCCGCGTCCGGAAAGTTTCGTGAAGGATCCGGAATCCGGTTCGAGTGACCGAAACTGCTGCGGCTCGGGAGGCATGGCTCGGGCGACCCTGACCTTCAGTTGGCTCCGGTCATGTTCCAGGAGGCAATGTCATGGCGCACGCCTTTGCGCGAAAACCAGATCAGCAGGAACACCGGCAGCGCCATGCCCCAGACCACGCCGACCACCGCCCCCACTCCCGCTGCGGCGTCCATGAAGCCGGACAGGTTGATTTCCGGTGCGGTCTGACCGCTTTTTTTGCTTTGGGCTTCGACCACTTTCTGCTGCTGCTCCAGCATTTTGGGCAACATTTCCTTCTGCATGGCCATCTGCAGCGGGGCCTGCACCAGCACGAAGGCAATCTTGGCCACCGCCCACAGCAGCATGACGGAAACGCCGGCTTTGCGGCGCATCAACAGCAGGATGCCGCCCACCAGCAACACCACGCCCAGCGCAGAGGCCAGAATGGGGAGCAGCGTGGTTGCCGCCCAATGGCGATCCATGAAATTTTTATCCACTCCGAACCCTTCCAGCATGCCGCTCAGCGCGGAGTTGGTGAAGAGGCCCACCAGGGAAGACAAGGCGGCAGCACCACCGAAAACCATGCCAATGACACCAATCGCGGTGGGCCAGCCGGATTTCTTTGGCACCAGCAATTCCGGTGGCATTTGCGGACCCGCACCGGGGGCAGAGTAGAGATTCTGCGGCGGCGCAGGCGGAAGCGGCGGTGGCGGTGGCGGCGGTTGGTCGTTCATGGCTGAATACCTTGCCCACCCGCACGGCGGTTGACAATGGAATTGTTACCCGCCATGCGGCGGGAAATTCTACGTCAGGCCGCTGGCGCAAAATCAGTCCACAAACATCCGTCCCTTGTATCGGGCATCCTCGAAGAACCGGGGGCTGTGCAGGTAGCTCTGGGGCGGATTGGGCAGCGGGCCGTCGTCCAGCACCGGCAGACTGCGCCCGGCGGTGGCGTCCTCCGGATGACTCGAAGCAATGTGCAGCGGGGCACCGGCGGGAACCATGGCGAAAATTTTCGCCGCACTTTTCATGGGGAGCCGGACGCAGCCGTGCGTGCACGGATAGGGTTTCACAAAACCCCAGTGCAGTCCGTAGGCGGGCTTGAATTCCATCCAGTAGGCCATCGGATATCCGCGGTCCGGCTCGCTCTGGCGGCGGCGGTTGGCCTCCTTGCGGTAGATGCGGAAATGACCGTGCGGGGTGGGATCACCAGGCGTCCCCACCGAACAGGGCGTGGCCAGCAGAACCCGGCTGCCTTCCATGACATAGACGCGCTGGGCACTGGTGCTCAGTTTCACGCTGACCGCGGCGGGATTTCTCGGACGATAGGCCACGGGGTCGAACTTGTCGGAGGTGGCGTGTCCGGAGGGGCCGGATTTGCAGCCGGCGGCCGCCAGGAGCAGCGCTCCTGCCGAAAGCGCACCGAGCAGGTGGCGGAATGGGGATGAATGGGAGTTTTTCATGAATGGACAAGGTTATCCTCCCTTTCCCGGAATGACGCAAAAGGAAAGTGCGGGAGAATCGGACGCTCAGCGGCTATTCGGTTCGAACGCGGTAGAAATAGCGCTGGGCGCTTTCCGGATCGACGTACTCCGCCGCCCCATTGGCGGCGGGAACCAGCGTGGCGACCTCCTGCCAGCCTAGCAAATCAACGGAACGGTCCAGGAAATAGGTGCGTCCAGGAATGGCGGTGAGGTTGATCCGGTTGCCCGCTGGCACTGCGGAAATCACGAAAGCACCGGGAACCAGGAGCGTCGGAATGGCCGGATCCGCGGTGCCGGGAGAACCCAGCTTGTCCGCGCTGGGCTGCCAACTGGATGCCTGCCCCCAGGTGTCGTAGTCGGCGGTTTCATCGGCGATGACCAGGGTGCCGCCAGCGCCGTCCGCGGTGGGCTGCCAGGTGGGTTGGTAGGAAAAGTCGAGCACTTCCTCGCCGACGGCATCGACGATGCGCAGCCGCTCGCCCGCGTTGTCGAGGCTGCCCGCAAACGGTCCGACCACCGGCAGGCCCGCACCGTAGCGCGCAGCGAACGCTGCGGGGTTTTTCGCCACGACGACATGCGCCCCCGGCGAAAGCACCACCGCGCCAAAGGTGTAGGTGATGCCGTGGGTAAAATTGGCACCTTCCAGATTCAGCGGAGTCGCGCCGATGTTCTTCAGTTCGATGAATTCATATTCCCCCGCCTGATAGGCTCCTCCGGCTGAGGGATTATAGTTCAGTTCGGTGATGCGAAGCTGCGTCTGGGCGGCAGTGGGCATGACCGCGGTTGCCAGGGTGGCGACCAGACGGTCATCGTTCGGATTGGCGGGATCCACAGGGTCAACCAGGGTGATCGTTTCCCCGCGTGCGGAAATGGTTCCGGCAAAGTTCCCCTGCACGAAACGGTTCTCGCCGCCTTTGGGAGAAACGGCACGACTGCGAAAAGCGTAAGCCCGTCCCGCAGTAAAGAGGCTGGTCCCAGGCAGCAATACGGTTCCGCCTTGGAAGGTGTGGTCCACTCCTCCCGCGAGTTTCCAGCCGGAAATGTCCACGGCGAACGCATTGGGATTCGCGATCTCAATGTATTCCTCCTCCTGGTTCCCGCTGGTGGGAATCGCATCATAGGCGCCGAAATTCACCAGGGCATTGGCTGGCTGTGCGGTGGGAATCTGCAGTCCTGTCCCGAGGCTGTTCGCGGCGGAATAGGTGGTGAACAGTTCGCCACGGCGGGTGTTCAGCCAGGTCTTGATGGCGGCTGGGCTGGCCGAGGGTTTATGCGGGGCAACCGGCGCCCAGAAGTAGTCTGCACGGCTTTCCAGGTAGCCGCCCGGCGTTGGCTGGAGGATCGTGTCCATGAGCGAGCGCAAACGCCGCAGGTAACGGTCGCGAAACGCGGGATCGTTGTAAACGGCCTCCCAGAGGTAATTCCATTGGTTGTTGGCATTGGCGCCGGGAGACTTGCGCCGGGCATAGTCGCCTTTGAAGGGATGGGTGTAGTAGGTGTCGTCCAGCGAGATGCCGAAGGTGCCGTCTTTGTCCCAGGGAAGAACGTGCCACTCACGGGAGTCGTTCGTGTCGCGGTACATGTAGAAATTCTTCCTGGTGTCGTCGCTGTCCCCGATGATGGCGCGGCAGGCGAGATAATTCACCAGGTTCGCAATGTTGGCATTGTCGTAAAGGTAGGTGGTCCGGCTGGCCAGGAAGGCAGGAGGGTTGTTCGGGGCGGCGGGATTCGGACCTGCGGAGGGATAGTTGTATCCGTCGGCGGCGTTGCGGATTCCGTTCACGAACGCCTGGAGGTCACTGAAGTCTTCAGCCTGGCGGGTTTTCTTTTCCACACCGGTGGCGGTGTCCCAAAATACCGGATTCAGTCCGCTGCGCTGGTCCATTTTATAGAGCGCCCCTTCGTCATCGAGCTGGTGGCGGCGCAGGTAGCGTTCATCCACCTGTTCGACATAATAGGCAATGCCGCCCCGTCCGGAACCGCTGTCGAGCAGGCCGTTGACGCGCATCATGATGGGGAAACATTCCCCGGTGGCGGTGTGCGAGGCAGTTTTGAAAACTTCGTAAGCCACCGCCGGACGGATGAGCGTGGCGTCGGCGCTGTCTCCGGCGATGCCGCTGCTGAGGCTGGTGCCATTGAGATTCGCCTCTTCCACGCGGCCCACCAGGGTGTTGATGTAGCAGTGGTCACCGGAGTTGAAATCGAACTTTTTCGAGCCGGACGAAGTGGCTCCTCCGCGGAGCCTGACAAAGATGTTGTCATGCAGTTCCCCGCCGAAATAAACGCTGCCGCGGGTTCCGCCGCGGGTTGCTGCAGCCGCCGTGTTTTGTGTGAACCAGTACCAGACCGGAAGCGCCGTGGCAAAACCAGTGTCGGCGATCATGGTGCCAAAATATTCCCGTGATCCGGTGGGGCTGAGAAACAGGGGCCAGCGGCTGGTGCGCGCGGCTGTATCCTCTGCTACAAAATACCATCGGACCATGTTCCCGGCGGCAAAGTTCGTTTTCAGAATGGTCGCCCCGTAAACGCCGTCGCCCGCCGCACCGTCACCGTGAGCGCCATCGTCGAACATGGCCGTCTGCTGCAGCGCGGCGTAATTAACCCGCCAGTGGAGGGTCACACTGGCGACCGGGTCGAAAACAGGCGCTGCCCTGACGGTGATGTGCAGGTCGTCATTGACGGTCGGCTGCGCGGGGGAGGGGGAGAGCGTTTCGCTGGTCAGGGCGGGTCCGGGATTGGCAGTGCCCAGGCCGTTGACATCGCCCGGCGAAGGAACGGGCAGGTAAACAGACTCCGCGGTGTAGGTGCCGACATCCGTGGCTTCAAGCTGCACCACATTGAGAAAATCCGGATTTCCGGCGGCCAAATTCAGTCCGTGGATGGCCAGGACATTGCTGCCGGTTTGCAGGCTGCCAAGGTGCGGAGTGAGGTCGAACGATTCATAAACCAACGCATCCTCCGTAGTGCTGCGGGCGGAAGCGGCGGAGTTCCAGTCGAGCACGGGCGGCTGATTTCCTCCGACCGTCGCGGCTCCATTGAGATAGGCCTGAAAGCCGTCGTCATATTTCACCTTGAGGGTGAGCCGATCCACGGAACCAGGGTCCGGCAGGCTGAATGGCAGGCGGAAATAGGCAGTGCTGTTTGTGTTGAACATGGCGGCCTGCAGGTCACTGTTGATCAGGCCCGTGAACTGGGGCGTCCAGGTGTTGTTCAGGCCGGACTGATAGCGGGCGCTGATTTCCGCCGCCGTGAGGGCGCGGGGATGAATGGCCACTTCGTCGATCTCGCCCTGGAACAGGTAATCCGCCGCCACTTCGTTTCGTCCGGCTCCGATGCGCAGGCCGCGGGCCGTGTTCGGATTGAAGGTGGATAGCACACCGGTGCCCACCTGGCTGCCATTGACAAAAAAACGCTTGGTGACGCCGTCGTAGGTGCCCACCAGGTGGACCCACTGGCCGAGGACCACCGCGGGACCGGCGATGGGGTCCCAGACTCCGGTGCCACCGCTTCCGGTCCAGAACTGCCAGGTGTTGTTGCTGGCGGCGTAAAAAATGTAGCCGTAGGTTTTGGTGCCGTCGTCGTTCCGGGCGGAGACTGCGGCGCGATAGGTGCCGGTACCGCCCGTGGCCTTCGCCCAACACTCCACGGTGAAGATGGAGGGATTCAATGCGGCATGATAGGGTGTCTGGGCGTGGCCGGTGCCCGTCAGGGTGGCGCACTTGTTGTCGGCAGGGAATCCCTGATAGGAAGCGGGTCGCGGCCCCGGGTTGCCGAGGGTGCCCGCCCCGTTCCAGGTGGCATTGGCCGCGGTCCCGGCGCTGCCCTGGTTCACCGCGGTGAACGTGGGTGCCGTGGCGGGATCCTTCAGCCTCCAGTAGCCGGACGGCGTCTGGTCGAGGATGCTGGCGCTTCCATCCGTGACCGCATCTCCAGACACCGCGGCGTCATACTGGGCCTGCACTTCGGCGTCGCTCAATTGGCGGTTCCACACCGCCACCTCGTCCACCTCCCCTGGAAACCAGTAATTGCCGCCGCCCTCGGTGGCTCCTCCGCCGATGCGCAGCGGACGGGCTGTGTTCGGACTGAAAGTCTGCCCGGTGGCGGTCGCGTAGGGGGCACCGTTGATGTAGAGCTTTTTCACTCCGGCGCCAGCCCCGCCGGCATAGGTTCCGGCGATGTGCGTCCAGGTGTTGTATTGAATGGCCGGACCGGCGAGATTTGACCACCCGCCACCAGTGCCGTGAACAAACTCCCAGCGGTCTCCCGACCCATTGGGCACCGCATAAACGATGTAGCCGCGCTGGGGAAAGTCATCGCGCGATGTCAGCGGGCTGCGGTGGGCATTGGTGGAGGAGGTCACCTTCACCCACAGCGAGAAGGAATACGCGCTCCCGTTGAGCGCCGCATTGTAGGGCACGTCCACCTTGTCATTGGTCCCGTCAAAGCGTGCTCCTTGATTGTCCGTTTCAAAGCCCGGATAGGCCGGGCTTTGCAGCGTGGCGACGTTCTGCACGATGCCGTTGAGGTAGCTGCCATTGCCCGCAGCGCCCACGGAACCTGCATTGGCCGCATAGACCCCCATGATGCCGGATTCCTCCAGCCGGAAGTAGCCGGTTGGATCATCCGAAAGCACATCGCCCACCAATCCCGTGCCAAATTCGTTTTGTCCGGAGACTTCGAATCCGATCCCGTTGACCGCACTGGTCCAGGCGGCATCCGCAAACCCCGGCTGCGTCCAGGTGGTCCCCAGCGATCCATCCGCAGGCACCAGCACTTTTCCAGAACTCCCGGGCTGCAGCAGATTCGTGACGGTTTTCTGGGCGGAGCCTCCGTAGCTGACATCGGCGAGCTGCGGCGGGTAGTAGGGGGCGAATTCCGTTGCCTTGGTTCCGTCTGGCCGGACCAGCGCCAGATATTCGCCATCGCCGCTGAGTTTGAAATTCGTGTGCAGATTCTGCCCTGGAGTGCGCCGGTCCTTGCCGGAGGCAAACACCACCAGATAGGCCTTTGCCGGAAGCGTCACTGCCGGAAATTTCCACTTGTTCGGATTGCCCGCATTGTCAGTTAGAGCCCAGTCGAGCAGGGACTCCGCTGCCGTGCCATCATTGTAAATTTCAATCCAGTCGGAAAAGTCGCCATTCTCGTCGTCGAGCACGGAATCGTTCGTCGCCATGAATTCGGTAATCCGGAGGGCGGCGGACACGGAAACCACTGACAGCAGCAGAAATGTCAGGAACAACAGAGGCAGTCGAAGGCTCATGGGGGATGCGGAGGTTCGGAAGTGGGGCGGGAACACAGAGGGGCAGACGAATACCAAAATGCGGCATTGGCCAGCCAGCCCATTGTTGTAGCGGGAACAATCGCAAACGTCCCTTTTCTGCCCCGCGCGCTGCCGGAAAAATTGATTCGCAATTTTCCTTCCGGCTGTCTCATTTCCCCATACCGACCGCACCCCATGCTGACCGCTCACGAACGCAAACTGCTGCTGGCCACTCTTGCCGTTTTTCTGATTGGTGGAATGGTGCGGTGGTACCGGAAAAGCCAGGAACGGCCTCCACAGGATTTCCCGGCGCCTCCAACCGTGAGCCCACCCCAATAAACCGCCATGCCCAAAATTGATTTCGACAGCGCCGTGGAAAAGATCACGCAGCGCGACACGCGCTATGCGCCGGAGGCGTTTGCCCTGGTCAGAGATGCCCTGGACGAAATTTCCCGAAAATCCGCGACCTCCCAGGGCGAGGTGACGCATGTGCGCGGGCCGGAGCTTGCCGAGGGCTTCCGCCAGCATGCGCTCCGGCAGTTTGGACCCATGGTCCCCACCTTGTTGGAGATGTGGGGGATGCGCTGCACCCGGGACATCGGAGAAGTGGTGTTTCTGCTCATCGGGGCAGGCGTATTCAGCCGGAGCCCGGAGGATAAACTTGAGGACTTCGACGGCCTCTTTGACTTTGAACAGGCATTCATCAAGCCGTTCCTCCCGTCGAGCGCCGGACCCGCGGTGCGAAAATGACCCACACTTTCCCGCACCGGGAGTCCTGACATGAAAGCCCTCGTAGTCGAAGACGAAAAGAAAACGGCAAATTTCATCCGCAAGGCGCTGGAAGGCGAGCGTTTTGAAGTGGAGACGGTGTTTTCCGGCGATTCCGCCCTGCCGCTGGCCCTGGAACGGGCCTTTGATGTGATTGTCCTCGACATCATGCTCCCTGGAAAGGATGGCCTGAGCGTGCTGCGCGGGTTGCGGGAGCAGGGAAATTCCACGCCGGTGCTGCTGCTGTCGGCGCGCAGCCACGTCAATGAACGCGTGGCCGGACTCAAAGCCGGAGCGGACGACTATCTGCCAAAACCTTTCGCCCTGGAGGAACTCACCGCCCGGGTTCAGGTGCTGGTGCGCCGCGGGGGCGAAGCCAAAAGCATTCTCCTGCGCGTCGGCGATTTGGCGCTGGACACCATTTCCCGCACCGCCACGCGCAACAGCCGCCGGGTGGAACTGGCCGGACGCGAATACCGCCTGCTGGAGTTCCTCATGCGCAACGAGGGGAAAGTGTGCAGCCGGGCGCTGCTCCTGCAAAAAGTCTGGGATTATGATTTCGACCCCGGAACCAACCTCGTGGATGTCACCATCCGCCGGCTCCGGGACAAGCTGGAACATCCCAGCGAACTTCCGCTTCTGCACACCGTCCGCGGTGTTGGCTATCAGATGCGCGCCCCCATTCACAACTGATCCGCCGCCTGCATGACGGTGCGAAGCCGCCTCACCATCTGGTATGCGGGCGCTGTTTTCGTCTGCGGCGTCCTGTTTGCCGCCCACGGCTACCTGCACCTTTCCAGCCGCGAAGGGGACCGGCAAAAATCAGCGGTCGAAGAAGTCGAATTCCTTGTTTTGCTAGGATTGCCGCTGGCCCTGGCCGGACTCTTTGGCGGCTGGTGGCTGACGCGGCGCGCCCTGGACGACCTGCGGCGCATTACCGAAGTCGCCGCCAAAACCGATGCCGAAAACCTCCTTCACCAGATTCCCCGCAGCCGCAATGGGGATGAATTCGACCGCCTGACCGAAGTGTTCAACGCCATGCGGCTGCGGCTTGCCCAATCGTTCCGGCAGAGTCGTGAATTCACCCTGCACGCCTCCCATGAGCTGAAGACGCCGCTAACCATCATGCGGGCGGAAGTGGAAACCGCCATCCGGGAGAATTCTGCAGCCGCTCCCCATCTGCTCGAGAGCCTGCGCGACATCCTGGAGGAAGTGGACCGCCTGGCCTACATCGTCAACAGCCTGACCCTCCTGGCCAAGGCGGACGCCGGCCTTTTTGAGCTGCGCCAAACCGCCGTGCAACTGGACGCCCTCGTGCAGGACGCCATTTATGATGCGGGGGTTTTGGGACTTTCCCGCGACCTGAAAGTCAGCCTGGTGCAGTGCGATCCGGTTCAGGTGCTCGGAGACGCCCAGCGGCTGCGCCAAGTGCTGCTGAACCTCGTGGACAACGCCGTCAAGCACAACGAACCCGGCGGGTTCGTCCGGGTATCGCTGCAAAAGCACGGCTGCACCTGTCGCCTGCAAGTGGAAAATTCCGGTCCGGGCCTCGCACCTGACCTTCAGGACCGTGTTTTCGACCGCTTTTTCCGCGGCGATACCAGCCGGAGCCGCGCCGAGGACAGCGCGGGGCTTGGGCTGGCCATCAGCCGGTGGATCGTCGAATCCCACCAGGGAGAAATCACCTTCACCTCCGATCCCGGGAAGCTGACCACCGTCAGCATTGAGCTTCCCGTGGCTGCCTCCTCCTCCTCCTCCTCCTCCACCGCAGCCGCAGCAGCAATGCCGCCGGAATCCGACGCACCGGCGCAATCCTGACAAACATCGCACGGTCAGTCGCCGGCCAGCCTGGCCCTCACAAAATCCACCAGTGGAGCCACCCCGGAGTCGGGAAATGGCTGCCGTGCGGCGGCAATCGCGGATTCGGTTGCCCCACGTTGGAAGAATTTTCCTGCCTTCCAGACCCAGGCGTCCGCGGGATACGGTCCGACCAGTCGGGGGTCGCTCCACGTATGCAGGCTCACCAGCTTGGAGGAGAGCGCCGCTGCCATGTGCATGGGGCCGCTGTCCACGCTCACGGTAAATGCAGCACGGCGCATCAGCCAGCACAGCTCAGGCAGGGTGGTTTGGTTCAGCAGGTTTGCGGTGTTGGTGGGAAGCGGCCCCAGGGGCTCCCCAGTTTCCAATTTTCCTGCCAGGAAAATTCGTTCCGGTGCCATTCGTTCGCAGAATTCCCGCACCTGTTCCGCACGGAGCGACTTGCCGCTGCCGCGGGAAAAGGGGTGCAGCAGCACAAATCGCCCCACCGGCACCGCATCTGGAGCCAGCGCCGGGGGACATGCCCCTTCCGGCATGGGGAATTCCAAGGGCCCCTCCCCGGCTCCGCAGGCTGCTGCCAGTGCCAGGTATCGGTCCACCGCATGCATCGAGGCCCCCACCGGAACCCTGACATGATGCAGCAGCCCCGCACCCTCCCGGGAATCCGCCAGACCGACCACACACCGGGCACCGCTTTTCCTTCCCAGAAACGCACTGCGGAACAGCCCTTGGAAATCCAAAGCCACGTCCGGATGCGGACGCTGGCGGAACGCGCCCAGCCAGCTCCGGAACCGCCACATGCCCGACAGTCCGCGAAATTTTCCGCGCGGAAACTCCACGACTTCCGCAACATCCGGATTGCCGCGCAGCAGCGGAGCCCACTCCGGATTCACCAGCCACGAAAGCCTCACCTGGGGAAAGGTGCATTTTATCCGATGCACCGCGGGCAGCGCATGGACAATGTCTCCGAGGCTGCTCGGCTTGATGACCAGAGCGGAGGCGACGGAACTGAAGTCGGGAAGATTCATTCCGCCTCAGCGCCTGTTGCCAAAAAAGCTCCGCTGTTTCTCTGAAATGGGCATCCCGGCTTTCTCCATCACCAGAAGCATGTCCTCCCACACTTTGCGCCGATCGGACAGGTCGGAACTGCGCAGCAGATAACTCGGATGGTAGGTGACCATGAGCGGAATGCCCCGGTGCTCATGGAATCGCCCGCGCATCCGGCTAACCGAAACATCCGCCAAACCCAGCAGGCCCCGTGCAGCCGTGGCTCCCAGCGCCACGATGACCCGCGGCTGCACGATCTGGATCTCCTCCAACACAAAGCCGATGCAGGATGCCAATTCTTCGTCATTCGGCGGACGGTTGTTCGTGGTCTGGTCGTCGGTTTTGGGCCGGAACTTGCAGACATTGGAAATATAAACATCCTCGCGGCGCAGTTCCATCGCCTGGAGGATTTTTGTCAGCAGTTCGCCGGCCTTGCCGACAAACGGCTCCCGCTGCCGCTCCTCATCGATGCCGGGGCCTTCCCCAACCAACAGAATGGCCGCGTCCGGGTTCCCCACCGCAAACACCATCGTTTCCCGCAGCGACCCCAGCGCCCGGGCATCCGTGCCGACCTCCGCCCGCGCTTTTACTTCCGCCAGACGCCGGATTTTTTCCTCTTTCGTTAGGGGGACATTTGCCGGCGGCGGAGGCGGTGGCTGAATGGGAGGTGCAGGGACTGCTGGAGGCGGGGATTTCACCGGGACCGCCGCTGGTGCTGGCGCTTTGCCCTGCATCATGCCCCGCAGAACCAGACGGGCGCCCTGGCTCAACCAGACCCGCTTGCCTCCGCGGTCCACCCTCGCCTGCAAAAAATCCCGCAACAAACGCAGGGCCAGTTGGGGATTTCCAACCGGAGGCGGAGCGGATTGGTCAGATTCCATCATTCAGGGGAAATTCTACTTGTTGTGCGGGGCGCGCTTTTCCATATATTCGGCCACACCCCACGCAACCACAAACAACGCAACCACATCACCATGTTCCGCCGTCTCAAAAATCTGATCAAGGGCTTCTTCGGCCTGTTTGTGTCCGGATTGGAAAAGAAAAATCCGGAGGCGTTGCTGGAAGTGGAGAAGGAAAATCTGCGCGAGCAGATCTCAAAATTCAACCGCGGCCTCAGCGCCCACGCCGCGGTCTGTGAAAAATTGATGAGCCAGGTGAAGACCTACGAAAGTCAGGAAACGGAGCTGCGGGCCAAAACGGTGGCCAACCTCCGGGCGGGCAACAAAGAACTGGCCGGGCAGTTCGCCCTGAAGCACCAGGGCGTCAAAAAGGATATGGAAGAATCGCGGCAGCAGTTGGAAAACGCCGAGAAAACCTACAAGGACTTGCTGTCCGCCCGCGACACCAGCGTCAAGGCAGCGCGCGACAAGATCGAAGGACTAAAGCGCGACATCAGCGACATGAAAATCCAGAGTGCGGTTGCCGAACTCAACGAAATGGCTGCCGGCATGGTCAACGAAATCGGCGGCAGCGGAGACACCCTCAACCGCCTTTCTGAAATGGTGAAGGAGGAAAAGGAAAAGGCCGCCGGGCGCGCCCGGGTCGCCCGCGACAGCATCGACATGACCGAGATCCACGCCAAGGCCGGCGAACAGCGCGCCCTCGAAGATCTGGCCCTGGCTGATTTCGCTGCTGCCGAAGGCATTGCCCTCGAAGGTGCCTCCGCCAGCGGCCCCACTGGCACCGATGCCCCAGCCGAAAAAACCATGGGACCAGCGCAGACCAACTAGGTCGCCATCCAGGAAGCGCGCTCCGAGGACATCACTGCCGCAGCGCGTTGGCGGGGGACATCCTTGATCCGATCCACGCGGGGTAGAGCCCGCCCAGGGTTCCAAGAACCAGGGCCACCAGCATTCCCACTCCAAGCAGCGGTGCGGTGATTTCGGTCTCAAATTTGCCATGAATGAACGGCATGGCCTCCAGAATGTGCGCGGCCACCACACCCAGCAGCACCCCAAAAACCCCGCCGAGGATGCTGAGCAGCAGCGACTCCATGAGGATCATTTTCAGGATGCGCCTCCGTTTCCACCCCAGGGCTAGCAGGACTCCGATTTCCTGCAGCCTTTCGAATACGGACATGAGAATCGTGTTCGTCACTCCGACCGCCCCGATGATGACCGCCAGCAGGGAAGTGCAGATGCCCATGCCTTTGGCCAACTGAACGGCCGTGCTCTGCTGGCTGAGGCCGCCGGGGCCAAAGGCCTTCAGATCCTTGAACTGGCTGTGAATGGCTGCCTGAATTTCCTCCCGATCCCGTGCCGAGGTGTCCGGTTTGAGCCAGACATCGATGAAATTGACCAGGCCGGGGCGGTTGGTCAGGCGCTGCATGTCCTCCAGACGCATGACAATGGCGCCGTTCTCGGTGACCGCAGTGCTGGAAAAAATCCCGGCAACGGAAAATTCACCGGTCTCAACCTGCACGGCATCACCCGGCTTTTTCCCCAGTGCGTCCGCAAGCAACTGGCCGAGCATGATTTGACCCGGTGCATCCCCCTGCAGCCAGCTTCCATTGACCAGTTTCAGGTGCGCCCAAAGCGGTGAATCCGCTTCCCAGCCCACCACCAGCGTGCTGGAGGAATCTTCCACGCTGAACACCTCGCAGAGGATTCCGGCCGATTTTTCGACCTGGGGCATGGCCCGCAGATCCTCGCGAATTTTTTCCGGAAAAGCGCCGGGAATGGCCCCGTGGGATTTGGCTTTGGTGACGATCAAGTCTGTACCGCGCGCCCTGAAAATGTTTGTCAGGCTGGTTTCGAATCCCCAGGCCAAACCAGTCAGGGAAACCACGGCGGCGATGCCGATGGCGATGCCGATCACGGTCAGCAGGCTGCGGGAGCGGCGGCGCAGCAGGTTTTTGATGACAAGAGTCAGGAAGGACATGCTTGGCTGGCATTTTCCGGATGGAAGGAGTCGTCCACCACGCGGCCGTCAAGCATCCGCAGGGTGCGTCCGGCGATGGCGGCGACATCCGGGTCGTGAGTCACGATAACCAGTGTCATGGCGGAGGAATCGTGGAGGCCGCGCAGGACATCGAGGATTTTCCGGGCGCTGACACTGTCGAGATTTCCAGTGGGTTCATCCGCAAGCAGCATCCGCGGATGGTTGGCCAGGCTGCGGGCGATGGCGACGCGCTGCCGTTCGCCGCCGGACAGTTTTGCCGGCGGGTGGTGCAGCCGGTCTTCCAGTCCGAGCGACTCCAGCAGGCTGACGGCGCGGCGGCGGCGCTCTGCGGCGGACCATGGCATTTCGAACATGGGCACCTGCACGTTTTCGAGGGAGCTGAGGGTGGGCAGCAGATGAAAGGACTGGAAAACGAAGCCCACCACCCGGGACCGAAATTCTTCCGGGCATTTCAAATGCCGCAGATCGACCCCATCCACATGAAGGTCACCGGTGAATCCGGTGTCCAGCGCACCCAGCAGATTGAGCAGCGTGGACTTGCCGGAACCGCTCGGCCCCATGATGGAAACGCATTCACCTCGTGCAACGGAAAAGCTGACTCCCCGGAGCGCCTGCACGGCATCGCAATCGAACGAGCGGTGCAGGTTGCGGGCGTCGATCATTGGGGACTGCATCAGGGCACTGTTCACGGCTTCGTTCAGTCTGACAAGAAGGCAAATCGGGGCCAGGCACTACCCGGTCCCCACCAGCTTGCGCAGCCGCCCTGACGGTGGTAATGGCCGCCAGCCGCCCTTACCAATACAACACATGCGCCCCCAGCGTTGGTTTTTCCTCTCCGACAAGCAAGAACAGATTCCGACCAGCGAGGATCAGATTCGCAGCCTCGCCTACAATGGGATCGTGCGCCCGCAAACGCTGGTCTGGCGGGAGGGCCTCACCGAATGGGTTTCGGCGGGCGAACTGAAACCGGAATTGTTCAGCGGCCTGGGGGCTGCGCCCACTCCTACCGGTCCGGTCGAGGATGCGCCCATCACCAATCCCGCATCGGTCGGTCCCCGGCAGGCTGTCGGTGTGCCCCCCATTCCAACCGTCCGCACCGGCGGCATGGTGCGCAGCATTTTGGAAAACCTCGCTGTCCGCACGCCGTGGATGCACGCCACGGCCGCATTGTGGATGCTCCTGAGCCTGGTGATGGCCGTTGCAAGCATCGTCAGGCTCGCCGCCATCCTGCTCGCCTCAGCAGCTTCCGAGCAGGGAGTGGACGGGGCGCCCAATGAGCGCACCGCCGCCACCGTGGCACTCATGACGGCAAAGACCGGCTACAAATTCCAGGTGATCGGCACCAGCATTTTTTTCCTCATGCTTTATCTGCTCCTCCTCTGGATGGGAGCCACGCTGTTCCGGGCTGCCTCCCGGCTGAAAAGCGGCCATCTCCGGGCGGACGCCGCAGAAATCGAAACCGGAGCCTCCCTGCTGGGCTCGTGGTTTGTCCGACTGACCGTTCTGACCCTGCTGTTCATGGGCTACCTGCTCTTCCGCATCATCTCAGGCCTGGGGCTGGTTTGAAAATATCCTCGCATGTCCGAAATCATCCGCCCCTCTGAAAGCGCGCTGCGCCGGTACTTCAGAACGCGCAGCCGGCTGCTGCTCTTTGCCCTGCTTGTCTGGAGCGTGGCAGTGGAATTTGGCCCGCTCCATTGGATCGCCGATCTCGGTTCGCATTTTCGCTTTTTTTATGCAATCGCCAGCCTGGTTCTGGGAGGCCTTCTGTTCAGCTTCCGGCATCGCCGCCTTGCCTTGCTGGCAGCGGTGCTGTGCGGCTGGCACACGCTGCGCCCTCCCGGCCTGGTAGAGTATGCGTTCACGGGCAAACCGCAGGCCGCGGCGCAAGGAACCCGCACGCATTCCCTGATTTCCTTCAACCTGCTCTACCGAAACACGCGGTTTGATGAAATTCGCGCCGCGCTGGAGGCGGAGGATCCGGATCTTCTGCTTTTGCTGGAGGCGTCTCCAGCCGCTGCCGCTGCCCTGAAACCGTTTGCCACCCGCTATCCGCACCAGCTTCAGAAACTCCACGACCATCCGTTTGGCATCTGGTTTCTCAGCAAATGGCCACTGCGTGACGCACGCATCATCACGCCCGTCAGAGACGAGGACGAAACGGTGGTTGCAGACATCGAACTGTCAGCACAGCGCCTGCGCTTTGTCGGCGCCCATCCGATTCCGCCCATGGGCCGGGCTTCCTGGTCCACCCAGGCTCGGCAGATGCAGGCGTATTCCGCGATGCTCGCCGAAGCACCCACAGCGCCGCGAATGCTTGCCGGCGACCTCAATGCCACTCCGTTTTCATCTCATTTTCAAAAACTGCTGCGCGATGCCAGTCTGCGCGATGCCGCGCTGGGGTGCGGATTCCGCCCCACCTGGTCGCCATTCTGGCCGCTGCCGGGCATTGCCATCGATCATGTCCTGGTTTCCGATGCCGTCCGCATCCACCAGCACCAGATCGGACCGGAACTCGGTTCGGACCACCGGTGGGTCAAAGTCGTCTTCTCCCTCTCACCCTAACACCTCTGCTTAATGCCATTGGAACCCGTGCCGGACCTGCCCGCCTGCCCGTTTCTCCCAATCTCGGACGCGCCCCTCACAGCCGCCTGCGTGCAGGCGCTGGGCACCAACCGCGGGCCGGAATTTTATGAAGTCTCCCTGCGCTACGGGCAATGCCGCTGGCAGCAGGGCCTGCCTGCACAGGCGCTGCTGCAAATCAACCGCGCGCTGGGTGCGGATGTCCCGCCGGACCATCCCATCCTTGCCCGGTGGCCGCTTCCCTATCCAGCCGCTGCCTGGCTGCTGCGCCACCACTGTCCAGGGCAGTTTATTGGCAACCCGCGCCGGCACTATCAGCACCTGGCCACCCGCATGGTGGAGCCGCGCAGGGAGCTGCGCACCTGGCGGGCCTGGGCCTGCTGGCGCATTGCCTGCATTCTCCTCCCATCCATGCCGGCAGATGCGGCACAAATCGAAAAAGAAGGCGTGGCAGAACCGCTGGAGGACACCATCCGCGACCGCCTCGAACGCCTCGGCCATCCCGGCGAAGCCGCAGCCTGGCTGGCCCTGGTGCAGCGTTTGAAACGTTTCGTTTCGGACGAACCATCCCGTCTCAATCCAGCGCTTTGGCCCTGATGTTGCGGAACTCAACTTTCATCGCCAGCCCCCCGTGAATTTGCAGCCCGATCGGGCCGGGCTTGGCGTATTTCCCATCCTTGTATTCGGAGACTTTGTGGCCGTTGAGCCAAACCGTGTAGGTATCGCCCCTCGCCTGGATCCGGATTTTGTTCCAGTCGTCCTTTTTCAACAGTTTTTGCGCTTCCTTGGCCTGGCCAGCGTCAGGGTATTTGCCGACGTAAAAGGATCCGGTCATATCCTTCTTCAGGCTGCGTGAGATGCCGATCTGCACCTGAATTTCGGGTTTCCGGAGCATGAAGCCGCTGTCGATTTCCCCGCTCCACCGCACTTCGGCTTCCACGACGACATCCCCGTATTCTTTTTCAGAATAGATCATGGAGCCCTTTTTGGCGGAGTCATTCTCTCCCACCAGCACTCCGTCCACCGCCTTCCAAAACGGATTGGGTTCCGGCGCCTTCCAGCCAGCAAGGTCCTTGCCATTGAAAATGGACGGCAGTTCCGGTTCATCCGCCCGCAGTTGGACGATGAGCAGCGAGCAGGCAGTGGCGAAGGTTAGGATGCGGAGATTCCTCATGCCGGTGACCATGCAGAAAAACCGCCGGCCTGACAATCAGGCGTTTAAGTATCCGTCACCCCTCCCGGGTGATCTCCGTTCCGATGCCGGCCTCGGTGAAAATTTCCAGCAGCAGGGAGTGGGGGATGCGTCCGTCAATGAGGTGAACTTTCCGCACTCCGGCTTCCAGGGCTCGCAGCGCGGAACGCACTTTGGGAATCATCCCCCCGGAAATGACCCGTTCCTGGATCAGGCTCTCCACCTGGGCAGGATTCAGACTGGGAATGAGGCTCGCGGGATCTCCCGGATGGCGCATCACCCCTAACACGTCGCTCACGTAGAGAAACTTCGCCGCCTTCAACCTGCCGGCCAGCGAGGCCGCCGCCAGGTCCGCATTGACATTCAGCGCATGGCCGCTGCCCTCCTCTGCAGCCACCGGGGAAATCACCGGCACCTTTTCCGCCTGGATCGTTTCCCGAACGGCCTCAATGGAAAAATCCGTCACCTCACCAACATAGCCCAAGTCCACCTCCTGACCGTCCTCACCTCTGATCGGCGGGGATTTCCTGCCCAGGAACACGCTCATTCCGGAAAACCCCACCGCCCTTCCACCATAGCGGTTGATCGTCGCCACCAGGCCGGGGTTGATGACGCTGCTCAGGGTTTGCTCCACAATGGAAATGGCCGACGCATCCGTCACCCTCAGCCCGCCCACAAATCTGGCCTTCAGCCCCTGCTCCTCCATCGCTTTGGTGATGGCTTTGCCGCCGCCGTGGACCACGACCGGATTGATGCCGGCGACTTCCATGAAGACAATGTCGCGCAGCAACCCCTCGACCAGCTCAGGATCATCCATGGCACTGCCGCCGAATTTGATGAGGAACGTCTGCCCGCGAAACCGCTGCAGGTAGGGCAGCGCCTCAATCAGAACGGCAGCCTTGCCGATCTGGCTGGACAAGTGGGACGGGATGACGACGGAACTCATGAATGGGAGGGAAACTCAGTGCGCCATCCATAGCACACGCTGCCGGACACAAGGGGAAAATCTGCGTCCGCCCGCAGCCGCAATCAACCCAGCCTTGGCCGTAAATGAACTGAAGCGCAGTTGCGATGGTAGGCGTGGTCCGCCCGCATCCAACCGGCGGACGCAATGCGTTGAGATTTTCGTGGTCAGCCATTGCGAAACCCGTGCGCTGGTTTAGGAAAGCGTCCAAAGTCTCAGTCAACCATGGCCGCTCCTGAAGGACCACGCGAATTCCCCGCCACCCGCTGGACCCAAGTCCGAAGGGCCTTGGCAGGCGATGAAAAAGAATCCGGATGCGCCATGGGCGAACTTTGTCGGGACTATTGGTATCCGCTTTATGCCTATGTCCGCCGCTCCGGGCAAAACCCGGACGAAGCCGAGGATCTGGTGCAGTCGTTTTTTCTCACCTTGCTGGCAAAGAAATACCTGGAAGACGCCAATCCAGCTAAAGGACGCCTCCGCACCTTCCTGCTCACCGCCCTGAAACGCTTCATGGCCAATGACTGGCGCAACCGCAACACGCTGAAACGCGGCGGCGGCGTCGAAATGGTCTCCATCGATGTGGACGAAGCCGAGGAACTCTACCGTCACGAACCTGCCGACTTCGCCAACCCCGAAGACCTCTACGAACACCGCTGGGTGCTCGCCCTCCTGCAAGGAGCCGTGGATCGGCTGCGCCTATCCTATGCCGAAAGGGGCCGGGCGGATGCCTTCGACCTCATGCGGGACTTTCTTGATGACGATGGTCAAGCCGGTTATGCCGATCTTGGAAAGCAGATGGGAGTCACCGAAAATACAGCCCGGGCTGCGGTCTTTCGCCTGCGTCAGCAATACCGGCTCGCTCTCCAGGATGCCATCCGCGAAACACTCGACGACCCCAGCGACTCGTCCCTTCAGGAGGAACTAGGATATCTAAAAGATGTCCTGAGCCGCCAAGGCCGATCGTCCGCATAGCCCACTCCCGCATGCGCTAACTGAAATGACGCAAGGCACTCCGCCGGGCAGTTATTTCCTGGATCGATAATCGGCCACCAGTTTTGCCGCCTCTTCCTGGCTGACTTTTTCGTAAAAGTCGTCGTTAAACATGCAGACTGGGCCGGTTCCACAGGATGCCAGACACTCGGCGAACTCGATGCTAAAAACGCCGTCAGCGCTCTTGGCGATTGGGTGGTGGTGGTCCACATGAGAACGATCAATGCCCGCCGCCTTCGACAGGTCCTCCATCAGCTGGTAACTCCCCGACATGGCACACGAAAGTGTGCGGCAAACCCGGATGTGATACTTGCCGGGCGCACTGCGGCGAAAGCCAGGATAGAATGTGACCACTTCCAAAACCTGCACCGGCTGCAAGGCGAGTTTTTCCGCGGTCCACTCAATGCTTTCCTCCGAAATATAGCCAAACTCCTGCTGCAGGAGATGCAGGACCGGCAGCACGGCACTGCGTTTGGAAACGGGATAGTGCGTGATGGCTTCGTCAATCTGGGAACGCAGGGCGGGCGAAAGATCCATAATCTCAGAACCCGATTATTCGCCGCGGCCCAAAGCGCGGCAACCCGAATTTGTGAAAAATTTCACAAGCTCGATTGACACTGGTCAAACAACGGGTTTGTCGGGTAGAAGTGCGTCATTTGTTCACGGCGAAAAATACGAAAGAGTGACCGCAAAAATCAAAGAACTGCCCGGCCTCCAGGTTTCCATCGATGAGGTGCTCTACATGCCTGACCTCGATTCCCCCGCGGACCGACCCCATCCCTTTGTGTATTTCATCACCATCGCGAATCACTCAGACACTCCGGTTACGGTCCGCGGGAGAAAATGGGTGCTACGGCAGGCGAATCGGGATGTGATCGTCGTCGAAGGGGACGGGGTGGTGGGCCAGTTTCCCCGACTCGCCTGCGGCGATGATTTTTCCTACAACAGTCGGCATTACGTCAGCCAAAGCGGAGAAGCGGAGGGGGCCTATTTCGTGGAAACCGACGACGGACGCTTGTTCTGCGTTCGCATTCCCAAGTTTGACCTGAAACTGCCGGACTGGGTGTAATTTCACGTGCGAAAGCCAACTCCCCACAGCATGGGTGGACCATGAAATCCGTTTTCATGGACGTAGATTCCACCCGCGTGGGCTACGCACAGTCGCTTTTGGAAGCAGCCGGCATTTCCTGTTTCGTCCGCAATGCCACTTCCCAGGCGCTTATCGGTGCGTCACTGACCGGAGCGCTGCGGCTGTTCGATCCGGAACTCTGCGTGTGGAACGACGCCGACCATGCAGAAGCGGTGCATATTGTCCTGGCTGCCCTGGGACCGGGTGAAAACGGCCCCGACTGGCTCTGCCCTGCCTGTGGAGAAATGGCACCCCATGCTCACGATTCATGCTGGAATTGTCAGCATCCGCGCGGGTAAATTGTCGGTTAGGAATTCAATGCCCTGCTGGCGGGAGAATCATCCATTGGTGGGTACGATCCACACCTGGCAAGCGCTGCTCCAGGCATGTGGAACCGGGAAGCAGAAGCAGCCAGATCAACGCTCAACTTTTTTGCAAATCCCGCAGCGCATACAGCCCGGCATCCCGCTCCAGTATTCGCAGTCGCCGGGCACCGCTGGTGCGCTTCGGCCCAAATCGCTCCCGCGCACCGGCGAAGACTTCGTCAACAAACTCCCGGCTCCCCAACACCGCCCCCACCGTGAAATGCCGCACCCGCACCCGCAGCCGCACCACATCGGCCAGCCACAGCTTGCCCCCGGCTTTCAGCACGGCCTCGATCTGCTCCACCGCAAAGCCCTTCCTGCCAGGAGTCGTCCCGTCCGCTTTTACCTCCTGACCCTCCCAGCAAATCCATTTCCGATACACCGCCTGCGCCTCGTCCCACCGCATCGCCGCCGCAGTCTCCAGCTTCTGCCGCCGCAGAGCACCCACTGCCATCGCAATGCCCCGCCGAGCCAAGCGCCCGCCGCCCACCGCCTCCCCATAGCCACTCCACTCGTATTCCTTTGGATCACTCGCCAATCCTGCCCGCACCGGATTCAGATCAATGTAGGCCGCCATCGTCGCCACCGCATTGCCCGCTCCCTCCACCAGCACACTGGCAAAACGCTCCTCCCACAGCGTCCCCTTGCGCCCGTGTTTCCGGTTGTACCATTTGGAAAACCCCAGCTTCAACGCCTGCACAAAGGCGCTGAGATCGAACATCCGCTTCCACAGCGCCGCCAGCACGTTTGGAATCTCCCCCGCACACCCGTTGCTCCGCCACAGGCCAAACAGATCCTTCCGTTAAATTGTCTGACATTATGTTTTATCAGTGGAATGTGATGAAGGAAGAAGGCCGTCAGCGTTTCATCAAGGCGGATTCGAGGGTGTGAAGCCGCCAGGATTGGAGGCATTTTTTGAGTTCGAGATAGTGGGACTCATACTTGGCGCAGGAGGCCGGAACCATGCGTCCGTCGGGGAAGCGATGGGACTTGCGTTCGGAAGTTTTCCTCTCTGCAATGGGCAGTGTGAATTCCCCAGCAACAGTGCTGAGCAGGCAGTTGCCGAGCAGAAAGAGCATGCCGCCAGCGTATTCGGAGGCAAGCCAGTCCTTCGTCTGCGCCATCTGAAGGGCGATGAGGAGCATTTGCTGCCGGATTTGGAAATGTTCGATGACGGCTGTCGGCTGGAGGGAGTGGCCGGTCGTTTTGGCATGGGCTTTCGCAGCCAAGCCCACGGACTCTCCTCCGGCGCGGGACGCGGGTGTGGGCACTGTGCCCAGAGAAATGATGAAGCGAAGGCTGACGTAGAACTGGAGTTCCAGCCAGACATGAGGGTTGCGAAATGGCGACTCAGAAGGAATGGCCTCCCAGGCGGAGCAGCCCAGGGAAAGCAGCTGCACCGTGTTCAGCGGGTGGCCTGAATCGCCGGTGGGGTGCATTCCCCGGAGTGCTGCGGTGAGGGAATCAATCGAGAGTGGTTCGTCATTTTGCGGCGCTTTGGAATGCGCTTTCATCCGGGTGGCCGGAGGGGCTTTGCCAAACAGAAGGGAGAGGAGTTTCCTGAACATGGCGGTTGCGAAAGCTGAAGTTTTTAGAGTTGAATGTGTTCCTTGTCTTCGGGTTCCTCCTGCAGGGCGACGAGTTCCTCTGCGGAGCCGTCCTCCGGCGCGGTCAGTTCCAGCACCGGGATGCCGGGCAGCGTAGCGCTGCCCACGATGCCCTGGAGTTCGCCGTAAAGTGTGGCGGTGCCGCCGAGAACCCGGACCAGTTGCTTTTCCAGGCGCATCCGCTCGGAAACCTGGGCGTCCAGCTCGGTGCGGGCATTTTCCAGAGACTCCTTTTCAGAAGCAAGCTTCTTCCCACGGGCAGCCACGTCCTGCTCCAGTTTGCGCTGGCGCTGGGCGTATTCATTGGCCAATGGTTCGCGGATGCCGTGTGTCACCGCGGTCGTCGGCGGAATGGTGCCGTGACAGTTCGGGCAGGTGATGGTGGCTTCGGTGTTCATGGCGGACATGGGTTTGGAAATGGGTTTGGCTACTGGCATGCGGGTGGCGCGTGGCGGCGCGTGGTGGAGCGGTTCAGTTCAATTCGGTAAGGCGGTTGAACGGCAGACAATCAGGTGCTTCCGCTTCATCTTTCACCGGGCGCTCATCTCCCTCCACAATGGTCCGGAGCGTCCGGGTGACGGAGCCGCCGACAAGGGCAAACGCTGCCAGGTGCTCCGCAGCGTTGTGAAAAATCCCCAGGGCGCTGACGATGATTTCCCCGGCCTGATCCTCAAGCGGCAGGGAGGGCTCCACCGCCGCACCAAGGCGGAAGGAAATGCGCCCGTCCTTCGGATCCATGGAGTGGCAGCCAAAACGGGAGATCCCGTTGAGGCGGTTCAGCAGATCCAGCACTGCGGGCCGAAAGCGCCGCGCCACCGAGACCGGAAGCTCGCAGACGGCCTGCACCGCCAGTGGCGCCTCCTCGCATACCACCCTCCCGCAGATGGTGATGTTCCTGACTTCCACAAGGAAGGAAAAACACGACACCTCCGGGTGGGCCTCGACATTGAAATCGTTGGCGGAAAAGAAATCGCGGACGGCATGGAAGAGGTCAGTCTTGTTCATGCGCAGAGTTTCGCACAAAACAGGCGGCTCTGCGCATTCCGGGATGTCCGGGGATGTGGAGAGCGTTGGATGGCTCATCCCGGATTCGTGTGGGAAAATGTCTGCGAAACGGGCTTTTTTGAGGAGATTGGAGGATGACGGAGAACGACCTCGAACAGATGCTGGGTCTGGTGGAACCTTGGCAGGTTACTTCTTTGGAGATTGACCATGCGGCCCGCAAGGCGCTGCCGCTTTGAAAAACGCACCGTTTTCCCCGTTTTCCGTTATTTTATCTGACATTATGATGCGTTGGCTTGCGTTGGCTTGTGCTCGATCACTGTGCGTGTTTACGGTTGTTTGAGGCGGAAGTAGCGGCGCGGCCCGTTGGCTATGGGCCAGAGGTGTGACCCACCGGTGCTGGCGGAGGGAATTTGGAAAGTGAAGGTCCAGGTTTGGAGATTTGGAGATTGCTGGAGAGTGCAACCCGCTGCGGCTGCGGTCCATGTGAGGCGCACATGAGTGGCGCTCTCGCGGGTAATGGTGAGCACGGGGCCGCCCGGTTCGGCGACGGTGCCGGGCCAGAAGCCGCCTTGCACAGCCGAAACACCGCCGGTGCTTTTGGATGCCGTGGCATCTGCCTGACCGATGGTGCCTGTGACCTTCCAGTCGCCGCCGGTGGATCTGCCGCCGCCGCCATCGAGCGTGTAACTTTTGATGTCCCACGGGCCGCCGGATTGCGCCGCGGCGCTGCCGGTGAGGAGGATGATGCAGAGGGTTTTCATGGGTTTAGTTTCCGCGGACACTGAAGGTGCCGGACTGCGCGCCGGGAATGTTCGCGCCGCGGGTGGCGCGGATGGTGCAGGGTTTGTTGAGTCGCAGTGTGGTGCCCAGGGTGTAGGTGCCGGGCCGCCCGAGGACGATGTCGCCGGCCTGGAGCGAAGCGTTGTTCTGAGTGGCGCTGGCAAAACCGCCATAGGGCCGCCTGCTACTGCCAAGGGGTGCAACGGGATCGGTGATCGGCCCCCCGTAAAACCACCAACGCCCCGTGGCGGTGGGCGTGCGGGTGGAAAAGGCGGCCATGCTGTCGGCCACTTTGTCGAGTTGCTGTTCTGTAAAGAGCCACTGCTCCTCCGGCGGTGCACCTTTGTGGTAGCTAAGGAGGTTCTGCCAGACGAGCCGGATTTCCGCCTGCCGCACAGCGTCCAGCGGTTGCCAGTTGGGTGGGCCTATGAGCCATTTGAGCTGCGCAATTTTACCCATCACCGCCACCTGAGCCGTCTGACCTGCATTGAGTCCGGGGTAGTCCACGCCGTAGAGTGCCTGGCTCACGCTGTTGTGATAGGTGAGATAGACGCCCCCGAATATGGGTGGAATCAGCGGCTCCGTTATGCTCCAGGCATCGGTCGGAGTATCGGTGAGATCGTCGTCTCCCAGCGTATTCTCGTTCGCCGTGCCTCCGGTTTTACTGTTGAACGGGTGCAAGAGACTGGCCCAGTGCCCCCACTCGTGCAGGAAAAGCGACCGGTCACCCAAATTCGAGAGGTAGAAGAGGTTGTCGCTGCAGTTCGAGGGATTCGGGAAGGAACCGACTCCGCCCGAATATTCGGGCCAGATGAGGTACACGTTGCAGGCGCTGCTGCGATAGGAGAAGGCGGACTTGTTGTCGCAGATGGCCTCGCGCCACATGCCGGCCAGTTCTTCACCGACATCGATGGTTTCGTTGAAGGGGCCGTCCGGGGTGCGGGACCGGTTCGTGAGATTGGCCGGAGGTTCGTGCATCCACGTGGAAGGGGTGGGATCGTTGTTGTCGTTCCACCACTGCCGCCAGGAAATCGGCTGTACAGTGGTCCAGGTGGTGGGATCAGAGTAGAAACGCCGGAAAGGCAGGGGGACGCTTGGGTTGAGGCGCACCACTTCCTCCAGCTTGAAGCGCAGGCCGCGACCCTGACGGTCGAGCACCCGGTTGGCATTGGTTACGGCATTTTGGGCGGCCGTTTGCACCGCCTGGTCATCAGTGGTGCCAAAGTATTTTACCGAGATGCGCACCTCGACGTGGCCGGCGCGCAGAAATCCGGCGGTGGCCAGCAGCAGAAAAAGGAACTTCATACGTTAGGCAAACGAAGGTTACTGGAGCGTGACGAGCACGAGCACGAGACCTGTGCCTTTGTCGAGGTTGCTCATGGCCTTTCCGAGGATGGCGCCGCGGGCTTTTTCGTAGTCCTTTGCCTTCATGGCGTGGCCGGGGGTGGAGGAAGTGGTGAGCAGGTCGCCGGGCCTGACCTTTCCAAACGACGCATCCGCCTTCACATAGACACGGCCACTGAGTGCGACGTGGTGGTCGCCCTCCATGACCCCCTCCTGGTGCAAGCGCAGGCCGGGTTTCACGCCTCCGGCACCGCTAATGATGCCGGCCACGCGCTTGTCGTAGCTTTTGGTACTCTTCATCAGATGACCGGCGTTGTCTTCATCGATGACCACCACCGTGCCGGGATCCATCTCCTCAGAATTCGTCATTTCGAATGGCTCGGCCACATCCGCACCGCCGCGTATGGTCATCACGGTTGTGGAGATTTCTCCCACAAGATACATGTCGCCGTTTGGAGAAAAGGCGACCACGTCGCTTCCGTTGCTGCTGTTCCAGAAAGCAAGCTGCCCCACACCACCGTTGTTTCGGGAATACATGGCCCATTCCTGCGCGGAGTTGTTGCGGTTCACCACATTCACGCCGCTCTCACTGCCTCGGGCGGTGAGCGTGCCGTTGCCGCTGAGCGTCATCACCGTGGTCCCGCCGCTTCCGGCATTGTTCGCGACATCGGAATGAGTGCCATTCTTGAACCACGCAAACTGCCCGGCGGTGCGGAAATACTGCGTGTTTGCCTGCACGCCGATGCCGTAGTCGCTATTGTAAAGATTGAGCATCTGCCGCGTCTGATTGCCAAAGTTGACCGTCGTCCCGTTGTCGATGCCCAGCGCCCCCGTCATGGTGCCGCCGGACTTTTGGAGGAATGCAGTGGAATCCAGCCCGTCGAACAAATCCGAGTTCAGGTTAGGCACCTTCGTGGTGTGACTGACATGGAACGGCGGCGTGCCCACCAGACTGGAAAAGCTGGCGCCTCCATTGCCAAACGTCAGCGGGGCATTGGTCGTGCCGCCGCCTATCTGCGCTGCCGGCAGCGTGCCGGTGATCTGTGCCGCGGGCACACTGCCGCTCACTGTCGCAGCGTTGCCGGCGGTCAGGGCATACGGCGTCCACGTCACCTGCTGGCGCGGCGTCAGCAGCGTGTAAGTCGCACCAGCATCGCTGCTGATTTCGATGTTCATGAAGCGCGCCGTTCCCGGAAAATCCGCTGAGGTGAAGCTGACGGGCGTCACCGTGAAGACACCACCCGTCACCGTCACGCCAGAGACCACCTCCGTGCGTATGGGCGTGCCACCCGTGAGGGCTGCATACAATCCCAATCGGATATGCACGGTGCCAGTGTAGGCGGCCCCGTTGTTCTCAAGGCGTCCCTGGTAGGTAAACGGTGTCTGCGCGGGCAGGTGCAGTATGGTGCAGAGTAGAGTGGTGGGCAGGAGTCGTTTCATGGGGCGTGGTGTTGACGGACTTTCGCTAGACGTTCGCGGGGGTGAGGTCGAAGAGCATCCGAGTATCAGATGAGGCGCGCATGGCATCGAGCACGGTGGGCAGCGGGGCGCAATGCACATGGGGGTAATCCACCTCTCCGCGGTCCGGGCTGATGGCATAAGCGAGCTGTTCGTTCTGCGGGGAGAATTGGGAATTCACTCCCGGCTTATTGCCGCGCGGATCGACCCGAAACCAGCCGTGGGGTTCCAGGTAAAGCGCATTGAGGCCATGCAGGCCAAAACTCTCGCCTGTGGCACTTTGACGGAGCACGCGTTGATAGCAGAACCCTGCGGGGATGCCCATGCCGCGCAGCAATGCCGCAAGCAGATGGGACTTGGCGAAACAGATGCCGCAGCGGTGCTGGAGGACATCCTCGGAGTGAACGGTCACCCGGGGGTCCTTGGTGTCAAAGGAATGAAGCACCTCATCACGCACAGCTTCAAATGCCAAACGAGCACATGCTTCGAGTGAATTGCCTGCCGCTTTGATTTCTGAAATTTTGGCGCGAATGAGTGGCGAGCGGAAGGAAATGACGGGCGGAATTTCGCCGAGGTAATCCTCAAGGTGTTCGGATTCCAACTGGAGCTGCATGGGGCACCTTGTCCGGCATCTCCTGCCTTGCAACCACAGGATGCCGTAACCACGGAACAGATTCCTCCCCGAGCCACCCCGCAGCAACCATGCGGGGAGTGCTGCCGACTGGTGCGCATCACCACTCGCCAAGCGCCCCGCTCACTCGCTCCCACCAGAAACGGCAACAGGCGACCACCGGGCCGCCTGTTGCCGTGAAACGAAACGGAATCGAAACTCGAACGGGTAACGGCCTATTTTGCCGCGACACGGCGCCGCGCCTCCTCGAGGCATTCGGCTAAAAACAATCCTAACGGATCGTATTGGCTGACTTGACTGCCAAGAAGCGCGAGGTTGGCCCTTCCTGTGGCAGTGCGGCGGGTTCCGGTCCTGGACGAGGAACGGCGGGAGCTTGGGCGGTCGAGGGTTGCAATGCGGTTGAGGTGCATGACGCGGGTATCAGGTTGGTGGTTGCGGATTGGGTTGAGTAGGTGCGCTCGCTCGATAAAAATTAGTTAATGCAGCGGCAATTTAGTCTCCACTTCTTGGAAATCGAGCCTAAATTAGCTCAAAACAAAATTTTCATCAAAGCGATGGTTGGTTTTTATCACTTGCAAACTCATTGCGCAAGAAAATTCGCGCTAATGAAAGTAATTTCTCTCTAATTTAGTAAAATCCAATGAGTTTTCGGTTGCGATGGCAAAATTTTTCTCTAAATTTGAATTGTTTCAAAATTTTCCACGACATGCCGAGCGAATACTTTTTCCGAGCGTTGGATGCGGTCTATGGGACTCCCGATGAGGATTTGCCGTATCTCTATGGGGTGCTGACAAAGGAAATGAGTCGCCGGGGAATGCGGATGCCGGAAACGGGTGGGCTGACGCCGCAGGAAGAACTGGCAGGCAAGGCGATGGTGACCCTGCAGCGAGGAGACAATCTGGTTGGATGGGAAATGGCATTGTTGGCGGGAGTGGTGACGTTGTTTGGCACCCAGTTTGGCAAGGGTGAAGTCGAGGCCTTCGCCAGCCGGGATGTGACCAACGAGCTGAACCGGGTGCAGAAAACCATCGCGAACATCACCTCGGTGATGGACACGCTGCAGGAGCGGGGTCTGGTGGAGACCGTGGAAGGCGATGCGAAAAAGGGAGCGCACAAGAGCTTCAAGGTGACCGCCAAGGGCGAAGCGGAGACGATGCGGATCTGGCAGCGGGTTTGCGGCACGGAGAAACGGGGGATCGCCTGACAAACGGCATCACCGACGGGTGGAGCGAAAGCCGCGAATGTGCGATTGCCCGGCAGCGGGCAGTTTGCTGAAGTTCGGAGATGCAAACGCTGATTTGTCTGCTGCTGCTTTGTGGGATGGTCGTGCCGTCGAAAGCTGCGGGTAACCCCAACGTGGTCTTCATTATTTCCGATGACCAGGCGTGGACCGACTATGGATTCATGGGGCACCCGGAAGTGGAAACACCCCACCTGGACAAACTTTCCCGGCAAAGCCTCACCTTCACTCACGGGTATGTGCCCACCAGCCTCTGCTGTCCGTCGCTTGCGGCCCTGCTCACGGGAAAATTTCCCCATGAGACCAAGGTGACAGGAAATGAACCGCCGCGCCCCAGGGATGCGAACGGCAAGCCATCGAGTCAGGCGTATCAGGACCCTGGATTTCTCGAACAGGTGGCCACGCTCAACGGATTCATCACCGCCCATCCGCGATTGCCCGCGGAACTGGCCAAAGCAGGATATTTGAGCTTCCAGTCTGGCAAATGGTGGGCGGGGAATTTTTCCAGCGGCGGCTTCACCCACGGGATGAGCCATGGTTCGGCAGCCAAGGGCGGACGTCATGGGGATGTGGGATTGGAAATCGGACGCAAAACCCTGCAACCGATTTTTGATTTCCTGGCCGAAGCGCAGCGGCAGCAGCGTCCCTTTTTTCTCTGGTATGCGCCGATGCTTCCGCACCAGCCGCATGATCCACCCCCGCGCCTGCTGGAAAAATACCAGAAACGAACCCCATCGCTTCCTGTGGCCAAATACTGGGCGATGTGTGAGTTGTTCGACGAAACCTGCGGCCAACTGCTGACCCATTTGGAACAGCAGAACCTTGCCGACCATACGCTGGTCGTTTTCCTCAGCGACAATGGATGGATTCAGGATCCGGAGCGGCCCCGGTTCCGCGCCGACTCCAAACTCAGCCAGTATGACGGCGGCTTGCGCACCCCCATCCTGATCCGCTGGCCAGGCAGGGTCACGCCGGAAATCAATGCCACGCCAGTCAGCAGTGTGGACCTTGCCCCGACGATTTACCGTGCAGCCGGTCTGGCCGTGCCCGCAGGTCTGTCCGGAATCAACCTGCTGGATGCCGCGGCGGTGAGGAGGCGCAGTCCCGTTTTCGGCGAATGCTTTCTACACAATGCCGTGGATATCCAAAATCCGGCCGCAAACCTGACCTACCGCTGGTGCGTGGCCGGAGACTGGAAATTGATCCTGCCCAACGCCGCCAATATCGCCGCTCCCAACAAACCCGGACGAAGCATTGGTCCGGAGCTTTATGACCTGGCCCGCGATCCGCTGGAGGATAAAAACCTGGCGGACGAAAAACCGGAAAAAGTCAGGGAATTGACCGGACGAATCGACGCGTGGTGGAAGCCGCAATGATCTGCCGGAGCACCCTCACGCCCCCGGTTTGGTCAGCTCCAGCACCCGGGGTTCACCATTGTCCACGCCGTCGAAGATCACCAGCGTCTTGATGCTGGTATCGGTTTCCCCCAGAACCAGCAGGCCCTCAGCCTTTGCTTTCCCTCCGGGCAGGGTGGAGAGCTTCAGCAGCGGCGCGGCATTGCCAGGACGCCACCACCAGAGGACGTATTCGCGCGCTTCATCGTAGTCGATGGACTGGGGAAATTTCTTGGATGGTTCGGGGCCGGCATTTCCTGCCAGGACGAGGAATCCATCCTTCATCGGAGCAAGCTCCCGGATGCCGAATCCAGCGCCGAGAGCAATTTCATGAATGGCAACTTCGGGCATGGCCTCTGTGAACAGCGGCTCTGCCGCGGTTTCCAAAACGAAGGCATTGCCATTGCGGTTCGGCCCCCTGACGCCGATGAAGAGGCGTCCGGTCTTGCAGGCGAGTCCTTCGATGTTGAAGCCCCGCTGCTGGAGCGGACGAGCAACGGAATCGGCAAATGGCGACTGGCGCAGCCACGGCAGCAGGCTGGTGGACTTGATTCCGGTGGCCTGGGGGACACCGGAGGCATCCGCCGGAATGCGGAAGACAAAGCATCGGTCATTTTGAAACTCACCCTTCTTTTTGCTGGCCCCGTGCGACCCCACCGCATAGTAGCATGCCGCTTCGGGATTGGCGGCCGCGCCTTCCAGGTCGGCTTCCGTGGCTCCGCTAACGGAAAAAAGCGGAATCATCTCCCCGGCGGTGATGGTGCTTTTCTCAGGAGAAACGAGAATGGCCTGCGCCGCCCGCAATTCATCGCTGACCATGATGCCGTGGCCGCTGGCACCCATGACGGCGAGTGCGCTCAAGTCGGCAGACTCCGAAAAAGCACCGGCCATGACGAATGCCGGATACTGTGAAAGGTCCTGCACCACGGACGCATTCTTGGCTTTGCCGGGAGCCGAAGCGGACCCCGCCTTCTGGCGGTCGCAGGAACTGGTGGCGAAGAGCAGCACTGGCAGGAAGGACAAACGCAGGAAGGTTGCGGTCCAATCCGGATGCAGACGGGCTGAATGAGGGGCGGCGGGGGCGTTCATGCCAGAATTTCGGCGATGATTTCGCCATGGTCAATTTCCAAGCGACGCCGGTCCGGAATTTCCAGACGGCGGGAATCGAGCCCAAGCAGATGGAGGGTGGTGGCGTGAATGTCAGTGATATAGTGACGGTTTTCGACGGCATGAAAGCCCAGATCGTCCGTGGCACCGTGCTGCGTGCCGCCCTTGATGCCGGCACCGGCAAACCAGGCGCAAAAGCCCTGGGGATGATGGTCGCGTCCGCTGTCCTGGGCACCGGGAGTGCGTCCGAATTCCGTGCCGAAAACCACCAGCGTGTCTTTGAGCAACCCACGCTGCTTCAGATCCTTCAATAGCCCGGCAATCGGCTGGTCAACCTGCGCCGACAGCGTGCCGTGGTTGGCTTTGATGCCGGAATGAGCATCCCAGGCCCCACCGCCTCCGCCGCCGTGAAACAACTGGACAAAGCGCACGCCCCTTTCGACCAGCCGTCGTGCGGCCAGACACTGCCGGGCAAAATCACGGCATTCCGCACGGTGGAAGCCATAGAGGCTGCGCGTGGATTCGCTTTCCTTGTCCAAATCCAGGGTCTCGGGCACTGCCGCCTGCATTTGATAGGCCAGTTCGTAGCTTTTGATTCTGGCGCGCAGCTCCCGGTCCTCGGGGTAGTCGATTCCGGAGAGCGCATTGAGCTTCCCCAGCAGGCTGAGTTCCGCCAGTTGCTCCTCGCGCGTCGGTCCTGCTGGCCCGGCGGAAAGAAACGGAAGCGGGTGCGCTGGGTCGGTGGAAAAGCGCACCCCGGCATGTTCCGGCCCCAGGTAGCCCGCGCCATGCGTCCAGGCTCCGCCGCAGCAGTCGCCGGTCGGCGTTCCCAACACCACGTATTCCGGCAGGTTTTGATTCAGGCTGCCCAGACCATAACATGCCCAGGAACCGATGGTGGGCAGGCCGCCTTCCCGGACATGCCTGCCGGTGTGCCAGGTGAGCTGGGCACCGTGGTCATTGTCCTTGGTCCAGAGGGAACGCACCACCGCAAGGTCATCCGCACAGGTGCCGATCTGTTCAAACCAGTCCCCCACCACCAATCCGCTCTGACCATGCGCCCGGTATCCGCATTGCAGAGGCATGATGACCTTGCGGTTGCCGTGGCTGGGGTTGCCGCCCACGATGTTCTTTTGCGCCGTTTTCAGGACATCCTTGTAGGGCGTGTCCTCTATCGACTTTCCACCATGCACGTTCAGGGCAGGCTTCACGTCAAAACTCTCCACATGGCTGACCCCGCCGCAGAGGAAAATCCAAATCACCGACCTGGCCTTCGGTTGAAAATGCGGAAGCCCGTTCGGCGGCCCCCACGGCTGGTGAAATCCTCCCGTGGCCGCTGCGGACCGCTGATGCCCGCCTAACAGGGCCGTGAGGGCGACACCGGTGAAGCCCAGACCGGTATCGGCCAGAAAAGTCCTGCGGGTAACTCCGCGGCAGCGGAAGGATGCATTCATGAGGTCATGCCCGGGCAGCCCCTGGCAGATCGGTTGGATGGACAGGCAACATGCCGCGAGTCCCGCGGCGCACAAGGGGCGCAATGGCGGAATACAAAAACCGGCATGCCAGTCTGGAAACGCCTCGTCAACCCATGGCTCGGGGTGGCGCGGCGCTGCAGGTGGATGGGAAAAACAGCGCGGTCCCGTCCTTGAGACTTCACTGGAGCCGCCTAATTTCCGGGCATGATCCTGATCGACGACTCCGCCATTTATTTTGAAATTCCAGCCCGCGATTCCTTGGGACGCGACGCGGTGACGGGAAAACTGCGCGGCACGCAGGAAAAGGTTTATTTTCACTGGCGGCTCAAGGATCGCACGTTTCGCAAATTGGAAGGGGACATGAAAACCGTGGAAATGAACTACGAGGATGTGGAAAGCGTTCGCTATCGGACCACCATCGGGTTCCTCAATCCCCGGCTCATTTTTCAGGTGGCCGACCCGCATTTGCTGGAGGAAGTGCCCGGCGTGGCGGTCGGCAGGGCGGTCCTGCTGTTGGAAAAACGGAGCAGGCAGGATGCGAAAAAATTCATCAAGCTTGTGGAGTTCAAAAAAGTGGAGGCGGAAGCGGCGCGGCTGGATGCCCGGCTCACGGAAGTGGGAAAATCGGGCAGTGAGCCCTCCACTTGAATTTCAGGGTGTACGCACATTTCCGCACTCCCCGCGTGACGTTGGGAGAAAGCGCACTAAAATACCCTTTGCGGCAGGCTCATCCGCCGCTGTCACAGCACCCACCAACAACCAAACATGAAAGCAACCAAACCACTCATCCTCCTTGCTGCGTGCAGCACGGGTTTCCTCGCCTCCTGCAAAAAAGAGGAGACCAAGCCCGCTACCTCCACCACGACATCCTCCACCACCCCGGCTTCGAGTGACACGTTCAGCAACCCCGAGGCCAACAACTATCTGGCGGAAGGAAAAAAGGTCGTGGCCGACATCGCCGATGCCATCAAAAACAAGGACATGACGAAGATTCAGCCCTTGATCGACAAGGGTAAGGAATGGGGTGAGAAAGCGAAGGAAATGGTCGCCAAACTCAAGCCCGAAGAAGCCGCCAAATGGGGCGAAAAGGTGCAGGAAATCACCAAGGAGTACAGCGCCAAAATCCTGGAATGGGGCAAAGCCAAAGCTGGCAGCGTCCTGGATGCAGTGAAGGAAAAACTGCCCGGATTGACGCCGGCTGAGACTCCGCCAGCCCCGGCACCGGAACCGACACCAGCACCAGCACCGGCACCGGCACCGGCTCCAGCACCAGCCCCGGCACCGACTCCGGCACCACCGCAGTAGGCGGCTCCCTGGTTCCAGGGAGATCGTTGATTCGTCAGCGGCACGGGAGGCAGCTTCCCGTGCCGCTTTTGCGTTCTAAACCGTTAGAAACTTCCTTGCGAAGGGAACTGTCAGAATTTCGATGCCATGGCTTCGAAATCTGAACAGACGGTGGAAAAAAAACCGCCATTCGCCATGCATGGCGGAACGGATGCCAGGACTGGATGACTATTCGATGCAGCAGGGGCAGCGGGCGACGAAGTGTCCGGGGGATATTTCTTCGAATGGAATCGGCTTGCCGATGCTTTCTCCATACCGGGGAGCCTGGACGCGGTGGCCGAAGGCGCATCCAGGCGGCGGGTTGATGGGGGAGGGAATGTCCCCTGCGAGGCGCAGGGGGTTGCGCTTCACCGCGGGATCCGGCACGGGAATGGCGGAGATGAGCGCCTTGGTGTAGGCGTGGCGCGGATGGCGGTAAACGTCTTCCGAAGGTCCCATTTCCATGATTTTTCCCAGATACATGATGGCGATGCGGTCGCTGATGTGTTTGACGACGGCCAGGTTGTGCGAAATGAACAGGTAGCTCATGCCCATCTGCCGCTGCAGGTCCATGAGCAGGTTGAGCACCTGGCTTTGCACGCTGACATCCAGTGCGGAGACCGGTTCGTCGCAGACGACTAACTTCGGCTGCAGCGCAATCGCCCGGGCGATGCCAATGCGCTGCCGCTGGCCGCCGGAAAATTCGAAGGGAAATTTTCCCGCGGCATCCGCCGACAGGCCAACTTTGGCCAGCAGGTCCTGCACATTTTGCTGCCGCTGCTGCCGTCCCCCCAGACCCTGGATGACAAACGGCTCCTCGAGAATGCCGCCGACGGTGTGGCGGGCATTGAGCGACTCCGCGGGGTCCTGGAAAATCATCTGAAATTCGCGGGCCATTTTCCGCAGCCGCCCGCGCGAGGCGGTGGCGAGTTCCTGTCCGCCAAAGCGGACGCTGCCGGAGGTTGGTGCCAGCAGCCGGACCACGGCTTTTCCCAGCGTGGTCTTGCCGCAGCCGGACTCGCCGATGATCCCCAATGTTTCGCCGCTGTTGAGATGAAAGGACACGCCGTCCACGGCCTTGCACCGGCCGATTTCCTTGAGAAAGACACCGCCGCGGACCGGAAAGTGAACGTGGAGATTGGAAACTGTCAGCAATGGGGACACAGCAGGGCGGGTTTGGAATCTGGTTAACCGGCGCAGCGCGGACACTGCTCGATCCAGTGCCGCGGGGAGATTTCGACGTAGGGCGGGCGGTCCTGCAGCGTGGGTGAGTCGGGCGGTGCGCCGTTGCGCTGACAAAAGCGGCAGCCGGCGGGCATGTCGCGCAGGGATGGGACCATGCCTTCGATGATTTTCAGCCTGGTTTTTGGGGTTTCGTCGAGTTTGGGAATGCTGCTGAGCAGACCCTTGGTGTAGGCGTGGCGCGGATTGGCAAACAATTCGCGAGCGGAGGCCCGCTCCACAATGCGTCCGGCATACATGACCACCACTTCGTCGCACATTTCCGCGATGACGCCGAGGTCGTGGGTGATGAGCAGGATGCCCATCTGCATCTCCTGCTGGAGGGCGCGCATGAGGTCGAGAATCTGCGCCTGCACGGTTACGTCGAGAGCGGTGGTTGGTTCGTCCGCGATGAGCAGCGCGGGCTTGAGGGCCAGCGCCATGGCGATCATGACGCGCTGCCGCATGCCGCCGGAAAGCTGGTGCGGGTGTTCGGTCATCCGGATTTCCGGAGAGGGAATGCCGACCTTTTTCAGCATCGCAATGGCATCCTCCCAATTCTGACGCCGGTTGCGGCGTCCGTGCAGTTGATAGACTTCGCACAACTGCTGGCCGATTCGGTGGCAGGGATTGAGCGCGGACATCGGCTCCTGAAAAATCATCCCGATTTCCGCCCCGCGCAGTTGGCGCAGTTCCTTTTCACTGATCTGGGTGAGGTCCCGGTCCTGAAATCGGATGGCACCGCGGAGGATTTTTCCGGATGGCTGCGGCAGCAGCCGATTGATGGAAAAGGCGGTGACGGATTTGCCGCATCCGCTTTCACCCACCAGTCCAACGGTTTTTCCGCGGGGTACCTCAAAGGAAATGCCATCGACGGCGGTCACCAGCCCGTCGTCCATTTGGAAGCCGGCAGCGAGGTCGGAAAGTTGCAGCAGGGAGTCGTTCACGCGGATAAAGTCTGAGGTGGGGAATTACCGATCCTTGAATTTGTCGAAGACGAGTTCCACGGGATCACCGGCGGTCTTTCCGGATTTGAACTCCTGCAGGGTCTTTTCCTTTTCGGCTTGGTCGATCCAGTGGACATACGCCGACTCGGGCAGGTCGCACATCATGACATTGAAGTCTTCCGGCCACTTCAGCCATTTCCAGTAACCGCAGCGCAGGAAATTGATGTTCCAGCCGGGGATCCAGCAGGCCTGGTCGTAGATCATGCGCGAGGCCTCATGGGAAAGACGCTCGATGTCTTCGATGGTGGCCGCCTTTTCATAGGCATCCACCACCTTGTCCAGTTCCGGGTCCGCCGTCATCGTGATGTTGTTGGTGCTGGTTTTTGGCTTGCGGGTTCCGTCCGGGTTGAGCTTGAAAGATTTGTCAGGATTCTTTTCGTAGGCGTTGTCGGAATGAAAGCCTTCCCAGTAGCGGGGATAGGGCGGGGTGGAATTCCAGGCCATCAGTGTCATGTCGTGTTTTTTTTCGAGGATTTTTTTGAAGCACGAGGTGTTGTCGAGCACTTCGATCTTCAGGTCCACGCCGCATTTTCTGGCATCCTCCTGCAGGCGCAGCGCATACTGCTTGTGCGTGGGCGGGGCCGCCCGGACCAGCAACTCCACGCTCAGTCGCTGGCCTTTGTCGTTTTTCAAAATGCCATCCCCGTCCACCGCGGTGAACCCCGCCTCGGCAAACTGTTTGCGGGCGGTTTCGACGCTGAACGGACGGGCGCGGATCGAACTTTCGGTGAAGCGCCCGTAGCCGTCAGAAGTGGTGTTCAGCCGTCCGTAATCGCCGCGCATGTCCACGTCGATCACCTTCTGGATGTTCATGGCATGCTGCAGGCCCAGCCGCACCCTGACATCGGAGAGCAGCGGTTTGGAGCAGTTGATGTACAGGCCGTAGGGCGGCCGGGGAAACTGGTTGTAAAACGTGGTCTTGATGATGCCGCCCCGGTTGAATTCGTCGATGTCCATTTTCTCATACCAGTAGCGCGGCGAATTCAAAGGGAAGTAGTCCATGCCCCCCTTGCGGAAGACTTCAAAGGCCTTGTCCATGTTCCCGATCACTGTGTAAACGACCCGGTCGGGATTGTAGCGAAAGCGATAGTATTTCTTGTCCCGCGCCCACCAGTCCTTGATCCGGGCGAGGACGATCTTCCGGTTCTTGATGGTTTCTTCCAGGTCGATGCGGTAGGCACCAGTGGTGGGGTTGACCCGCCAGTTGAAACGCTCCACGTAGTCCGGGCCGAAATCGCGGTAAAATTTCCGGCAGTAGGGGACCAGACTGGTCCAGTAAACCGGATCGGCCTTCGGTTCGGCCAGGGTGACGCTGATGGTCAGGTCATCATAACAGGTGATGCCGCTGTACTTGGTGGAGTAGTGGTTTTTCGCCCACGGGTCCTGGAGGTAGTCGTTGGTTTGCAGATAGAAGAGAAAGAAAAAATCCGCTGCGCGGCACGGTTCCTGGCGGATTTCCAGAGTGCGCGGGTCCTGCATGGTGAAGGCGGCATCCGGATCAATGCGAAAATAGACGGTGCGCTTGTCCGGCCCCACCGCCCACTGCCGGGCGATGCCCGGAAAATAGGCTCCCTGCACGTTAGGGTGGCTGTTGACGAGCGGCACGTAAATGTTGTCCCAATGTTCGCCGCGGAAGCTTCCGTTGGATTCCGGTCCGTCCACGCGGTAGGTCGAGGGGTATTGATCGATGAAATACTGGAAGGTGCCGCCCTTCACCGCCTTGGGCGATCCGATCTCCGGCAAGTCGCCGCCGTCTTCCCATTTGAGGTCTGCAGGCAGATCCGCCGGGGTGGCAAAATGATAGAATTCGGGCTTGGACCGGTAGTGGGCTTCGATTTCCGCCGAATTGTCGTAGGGGGGGAAGCGGTCATCCTGCGCCTGGCGGCTGCAGGCCGTCAGCAGGGCGAGGAGAAATGCGGCAAGGCAGCGGCGCATGAGAGAGGGATCAGCGGTAAGTGGTGAATTTCTTTGGATCGAACGCCTCGCGGATGGCCTCGCCGATGAACGTGACGAGCAGGAGGACCACCACCAGGGCGAAAAATCCTGTCAGGACGATCCACGGTGCATTGAGGTTGTTAGTGCCTTCGCGGAGGATGTTTCCCCAACTGGGCGAACCGGCTGGCAGCCCGAAGGCGAGGAAGTCCAGCGCCGTGAGGCTGAAAATGAGGTGGTCGATGGTGAACGGGATGAGCGTGGTGATGATGGCCAGGGAGTTGGGCAGGATGTGTTTGAAAATGAGCCTGCCGGTGCCAGCCCCCTGGAGCCGGGCTCCGGCCACGTAGTCCCGGGCCTTTTCCCGGAAGGCAGCGGTGCGCATGTAGGCGGCGATGCCCATCCAGCCGAACACCGCGAGCAGGGTGACGACCATCATGGGGGTGGGATTGGGCAGCACGCTGCGCACCAGGATGACGACGAAGAGAAAGGGAATCGCCGTCCAGATTTCCACCAACCGCTGGCCGCCGAGGTCCGTCCAGCCGCCAAAATAGCCCATGACACAACCCACGACGATGCCCACGAAATACACAAAGAGTACAAAGTAAACGGAGGTGCCGACGATCATCTGAAAGCCGCCGAATGCCACCGCCAGCAGATCATTGCCGCCGGGGTCGGTGCCCAGGAAATGCCGCTGGGTCCAGGACGGGGCCGTGGGAGCCGGGCGGATGTGGTGCAGGGCTGTGCCAGACTGGGCGTCGAGGCTGGCAAAGTCGGTTTCCGGCACCAGAACTTTGCGTTCCTGCTCCACGCCGTGGGCAAAGACGAGCTTTTCTACCGGGGTGCCATCCCGGTTTCGCCCTTCGCAATCACCGTGGTAAAGCCCGTCCTTCATCCGGAATTCGCGACGGCGCAAATCCGGCTTGTCCTTGAAGGTAGTGTAGGCCACCCCGGTGAACGGTCGGCCATCGTGCCCCAGATATTTCCCCTCCCGCTGTTCCAGAATGTCGATGACAGGAGGCGTGTCGCCTTTCGCATCATACGGGACCAGCGGCATCAGCACCCAGTTCCCCTGGTTCTCCTCGCGGCAGCGCCGCTGCAGGCTGCGGTAGTCGGTTTCCGCAGCCGGTGGTTCCATGCGGAAAGCGCCGCCGGGAATCGGCGCCTTTTCCAGAAACGGACAGCGCAGTTTTCCCTCATAGGAAACCAGCAGCGCTCGTTTTCCCACCAGCAGGTTGTCCAGACCTGCCAGCAGCACGAACGCCGAAAGCACCCACAGGGAAACATAACCGCGCCGGATGGCCTTGAAGCGCTTCCACTGTTTGACGGTGAGCGGATTGACCGGACGCTTGGGCCGCACCAGCAGCCACAGTCCCGCCACGGCAAGCGCCGCACGCACCCCATGGGCAAACCATACGTCAAATGCAGGGGGCATTTCCTTGTTCGCCACCAGGCCAGCCACCATCCGGAAAAATTCCGAAACAGCACCGGAGAGGATGTCCACCCATTTCACCAAGGGCAATTCCAGTCCGAGCAACGGACTGCCCGGAAGCTGGCAGGACAGCGAAAGCAGCGCGAGACAGATGAAGACAAGGCCGGTGATGCGCATGGGGAAACGGGGACGGGACTACTCGAAACGGATCCGGGGATTCAGCCAGGCCACGATGAGATCGGAAAGCACATTGCCCACCATCATCAGCAGGCCGGAAAGGAAAATGATGGCGAGGGTGATGGTGTAGTCGCGGTCCACCAGGGCGTTGTAGCCCAGCAGGCCGAAGCCGAAAATGTCGAAGACCGTTTCGATGAGCATCGACCCGCCGACCAGCAGGGTGATGTTCTGGCCAAAGGTGGTGCCGATGGGAATGAGCGAGTTGCGCATGGCATGGCCGATGACCGAACGGCTGAACGAAGACCCTTTGGCCACCGCGGTCCTCACATAATCGGCCGCCAGGTTGTCGAGCAGGCTGTTCTTCATAAGCATGGTGGTCATGGCGAAAGCGCCGATGAGGTAGCAGATGAGCGGCAGCACCGCGTGGTGTGCCAGGTCCTTGATTTTTCCCGCCAGCGGCAGGGAGTCGCACTGTTCGCTCGTGAACCCTCCGATGGGAAATAGCTCGATGCGGAAGGCGAAGAGCAGAACCAGAATCGTCCCCAAGGCAAAACCGGGAATCGAATACCCCAGGAAAATGCCCACCGATGAGGCTGAGTCGATGAACGTGCGGTGCTTGATGGCCTTGAGTACACCCAGGGGGATGCAGATGCAGTAAGTCAGGATCATGGTGATGATCCCATAAAACAGGGAAATGGGAAACCGCTCCCGGATCAGCGACCACACCGGATCCCCCATCGTCAGGCTGTTGCGGAATTCCCACTGGAGCACCCCCGCAAACTTCGTCCGGTAGGCGACCGCATGGATTTCCCGCGGTCCCCCGCCTTCGCCACCGCCGGTAGTCGCTCCCTCCTGCCGCACATGCCAGCCTTCCGGTGTGGAACCATCTTCCAGTTGCAGGGAGAGCATTTGGTCGCGGTCCACGAAAATTCTGGCTTTTTTAGACACCAAACTCCCGTCGGCCCCCCGCATGGGTAGGAATATTTCCTTCGCACTGGATTTTTCCTCCCCCTGCGGCAGGGGAATCTCCGTCGCATCCCGGTGCATCACTTCACTGGGAATGATGCCCCACCACATGAGAAAGGCGGGCACCAGCGGCTTGTCGAGCAGGAAACTGCGCTTCAAGGCAATGAGTTGATCCTCATTGAGTACCGAAGCCTGCGCCAGGCTCCTGCCCGCGGAATGCCCCTCCTGCGCCATCATCGCCTTCTGCATCCGCTGCTCCAGCGGCCCGCCCGGCAAAATCCGCGTCAGCGCAAACACGACAAACGTCACCCCCAACAGCGTCAGGGGAATGAGCAGCAACCGGCGGATAAAATAGGATCGCATGCGGAAATTCCGTGCAGTCTGCCCGCGGCCACCGGAGGAATCAACCCCGAACTGTTCGACATCCTGTTGCGCGACATCCTGATTTTTGAAAGCGCGAAACCTGATTGAGAATCAACTCGTTGCAATGGGAGTGGTCTTTGCACGAAATCCCACCGACGATCGCAAGGTTTTTTCGATAATTTGCCAGGGGAATTGTTTTCTGGTCCTGGGCATCCTGCGGCGCTGCGCATGGGCATCTGCTACGAATGGCGGCGCATCCCGCAAACCCCTCCCCTTGATCCCGTACAAAAATCCGTCGTGGTGAACGCCAACGAAAGCACAAAAATCTCCTTCTGGTTGCCTCCACGTTGTGGTAATTTCACGGGACATATATCCGCAGCGGCACGCTGCGGCCAAACGGCGGTTTTTGCATCCTCCAACTCCTGCTTTCCATGAATCGGCATCCCCTAGCCTGTGCAGCGCTGTTGCCGCTGCTAACTCCCGGTTTTGTTGCCGCCCAGGGTTTCCCAGGGCTCGATGCGAACGGAAACCAGATGAGCGACCTGTTTGAGGCGCTTTATCCAGGGCTGATTCCGGATGCCGATGACGACAACGATGGACAGACCAACCGGCAGGAATCCATCAGCGGAACCGACCCGCGGGACGGAAGGTGGCGACTGGATTTTGGAACTGTGACGCAGCACCCATTGGTGATTTCCGCTGCGTTCGCGACCGCGATCGGGAAGCAGTACCAGCTTCAGATGGCGGGAGATTTGGCGGGCCCTTGGACCAATGAAGGCCAGCCGATGATGGGAACCGGCGGCACCATGATCGGCTCCTCCCCGAACACTGGGCAGCGGATGTTCCTGCGCCTGCAGGTGAGGGACGTGGATTCCGACGGGGATGGCGTTTCTGACTGGGAGGAGCACCTGGCCGGCACGGATACCCAGAACACCGACTCCAACGACGACGGGATCCTGGATCGGGAAACGGTCTCCCGGCACCTGGGCTTGGCCAGCGTGGTGAATGTGCTGGCGGTGGATTCCAGGGGCGCGGAGAGCGGCGATCCAGTGCAGTTCCAGATTCTCCGTTCCGGCGGCTACGCTCCCATCACGGTCTCGCTCGCCTACGGAGGCACGGCCACACCAGGCAGCGATTTCACCGCCGGGCCGTCCGCCGTCTATCTGGGACCGGGAGTGTCTTCGGCCTTGGTCACCCTGACGCCGCTGGCCGATGCCGTTTCCGAGCCGGGCGGAGAAACGCTGACGGTGAACGTGCAGCCGGGTGCAGGTTATACCGTGGGTTCACTGAATTCTGCTGCGGCCGCGCTCAGTGAAATCAACCAGGGCATCGGCTTGACCGGTCACTATTTCAATGACCCGAGCACGGCCACCAACGCCTACAATGCCAGTGATCCCTACACCGGCGGCGGACATTTTGATCCCGCCACGCTCATGGAGACGCGGCTTGATCCTGTCATCTCCTTTGACTGGGCCTCAGGCCGTCCCTACAATCCGTCACTCGGCGGCGATGACGACTATCATTCCGTGTACTGGACAGGAAAAGTGGAAGCTCCAACGACCGATGCCTACACCTTTTATGTCCAGTGCAACACTGGGAGCCGCCTGTGGATCGACGGCCAACTGATCACCTTTTACAACACCTCCACCAATGCGGACTATGCGCCGGATCAAGTGTGGAATGCCTTCAGCGGCACGGAGCTGCGCAGCCGCCCGGTCAACCTGCAGGCCGGACGCCAGTATGATTTGAAGCTGGAATACCACGATGAGGGCGGCAGTTCCTCTGCCTACCTGCGCTGGTCCGCGTCCACTGTCACCAAGGCCGTCATTCCCTCGACGCGGCTCTACCCCACGCCCCTGCCGCCGGAATTTTCTGCCGAGCCGTTCGCCGTGGCGTTTGTGGGCGGACCGTTTTCCTATCAAATCACCGCTGTCAATGGATCCCTCACCGGATACAGCGCGGACGGGCTGCCGGAGGGCCTGACGCTGAACCCGTCCACCGGACTCATCAGCGGAAGCCCTACGGGAGCCGTGGGCCTGTATTTTCCGGTAGTGACCGCCTCAAACGCCACCGGAACCGGCGGCACCACCCTGACATTGCTGGTGGTGCAAAGCGGCGGCGGTCTGAGCCGGGAGGTCTGGACCGGCGTCACCGGACGCCTGGTGGATTTGCCGCTCCACACCGCCCCGTCCAGCACTTCCCAGGTGAACACCTTCCAAGCTCCGGCGAATAGCGGGGATCAGTTTGGCGAACGCATCCGGGGAACCCTCATCGCCCCGGAAACGGGGAACTACACCTTTTTTGTGTCCTCCGACGAGAATGCGGAACTGCACGTCAGTTCCTCCGCGGAAGTCGGTCAGGTGTTGAAGCGTGCCTTTGTCGTCAACGGCAGCGGCATCACCCCCGGCACCTGGAGCGCCCAGGCGAACCAGAAATCACTGCCGGTAAAACTGAAAGCCGGGCAGCGGTATTTTATTGAATGTGTGCGCAGGGAAACTTCCGGAAACGACCATCTGGACGTGGGCTGGCTGCGTCCGGGGCAAGCGGGGGCAGTTCCATTGGAAATCATTCCGGGCTGGGCGCTCACGCCCTATCAACCGCCGACCGTCGGCGGTGCGGAAGGCACGCTGTACGCCGCCACGCTCACCCCGCAGGTGGGCGCGATGACCCTCGGCAGCGGGGTGGCGCTATTGCGTGTCAATGCGGACAAAACCGGGGCGGATTTGACCGTTTCCTGGGCGAACCTAACTGGTCCGATCACCAACAGTCACATTCACGATGCCCGCAGCGTTCCTGGGCCGGTGGGGGCGATTTTGTTCGACGTGGATGATGCGGACCCTGACCGCCTGCTTCCCGGCGGAGATGGGCTTGACCCGACGGAAGTGTACCACTGGGACATCATGGCGACCGGACAGCACACCTACGCGGACGTCGTCGCCGCTCTGGAAACGGGCAATGCCTTTCTGAATCTGCACACCGGAGCCTATCCAACAGGTGAAATCAAAGGGTTCTTCCAGCCGGTGGTCGGCAGCCAGTTTTTCGTGCCCCCGTCCGCCCCCCCCGCAGCGGAACTCACGCTTCCCGCCGACCCGGTGCAGCGCCAACGCGTTATTGTCCGCTTTCTCCAGCAGGCCACGTTCGGGGCCGCGCCGGACCGGGATGGCAGCACCGACGCCAGTCCGGCCAATGCGCCCTTCAACGGATGGCAGCCGGACAGCATTGAAGCAGTCGATTCGCTGGGCTACGCCGCTTGGATCGATGCCCAACTGGCCATGAGCCCGGGCCCTGACCCGGAAACCGTCATTGCCCAAACCCTGCCGCCGACCACGGTTTACCAGGCACCCAGCGCTTCCCGCCGCACGGCAAATGCCACCATCACCGAATACAACGGCAGCGGTCCCATGGCCACGCTCATCCGGCAATACTATGAAAAATACCCCCGCTCTGCGCCCGAGCCCGACGGCACCCAGACCGAGGACGATGAGGAAATCTGGCGATCCTGGTGGAAGCTGGCCTGCACCGCACCGGACCAGTTGCGGCACCGGATCGCTTTCGCCCTCAGCCAGATTCTGGTCGTGTCGGAGGACGGTGAATTCGATGAGGAGGCCCGCAGAATCGGCCACTATTACGACCTGCTCTACTACCATGGCCTGGACAATTTCCGCACGCTGCTGGAACGCGTGACGCTCAATCCCGTGATGGGCGGCTATCTGGACATGCTCGACAACCAGAAGGCCAACCCCGTCACCGGCTACATTCCCAATGAAAATTACGCCCGGGAAATCATGCAGTTGTTTACCATCGGACTGCGCCGCCTGCATCCGGACGGCAGTTCCGTCCTGAGTTCATCGGGCCTGCCCATTCCAACCTACAGCCAGGACGATGTCGTGGGGCTGGCCGCTACCTTCACCGGCTGGCAGCGCGCCGCCGCTCCTGGAAACTGGATTCTCCCCATGGCGGTGAATTCCCCCAGCCGGCACGATTTCACGGAAAAAGCCCTGCTGGAACGCACCATCATCCCAACGTCTGCGGTGCAGGATGCTGCGCAGTGCGGCCTGGAACTCGCCCAGTCGCACGACGTGCTGTTCCACCACCCGAACATTGGACCATTCATCTGCCGCCAGTTGATTCAACGCCTGGTGACCGCCAATCCCAGCAAGGGCTATCTCTACCGGGTGGCCAAAGTCTTCGCCGACAATGGAACCGGCATCCGCGGCGACATGAAAGCCGTGGTTAGGGCGCTGCTGCTGGATCCGGAAGCGCGCAATGCCGCGATCCGGCTGCAGCCGGGATTCGGCCACCAGAAGGAACCGGTCATCCGCGGCACTCAGGTCATCCGCGCTTTCAAGGGCTTCAGCCTGGCGGAGTCAAAACCACAATGGGCCAACGCCAAGGAACTGCGCATGGCCATTTTTTCCCCAGCCGCGAATGTGGACCTCAGCCAGCCCCTGCCGCAGCGCACCAGCCGCTACCCGGACAGCACCAACCGCACGCTGGCCACTGCCATTGCCGACACGCCCACCACGGGGTCCGTCACCATTGCGCTGAGCAGTGCACCCAGTGTCGCCATCACCTCGGGAATGATCCTGCGCATCCATTCGGAAGACTTTCTGGTCACCGCGGTCAATTCAGCGACAAACTTCACTGCGGACCGCGCTCAGTTCGGTTCCGCCGCTGCCGCCCATGCCGCCGGAACCACGGTTTTCCGGGTGAGCACCTTCAACGACAACTTCATCGATGAATCCCTGGACCCGGATGGAGCCGGTCCCCTCCCAACCGCCAGCTTCAGCCTCATCGTCCAGCCAGGCAGCGTCGTGCTGCTGCGCCGCCAGAGCGCCGGGTCCGTGGGGACCACCTCCAACGGAGAAACCATCTCCCCCGAAAACGGAGCCTACGAAGTCTCACCCGATGGGGCCAACCCTGGCCGATTCAAACTGGTGCGCACCGCGGATGGCGACACCGGCGCAGAAGTTAGTCAGGCTTCGATCATGGTCAGCACCTGCCGCAGGGACGATGGCAGCTTGAGCGACAATCGGCTGTATTACCAGCAGATGGCGGTCGCCACCATCGGAACAGACGCCCAATACTGGGTCAACCAAAGCCAGACCAGTGTCAGCAAGGGCACCGCAGTCTATGCACCAGCGGTGAACATCCCCGTGGCCACGCCTCTGGCTTCCACCACCGGCTCCAGCCGCAGCGCGACCCTAACCGAAAACATCGGGGGCACCAACTATGCATTCAACCTGGTCACGGGAAATGTGATTCTGCTGCTCAGACAGACGGCGAATGCAGGCTACGTGGACAGCGACGGCAGCACTTCCTCACCGGAAAACGGACTCTACACCGTGACCAACAACCCTTCCAATTCCGCTCAGGTGATTTTTGTCCGCTCCAGCAACACAAACACGGCTGCAGAAATGCTCAACGCCCGCGTCAGCGTCACTCAAATGCGAATGAATGACGGATCACTCTACCCGCCGACTGCCGCTTCGACGGCGGAACAGCCATCGCCCATTTTCCGGCAGGAACTCGCTGTGACCACCCTGGAGAGCGATCCGGTCCGTTGGAGCCTGCAGGCACCCAACGCCACGCCCAACCTCGCCGGATCCAATCTGCGGGAGGCCTGGGGAATCGGAAATACCGGAAACGGCGACTTCGAACAGACGCCGCTGCAGTCGCCTACGGTCTTCAATTTTTACGAACCGGACTACGTCTTTCTGGGCCATACCGGCAATGCAGGCCTCTATGCGCCGGAATTCCAAATCACCAGCGAATCCTCCGTCGTCACCTCCGCCAACTGGTACGTCGATCTGACCCGCCCAAATTCGACCAATACCGCCACCCGGGGCGCACCCTTCAGTTACGGCCAGGGCTTCAACTATGGCGATCCCTTCAAGCGCGATGTCAAGTTAGACCTAACCAGCGAACGCGCTCTGGCCAGCGATCCCGGCGCCCTCCTCGACCACCTGGAAACCCTGCTCATGCCGGACCAGATGGCTCCGCGGTTGAAAACGCTGATCCAGGATTTCCTCAACTCCCAGACCGCTTCCGCCACCGACGCCGACAAGATGGCCCGCCTCGGCGAAGCGCTCTGGCTCATTACCCTGACACCCGAATTCATCACCCAGAAGTAGCGGCCGTTTCCGCCCTGTTCCGGGAAACCTTTCCCTAACAAATAAGCCTTTGTCCCGATTCCCGCCATGACCTCTGCAGAAATTCTCTCCCGCCGTCATTTTCTCCGCCGTGCCGCCGGATTCGGCGCCGGGCTCGGCGCGTTTCACACGCTGTTCGATCTCCGGCTGATCAACAATGCGCTCGCTTCCGTCAACGTGGACGACTACAAGGCGCTCATCTGCGTTTTCCTGGCGGGAGGAAACGACGGCTTCAACACGCTGGTGCCTGCGCCGGCGGATGCGCGTTATGCCGGTTACAAATCCATTCGGGGACCAGGACTCGCCCTCTGGGAAGACCAGGCTGCCGCCATCGCGGCAACCACCGGTACCACCAACGTCAACCAGTTCTGGGCGGCCCCCATCAGCAATGCCAGCACGGGCAGCCATTCCTATGCAGTGCACAGCAACATGTCCGTGGGACTGACCAGCGGCACCGCACACCCATCGGTGAAGAGCCTGTTCGATTCCGGAAAACTGGCGTTCGTCGCCAACACCGGAGTGCTCGTGGAACCGCTGACCCGCGCGCAGTTTCAGGGAAAGACCCGCCAGCGTCCGCCCCAGCTTTTCTCCCACAACGACCAGGTCAACCAATGGCAGACCTCCGTGCCGGATCAAATCAGCCGCACCGGCTGGGGAGGACGCACCATCGACAAGCTGCGCGAGGAGCTGGCCCGGCAGGGAATTCCGTCCGGCAGCATCTCGCTCAGCGTTTCCCTGGCGGGCAGCAACACCTGGGAAGTGGGTGACGTTGTCAATCAGTTCCAGGTGAACTCCTCATCCGGTGCCGTCAGTTTTACCGGCTACCTGCCACTGGCATCACGCGCCGGTGGCAATCCCCTGAGTGTGGCTCGTTCCGTTCTCATCGACAAAATTTTGCGCGATCCTGCCAGCGGTGGAGACAGCCAACTGGCCGCAGAGCGGCTGAACCTCGCGCTCAACGACTACCGGGATGTGAATGAACGCTCCATCAACAACGGTGCCGCACTCAGCGCGGCGATGACCCGGCTCACCGCCGGAAATCCGGACGCTGCCGCCGGTGCCGCCATTGATGCCAGCTTTGGCATCGGCGTGGGCGGCTTGACTTTTTCCAACATGCGGGACCTGGAGCGCCAACTGCACACCGTCGCCCGCATCATTTCCCAGCGCAGCTTTCTCTCCATGCGCCGCCAGATCTTTTTCTGTCAGATTGGAGGATTCGACAACCACAATGACCCGCCCACCACTCACGCCGGCCTGCTCAACACCCTGAGCCGGGCCTTGGGGAAATTCTACGCCGCCACCCAGGCACTGGGAGTGGACAACAAAGTGACGACCTTCACCGCTTCCGATTTCGGACGCACGTTCAAGAGCAACAGCATCGGCACCGACCACGCCTGGGGCAGCAACGCCATCGTCCTGGGCGGCGCGGTGCAGGGCGGACGCATCTTTGGCACCTATCCAACGCTGCAGCTAGGCGGGCCGGATGACACCGACGGCGGCTCCAGTCCCACCGGGCGCTTCATCCCCACCACCTCCACCGATGAATATGCCGCCACACTGGCACGGTGGTTCGGGTTGGGCGAATCGGAACTCGATGTGGTCTTCCCCAACCTCAACCGCTTTGCCTCCCGCAATCTTGGTTTCCTGGCATGATCCGCCTCGGAGAAATTGTCAGTCCGCTAGGGAATCCGGGCCGCATCGGCCCGCCGTTGCTTTGAACGCCGGGGATGAGCCTTTCAGACCAAGACATCAAGGCCGAACTGCGCCGCCAGGCATTCGCGCTGGGTTTCGCAGAATTCCGCATCGCCCCCGTGGAGGGTCCGGCGGCCCATGCCGAAGCATTCCAGCAATGGATCGACGCAGGGCTGCATGGCGACATGGCGTGGCTGGCCAGAAACCCCCACCGCCGCAAGGACCCGCGGGAAGTCCTGCCGGGAGTCAAATCGATGGTGGTGGTGGCCATGAACTACCTGCCGCCGGAAATCGCGCCCGTGCCCTGGAAGGCCGCCACCGGCATCATTTCACGCTACGCCTGGGGATACGACTATCATGATGTCATGGAGGCAAAGCTGCGGCAACTCTGCGTCACCCTAACGGAATTCGGAGGAGTGCAAAAGCCCTATGTGGACACCGGGCCGGTGCTGGAAAAGGACTGGGCCACCACTGCAGGACTTGGCTGGAACGGCAAGAGCACCATCCAGATTCACGAAAAACTGGGAGCCTGGTTTTTCCTCGGAGAAATTCTGACAACGTTGGACCTTCCACCGGACGCCCCGGTGGCGGACCGCTGCGGCTCCTGCATCCGCTGCATCACCGCCTGTCCCACCGGTGCCATCGACCGGCCCCGCCACGTGGACGCCCCGCGCTGCATTTCCTACCTGACGATCGAGCACAAGGGCAGCATCCCTCTGCAGTGGCGGCGCGCCATCGGCACAAGGATTTACGGCTGCGATGACTGTCTGGCCGTCTGCCCATGGAACCGCTTCGCTGAAGCATCCCGGGAAGCAGCCTTTGCCGCCAGGGAATTTGTGGCCCAGCCCTTGCGCGAATTTCTCGCCCTAACCGATGAACAGTTCCGCGTCCTGTTCCGGGGCAACCCCATCAAGCGCATCAAGCGCCCGGCCTTTCTCCGCAATGTCTGCGTGGCGCTGGGCAATGCGGGCACCGCGGACGATCTGCCGACTCTGCAGCTCGCCGCACTGGATTCCCATCCGCTCATCGCCGAACATGCCGCCTGGGCCATTGAGGAAATTCAGGAACGGCTGCGCGCGGCAGGGGGATGACTTTTCCCGCAGTTGCACGCTGCGCCCTGCCGTTGAACAATCCGGACATGTCGCAATCCTCAGAGCTTTTCGCCCAGGCCCGCCAACTCATCCCGGGCGGCGTCAACAGCCCCGTCCGTGCCTTCCGCAACGTCGGAGGCGAACCTTTTTTTGTCCGCCGCGCCAATGGCTGCAGGCTGTGGGATGCCGATGGGCGCGAGTACATCGACTACGTCCTGACCTGGGGGCCCGCCATCCTCGGTCATGCCCCGCCTTCGCTGATCGCCGCCGTGCAGGCTGCCGCGGCAGACGGCCTCAGTTTCGGCATTCCCAATGCGCACGAGGTGGAAATGGCGCGCCTCATCTGCGAGTGGGTGCCTTCCATTGAAAAGGTGCGCATGGTCAACAGCGGCACGGAAGCCACCATGAGCGCGGTCCGGCTCGCCCGGGGATTCACCAAGCGCGATCGCATCGTGAAATTTGCCGGCTGCTACCACGGTCATGTGGATTCCCTGCTGGTGGCGGCGGGCAGCGGAGCCCTGACACACGGACGTCCCGACAGCGCCGGTGTACCGCAGGCATTTGCCGATCTCACCACCGTCCTGCCATTCAATGATTTTGACGCCCTGGAAAAAACCTTCCGCGCGCAGGGCGACCAGATTGCCGCTGTCATCCTGGAGCCCGTGCCCGCCAATGCCGGTCTCTATCTGCCAAAGGACGGTTACCTGGCCTTTCTGCGGGAATTGACCCTGCGCCACGGTGCCCTGCTCATTTTTGATGAAGTCATGACCGGTTTCCGCGTCGCCAAAGGCGGCTGCCAGGAACTCTGCGGCGTCCTGCCGGACCTGACCGCACTGGGCAAAGTCATCGGCGGCGGCCTGCCCGTCGGTGCATTCGGCGGACGGGCGGAAATCATGGATCAGCTTGCACCCGACGGCCCGGTGTACCAGGCTGGCACCTTGTCAGGAAATCCCCTGGCCATGGTCGCCGGAATCACTCAGTTGCTGGAATTGGAAAAATCCTCGGCCTGGAACCGGCTGGAACGGATCGGAGCCGAACTGGAGACCGGCATCCGCCAGATTCTGCAGGAAACCGGACATCCGCTGACCTTCAACCGCATCGGCAGCCTGTTCTGCCTTTATTTCACAACGCATCCGGTCTGGAACCTTGAGGATGCCAAACGCGGAGATGCAGATGCTTTTCGGAAATTCTTTCATGGATGCCTGGCGGACGGTATTTATTTCGCTCCGTCTCCCTATGAGGCCGGATTCCTCTCCACCGCGCATCGCCCCGAGGACATTTCCAAAACGCTCGAAGTGGTCCGGAAACAGTTGAAGGCAGTCCTGGGCTGAACGCCTGGCGGCACCTCCACAGTCGGCGCATGGCCCTAACCAACCAATCTGCGCAGAAACGTTCCGGTGCGGCTGTCCTTGGAGTTGGCGATCTCCTCCGGCGCTCCCGCGGCGACGATGGTTCCTCCGTCCTCGCCAGCCTCCGGGCCCAGATCCAGGACGAAATCGGCGCTGGCGATGAGTTCGAGGTGGTGTTCGATGACGACCACGGTGTGGCCTTCGTCCACCAGGCGCTGCAGCAGGGCCAGCAGCCGCTGCACGTCCGCCGGATGCAGCCCGATGGTGGGTTCCTCGATGAGATAGAGGTTGCTCTTCGGCCGCTGGTTTTTGCGCAACCGGGTGTGTTCGGCCCGGGACTCGCCGCGGGAAAGTTCCGCTACGAGTTTGATGCGCTGCGCCTCACCGCCGCTGAGCGTGGGACTGGCCTGGCCCAATTGCAGGTAACCGAGTCCGGTTTCCCGCAGCAGGTGCAGGGTGCGGCGGATTTTCGGGTGGCTGGCAAAGAAATCTGCGGCCTCGTCGATGCCCAGGCTGCACACCTCGCCGATGGTTTTGCCGTTGTAGTCGATCTCCAGTGTGGCCGCATTGTAGCGCAGTCCGTGGCAGTCGCTGCACTTGGTGTAGCTGGCTGGGAGGAAGGTCATTTCGTGCTTGATGATTCCGTTGCCACCGCACGTTTCACAGCGCCCACCTTCGGTATTGAAGGAAAACCTGCTGGCCGTAAACCCGCGAGCCCTCGCTGCCGGAGTCGCCGCAAACAGCGCCCGGATCTCGTCAAAGAGCTTCAGATAGGTGGCCGGCGTGGACCGGGACGTTTTGCCGATCGGGGATTGATCCACTTCATACACGCCCTCCAACTGTTCACACCCGCTGATGCTGTCGAATGCCCGAACCTTCCGCTTCACCACCCTGTTCAGCACTCCCTGCACAGCCGGAAACAGGCAGCCGCGCATCAGGCTGCTTTTGCCGGAGCCCGAAATCCCACAGATCACCGTCAGTCTTCCAATGGGAATCGCAGCATCAATCGATTTCAAATTGTTCGCGCGGGCGCCTTTCAGCCGAATCCACCCATCCGCCGCATCCGCTCCGGGAATCGGGCGGCGGGCGAACTGGCGTCTGTCCGATGCCGTGCTGGAAATGAACGGTCCGGTGACGGATCGGGGGTTTTGCATGATTTCCCGGGGAGTTCCCTGGGCGATCACCTTGCCGCCAAAACGCCCGGCACCGGGACCGAGATCGATGATGTGGTCGGCCCGCAGCATCGTTTCCTCGTCATGCTCCACCACCAGCAGGCTGTTTCCTTTGTCCCGCAGTGCCGTTAGTGTCTGCAGCAGCCGGGCATTGTCGCGCGGGTGCAGGCCGATGGTCGGTTCGTCCAGGACATACAGCACTCCCCGCAAATTAGAGCCCAACTGAGCCGCCAGGCGGATGCGCTGGCTTTCCCCGCCGCTCAAGGTGGTGGCGCTCCGGTTCAATGCCAGATAGCCCAGTCCCACATCCTCCAGAAACTTCAACCGCTGCTCGATTTCCACCCGGATGTCGCGGGCGATCACCTCCTGGGTGCCGGAAAATTTGAACCCGTCCAGAACGCTCCGCGCCGTGCTGACGGGAAGTGCGGTCACCGCGCCCAGCTCCCTGCCCAGCACCTGCACGGCTCGGCCCTCCTCGTTGAGCCGGGTGCCCTGGCAGGCGGAACAGGGCGCCAGTTCCTCGTCATCCGCATGTTCCAGTCGCTGGTCTTCGGTCAGCTCCGCCTCGAGCATGGAATTCGCCCGGCTGACATCAAGCGCGGACCGCCCTTTCCTGACAAATCCGTAGCCGCGGCAGTTCGGGCACCACCCGTGAGGACTGTTGAAGGAAAACAGCCGCGGGTCCAGCAGATCGAACGAACGCGAACACTCCGGACAGGTGCGCTGGCTGCTGAACACTTTCGGCAGGTTGAACGCATCCACCACCCGCAGCACGCCCCGGCCCAGATTCAATGCCTTGGCAACCATCCGTTCGATTTCCCTCAGCCGGGTGTCCTTGCCAGCCTTGCCGACTACCAGGTCGATGTGGTGCTCCTTGAAGCGCTGCAGCCGCTGGAACTTCTCCACCGGAACGACGCGTCCGTCGATGTAGAGTTCCTCACACTGCTGGCGTCCGGCCAACTGCGCGATCTTGTCATGGAACCCCTTCCGTCCGCGAATGACCGGTGCCATGATCCGCAGCGGAGTCTTCGCCGCCAGTTCCGCCAGTTCCCTGGCGATGGCGCCGGCGCTCTGCTCCCGCACCGGCACCCGGCACTTGGGACAGAACTGCACGCCCACCTTTGACCACAGCAGCCGCAGGAAGTGATAGACTTCAGTGACCGTGGCCACGGTTGATTTCGCACCGCCGCGGGTGATCCGCTGTTCGATGGCGACGGTTGGGGGCAGTCCAGAAATGTGGTCCACATCGGGCCGTTCCATCTGCTCCACAAACTGCCGCGCATAGGTGGACATGCTGTCCAGGAACCTCCGCTGCCCCTCGGCAAATACCAGATCAAACGCCAGGGTGGATTTCCCGGACCCTGACAATCCCGTGACCACCACAAACTGATCCCGCGGGATCAGGACATCGATGTTCTTCAAATTGTGCTCCCTGGCACCGTGAATGGCAATGGCGTTGGCCGCTGCTGCCGTGGGCCTTGGCGGCTGGCGCCCTTTGTTCGTTTTCTCCCGGACTGGACTCTCCCGCAGTTGCCGCAGGGCTGCCCCCGTGTGGGACCCCTTGCACTGCATGACCTCTTCCGGAGTTCCGCAGGCCACGACATGCCCGCCGTCCTCGCCCGCCTCGGGACCGAGATCAATGACCCAGTCCGCGCACCGGATCACGTCAAGGTTGTGTTCGATGACAATGATGCCCTGGCCGCGGCTGACAATTTCCTGGAAGACTTCCAGCAGCAGGGATACGTCGTCAAAATGCAGTCCGGTGGTGGGCTCGTCGAAAATCAGCAGCGATGGTTTCCCGCCCTCTCCCATTTCTCCGGAGGATTCCTCCAGCATGTGGCCGACCAGCTTCAATCGCTGGCTTTCGCCGCCTGACAGGGTGTTCAGCGGCTGGCCGAGCCGCAGATAGCCGAGTCCCACCGCTGAAAGCCGCCGCAGTGCTTCCGCGATTTTCAGGCATTTGGGTTCCTGCCGCCGCGTTCCAAAAAAGGCGATGGCCTCGGTCACGGTGAAGTCCAGCACATCGCAGATACTGCAGCCGTCCAGACGGATGCGCAGCGCTTCCTGCTTGTAGCGCCGCCCCTCACATTCCGGACACTGCACGTAGAGGTCGGAGAGGAACTGCATTTCCACCTTCTCGTGTCCGTTGCCCCCGCAGCGTTCGCAGCGGCCCGCACCGGAGTTGAAACTGAAGTATCCGGCCGTCAGGTTTTCGGACTCGGCTTCCGGCGTCTCCGCAAACACCTGACGGATCCATTCGAACGCGCCCACATACACCGCCGGAGTGCTCCGCGGGGTGCGGCTCAGCGGGCTTTGATCGACCATGATCACCCTGCCCACTTTTTCAGCGCCCTGGATTTCCCTGCAGGCGCCCGGTTCGTTTTCGCTGGTCCGCCCCTGCAATCGAATCAGGTTTTCAAACAGCACGTCGCGGATCAGCGTGCTCTTTCCGCTTCCGGAGACGCCGGTCACGCAGACAAAACGGCCCAGCGGAATGGCAACGTCCAGTTTTTTAAGGTTGTGATGGGAGGCCCTGACAATTTTCAGCGCCTGCTTCATGTCCACCGTCCGGCGCACTTCCGGTTCCTGAATCCATTTTCTGCCCAGCAGATAGTCCGCTGTCAGGGAGATCCCCGGCAGGCCCGGAAATTTGTCAGGATGACCGTTGAAAACCAACTGGCCTCCGTCCTCGCCGCGCCCAGGACCGATGTCGATGAGATTGTCCGCTGCACGAATGATGGATTCCTCATGCTCCACCACCAGCAGGGTGTTCCCCTTGGCGGTCAGCTGCCGCATCACCTCGATGAGCCTGCCGGTATCGCGGGGGTGCAGGCCGACGCTGGGTTCGTCCAGCACAAACAGGGTGTTCACCAGCGAAGCCCCCAGACAGGTGGTCAGGTTCACCCGCTGTGTTTCCCCGCCGGAAAGAGTCCGGGTGCTCCGGTCCAGGCTGAGGTAGCCCAGGCCCACACGCTCCAGATACTGCAGGCGGCTGAGGATTTCCCGCTGCAGCAGGTCCGCCGTGGCGTCCCCTGCAGGAAACGGAACTGCCTCCACCAGCGGCATCAGTTTGCGCACCGGCATCCGCCACCACTCCGGCAGCGTCCTGCCGCCAATGCGGAAAGCCAGTGCTTCCGGCTGGAGGCGTCCGCCCTGACAGGCCTTGCAGTCCGTGTAGCTGCGAAAGCGGCTGAGAAACACCCGATAGTGCATCTTGTAAGCCCGCTTTTCCAGCCAGTCGAAAAACCCGGTCACGCCATACCAGGCCCCGGCGTTCCAAGCTGCTTCCGGATCGCTCCGGTAGTCCGGATCGCCGTTGATGATCCAATGCTGATCCTCCTCCGGCAGTTCGTCGAACGGTGTGGTTAGGGAAATCCCGCGGAGCTTGGCGCATTTCTCCAAGTCCTTCTGGGATTCCGCAAAAATCTGCCCCGTGAACGCCTTCACGGCTCCCTCGCGAATGGACAGCGACTTGTCAGGCAACGCCCGCTGGATGTCGATGCCGATGGTCCGCCCGAACCCGCGGCAGGCGGGGCAGGCGCCAATGGGATTGTTGAAGGAAAACAGTGCGGGCGACGGCTCGCGCAGGTGGATGTCGCAGTCCGCACAATGCCACCCGGAGGAAAAAGCCCGCGCCGTGCCAGTGTCCGGATCCACCAGGGTCAGCCGGCCTTTTCCCAGACGGAAAGCGGTTTCCAGCGCCTCGTGCAGCCGGGCGGGATCCTTTCCCACCTTGAGCCGATCCTGCACCACCGGCACCACTGCGGGAAGGGTTGTTTTTTGATAGGATTTCGGCTCGTCCGTGCGGTGCACGGTTCCAAACAGCCAGACGCGGAGGTAACCCTGGCTCTGGAGAAATTCGAAAAATTCCGCCGGTTTGGTTTTGGGCGGACAGGGAACCGGAATGGTCACCAGCACGGACTTTCCCGCAAACTCCCGCCCGGCGGCAGCAGCAATGCCCGCAGGTGTGTCCGGACGTACTTCCTGGCCGCAGCCGGGACACGCGCCAACCGCCAACCGCGGAAACAGCAGCTTCAAGTAGTCGTTGATTTCCGTCATCGTCCCAACCGTGGACCGGGTGGTGCGCACGCTGTTCTGCTGTTCGATGGCGATGGCCGGCGGTATGCCACGGATGTCTTCGACCTGCGGCTTGTCCATGCGGTCGAAAAACTGCCGGGTGTAGGGCGAAAACGTCTCCACATACCGCCGCTGCCCTTCTGCATACACCGTCTGCACCGCGAGGGAGGATTTCCCGCTGCCGCTGGGGCCGGTGACCACATTCAACTGGCCGAGGGGGATGTCGAGGTCAATGGAGCGCAGGTTGTTCTGGCGCGCCCCGCGGATTTCGATCACTCCCTGGCCGGGCCGTGGCGTCAGTTCCGTCGCCGGTCCGGATGGGAGTTCGGTGTTCCGTTTTCCCTTCCGGGCATCACCGGTCGCCGCCGAAGATTTCGATGCTTTGGCGGTGTTTTTTGCAGCGCGTTTCCGGGCGGACATGCTGTCGGGTTGAAGAAAATTGAAGGGTTTTGCGATTAAAGGCGGCGGGCTGTTTTTGACAAGGCAAGTTGGGCATGATTTTTGCGGTCCAGGCATCCATTGGCTGGTCCGGACCCCGTGCCCGCCCATAAAAAAACAGCGGGACCGACTCCGGTCCCGCCGCGTTGCAGGCAGAATCGCTCAGAATCAGGCGGAGGCGAAACGGGCAGCCACCGCGTCCCAGTCCACCACATTCCACCAGGCATCCACATAATCCGCTCTGCGGTTTTGATAGTGGAGGTAGTAGGCGTGCTCCCACACGTCGAGCCCCAGCAGCGGCAGGCCGGAGCCGTCCATGAGCGGGTTGTCCTGGTTCGCTGTCGAAACGACGGCCACTTTGCCGTCCTTGGCCACCAGCCAGGCCCAGCCGGAACCGAAACGCCCGACGGACGCTTTTTTGAACTCATCCTTGAATTTGTCAAAGCTGCCGAAGGCCGCATCGATGGCCTCGCCGAGTTTTCCGGATGGCGCACCTCCTTTGCCCGGGCCCATCAGTTTCCAGAAAAGGGAGTGGTTCCAATGGCCGCCTCCGTTGTTGCGCACGGCATTGCGGATCGTTTCCGGAACCTGGGCAATGTTTTTGCAAAGGACCTCAAGACTCATGGCTTCAAGATCGGCATGGCCGGTCAGGGCGTTGTTGAGGTTCGTCACATAAGCCTGGTGGTGCTTGGTGCGGTGGATGTTCATCGTTTTCGCATCGACGTGCGGCTCCAAGGCATCTTCAGCGTAGGGCAGTTCGGGCAGGGTATGGGGCATGGTGTTATTCGCCGGGTTGGCAGGTTGAGGTGAATGTCAGAGAAGCGTGGAGGATAGTGCGTCCTCCCGCATTGTCAAAACACGGCAAAACCGCGGATCAACGGCCGGTGATTTCCCGGCGGGCTTCCACGAAGGCTGCTGCGGCCTTCTCAAGCAGTTCCGGCGCATGTGCCGCGGAAACCTGGGTGCGCACCCGAGCCGCCCCCTGCGGGACCACCGGGTAGAAAAAGCCGATGGCATAGACGCCCCTGTCGAGAAGTCGGCGGGCCATTTCCTGGGCGATTTTGGCATCGCCAAGCATGACCGGAACAATGGGATGCCGCCCCTCGTGGACCTCAAATCCCCCGTCACGCAGCAGGCGGCACCAGAGCCGGGTGTTGTCCCAGAGGCGCTGGCGAAGCTCCCCGCTGCGCTGCACGATTTCCAGCGCCTTGAGTGACCCCGCCACAATGGCCGGAGCGACGGTGTTCGAAAAAAGATAGGGTCGGGAGCGCTGGCGCAGCAGATCGATGATTTCCCTGCGCCCGCTGGCATAACCGCCGCTGGCACCGCCGAGCGCCTTGCCCAGCGTCCCGGTGATGATGTCCACCCTGCCCATGACCCCGGCGTGTTCATGGGTGCCACGTCCGCCTTCGCCCATGAAGCCGACGGCATGCGAATCATCCACCATGACCATCGCCTGGAATTTGTCCGCAAGACTGCAGATCTCCCGCAGCGGGGCGACCACTCCATCCATGCTGAATGCGCCATCCGTCGCAATGAGTTTGAACCTGGCACCGGCGGCGTCAGCCGCCTGCAACTGGGCCTCCAGTTCCGCCATGTTGCCGTTGGCGTAGCGAAAGCGCTTCGCCTTGCACAGTCGGATGCCGTCGATGATCGAAGCATGGTTCAGGGCATCGCTGATGACGGCATCCTGATCGGTTAGAAGCGTCTCAAAAAGCCCGCCGTTTGCATCGAAACAAGACGTGTAAAGAATGGTGTCCTCCGTCCCGAGGAAGTTGCTCAGTGCCTTTTCCAATTCCTGATGCAGTGACTGCGTGCCGCAGATGAACCGGACCGAAGCCATGCCATACCCCCAGCGTTCCAAGGCTTCACGGGCGGCACATTCAATTTCCGGATGGTGGGCCAGCCCCAGGTAGTTGTTGGCGCACATGTTGATGACCTCCCGTCCATCCTCCAGGCGGATGACGGCGTCCTGGGTGCCGGCGATGCGGCGCTCCTCCTTCCAGAGTCCGGCAGTGCGGATTCCCTCAAGCAGTGAATTCAAATGCAGCTGGAATGCGGCGTTCATGACGGCTTCCATTGGCTGCTTCCTGCGCCCTTTGCACGCAAAAAATGAGTTTCATCCCGTCACGGATATTCAAGCGCCCGACACTCCGCCGCCTGTCCCGTTCCGCCCCTGGCCGGTTTTTCCCAGACCGCCCAGGGGGATGCGTGCGATCCGACGCTCACTCGTCTTCAGACCCATCAAACGCGTAGGAAATCCAATCATAGGAATCAGTGTTGTGATAGATCTCCTCTCGCAGGTCGCGGCACAGCCCATTGAGCCCCGGATTGATAAACTGGTGATCGATCCCCAGGAGGGCGAGATCGCGGCGCAGTCCGTGCTTGCTGTCGGCCGGAATGATCATCTTGCTCAGGACGAGCCGGTCGGACCCGGATTTATAGATCTGCTCGAAGGTTTGCGGCGCGGCATCCCCGAGCGGGAGCGGGTGGGAGAGAAAGCAGACCCGCTGGTTGCGCATCCCCGCATCCAACCGCCTGGGCAGGTAGAGTCGGGACTGGTCGGGAATTTGCTCGAAATCGTGGGCGATGGTGAAGTTGCTCTCGCCGGGCATGATGCGCCAGACCACGCCATCCTTGCACGGAAACGCAGGATCCGTCGCATAGAAAAGTGCAACCAAGGCGTTCTCCGACCAACTGGACAGCCGTGTCGGCAGCCCGTGCTGCGCCCCGAGGGCCATCCACTCGAGTTCGCTCGCTGGATCGTAGGGCAACTCTCCGCGGGCCTGCTGCTTCAGACTGATGAGAAAGGCCGCTTCCAGCTCCGTCCAGGTCTGGTGCCCGCTCTTTGCCATATCCTCGCGGTAGAGCGAAGGAATAAGACTCCATTCGGCCGACGCCTGCCCCCGATAGACGGGTTTCCGCTGGAAGCCCAACCTCGGCACCATTTCCTCGCGGAAAGACTCGAGCGTTGACACCTCAAACGTTTCAATTTTCCTTGTCTTCATTTGATCTCCTGTGGTTTAGTTTCGTGAAAAATTTGTGAAAACCTTGTTGACTGGGACGCAAAATCGGGAAATTTACAAAAAATACTCGCGGATAGAGGAGTATTCTCATATTTGAGTGAAAAGACAAGCAAAAAAACGAGGCAAATTTGATAAAAAAATGAGATTACAAGATCGGAATGACTTGCTTGCCTTGATTTCGAACATGGAATTGTCGGAACTTTACTCGCTTGAGATGGCGCTGCAGGTGGCGATCCGGCTCCGCAGACAGGCGACGCTCTCGACTGACCACTCCGAAGAGTCACCACACGAAGGAGAAGGTCCCGCCCTGCATGACGAAGCTCGGACCATCCTTGAAAACCACTCTGTTCACGATCTGACGCTGGCAGATCAAGCGCTCCTCGCCGCCCTGATCCTTCACGACGCCTATCAACAGGACACCTTCTCAAGTCGGGCCATCAATGATGTCATCGTGGAATGCGGACGCCCCCGCGTCGCCCACATCACTTCGGCGATCGCCGGTCTGACAGGCCGCGCCTACATCAGGGCGGAGGAAAAATCCCTTTCCCTGACTAACCAGGGCCGCACCAAGGCCCGAAGCCTCATAGGAATGTTGAAACGCCAGACATCTGCGGCTTGATGCATCCCCGGACGGTGTTTGTGTCTGGTGGAAATTCAAGGGTTCCGCTCTTGTGCCGGCTGCGCCCGGGGGTCCAAAAAAGGCCCTTCCCGGACTCGTGTGGGAAAAAGTCTGCGATTCGGGCTTTTTTGAGGAGATGGAAGGATGACTGCGAAAGACCTCGAACAGATGCTGAGCCTGTCGGAAGCTTGGCAAGTTACTCCGTTGGAGATGGACCATGCGGCCCGCAAGGCGCGGCTGCGGGGGGGGGGAGTGTGCGGCGGCGGGAACACGCAGTGTTGCCAGCGCAGGGCGATACCACCCTGACCAACACCAAATACCTGTGGCTGACCAACCCCCTGAATTTGAGTTCCGAGAAACTCATCCGCTTTGAAGCCATGGCGCGACTCACGCTGAAGACATCGCGGGCAAGGGAAATCCAGGAACTCTTCGGCGGATTCTGGGAACAGACCGGCGCGCTGCAGGGCGCGGAGTATTTTGCGAAGTGGCACCGCCGCACCCAGCGCTGCCGACTGGAGCGGATGAAGAAGTCCGGGCGCCGCTTCAAAGCCAGCCTGCCGCGCTTGCTCAACCGGTTTGCCCACCCCATCAGCAACGCCCTGGCCGATGGCTTTAACAGCGTGATCCAAGCTAACAAATCCGCCGCCAGAGGGTTCCGCAACTTTGCACACTACCGCGTCCGCATTCTCTTCCTCCTCGGAAAACTCGACCTCTCGCTGCCGTAAAAATTCCCACACGAATCCGGGAAGAGCCGGATTTTCTGACGGCGGGTTTTGCGGACGTGGAGTTTTTCGATGCCGGGTCGTGGCCGTATGACATGACGGATGAACTGTTTCCCGGCCACGCCGAAGCATTTCATGGCGTGGCGATTCCGAATCTGGGTGTCGCCGGGCGCAAAGCACCCGGTACAATGTCGCAGGCCGCGGCCATCACGAACGGCCCGGAAGCACCGGGTGCGGTTTATTCACCCAGTGTGCTGCGGGGGGGAATTCCTAAGATCATTCACCAGACGTGGAAAATCCGAGAAATCCCGCAGCCTGGTTTTTGGCAGCCTTTTCCGCCTTTGCCAGTTTCCATCCCAAAAATCGTCCGGCAACTCGGAAATCGGATGCTGACTGGCAAATGTCTTGACGTTTCGTCCCGCGGGCTGGCAGACTGCGGCTGTTCTTGGATGATCAATGTTTTGAATCAACCCTCCGCCCGCCACTGCAATGAATCCGCTCTCACTTATCCATTCTGTTTTCGCCCGCTCTGCCCTGCTCACCGTTCCTCTGCTGGCCGCATGGCCGCAGCAGGCCCGGGCGGGTTCTGCCTCTTGGAATGTCAATGCCGCAGGCAACTGGAATGCTCCAGCGAACTGGACTCCGAACAACACGTTTCCGAATGGCCCCGCGGACGTGGCCACCATCACCAACGACATTAGCGCGGCCCGCATCATCAGCCTCGGTGCGGTGGCACAGAACATCACGGTCAACGACCTGAATTTGGGGGATTCCAACGCCAGTCACAGCTTCACCATCGCACCGGGCTTGGCGGGAAACACGCTGATTTTCGGGGGAGCCAGTCCTTCCCTGGACATTCTCACTGGACCGGTGCACACCATTTCCGCACCGGTGCAGTTCGATGCGGATACGGTGCTGCGCAGTCAAACCACCAACCAACATGTGCTCTCCGGCGGCCTGCGGGACGGCGGTGCGGCCCGGGTCATCACGTTCAACAACGACACCAACGGCATCGCACGTCCGGCGGCAAGTGTGGAGGGTCAATTCATCGTGAACACCGTGGCGGCTGCCTTTGACCCGGGCACTACGATCCACGTTGATGACGTGCGGTTGAATACCAATTTCGCCGGGGCGCTGGGTGCCGCCGCATCGAACAGCATTACTGTCACCGGAGCTGGCCAGCTTTATGTTTCCGGCGCTACGCATGTGAACGATCTGGTGCTCGACAGCACCGGCTGGGTCGAAGGCGTGGGCAACCTCGGTGCGCTGCGCCTCGAAAACGGGACTGTCTCTGGCAGCGTGAAGCTGCTGCAGGACACCATCGTTGGAAACAACGCGAACAACACCGGCACTCTGAGCGGTCCGATCAACGGTGCGTTCAATATCACCAAAGTCGGCGGAACCACGACCGCCGGCCAGGGCGTGATCCAGCTTTCCGGCGACAATTCCGGCTGGTCCGGCAACCTGGTGGTGAATCGCGGGGCGGTCCGCTTCGGCAATGCCCTCGCCCAGGGTTCCGGCACTGACATTTTGGTGGATGGCAGCAACATTCCGGTGGGTGTTTTCGCCGCGGGTCAACTCGGGGCGAATCTGGAACTGGCAGGCTCCGCAGCCTATGGCGCAGGAAAAACGCTCACCCTGCGGACCGGCACGCTGGCGCAGAACTACCGCGCCTCGGTCGTGAACCAGGCCGGGAGTAATTCCTGGGACGGCCCGGTGGTGCTCAGCAGCATGGAGCCAGGCGGCGCCCTGGCGCAGTTCATCAACAATGTGGCCGGCAACACCCTGACACTGAACGGCACCGTGACCACCACCGGTCCCAACTATCCCGGCACGCTCTTTTTCCGCGGCTCCTCCAGCGGCGTGATTGCTCCCGCCGCCAAGTTTGACATGCCCAACACGGACTTTGCCAAAACGGATTCCGGCACATGGACCATCAGCAGCACGGGAAATAACTGGCGCAACAGCATCGCGGCGGATGGCACGATCCAACTGGGCGCGACCGATGCGTTGGATCCCACCGGCGATCTCGTGATCGGCCAGGGCTCTGCGACCACTGGCCAGGTGGACTTGAATGGTTTTGATCAGACCGTCGCCGCATTCACCTCCAACCCGCTTTCCAGCAGTGCGGGTCTGATTCTCAAAAACACCGCGGCTGGTCCCTCTGCTCTCCGGTTTTTCACCACCTCCCTGACCGACACGTTCAAAGGCACGCTTTCCGGCAGCGTTATCCTTCAGAAGAACGGTCCCGGTAATTTCACCTTCAACAGTACCCTCCCGTCGGTTGTGGTTCCGGCATGGACCGGTGCCATCTCCGTCAACGCTGGTGGCTTGACCCTCACCGGCCCGGCCACGCTGGGCGACCCCACTGCGCTGGTCCGGCTGGCGGATGGCACGATGATGAGCGGTGAAGGTTCGCTGGGCGGTAGTCTGGTGCTGGGAACCGCCCTGGGAATGGCCCGTTTTGAGGTGGATGGAGCCTCCGCCAGCGCACTCTCGCTGGGCGGTACGCTCACCACCAACGGAACCATCCCGGTGGCCACCAGCAGCGGTTTTCCTGCTGCCGGCATCGCCCGTCTCATCAATGTTGCCGCTCCCCCGCTGGGTGGGGGCCTTCCGGCCTTTGACGTTTCCGGCCTGAATCTGCGCGGGCCCGCCGTGGTTTTCAACGCCCTTCCGGTTCCTGGCGTGGACCTCACCTACACCAGCTTGCCGCTGCGCTGGAACAACGCCAATGGCCCCATCTGGGATGTCGGGGTCACGGCGAGCTGGCAGGGGCCGCTCATTCCGCCGATGACTGCGATGAATGGCGACGCCCTGACGCTCGACGATCTGCCGGGAGTGGACCAAAAGATTGCCGTTACCGGCGTGGTCATGCCGGGCAGCGTCACGTTTGACAATGCGGCGATCAGCTACCTGATCGTCGGTGGTCCGGGGGCGAGCATTGCCACGCCCATCACCAAACAGAACACTGGCACCGCCATCATTGGCTTTGACAATCCCTCCCCCCAACCGGCCGTGATCAACGGAGGCACCCTGCAGTTGGGCGACGGCGGCACCGTTGGATCCCTAACCGGCCCCATCGACAATAACCGCTCCTTGGTCTTCAACCACGGAGCCGGAGCCATCATTCCCATTCCGGGAGTCATTTCCGGCGGCGGAGACATCACCAAAAATGGCGCAGGCACCGTTGTCCTCACAGGAGCCAGCACTGCCATCGGCGCTTGCTTTGTGAATGACGGCATCCTCGAAGTGGATCGCGACACCGGCAATATCGCCAACCCGACGGTGAATGTGAATGGTTCCGGAATCCTCAGTTATACGCGCAATGACGGCGGTTTCGCTTTCGATCGGGAGGTGGCTGGCGGGGGCACCGTTTCGCTGAATCCCCACGCCGCCATCGGCGGCAGCGCGTCGCACAGCATCACCATCACCAGCGTGAGCCCGGGCTTTGCCGGAAAGTGGATTCTTCCTTCGCCCACCACCGGCACCTACCGGGTCAACGGTGCCGTGGCCGCGGCTTATGGGAATGGCTCCATCGAAGTGCAGAACCGCGCGCAGGTGCTGGCCGCAGCCAGCCAGGTTTATACGAATCCCATCACCATCACCGGCACGGGATACGCCGATACGAACGGCAACATTGGCGCCCTGCGGATCGACAATACCAACTGGAACGGTCCGGTCATCATCGCCGGCGCGGCCCGCATCGGGGCCCACAACACTGCGCTGACCACCGCGGGCATTGTCAGCGGCGACATTTCCGGGGGGGACCTGGAAGTGAATGTCACCAACTACAACAACAACTACACGGTTGTCTTCACCGGCACGAACAGCTACGGAACCACCACCATTGGCGGTGGAAACACCCAGACAGCAGGCACTCCATCCATGCGGCTGAATATTGGGAACGGAGGCACCACCGGCACCCTGGGCAACGGGGCGGTCACCATCAACGGTGACAGCGCCAACGGGATCCTCGGGTTCGACCGTTCCGACGGCTTCACCTTAAAATCCGGCAATACCATCACCGGCGCCGGCTCCCGACCCGACCGCACCTATGTGGATTTCGACACCCAGGGCACCGGCTTCGACAACAACGGTCAGACCATTGATCTCGGCACTGCGGGCGGCATTGGCGGTCAGTTGCGCGCCGGAGTCACCCGGACGGATACGGTCACCACGTTCTCCGGACTCGTGGAGGCCGGGGTGCTGCTGGTGGGCACCTTTAACGCAACCGTCCCGACGACGAATGCCGCCGTCACCATTTCCAGCGGCGGAACCGTTTCAGTCACCAACGTTTCCGTCCCCGCCGGGGGCGGCAGCACGCCGTTCGGAAATTCCAGCGGCGCATCCCTCACCATTGCCGCGGGCGGCACCCTCAACGCGGCCACCCAGTTCTTCCTTGGCGATGCCAACACCGGAGCCGGCACGGTCAATCACAACGGTGATGCGGTGGTTGGCCAGCAGGTGCGCGTCGGCCACTGGCCCAATGGTCTGAGCACCTACAACATGAACTCGGGTGCGCTCACGCTCACGGGGGACTCTCCGCTGTTCACTCCGTCCACCTCCGGGGGCGGCGCAGCCAATGCCACGGGGGATAACAACCTCAATGCGCTTCCGGTCGTCGCCACCGTCGGCGGCGGCATCTACATCGGCATCGACGGCACTGGTGTTTTCAACCACAATGGCGGCACCGTCACCACCAACTGGATCGTGCTCGACAACCGCGGCAATTCCACCGTCGGCGGCGACGGCATTGACCGCTACAACCTCAGCGGCAGCGGCCTGCTCCTGCTTCGCAGTGAATGGGGCATCATCGCCCGGAACACTTCCACGGAGGTCAATCTTGGCGGCGGCACCATCCGGCTCGACAACACTGGCACCGGCGGTCCCGTCGGCAACACCGGGCCCGACCTCGACGTGCCCCTCAGCGCCATTCTGAACACCGTCGCCGCGACCACGACAACGCTCGACACCAACGGGGTGGATAATGCGTTTCTCCTCCTGCGCGACGTGACCGGCAGTGGGCTGCTGGACCTCCAGGGCGGCGGCACCGTGCAGATCGGCAACGCGGGGACCCAGATCATCAGCGCCGGATTCACCGGCAGCACCGGCATCACGAAAGCCAATCCTGGCACCACCATCCTCAGCGGCAACAGCAGCGGTTATACCGGCGTCACCACGGTCTCCACCGGCGTTCTGCAGGTGGACGGGACCCTCGGCGGCAGCGTGGTGGTGCAAAGCGGAGGCACTCTGGCCGGCAATGGCGCCACGGGCACCGTCACCGTCCAGAGCGGCGGCATCGTCTCCCCGGGAGCCAGCGTTGGCACCCTCGGTGCCGCTTCCGCCAACCTCCAGACCGGCTCCCGCTACGATGTGGAAATCACCGCCGCTGCAACCGCGGACAAGCTCAATGTCACCGGGGCACTGACCACCGATGGAATGATCAAAGTCATGCTCATCGGTTATGTGCCCGTTGCCGGTGACAGCTTCGACATTGCCGATGCCGCGTCCTTCGCGGGTTCGCCGACCTTCGACTTCACCTCCGCCGTGCTTTCCGCCGGGCTCCTCTGGGATGCATCGCAGTTTCCGACGGATGGCACCATCCGCGTGGTTAGTGGCGATCCCTACGACGCCTGGGCCGCCCTTTACGGCGTCACTGGCGGCAAGACCGGCGACGACGACAAGGACGGCGCCAGCAACCTGCTGGAGTTTGCCACCAATTCCCATCCTCTGACCAATGGTTCCGGCCCGCGCACCTACGACCGGCTCCACCCGCTTGGCGGCGATCAGGTGCTGACCCTGACCATTGCCACCCGCAGCGGCGCGGCCTTCAGCGGTGCCGTTCAGCAGACCGCCACCAAGGACAAAATCATCTACACCGTTGCAGGCAGCGATGATCTCGCCATCTGGAACACCGTCGTCATTTCCGAACTCAACGCCGTGGATTCCGCCGCGGTGCAGGCCGCCCTCGGACTTCCGACCCTCGACACCGGGTGGGAATGGCACAGTTTCCGTACGGATGGAGGCACCTCCAGCGATCCCCGCGATTTCATCCGCCTCTCCGTTGCGCCGCAGCCCTGATCACTTCTGCGGCAGCGCCCGCCGCCGCCCGGTGCAGGCCCATGCGATTGGCACCGGGCGCTGAACCACGCCGTCATCCACCGCTCTCAAATACACCGTTATGAATACGCACCCATTGCTTCTTGCTGCATTACTCGGTTTTGCTGCGATCACCTCCGCCAGCGCCGCAACGGTTTATTGGGATTCCAATGCGGATACTCCGGGTGCCGGGGTTGCTCCGGCGGGGGCATGGGACGCCAGTCCATTTTGGAGTCCGGACTTCGACGGTCTGGCGGCGGGCACCGCGAACTGGGTGCCTGGAGACACGGCGGTATTTTCCGCCGGCACAGATGCCACCGATGCCTTCACCGTTTCCGGCAATGCCACCGCATCAGGAATCGTTGTCGAAGAAGGGGCGCTGACCATTTCAGGGACGATCGCGCTGGGGACGGGAACAGTCCACGTCGGTGCGGGAGCTTCGCTCACCACCAACAGTTCGCTGCGCATTTCCACCGCGGTCGGTTCTGTTTATACCCTGGATGGAGGAAAACTGGAAACCACGAACACGGGAAATGCCGGATCGTTTATTGACACGGACTCCACGATTTTCCTGGCAGGCGGGGGCGGAACGATCGCCTACTCCGGGACGGTGCTGAACATCATCAACTTCACCGGCGCCAACCCTGCGGGCACCACCATTTCCGGTCCCGGTGCCCTGACAAAAGCGGGAACCGGCGTCATCGCAGTCGCCACCGCCTGCTCGTATGGTGGAGCCACCATCATCAACGAAGGGGAACTTCGCATCCGGACCACGCCCAACCGGCTGCCCTTCACCACCCCGGTCACCGTGACGAACCCGGGAATTCTGAATCTCAACGGCGTCAGCCAGCAGATTGGCTCGCTGACCGGAAACGGGAGCGTGGGCCTGGCCAACGCAACATTGACCGTGGGTGACGGCAGCGATTTCGCTTTTGACGGCGTCATCAAAGACACGGCCAACGCCGGAGCCGGCGGCTCCGCGGCCACTGGGGGCAAACTGGCCAAGGTGGGCACCGGGACCATGACCATCAATGGCCTGAATGCCCATACGGGATTGACCACGCTCTTTGAGGGCGGTCTTACCGTGGCTTCCGGGGCTTCCCTTTCTGCCGCCACCGCCAACCTGACCGTGGACGGTGGAATTCTGAATTTGAACAACGCGGCGCAGACCATCAAAGGCCTGGCAGGCATTGGTGGGACCATCCATCTCAGCGCGGGACATGTGCTGACCTCCGACCCCGTTTCCAGCACCACCTGCGCCAGCACCATTTCCGGTCCCGGGGGCCTGACGCGGCTGAATGCCGATGCCACCAACCGCACCCTGACGCTGACGGGTGCGAACACCTACGACGGCATCACCACCGTTGCCAAAGGCATCATCGCCGTCGGTTCGGCCACGGCCCTCGGCAGCACAACGGGCGACACCGATGTTCAAGCGACTGGCGGCGAGATTCTGTTCACCGGTGCCACGACCAATTTCACCGTCGCCGAACCGTTCCGCATCGCTGGAACCGGAAGCACCGACAACGGAGCCCTGGCCGTCATTGCCGGGGCGAATCCCACCCTGACCGGAGCGATCACTCTGACCGGCGATGCCACGGTGACCGTTTCCAGCAGCGCTTCAGCCGGGTTCACCAGTTTCGCAGCGCCTGGAAACCACACCCTGACCCTGGCCGGCGGGAACAATGCCGCCGGCTTCAAGGTCATCACCGGCGCACTCGATCTGGGCACCGGCGGATTGATCAAAACGCAGGGCGGCAAGTGGACGCTCAACGGCACCAGCCCCTACAGCGGACCGACGACCATCAGCGCCGGCATCCTCCAGGTGGACGGCGCACTCACCGCCAGTCCGGTTAGCGTGAACACCGGCGGCACCCTGGGCGGCAGCGGCACTCTCGGCGCGGCTGCCACCGTCGCATCCGGAGGCACCGTCGCCCCCGGTGCCAGCGCGGGCACGCTCAGCTTCGGCTCCACTCTGACGTTTGACGCCGGTTCATTCTACGAAGCGGAAATCACGGGTGCGGCGGCCAGTGACAAGGTGAACGTTGCCGGTGTCCTTGCCGCCAACGGCACCATCAAGGTGGTGCTCGCCGGCTACAGCCCCGTCGGTGGCGAGACCTATGATCTCGCGGATGCCGCTTCCATCACGGGCGTTCCCGTATTCGACTTCAGTGCCGCCGCTCTGGGCGTCGGCCTCACCTGGGATACGTCCCAGTTTCTGACCAGCGGCACCATCAAAGTGTCCGGTGCCGGCGATCCCTACAGCGCCTGGGCCGCAGCCAGCGGCGTCACTGGCGGACGGAATGACGACGATGACAAGGACGGTGCCAGCAACCTCCTGGAGTTCGCCACCAACTCCCATCCCCTGACCAACAGCGCTGGTCCCCGCGTTTATGGCAAACTGCACCCGCTCGGCGGCGACCAGGTGCTGACCCTGACCATTGCCGCCCGCAGCGGTGCTGTGTTCTCCGGTCCAGTCCGGCAGACCGCCACCAGGGACACGGTGGTGTACACCGTGGAAGGCAGCGACGATCTCGCCGTCTGGAATACGGTCGTCATTTCCGAACTCAACGCCGTGGATTCCGCCGCGGTGCAGGCTGCCCTCGGACTTCCGGCACTTGACGTCGGCTGGGAATGGCACACCTTCCGCACCGACGGCGGCACCTCCACCGACCCGGGCGACTTTGCCCGCCTCGCCGTCGGAACAGATCCCTAACCGGTGGCTGGACCGCACGCGGCCTGGTGCCGGTTGAAGACACCGGAAAACGGGACCCACTTCACTGCCTGCATGCGCACACTGGTCATCACGGGTGGCATCGCCACCGGAAAAACAACGTTTGGACGCCTGCTGATGGAGAAGGTCGGTTCCGTCGGCGTTTTATTCGACTGCGACCGTGCGGTTCACGAGTTGTTGACAAGACCCGCCATTGTGGGAAAAGTGGCCGCGTCGCTGGGTGACGGGGTTCTGGCACCCGATGGCAGCCTTGACCGCAGCCGAACCAGCGCCGTTGTATTTGCCGATTCCGGCAAACGCCGGGCCTTGGAAGCGATCCTCCACCCGCTGGTTCGCGAGGCTTGTCACGAAGCCGGGCACCGTGCCGCGGACACCGGCATTTCCTACTTTTTTACTGATGTTCCCCTTTACTTTGAAACGGACTTCCCACTGGAGTCCGACCTGGTCGTCCTCGTCGCCTGCGGGCCGGACGTGCAGCGCCAGCGGCTGCTTGCCCGCACTGGCGCGGCCGATGCCCACCGTGTCGAGCGACGCCTCGCCGCCCAGATTCCCATTCTCGAAAAAATCCCCCGGGCCGGTGCCGTCATCTGGAACGGCGGCTCCCTCCAGTCACTCGCACAACAGACCGACTACTTCCTATCATGGTTGACTCAGAAACTTCCACCCTGAACGACTCCGACACCGGCGCGCCGTCCGCGGACGTCTTTCCGAACGATGACCAGCCGACGACGGCGGACACTTCCTCTGAAACGGGGGGAGATGACTCCGGAGCACCGCCCCAGACGGCTCCGCCCATTCCGGAACGCATCAAACTCAATGAATTTCAGGTCCAGACATTGGCTCAGCTCTACGACATCGGGGCGGCCCACGGCCTGCGCGTCGGCGGCAGCCGGTCAAAGCACCAGCTTGTCTTTGAAATTCTCGTCCATTTCGCCCGCCGCGGCTGCATCATCGAAGCCGACGGAGTGGTTGAAATCATCAAGGATTCCTTTGGAGTCCTGCGCGATCCTCGCTACAGCTACGCCCCGCTTCCGGATGACGTTTTCGTGCCCACGGCACTGGTGAAACGCCACCAACTCCGCCCCTCACAGTTCATTTCGGTCCTCGTGCGGGCTCCGCGCGACCACAAGGAACGCTTCCTGGTGGCCGAAAGCATCGTTTCCATCGAGGGGGTCGAGGCGGAAAAATGGGAAGCGCCAGTTCCGTTCGACAAACTCACCCCGTTGTTTCCCAACGAGCGGCTCATGCTGGAAAACCGGCGCACCAAGTCGGTGAGCGCCCGTGCGGTGGACATCATCGCCCCCCTCGGCAAGGGCCAGCGCGGACTGATCTGCGCACCGCCCCGCGGAGGCAAAACGATCCTGCTCAAGGAAATCGCCCAATCGATTCAGGAAAACCATCCGGAGGTGCACCTGATGATCCTCCTGCTGGATGAACGGCCCGAGGAAGTGACCGATTTTCAGGAAACCGTGCGGCAGAATGCCACCTGTCAGATCACCTCCTCCACCTTCGATGAACCCGCCATGCGCCACCAGCAGGTGGCCGAACTGACCCTGGACCGCGCCAAGCGCTTGGTCGAGCTGGGCAGGGACGTGGTTATTCTGCTCGACAGCCTCACCCGGCTCACCCGCGGCATCAACAACTCCATCCGCGGCAAGGGCCCCATTGGCTCCGGCGGCATTGACCCCCGGGCGCTTCAGATGGCCCGCAAGTGGTTTGGAGTGGCCCGAAAGGTCGAGGAAGGAGGCAGCCTGACCATTTTGGCCACGGCGCTGATTGAGACCGAAAGCAAGATGGACGAAGTCATCTTTGAGGAATTCAAGGGCAGCGGCAACATGGAGATTCACCTGGACCGGGAACTGGTGGAGCGGCGCATCTACCCCGCCATCAACATTGCCAAGTCCGGCACCCGCAAGGATGACCTCCTCTACCACCCCGACGAATTCCGCCGCATCGGCCACGTCCGCAAGCAAATGGCCCAAATGCCCGCAGGGGAAGCCATGGAAGTCCTGACCAAAAACATCCGGGTTACCCAGGCCAACGCGGAACTGCTGCTGACCGGCCTGCGTTGAGCAGAAAAATTGGACGGTCGCTGCCAGTTGACGCCCTGCGCAGCGGCGGCTAAGTAACGCCCCCTTTTCCTGGCGGTGAGGTCGGCAGCGCCCAGTCCGCCGCGACGCCCTCCGCAGGGGATTCCCCATCCATTCACCCCAATCTCCGCTCCCATCATGGCCAAAATGAACATTCGCGACATCGACGTCTCAGGAAAACGCTGCCTGGTGCGGGTCGATTTCAACGTGCCCTTGGAAGAAAAGGGTGGCGAGATGGTCATCACCGACGACACCCGGATTCGGGAAACGCTGCCAACCCTGCAGGCATTGCGGGAGGCGGGGGCCAAACTCATCTTGTGCAGCCACCTCGGACGGCCAAACGGGGTCCGCGATCCCAAACAGAGCCTCAAACCGGTGGCGAAAGCCCTGGCCGCACTGCTGGGGACCACGGTGGATTTCGCCGACGACTGCGTGGGGGAAGCCGCCAAGGCAAAGGCACTGGCATTGGCACCCGGCGGAGTCCTGCTGCTGGAAAACGTGCGCTTCCACGCCGGCGAGGAAACAAACGATTCCGCACTGGCGGCACAGTTGGCGGAGTTGGCGGAAATTTATGTGAACGACGCCTTTGGCAGCGCCCACCGTGCACACGCATCCACCGCCGGCGTCGCCAAATTCCTGCCGTCGGTGAGCGGACTGCTCATGGAAAAGGAACTGGCCTACCTGCACGATGAACTGGAAGCACCGGCCCGTCCGTTCGTTGTCATTCTGGGCGGAGCGAAAGTCAGCGACAAAATCAATGTCATTAACCGCCTGCTCGACAAGGCGGACACCGTCATCATCGGCGGCGGCATGGCCTACACCTTCCGCAAGCTGGTCCAGGGCATCTCCCTGGGCAAAAGCCTTTACAAGCCGGAATGGGAGCCGATCGCCGCAGCGGCCCTGGCCAAGGCCAGGCAGCGCGGAGTGAAGTTTCTGATTCCCGTGGATGCAATGATCACCGACCGCTTCGATTTCGAGGCGAAGCAGGTGGGGACGACAAGATTCACCGCGGTGAACGAAAGCATTCCCGACGGTTGGGAAGGCGTGGACATCGGACCGGAAAGCGTGAAGCTTTTTGCCGCGGAAATCGCTGGAGCCAAAACTCTGCTCTGGAACGGACCGATGGGCGTTTTTGAAATCAAGGACTGTGCCGGCGGGACGTTTGCCGTTGCGCGGGCCATTGCGCAGAACCGCGAATGCCAGAGCATCATCGGCGGAGGCGACAGCGTGAAGGCGGTGAAGCAGGCCGGGGTTGCCGACAGGGTGACGTTCATTTCCACGGGCGGCGGCGCCAGCCTGGAACTCCTGGAGGGCAAGGACCTTCCCGGTGTCACTGCCCTGGCAGAGAAGCCCGGCAGCGCTTGCGCCTAACCATTCACCTCCCGTTTTTCACCCCTTTGCTTTTCTCTCCCATGTCCACTCGAAAACCGATCACTGCCGCCAACTGGAAGATGCACAAAACTCCCGCAGAAGCCGCGGAGTTTCTCAAGGACTTCCTCGTACTGGCCTCCGGCGAAGAGCGCATCGACATCGTGATCGCCCCGCCGTTTGTGAGTCTGGCCGCCGCCCAGGCGATGCTGAAAAATCGCGACCATGTCCGCCTGGCCGCACAGAACATGCATTTTGAACAGAACGGGGCGTTCACCGGAGAGATTAGCCCGATGATGCTGCGGGAAATGTTCATCACCTACGTGATTCTCGGCCACAGCGAGCGGCGGACCATTTTTGGGGAAACGGACGCGATGATTAACAAAAAGGTCGCTGCGGCGCACCATTTCCACCTCAAGCCGATCCTGTGCGTGGGGGAAACCCTGGCGGAACGGGACGGCGGACGAGTCAAGGAGGTGCTCGCCCGGCAATTGTCCGAAGACCTCGCCGGTTTGGATGCCGACCAGGCGACCAACACGGTGATCGCCTACGAGCCGGTGTGGGCGATCGGAACCGGGCGCAATGCCACTCCGGAACAGGCACAGGAGGCCCATGCCTCGATTCGCGAGGTTTTGGCCGGGCTTTATGATGCCTCCGTCGCCCAGCGGGTGCGCATCCAGTACGGCGGCAGTGTAAAACCCGGAAATGCCGCGGACCTCATGGCCCAGCCGGACGTGGATGGTTTCCTGGTGGGCGGTGCCAGCCTGGAGAGCGGGAGTTTTTGGGAAATCGTCAAAGCCGGGGCAGAACGCTGATTCCGGCGGCGCGGAATCAGGGAAGAAAATACACCGCGTAGTAGCTGGTGGCTTCCAGTTCCTCGACGCGCATCCTCCGACTGCGTGCGGCCACCGCCCAGCTTTCGGTGAAAATGACTTCACGACGCTGGTCGTTGTAACCATGAACGATGGAGGCATGGGCTGGCGCATTTTTCCCCGGCCAGGTTTTGCGGTCCTCCATGCCGGGCTCCGGCAGCCGGGCCGGGGCGCCGCCTTCCTTGAGCCGGTTGGAATGGAGCGTGTGGAGATAGTCCCGTTCCGCAGCCCAGCGCCGGAAAACCACCACGGGCATGCCGGCGTCGATGGAGGTTTTCGCCAGTGCATAGTCGAATTTCCCTGACCGCCGCGCCGTGACTCCGGCGGCGCGGGCAATCTGGCTGCTCAGATTTCGAATGTCCGGGCTGGTGGTTGCGCCGTAGCGGAAATCGGCAAGCACGGCGAGTTCTTCGGTTCCGGTTTGCAGGCCGAGGTAGTGTGCGGTCATGGCTAGGATGGCCGCCCCGCAGTAGCCGCGGTTGCCTTGCGGCAGCATCGGAATGCCGCGGATTTCCCGGTCTCCAGCGCACGGCAGGCCGTCCGTTTTCAACCAGGCGCGGAACTCTTCTCCGCGCCGGCGGCGCATTTCCAGCCATGGGGCACAGCGCACGCTCAGCGCCTCCGGAACGGTGGGAAACACATCCAGCAGGATCAACTGCTGTTCGACCGCGATCAGTCGCAGCGCCGTTCCTTCACAGGCATACAGCCGCGCCGGCCATGTCAGGCCGTTTTTTTCACCCAGGGTGAATTTCTTCTCCCTGCCTCCGGAGGCGGTCAGCAGCCCGCTGCGGACGCTTTCCAGTCGCCGGTGGAATTCGGCATCAAATTTCCGGTGCGCCGTTTCGACCGGTCCGGTGATGTTTTGATTTTGAAATCCAAAATAGGTTCCGGCATCAAAGATCGCAAATGACAGGGAATCGATCGCGCCATGGGCGATCCGGGCCGAAGCAGAATGCGGCTGGACGCCGAAAATGGCGGGTGGCGATTTCCAGAAATGTCGCAGCACCGGTCCGTCCGCCGCTGCTTCCGGCGCCGTGAGGGCGGCGGTGAAATCCGGATGCTTCCATGCCGCTGCATTTGTCAGGAACTCCGGTGTGTCCGCCGGTGCAGAAAGCGCCGCCGTGCTGCCGAGGAGCCCGACGAACGCCAGTGCCCGGCGGTGTGTGGTCTTCACTTTTTCTCAACCTTGACAGGGGGACCGCCAGCCGCGGAAGTCAGATGCAGCACGGGACCTCCGGCGGTTTTTTTCAAGGCGATGACCAGCCCGCTCCCGGCATACTTCTCCAAACCACCGGAGACAGCCGGCTTTGCGGCGGTGAACGATTTGAGGTTGGTCCGCAGTCTGGCGAGCAATGCGGTTTCCGCCAGTCCGGAGCCCTTCGGACTGTAACCGACACGAATTTCCGTGATGGTCCCGTCATCCTCCCGGACCAGCGTCAGGGAATCCGCCTGCACTCCAAAAACCGGCCCCGGTTCCCTGGCCCGCACCGCACTCGGCGGCGTTTCCACGGGAATCCACTCGCCCGGCAGTTTTGCTCCGGGTTTCCACATGGCGATGTTGGCGAAAAACTGCTCGGCTGGCTTGTCCACCGCACTCAGAAACTGACCGCCGCCGAAGGTCTGCGGAATGGCGCGGAGTGCGGCGGAAGTGCTGAGCAGCAGGAGTCCTGAAATCAGCAGGGAATGGAACGAACGGCGGTCGGTTTTCATGAGACAGCGGTGCAAACCACCCAGACAATACGAAACGGTCCCTGCCGCGTCAATGCAGCGCATGACGGGGATTTTCCTATGGTCAATTCCCCCGTTTCGCATTGACATTGGAACCGGCAATCTGGCAGGTTTCCTGACAGCATTTTCAACCGGAGAATTCCATGAACAAAAATCCCACTGCTTCATCCGCATCTTCAAATCCCGCTCCCGGTGCCCAGATGCCCGCGCGCTCAGCCTTTTGCCGCAGCCTCCTGGTGCAGGGCGTGATTCTGGCCATGCCCGCCTTCGCACTGGCGGCTCCGCCTGCCAATGACCATTTCGCCAGTCGCCAGGTGCTCGCCAGTGCGGCCAGCGTCAATGTCAACGGCACCACGGGCGAAGCCACCCAGGAGCCGCTGGAACCCATCTATCGTTCGGAAGGAGCCAGTGTCTGGTATGAATGGACCGCCCCTTCCACCGGAGGATTCAAGCTGGAAGCGACCGCAGCCGTCGGAGACGACCCGCCGCTGGTGGGCGTCCTGCAGGGAACGTCCCTGGACACGCTCGAACTGCTGGCCCCGGACGGGGTGCTCTCATTGGCTTATTTCTCCGCCACCTCTGGACAGAAATACTATTTCCATGTCGCCGCCGGAAACTACCTGACTGCTGGTCCGTTCAACCTGAAGCTTTCCGCTTCCGCAGCCCCCGCGGTTCCGGCAAATGATTCGTTCAGCGCGGCCACGGTCATCTCCGGAGCCCTTCCGCGCAGCGTCAACGGTTCCCTGGCGGCCGCTACGATGGAATCCCGCGAACCGCGCCCGGACATTGGGGATGAATCAAGTGTGCAGCGTTCCGTCTGGTATTCCTGGACGCCCAGCACTGCCGGATGGACGGCCGTTCAGGTGGATGGCCTCCAGAGCGTGAACATCTATACCGGTTCCAGCGTGACCGCCCTCGCGGAAATCGCGAGAGCAGACTATTGGGGGGAATCGCGCTTCCAGGCCGCAGCAGGAACCACCTATCGCATTCAGGTTCAGACCACCTGGTCGGACGGAGCGGTTCCATTCACCCTGACCGTCATGCGTCCGACCGACCCGCAGCCTGTCGGGGACAACTTCGCCTCGGCCATTTCCCTCGGAAATTCGAACAGCATCACCCGTGCCGATTCGACCGCCGGTGCAAGGGTCGAAACCGGGGAGAAGCTTCCACAGGATGTCCGATCCACGGTTTGGTATACTTGGACGGCTCCGGCCACGGGGGTCTATGCGGTCGAGGTCACTTCCCCGGATTTTTATCCGGTGGCGCATCTGTATTCCGGCGCGACGCTCCCTTCCCTAAGCCTGTTGGCCGGATCGAGGTATCAGGACGAGACCGACAGCGATCTCCTAGTGTTCAAGGCCACGGCTGGACAAGTCTGCCGGTTTCAGATAGGCGATCCTGGAGAATGGGGCGACTGGGATTTCGATTTTGCACTCCGCGTGGCGACTGCGACCGACGTTGCCCACCACACGTTGATGACAAGTTTTTCCGCCACTCCTGCCACGGTGAATCTAACCTCTGCAGGTGGCAGTTTTTCGGCGGAGGCGAAAACCTCGACGGATGCCGCTCCCTCGCTGTATCTCGTGGCGTTCTCGGTGCCACCCTGGCGGCAGCAGGGATCTGGGTCACCGTCGCGCGACCTGTGGGACACATCTGCGGACCTGGCCTATGTCGATGAACTGATAACCGGCAACCTGACGGAATATCGACATGCCGAAACCGTGGAACTCCCCGGCTCTCTGCCCGCAGGGGACTACGGCGTTTATTTTTACGGGGGTTCAGGCGCAGCCAATTTCGGTCCTTATTCAGGGAATCCCCTGGCTCCGGTCTATCCCGGCAGTTGGAGCCATGCGGTCCCTGGGGGAGGCAGGATCACTGTCACCAATTCCAATGTGGACGCACTGCCGGTGCTGACGCAGTTCACGGTAAGTCCGACATCGGTCGATGTGACATCCGCCGCCCGGACACTGAATCTTTCCGCCCAAGCCACGGATGACCATGGGGTGGCGGATGGCGGAGTCAACGTAGCCGTTCATGATTCAACCTCACGTATGGGCGGATTCATGAATATGGGTAGCAGCGGCATCTCTCACCTGCAGCGCACAGTCGGCAGTGCTACCAACGGCACTTATACCGGCACTTTTCAAGTTCCCCGCTACAGCCGCCCGGGAACCTATTTCATGACTCCCACCGTTGAGGATGAACGGGATGGCATGTTTCGTGGGTTTGGCCGGGATTACGGGTATTTTAATCCCCTCGGGAGTGCGCTTCCAGCCGGAGCCACCGCCAGCATCACCGTGGTGAACAACGGCCCGGTGGACATCATGATACCGCAGTGGTTGACCACGGATTTTGAACCGCAAACCGTGGATGTCCGCGCCGGTCCCCAGGCGGTGCAAATGCGGGTGCGCATCCGTGACGGACTGAGCGGTTTCCAGTGGGCGTTTGCTGATCTGACATCCGCGAGTTCTGAATATCTTGGGTCTGTCGGCTTGGGGGAGGCGGCTGGGCCGGAGGCGGAGGCGCCCATTTCGGGGGACAGAAATGATGGCATCTGGCAGACGGTGCTGGTGGTGGACCGGACCAGCAGTTCCGGGCCGTGCACGTTGTCCGGACAACTCGCTGACAATGCGGGAAATTATGGAGGCTTAAATGATGGCGGCCTCGGACCCATTGGACCGCAGAATGAAATCCTCAATGTCATCGGCGGCGGTCCGGCCAACCCGGCGGAAACAGCGTGGTCGCAGACGGAACTGGGCGGGTTTCCCTGGGTTGTGGACACGGCATTAAACCGCGATGCGGATCACGACGGGCTTCCGAACGTGGTGGAGTTCCATCTGGGCACCGATCCCGAGGATGCAACCAATGCGGCAAATCCGGCAGCCTTGCCCGTGGTGGCGGCAGCGGGAACCGTGCTGCGCATGGAATTTGGCCAGTCGGCAGCCAATCAGGCACTGGGTGACGGAGCGGTGACACAATTGGTGGGACAATCCTCGCCCAACCTGAACGCATGGACCACCATCATCCCTGCGCCCATCGGCGGCGGCCGTTATCGGGTGGAGGCACCGGCAGTGGCTGGAAAAATTTATCTACGACTGGCTGTGGTGCCCAAGCCCTGACGGCGGCTTCCGGCTTGTGACCTCCGGAATGGACGCTGCCGCGGTTGTTTCCCGGCGATGGACCGGATGGTGCTTCCTGGCTGCGGGCATCGCCGTGTTCCTGCTGTTCTGGCCGTCCCGGAATTTCAAGGCCATTACCTATGATGACCCGCAGTTCATCTTCGGCGAGCCGCGGGTGGCGAGTGGTCTTTCCCTCGAAAATGCCCGGTGGGCGCTGACCAGCCGGGCGGAGCGGAACTGGATCCCCCTGGCCCGCTGGTCGCATCAACTGGATGCGTCACTTTTCGGTGCCAATGCAGGACCGCCGCATTTGGTTTCCGCCGCGCTTCATGCCATCAATTGCGTGTTGCTCGCCCTGCTGCTCCACCGGCTGACAGGAAATTCCTGCGTGGCGCTGTTGGCCGCCCTGGCTTGGGCGGTGCATCCATTGCAGGTTGAAGCGGTGGCTTGGCTCAGCAATCGCAAGCACTTGCTTGCGGCCAGCGGTGCCTTCGCCGCGAGTCTTTGCTGGTGGCGGCTGCGCCCGGGATTGCCGCCGCGCTGGGCCGGTGCGGCGGTTTTTCTGGCGCTGAGTCTCATGGCTCGCCCCACCGCGGTCCTGCTTCCACTGGTCTGGTGGTGGGGTGACCGCTGCCTCCGGCGTGCGCTAGACAAACCCTGGCGGCGGTTCCTGCTTCCCGTGCTGCTCGGTGTCGTCGGCATTCTGGTGACGCTCTGGGCGCAGTCGCAGCCAGATTCCCCGTTCGGAACAAAGCCGCCGCTGCGAGCGGGCATCTGGCTTGCACCCGCCGGTGCGGCGCATCTGGTGTCGCTTTTCCTCTGGCCATCCGCCCTGGCTTTTCACTATCCAATGCCGAAGGCTGTTCCATGGGATTTGGTGGCTGTCGGCGCCGCAATGCTGGTCGCCGCGGTGGTTTTCGTTTGGCGGTGGAAATACTCCCGACCCCTCGTTAGTCTGGGGTTGGTCTGGATGCTGGCGCTGTGGCTTCCAGCCAGCGGACTGATTCCAGCTGGAGACTTGCTGACGGCGGACCGTTTTGCCAATCTGCCACTGGCGGGTGCGGTGCTCCTTTTCGGAACGCTGGCTTGCCGTCTGCCGCCCGCCGCTGGACGAATCAGCATGGTGGCGGCAGTGCTGGGGATCCTGACATGGACGGTGCTGGCGCGGCGGCAGTTGCTGCTCTGGCGGGATGCGCCCACCCTGTACGCGAGCGCCATTTCCAGGCAGCCCCAGGACCCGCTGCCCCGCCTGCAACTGGGTCTGTGGCATGCAGGCCGCGGTGAAGTGGAAATGGCTGGTCCATTCTTTCGTGAGGCGGTGGCGGCGGACCCGGAGAGTCTGCTGGCCCAGTATAACCTCGCGGTGTTCGCCTTGCGGACCATGCATCCAGAGGAGGTGCTGGCACACGCCGGCGTTCTGGTGCGCGAGCGCCCGGACTTTGCCGAAGGACACTGGCTGGTTTCTCAGGCGCACTATCAAATGGCTGATCTGCCAAAGGCCCTCGCCGCAGCCCGCAGGGTGCTGGAACTTAACCCCGCCGACCTGGCGGCACAGGCCCGCGTGGCGGAACTGACGGCGACACGGCCGCGTCCGGCGAAATCGCGGCGTCCCCGCGGACGGGAACGCTTGCCGTGACCGGATTTCCCTCTACGCTGTCCGCGATTCCCCCATGAAATTTTCCTCTCTCCATGCCGTGGTGCTGGCGGCACTGGCCGCCGTTGGCTGGTTTGCCGGCCGGGCCATGCGGCCCCCCGCGGTCGTGCTGCCGGGCACTCCGCCAGAGGAAGCGGTCCGGCCCGTTCCGCCGGTCCTGACAAATTCTGCGGATGCACCGTCGAACAACGCCGCCCTGGCGGCGCGGTGGAATTTTGCCCTGAAAGCCGCGGGAGCCGAGGCACCGGAACTGCGCATGCTGCTGGAGGAACTCGCCGCGGTGACCGACGTGGCGGAGCGCCAGCAGCGCGAACAGCTTCTCGCCCTGCGCTGGGGTGAACTGCGGCCTGTGGAGGACATGGAAAAATTCATCGCCGCAGACAATCCGTTCATGATGACGCTGTTCGACGGATGGCTGGAGCGGGACCCCGCCGGAGCCACCCATTGGATTTTGACGACAAACCATCCGGAATTCAAACCGGCCGGACTGGGGGCCGATGCCATGCTGATGACCGCGGCAAAAGCCTCGCCGGACCGTTTTCTGGACGAAATGCTGAAGCGGACAACCTTTGCATCCAAGGACATTCCCCCGGTGAACAAGGCCTTTGATTTGATGACCCGCATCGATCCGCAGCACGCCGTGGCACGGCTGGACCAGCTTCAGGAGCGGGCGCTGCGCATTGGTGCCATCGAGGCCATCGCCCGCCAGTGGGCGAATAACAATTATCAGGAAGCGGCCGCCTGGGCGCGCCATCTGGAAAATCCGAAGGAACGGGCCACCGCCCTGCAGGCTGCGGTGGGGACACTGGCAAGAACGGATCCCCGCAAAGCCATGACGGAACTCAACGGCGTGGATCCCGGCCAGCATCCGGAGGGTGCCGTTCCCCATCCACAGATCGCCGCCTCGCTGGCGCAGACGGATGCAAAGGCCGCAGCCGACTGGGTGAAGTCTCTGGATCCCGCACGTTTCAACCAGGAGGAACTGCTTGCGGAACAGGTGCTGCCAGCCTTGGAAGCGGCGACTCCCGCTGCGCTGGTGGAGTTGTTCAAAGGGGTGGTCGTGGAAGGACGGCAGCATGATTTTTCCGAGACGGTGAATGTGCCGCCAGGCATGGTGCGATCCCTGCTGCGCTGGCAGCCGCAAAATGCCGGGGCGGCCCTGGATGAGGTGCGCGGCCTGCCGTCCAGCGAGGCTAGGGACTGCATGGCCAATTATCTGGCCTGGCGCTGCGCCCAGCAGGATCCCGCAGCGGCGCTGGCCCGCGCACAGGGCGCAGATGGCTGGGAGCGCGAGAGACTGGCGGCGCATGCCGCGGCGGCATTTGCGAACTCCGGCGAGGTGGAAAAACTTTCTGCGGCCATCGCGTTGAACAGCGATCCAACCGATGCGGGACTGGCGGCGCGCACTCAGGCCGTCACCCTGGCAAAAAACCATCCGGAACTGGGTGCGGAATTTCTCTCCCGCCTGCCGGAGGTGCACCGCGCCGCTGCTGCAGCGCAGTTTGCCCAGGATCTGGTGCAGCGCGATCCGCAGGCCGCTCTGGCCCTGGCAGGCGGCTTGCCGCAGGAGGTTCAGGCGGACTACCAAGCGATCGTCGCCAGCCGGTGGGCGGTGTTGAATCCTGTCGCGGCGCAGCACTGGGCTGCCGGGGTGCCCGCCGGACCGCAGCACGATGCCGCCGCAGCGGGGCTTGCTTCCGGTCTGATGAAAAAAGACCCCGCTTCTGCCTTTCGCTGGGCGGGGGTGATTTCTGATCCTGAACGCAAGGTGAACCATTTGCGCTCCATTTTTAACGAATGGCGTTTCCAGGATTCAGTGGGAGCCTTCGCCGCCGCCCGGCGTCTCGGCCTTAGTGCGGAGCAGTTGCAGACGGTGCTCACGCCTCCGCCGGACGAAAATCCCAACCCCGAGGCCCGGCCGCTCCAGTAACATGAGGAAGCATCCGCAAGTGCAGAAGCCCAAACGGACCGCCACGGCAAAGCCGGTGGCTGATGCCAGGCAGGGGGAAAACGATGCCCGGTCCGCAGCTTCGGTTTCGCCATGGCGCCGGGTTGCCCTGGTCGGCGTGCTGGCCGCGGCGGCCGCCTGGTGTGCAGGTCGGTATTGGAGCGGTGAACGCCCGCCGGTGGCCGCTGCTGCGGTGTCGGCTGCCTCCAGCAAAACCGCTGCGCGGCCAAGGTCGGAAATCCTGTCCGTTGCGGAGGAACTGCGGCGGATGCCGGAGAGCATTGGCCGGAGGCAGCGCGTCCTGACCTTGGTTGACCGGCTGACACCGGCGGATTTTCCGCAGGCCTTGGCCGCGCTGGAGGGGGACGATTCTGGAACCCTGGCGCTGGCCGGGCGTTGGGCGGAAGAGGATCCCGCGGGCTTCTTCCAGCACATCAAATCCATGCCGGACAGCACGCTCAGGACCTTTCCGCTCACCCGCACCCTGTTTGCCGCCTGGGCGCAAAAAGACCCCGCCGCCGCCTTGGCCGCGGCCAAGGCGAATCATTTTCGCCCCGCTTTTTCCAATGCCGCAATCCTGACAATCGAGGCGGTGATGATGCAGGATCTGGACAAGGGCGTCGCCATGCTCAAAGAGTTTCCGGTGCTGCCCAATGCGCACACATTCCCCGAAGCACTCTGGAAACTGGATCCAGCCTCGCTGGTGCGTGCGGTCGTCGGCCACGGAATCGTTCCCGACAAAAATCTTTCCATTGCGCTGCGCGGACCGGTCACTGCCTGGGCGCAAAAGGAGCCGAAAGCAGTGCGTCAGTGGATGGAAGCGCTGCCGGTGGAAACCCTGCGCGGAGTGCTGGCCGGCGCCATGGATGGCCTGGCGGCCGATGATCCCGCCGCCGCTGCAGCACTGGTGCTGAAGCTGCCTTCCGCGGCCGACCGGGAGGCTGCCAGCGTGAATCTGGTCCGCTCCTGGGTGCTCCGGGACGCAGGCGCAGCCTATCAATTTGCCGCTTCCCAGCTGGGTGCCAATCGGCGTTACGCCATGGAGAACATGGCCATGTCGCTGATTGGTCAGGGACCGCAGGCGGTTGCGGCCGCCAGCGCCGTGCTGCCGGAAGGGGCGGTGCGCACCGAAGCCCTCACCGCCATTGCCTGGCGCTGGCTGGACGAGGACCCGGACAGCGCCGCACGCTGGATTGCCCAGCTTCCCGCAGGCCAGAGCCGGGCTGACGCCGTGACTGCGGTCGCCTCCCGCTGGGCGGAAAGCAGCCCGGAGACCGGACGCCAGTATCTGCTGGCAAATGCCGCCGATGCGGCAACGGACGAGGCCTTCCGCCTGTTCACCGCACGCCACGCACCCTATCATCCGGAGGAATGCCTGCAGTTCGTGCTGCAGATGCCGGCTGAGCGCCAGGAGGAAGGAACACGCATTGCCTTCAACGCACTGGCGATGGACTACCAGCTCGACGAGGCGGCCGCCCTGCTGCAAAAACTTCCCGCCGCACTGCAGGTGGAAGCGGTGCGCAGCGTGGTCATGCCCAGTGCGAGCGGCTTCACCCAGGTGGAAGCCGTTTCCCAGTGGGCGGCGAAACTGCCTCCCGGTCCGCTGCGCGACACCGCCCGGGACCTGTTTCAAAACACGCCTGGCATGGAGCCGGAAAACCGCGCCAAGGCCCTGGACGCCCTCAAGTAAAGAACCTCGCGGCGGCCATCCGGACCATTTCATGAATTCCTTGCCCTATCCTCTGCCCACGCCGCGCCAGTCAGCCTTTCGGATGCCGGCGGAATGGGAGCCGCACCACGCCACCTGCATGACCTGGCCGGCGCGGGAGGACACTTCCTTCCCCGGAGCGGGGCACCACGATGCCGTGCTGCCGGTCTTCGTGGAAATGATCCGGGCTCTGGTGCAGTCGGAATTCGTTCTGCTCAACGGCTGCCAAGGCGAGGACTTGGATTATGTCAGGCAGGCCCTGAGTCAGCCAGAAATTTCGCGGGTCTGCGTCACGGGAATTCCCGCCGTTTATCCCTGGTGCCGGGACCATGGACCGACCTTTCTCGTCAGTCAGGACGGGGCACATCTGGGGGCCGTGAACTGGGACTACAATGCCTGGGGCGGCAAATATCCGGAAATTTTGCCGAAGGATTTCCAGATCAACCGGCGCATGGCCGCACTGCTGGGGGCCCGCTCGTTTCTGCCGGGGGTGGTCATGGAGGGGGGATCCATTGAGGTGAATGGTGCCGGAGCGGTGCTCACCACCACCCAGTGCCTCCTGAACTCCAACCGGAATCCGCACCTCCGGCGGGAACAAATCGAGGAGGTTCTGCGCGAGTTTCTGGATGTGTCCACCGTGCTCTGGCTGGAGGAGGGAATCGTGGGGGATGATACCGACGGGCACATCGACGACATTACCCGGTTTGTGAATGCGGACACGGTGCTCACCGTCGTGGAGCCGGACACCACCGATGCCAACCACGAACCGCTGCGCCGCAATTTGGAGTTGTTGAAGAAAATGAAGACCGCTTCCGGCAGTCGCCTGAACATTTTGGAACTGCCCATGCCCGCACCGGTGGTCATCGAGGACTGCCGCCTTCCGGCCAGTTATGCCAATTTTTACATCGCCAACGGCATCATCCTGCAGCCGGTGTTCGGTGACCAACACGACGACAAGGCGGTGGAAACGGTCGGAAAGTGTTTCCCTGGCAGGCAGATGGTCCCGATCAACTGCCGGGAACTGGTCTGGGGTCTCGGAACTTTCCACTGTCTCACCCAGCAGCTTCCCGAATGGCGGCACCGCGAATGGCTGATGCCTGCGGTCGGAAAATGATCCGGGATCGCAAGCCGCTTTGCTTGTGGCAAATGGTCCGGCGACAAACGGATACCTGAAAACGCGTAGGCGGAAAATTTGACTTGGAGCAACGGAGCGGAAACGGGTTACGATCCACTGCACTATTTGCAAACTTCAAAATACTCATGAGAAATTCCACCATCAATCGTCGTCATTTTCTTTCCGCTGGTGCCGCCGCAGCCGGTGCCTTTTCCCTGGCTGAGGTGTCCCGTGGGGCGGATGAAAAGCCGGGGAAGATTGCGCTGCCTCCGACTGGCAAGCGCATCCTGCTTTCCTGCAAACTCGGGATGATCGCCAACAAAGCCAACGGCAAACCGTTGACGATTGTCGAACGTCTGAAAATGGCTGCAGAAGCGGGGTTTGACGGCGTGGATTTCGACGAGGCGGGCGGCTTCACTCCGGAACAGGCCCGGGCGGCGGTGCAGGAATCCGGGGTGTTTGTCCACAACGCGATCAATCATGCGCATTGGAAAATCCGCCTGACCGACCCAAAGCAAGAAACCCGCGACCAGGCACGGGCCAATCTGGATCACTGCATCCGCCTTTCCCATGCCGCCGGCGGCAGCGGAGTGCTCCTGGTGATCGGACGGAAGGACGATGGCCCAGCCGAGGAAATAGAGGAGCGATGCCGGGCGGAAATCAAAAAGAGCATTCCGCTGGCTGCATCGTTGGGGCAGCGCATTCTCTTCGAAAACGTTTGGAACGGGATGCAGTATGACCACGACAAGGGTCCGGAACAGACCGCGGACCGATTCATCAAATTCATCGACAGCTTCAACAGCCCGTGGGTGGACCAGTATTACGATCTGGGCAACCACTGGAAATACGGCCAGGTGGGCGACTGGCTGCGTGCCTTTGGCCGCCGTGCGGTGAAACTCGATGTCAAAGGCTTCAGCCGCGCGAAGGGAAAATTTGTGGACATCACCGGCCCGGATGACGACATGCCCTGGGCGGACATCCGCAAGGCGCTCGATGAAATCGGCTTCACCGGCTGGACCACCGCAGAAGTGGACGGCGGCGATGTGAAACGGCTAACCACGGTGCGCGAGCAGATGCAAAAGGCCTTCGGAATCTGACTCACGCACCATTCCAAAAAAAAAACAGGGGCAGCTCATGCCCCTGTTTTTTTGAAATGCGCTGGAAAATTTTACCGGTTCAGGCCCGCACCTGATAGTGCTGCTGGTGGACCTCGCTGGTGAGCTTCAGTTTGCTGCGCACTTTGTCGATGGTGGCGGGCTCGGCTTCGAACTGGTAGCAGACGTAGTAGCCGTCGGTCAGTCCTTTCGAGCCATAGGGGAACCGGCGTTTGCCGACGTGGTCGATCTGTTCGAGCTTGGCTCCTTCGAGTTCCATTTCCCGGCCGATTTTGCTGACCAGACTGTCCACGGTGTCTTCCTTGCCGCGGGTGTCCAGGACGACGAGACTTTCATACTTTCGCTTCATGATTCGGATGGTTGTTTTGGTTTGTCTTGGGAAAGGGATTTGCCGGAATCCGGCGGGGTGGCGGCGGGGGCGGCCTCCGCTTGTTGCTGGGGTTTGCTTTCTTTGGTGTTGAAAGCATTCATCGCGGCCGCCCAGCCGTTGAGGGTGGCAAAGATGACTGCTTCCACGGCGCGATCAAGCGATTTATCCAGCGTTTCCCGTTCCGGAGCGGAGAATCGTCCGAGCACATGGCCGGTGAGATTCTGGCGTTCGGCGCCGCCGATGCCAAGCCGCAGGCGGGGAAACTTGTCGGTGCCGAGATGCTGGATCAGGCTTTTCATTCCGTTGTGGCCTCCCGCGGAGCCGCCGGGGCGCAGGCGCATTTTGCCCAGTGGCAGGGCGACTTCGTCATACACTGCCAGCACTTGTTCCGGAGGAATTTTGAAAAACTGGCAGCAGACGGAAACGGCCAGACCGCTTTCGTTCATGAAAGTTTGCGGTTTCAACAAATGGTAGCGGCCATGTTTCGCCGCCAGGGCTTCCCATTTCGGCTGGGTGGTGAAATCCGTCCGCCACTGCTTGGCCAGGCGGTCCAGCGCCATGAACCCGATGTTGTGCCGGGTATGCGCGTAGTCACGGCCAGGATTTCCCAGGCCCACAATGAGGCGGAATGGAGGCGGTGACGGGGTGGAAGACATGAGGGGGTGGGGGAGCCCCGGCAGGCGGATGCCGGAGGGACCGCCTGCAAACACCACATTCCCCGGTTCTTCAAGTGGTTTGCGCAGCCGGGGCAACCTCGCATTTGCAAATCCACCGGGGCGCTTTACGCATAGCCAGCATGAGCAAGGAACATTTCTGGCAGGGGCTGCGGCCCGAAGCAGTGGCCGCCGTTGATCAGCGTGACTATTCCAAGCCGCCTCTGGAGGAACGCTTGCGCACCTCCGGCGTGGAGGCCCGGGAAATTGCCGGGCGGGACCTGGGCACTGCGGGCATTCCCGGCGTGGTGGTGTTTCCGCGCAAGGTTTTCGCACAGCACCACCGGGGCTTTTTTGGCGAGTTTGCCCGGGAAACGGAAGGCCCTCTGCATTCCATCGGCCTGTGGCCGCGGCAATGGGCCACTGCCCGCATGTTTGCCGGCACTGCGAAGGGTTTTCACATTCACCCGCCGCACATTCCGCAGGGCACCGACCCCGCCGCATGGTTCCGCCGCCTGTTCGTGGAGGAGCCGGGAAATTGCACGCTTCGCCCCTATGATCGCGAACAGTGGGACGCCATGTTTTTCATCCAGGGCATTGTCGAAATGCTACTGGTCGATGAACGACCTGGTCTGCCGCGCAATGTCATGCGATTTTTGATATACGGCGATGATCTTCCTGGTGACAACAACGCCGGCGTGATCATTCCCGCCGGGGTTGCCCATGCCCTTCGCAGCGCCAGTTCCCAGGACCTCCTCATGGTCTATGGCACTTCCACCACCTACCTTCCGGAAAACGAGGGCCGCATCGCCCACAGCGTGGAGTTTGCTCCGCTTCCCGCGGTGTGGGATGCCTATGTTTTCGGTGCTTCGAACCAGGGTTGACGTCGCTGACGGTCTCCCCGCACCTCCAGCAAATGCCACCGCCCGAAGAAACCCGCTGGGACTTCCACGCCTACGACCGCACCGTGGTCGATGCCGTCTGGGCAAATGCACAACCCGTGGTCGGAAACGATGCCGCGCTCTGGCGCAAAGACGAATGCGGTGCTTGGATCCACCGCCTCGAATACGGCAGCCGCTCCTCCCAGTTCGGCTGGGAAATTTACGACCCCAATCTCGCTCCCTCCCAGTTTGGTCTCGCCGCCCTGCGACCGCTCCAGTGGCAGAACTACCTCGACAAAGTCGCGTTCGAAAACGCCTTCCGGATGACCGCGGACGGCCTCCGCAACGTCCGACGACTGCTCTGACCCATCCTCGCCCAGCGGGGGACGACCATTCAAATTGAAGTTGACATGCCAAGGGCACCTGGGTAAAGGAATGAGACAGAGTCTCAAAATCAATCACAACGGTGCTTGCAACCAAAAATCCATTTCCCATGAACCTGCGCTACACCTCTCTTGCTGCTGTCATTTTGGCTGCGGGCCTGCTTGGTCCTGTTGCCACGACCCATGCCGATGAAAACATGTTCGGTTACGTGTATGGTGCCGACACCCTGCCCAAGGGGAAGTTTGAACTCTACAACTGGACCACCTGGCGACATGACAAGAATCAGGGGGAATACGATGCTTTCGATGTTCAGTTCGAGCTGGAATACGGCATCACCGACCGGTTTCAGACCAGCACCTATCTGGTATTCGACGGACGGGACCAAAGCGGACTGGGTTCGCACGGGCTGGAGGACATCAGCGATTTTCGTTTTGATGGGTTGAAACAGGCGTTCAAATACAATGTTCTGAGCACCTACAAGGACCCCATCGGCCTCTCGCTCTATTTCGAGCCCGGATACAGTCGTTTCCACAAGGTGACGGGCGAGCGCCTGGATGAATTTGAAATCGAAACGAAGCTCATCCTGCAGAAAAACTTCCTGGATGACACCCTGCTCTGGGCGCTGAACGTGACGCCGGAATTTGAATGGTATTTTCCGGACGGAGAATCCAGCGAAACCGAATTCATCCTCGAACTCTCCTCCGGCCTCTCCTATCGCGTTGCCAAAAACTGGTTTGTCGGTGTGGAAACACGGTACCACACGGAGTTTCCGGAATATGGTGCCCAGGAACACCAGGCGATTTTCCTCGGGCCGAACATTCACTACGGCGGCAAGAAATGGTGGTTCACCCTCACCTGGCTGCCCCAGATCTGGGGGGAGCCGAACGAAAACGGTTCCAGTCTGCACTTCGGTGAACACGAACGTTCCGAAGTCCGCCTGAAGGTGGGATTCAACTTCTGATGGTGCCCCGCTCTTTCTGACGCCATGCGAAAGCGCAATTTCCTGAAAGTATTCGTGCCCGCGGTGGCTTCCGGGCTGGGCTGGGCGCGCAGCGAAACGTTTCTGACTTCGGAACAGGCAGCCGCCCAATTGTGGCCGGGCAAGAAGCTCACCCCAGCGCCGGTCACACTGACCTCAGAACAGAAGTCGGCCATTGCCAAGGCCTCCGGTGTCAGGGTGCGCGGCAATGAAGTCAAGGCGTGGAAAGTCGAGGGCGGCGGCTGGTTGATCGTGGACAACGTCGTGGGCAAGCATGAATACATCGACTTTGCCATGGCGATCACGGCGGGCGGGGCGGTGAAAGGCGTGGAAATCCTAACCTACCGTGAAACCTACGGCGGGGAAGTGCGCAATGCCAAGTGGCGTTCCCAGTTCACCGGGAAAAACAGCGCTGCGCCGCTCAAGGTGGACACGGACATCAAAAATATTTCCGGAGCCACCCTGTCCTGCGTCCATGTCTCCGAAGGGGTGAAGCGGTTGCTGCACACCTGGGAGGTTGCCTTAAAAGGCTGACTACATGAAAAACAACCTGTCCGTGCATCGCATCAAACGCTGCCAGCCGCTGCTGGGGACGTTTGTGGAAATCACGCTGGAGGGAGCACAGTCGGAAGCCTGGCTGCATCAGGCGGCGGGGAAAACGTTCCACCTGATCGAAAGCGTGCAGAAACTCATGAGTTTTCACGATCCGGACAGCGATGTGTCCCGTCTGAATCAGTGCGGCTACATCAGTCCGCTGCAGGTGCATCCCTGGACCCGGCAGGTGCTGGAACGGGCCGTGCGCCTGAGCGAGACGACCGACGGCGCTTTTGACATCACCCTGGTGCCGCGCCTCGTGGCCTCCGGGTTGCTGCCGCGCCACGGTCGCGCACAGGGGCTCAGCGAAGCCGGACGGTGGGCGGAAATTGAATTTCCTGGCGAAAACACCGTGTTTTTCCGCCGTCCGTTGAAAATCGACCTTGGCGGCATCGCCAAGGGATTTGCCGTGGACAAAGCGATCGACTACCTGGCGTCCCGCGGCCTGACCCGAGCCGTGGTCAATGCGGGAGGGGACCTGCGCGTGCATGGCTCCTCCCAGTTGGAAATCGCCGTGCGTCACCCCGCCATGCCGCATCGGGACACCATTCCCGCCGTGATGCTGCGGCCTGCGGTGGCCACTTCCGCCGCCTATTTTGTCCGGATGCGGACCGGGGTCACCCGTGCCAACCACATCATTCATCCGCGGACTGGTCGGATGCTGCGCACCAATGACAGTGTTTCCGTCTTCGCCCCCACCTGCGTGCAGGCGGATGCCCTGACAAAAGCGGTGCTGCTGGCGCCGCAGCCGGTCTGGAACCGCGTGCTGGCGGAGAATGACAGCCTGGCCCTCTTCATTACTCGGAAGGGCGAACAGGTGCTGTATCCGAACTGACCGCCTCCGTTTCCTCCGCATGGCTCGTGTTGCGCTACGTTTTCCCCGCAGAGCCAAATGGCTGCTCTATGCCGTCGCCCTAACCAGCATGGTCAGCGGCATCGGCTGGTATGTCCTGAACCGCTGGTTTCAAGTGGTCGATGAATTCGACATCGTGCAGAAGCATCCCTGGCAGACCACTCTCTTGAAGGTGCACGGAGCTTCCGCTTTTCTGGTGCTCATTGGATTTGGCTATCTGCTGGCCAGCCACATCCACGTCGGCTGGAGATCCCGCCGCAACCGGGTCTTCGGCATCCTGCTCGTTGCGGATGTGACCGTGCAAATCCTTTCGGGCTACGGGCTCTATTATGCGGGTGTGGACCGGCGGGAAAACATTGCCTCCCTGCATTTTTATTCCGGTTTGGCGCTTCCGGTGCTCCTCATTGCCCATGTTCTCCTTGGGCACCGCCAGCGCCGCGTTCAGGATGCCAGGCGCCTGGGTGCAGCATCGCCGGTCAATTCCTGATGGCGCGCCGTCACGGACTGCGCACCGGTTGACGGCGGAAATCTTGTTGCCACATTGGCAGTCACATCCACCGGAGCACCCATGTATTTCCTAGGCATCGACAGCGGAACCCAGAGCAGCAAGGCCATCGTCATCGATCTGGAGGACGGAAGGATCGTGGCGCAGGCCGCGCAAAAATATGGTCTCATCGACGGTCTGCCGCCTGGCCATCTGGAGCAGCATCCGCAGCACTGGACCGCCGCGGTGGATGCCGTCATCGCTGACTGCGTGGAGCAACTCGGCAGCCGCAGGAGTGCCATCCGGGGAATCGGTGTCAGCGGACAGCAGCATGGGCTGGTGCCGCTGGACCGCGAGGGAAATCCGGTGCGTCCCGCCAAACTCTGGTGCGACACGTCCACCGCCGCAGAGTGTGAAGAGCTGGCTGCTGCCTTTGGCGGAGCAGCCGGGCTCATTGAACTTGCCGGAAACGCCATTCCTCCCGGTTTCACCGCACCCAAGATTCTCTGGCTGAAAAAGCACGAGCCCGCAAATTTCAACCGCACCTGCAGCATCCTCCTCCCGCATGATTATTTGAATTTCCACCTCACCGGCAGCAAGCGCATGGAATACGGGGACGCTTCCGGGACCGGGCTCCTCAACGTGCGCCGCCGCCAATGGTGTGAAGCGCTCACGGATTTTATCGATCCCCGGGTCATCGAAATGCTGCCGCCGCTTGGCTCCAGTCTGGAACCGCATGGCGAACTGCGGCCCGAACTGAGGGAGCGCTGGGGACTTGAAAAAGGCGTCATCGTCTCGGCAGGCGGCGGCGACAACATGATGGGAGCCATCGGCACCGGAAACGTTTGTCAGGGCGTGGTTACCGCCAGCCTCGGAACCTCCGGCACGCTGTATGCCTGCAGCGCGACACCGGTGGTTGATCCGAAGGGCGAAGTCGCCGCCTTTTGTGACAGCGCGGACCAATGGATGCCGCTGGTCTGCACCATGAATGTGACTGTCCTAACCGAACAGGTGCGCGGGCTGTTCCAGTGGGATCACCCAACCTTGGAAACCCATTTTGCCGCCACTCCGGCCGGTGCCGATGGGTTGACGTTTCTTCCCTATCTGAACGGCGAACGCACCCCGAACCTTCCCAAAGGCAGCGGCGTGCTTCACGGTCTGACCATGGATAACATGACTCCATCCCACATCGCCCGCGCGGCCGTGGAAGGCGTCACGGTGGGGCTGGCCTACGGCCTGAAGCGCTTTCGGGACCTGGGTCTCACCCCCACAGAAATCCGGCTCACTGGCGGTGGCAGTAACAGCCGCACCTGGAGGCAGATTGCCGCGGACAGTTTCGGTGTTCCCGTTGTCTGCCTGGAAACGGCGGAAGGTGCCGGACTGGGTGCCGCCATCCAGGCCGCCTGCGTGGCCTTGCAGGAGTCCGGGCAAGTCCAGAGTCTGCCCGAACTGTGCTCCCGCCTGGTAAAGCCAGCCTCCGACTCTCGGGTCGAGCCCGATCCGGCCCGCCAGTCCCTGTATGCCGCCCAGTTGAAACGGCAGATGGATCTCACCCGCGCGCTTTCCACTGCCGGATACTTGTAAACCATCGCCGTCAAACTGCTGGCGACGGGACAGCATCGCTGAACGATGTTGTTGGAGATGCGGATGTCTTCGCTCAGGGTGGAGCTTTTGCAGACTTCCGCTTCTTCCCGGGAAACGATTGTTCCTGGCCGGAGCGTTGCTGTCCGGCTCCGGCATCCCTGGACTGACGAGTGTCGGTCGGTGCTGCACCCAGTCGGTGCAGCAGTTTGCTCAGTTCCGGACCGATGCGGCGGAGTTCCTCCTGATGAGCGGAGGAAAGCCGGTCGAGGATGCGTTCGCCCCGCTTTGTCAGGTGAATGTGGACGCGGCGGCGGTCCACGGCGGATTGGGTGCGTGAGACCAGGGTCAGCCCGGCCAGGCGGTCCACCAGTCCCACGGTGCTGTGGTGGCGCAGTTGCAGCCGTTCGGCGAGAGCGCTGACGGTGACCGCACTGCGTTTCGGAAAGCCCTTGATGGCCAGCAGCGCCTGATGCTGCTGCGGCGTCAGTCCCGCGCGTTTGGCGGCGTCCTCGCTGAACCGATGAAAACACCGCAATGCATGGCGCAACGCGGCGAGGTGTTCGTATTGCAGTTGGGAAAGTTTTTTGCGCACGGCCATGTGCCGCGGAGTCTAGCACCAGCCATTCCTGCTGCGCCACAGATGAATTGACGTGTATCGCACTGCGATATACTTTCCCAACCTTGCTGCACGGCCTCATTTAACCGGCGGTGCCTCCATTTATGCTGAAACCATTCCTGTTGAAATTCGCCATCGCCACGCTGGCCGGCTGGTCCATCCTTGCGCTGCTTTGATGAAGCGCCGCTTTGGCTACTGCTGCGACCCGCTCTTTATCGTGGGCTGCATTGTTTACGTCCTCAACCGGTGGATCGTCAAACCACACGTCCACGGCGGCGTTTTTCATTCCCATTTCAATGACTTCTGGCTGATCCCCTGCGCGTTGCCGCCGGTTTTGTGGATCTACCGGCGGCTTGGTCTGAGGGAGGACGATGCGAGGCCGCGTGGATCCGAAATTCTGCAGCATCTTGTGTTCTGGTCGCTGCTGTTTGAGGGCATCGGCCCACGGTTCATGTCCCACGCGACGGGGGATGTCCGTGATGTGGCCGCCTATGCCCTGGGCGCCTTGTGCGCGGCGTTATGGTGGTCCCGTGAGCGGTGGCTCCTGCTGTTCCGGCCCGTTCATGAGCTTTGACGCCCTGGCACCCCATTACCGTTGGATGGAATTCGTTCTGGCGGGGGAGAAACTTCAGCGCTGCCGCACGCGGTTTCTGGGTGCCGTTGCCTCCCCGCAACGGATTCTGCTGCTGGGCGAGGGACATGGCCGCTGCCTGACGGAATGCTGCCGCAGGTTTCCTCACGCGCAAATCACCTGCGCGGATGCCAGTGCCAACATGCTGGCGCAGGCGGAGCGGAGGCTGAAAGGCAGCGGACGTGGAGGTGCGCAGGTGCAATTCATCCACGCGGATGTTCTCGACTGGAAACCGCCGCCGCGGAGTTTCGATCTGGTCATCACCAACTTCTTCTTCGACTGCTTCAGGGCGGATCAGGTGGCGCGGATCGTTTCGAGCATTGCAGCCGTCACTGCTCCCCATGCAGACTGGCTGGTTGCGGATTTCCAAATGCCATCCAGCGGATTAAAACGAGTCCGAGCCCAGGTGATCCTGTGGATGATGTATGCCTTTTTCCGCATGGCCACGCAACTGCCAGCGAAACGTCTAACCACGCCCGATTGCTCTCTCCGGTGTGCGGGATTCACTCTCCACCGCCGCATTGATGCGGAATGGGGGCTGCTCTGCAGCGATTGGTGGAGGCGCGCTCCCGCCGGTGAGGAAGGATCGCATGGCAATGCACTGCGGGAGATTTCTTCTGGCAAATGCGCCTCCGAGGCGTATGCGCTGGATGTATGAAATCGACTCCACCGAACATTCTGGTTACTGGATCCAGCCGGGGACTGGGCCGCGGCGTGGCTCTAGAACTGGCCCGGGCAGGCATGAGTGTAGCCATCCACTACGTCTCCAACCTCGATGCGGCATCGGCGACGGCTGCGGACTGTGCCGCCGCGGCCCCGAGTGCCGCGCAGCAGTTTCCTCTGGTCTGCGGTGACCTGGGGGATGCGGCACAGCGCGAGGCGGTCTTTGCCCGGACGCTGTCCGCATTTGGGCGGCTGGATGCGCTGGTCAACAATGCCGGCATCACGTCCCCGGGACGCAAGGACGTGGTGGATGCAGAGGAGGAGGGCTTTGACCGCGTGGTGGCCGTCAATTTGAAGGGACCGCACTTTCTCAGCCAACTGGCCGCGCGGCACTGGCTCGCGCAGCCGGGTCAGAGTGTGCTGCCTGGGGGCTTCAAACTGGTCTTTGTCACGAGCGTTTCCGCGGTGCTCGGCTCTGTGAATCGCGGCGACTACTGCATTTCCAAGGCCGGTCTGGGCATGAGCGCCCAGGTGTGGGCGCTGCGGCTGGCCGAAGCCGGCATCCAGGTCGTGGAGTTCCGCCCCGGCATCATGGAAACGGACATGACCGCCGGAGTGAAGCAGAAGTATGACCCGATGATCACAGGCGGCACGGTGCCGCTACGGCGGTGGGGGAATCCTGCGGATGTCGGGGCGGCGGTTCGGACATTTTTGTCAGGGAGTTTTCCGTTCAGCACCGGCGAGGTGATTTACCTCGACGGAGGGCTGCACCTTGGGCGGCTCTGAATTCACAGGCCGCGCAGTTGCCAGACGAACATTCCCGCCAGCAAGGCGAGTTCGAGCGCCGAACGCGTCAGGGCGTCCAGGGCCGCAGCCAGGCCAAGATCCCAGGAGCCTAACATCAGCGCCGACGAAAACAAAAGCGCCGTGCCGGTAAGGTGGACAAATTCCGGCCCCATGGCATTTCCGCGCGGTTCCCGCACCCGGCGCAGGGTGGTGAGATAGCGCAGGGCCAGGACGATGAAGAGAATGATGGAAAAACCGCCCAGATGCATGGTTTCCGGGAGGTCCGGGGAGAACAGCATGAAATCGTAGAGTCCGTGGAGCACCACCATGGACAGGATGACCACCAGGCTTTGTTCCCAGCAGGCCGCCGGGCGGCGGACCCAGCGGTGCAGGGCATGACCGCAGAGGGCGGTCAGGGAAATGTGGAAAAAATTCGCCATGACGAAGCGCCCCCAGACGTCCAGTCCGGAACTGGCAGCGAAATAGGCGAGGTTTTCGGCGATGGCGAAACCGAGTCCGACGCAGCCGGCCGCCACCAACACCTCCGCTTCTGAGGACCGGCGCAGCACCAGCAGCAGCGGGGCAAAAAACAGGAGCTTGGAAAATTCCTCCCGCAGGCCGACACCGGCCACAAAATACAGCAGGTCATTGAGAAAATCGCCGGACTGTTCGAAGGCATTGTGGTATTCCTGCAGGCTGAGAATGAGCAGGGTGGCGGTCACGCTGAGGGCGCCGAGCACCGCGGCGAGCAGGCTGCGCCAACTGCTGCGAAGCCGCAGACCGGCAACCTGGTGGAGCATGACATACCAGATGACGCCGCAGAGCAGGGTGACGGCGGCGGAGCCGGGGGAATTTCCAACCTGCTGGAGGATGAGGCCGAACTGCACCCTGACAAGTCCTGGAAAATCCCCCGCCGCGAGGACGATGTCGTTCTGGTGCAGCGGGGAAAGCAGGCGAAGTGCGGTCTGGTAGGCGGGCTCTTCGAGCAGCCTGCGCAGTTGGACTCCACGCCGGTGGGCCGCGGCGCAGAGCAGGGCCTGCATGCGGGCATCGACTGCTTCCGGGGATTCCGGACCGGCGGTTCCCGCGGAGACATAGGTGGCGATCGCTTCCGCCGGGAAACGCTGGATGCGCAGCAGGTCCCCCTTCATGGCCAAGGCAATCGGATCCGGCGGAGTGGCGGCTGCCGCAGCCAGCAGGGCCGTTTCGCCCATCGTTCTGGTTTCACCCTCAGCCGTGGTGGCTGCGAGGTAGTCTTCAAAGATCTGCCGACGTGCCGCAGGCAGGTCGGCCAAACTTGGGGAGGTCACGGAGGAAAGCTGTCTGGCGGCATCGGAAAGGTGGTCGCGATCCGTTCCGTCCCCAGCAGGGTTGTCCTGCTGCGGAAAGTGTTGCGGACGGTGGGGGTTGCGCAGTTCCCTGCCTCCGTTGGTCGCTTCCTCTAGGAGGTGACGAATGAAATCCTCCGGTGAATGCCCGTCGTGCCGGTCGCGAATTTGGTTCAGCAAATCCAGTTCCGGCGTGGTCGGGGCGGAGCTGTGCTCCCACTCGGATGCCTTTGCCAGGAGGCGTATGAGGCGGACTTCCTCAGGATTGTTCCGTGAAAGCACGATGCTTGCCAGCAGTCCTGCAGCCATCACGAGGGCAACACACCAGGCAATGACAGCCGGGCGGCGGGTGAGGCGGTGGAGATCGCTCCGTTTCATTTCTGCCCAGGGTATGCCGGGGGTGTGGCGGGGCCTGCTTCGGTGGAAAAGAGCATGCGCGATTTCGACACGGATTTCCAGACACCCCAGTCCCGTGGGACGACCACCACAAGCCATTGCGAATGTCCCGGCGGTGCGCTGGTGGCTTCACGGGAAAACATGACGCATGAAACAATGTCAGGAAACGGCCGACAGCAGTTCCTGCGGGGTCACGGTGGCGGTGCCGACCTTGCCGACGACGATGCCGCTGGCGATGTTGCTGAGTTCCGCCGCTTCGCGGGGCGAGGCTCCGGCGGCCAGTGCCAGCGTGAAGAGCGCGATGGCGGTGTCCCCGGCACCGGAAACGTCAAAGACTTCCCGGGCACGGGTTGGAGTATGATAGGCGGGACGGCCTTTTTCCAGCAGCGCCATGCCATGCTCTCCCAGGGTGATGAGCAGCATGTTCGTCTGCCACAGGCCGAACAATTTTTCCGCCAGAGGCTCCAGGGACTTGAGCAAGGGGGCTTCAGCGCTCTCGCCTGGATCGGGCAGTCCTGCGGCGGCGAAGGCTTCCTTGCGGTTGGGCTTGATGGCGGTGACGCCCTTCCAGTGCAGGGGATTTCCCGGATTGGGATCGACGGTCAGGATCATCCGACGCCCGGCAAGCCGTGTGGCCAGTCCATCGACCAGTGCCTGAGTGAGGAAGCCTTTGGCGTAGTCCTCCAGAATGATGGCGTCGATGTCGCCCAGGCGTGGTTCCAGCCAGGACCAGAGGCGATCGAGAATGGCAGGGTTTGTGGGGTGCGGCTGCTCGCGGTCAATGCGGACGACCTGCTGGCTGCGCGCGATGACGCGGGTTTTGACAATGGTTTCCCGGTCCGGATCCAGCAGAATGCCGGAGACGTCGATGCCTGTTTCCTCCAGCAAACCGCAGAGATGGGCGGCGTGGGCGTCCGTTCCGGCCAGTCCCAGCAGGTGCACGGTCCTGACAAATGGGGCGAGGTTCCGCGCCACATTGGCGGCTCCCCCGGGGTAGGAAGATTCGCGGGTCACCTGCACCACGGGGACCGGTGCTTCCGGGGAAATGCGTGTCACGTTGCCCCACAGGAATCGGTCGAGCATGACATCCCCAATCACCAGTACGCGAAGCTCGCGGAAGGCGCGGAGATGGTTGGTCAGCGTTTCGGCATTCATTGCTGCCCCGGACAGTGGGTGGGCGGGGCGGAATGTAAAGAAGGAACGGTGGTTGGCGGCGGCTCAGTGTTTCCGCGGACTGCGCGCCTCGGATTCCCTGCGTTGGTGTTCCTGGGCTGCGCGTTGTGCATGCTCCCGTTGTGCCTGTTGTTCCCGTTGCGCTTGAATCCGCTCCCGCTGGGCGTTTTCCTCCCGGGTGCGGTGCTGGGCCATTTCTCGCTGGCGTTCCTGGACTTCCCGCTGGGATGATTCCTCCTGCGCCTTGCGCTGGAGTTCTGCGGCCAAGCGCTGCTGTTCAAGGCGGGCGGTTTCATCACGCATTTTTCGCTGTTGTTCATCGGCGGCACGGCGGGTTTGTGCTGCTGCCGCTCGTTCCTGCTGCGCAGCCTCCAGGGTGCGCTTTTGTTGAAGCTCGAAAGCGTGGCGCTGACTTTCCTCTCTGCGTGTCCGCTCGGTGCGGTCTGATTCGAGCTTCGTGTGGCGGTGCTGGTCGTCGGCGAGTTGTCGGGATTTGGCTGCCAGTTCCTGTTCCCTCCGATCTGCTTGCAGGGCCACTTCATGCTGCTCTGCTTCCCTGGCAGCGTTTTGGGCTGCCTGAAGCCGGGTTGCTTCGTCACTGAGTTTCCGCTGATGAATCTCGGCGGTTTTTTGGGCTTGCTCTGTCTGTTCTCGTTGCCGTCGCGCCAGTTCCAGAAGCAGATGCTGACGCTGTTCCTCTGCTTCGCGCTGCCGGGCGTCGCGCTGCAGCTTTTCGCGTCGAGCAGATTCCATCTGGCGGTTTTTCTGCTCCTCCAGCGCCTTGCGCTGCATTGCCTCGCGGCGAGCCTGCTCTACGCGATCCGCTTCGTCCTGCAAACGCTGCCGCTGCTGCTCCACTGCACGCAGCCGTTCCTGTCGGCGCATTTCTTCCTCCTGAACGAGGCGCTGCTGCTGCGCTTGCGCCGCGGCCGCCGTTTCCTGGCTGCGCGTTGGTGGCGAGGGCGGGCGAGCCGGACCGGCTGGGGGCGGATGGGCCAAGTTCCCGCGTTGCTGTCCGATTTCCTGGCGAATTTTGGCTAGTCGAAGCTGGGTGTCCGCGTCGTTGCCGCGAGGTTTTCCGGAGCGGGTGCTTTCCGCAGGCCCCTGTTTCGCATTCACTGGGGCTGCGGAATCCAGTCCAAGTGCATGGCGCTGCCGGAAAATTTCCGAGCGCAGGTGTTGCTGCGCCATCACTTTCTGACCGGTGCCGCTGCGCACCGCTTCCTCCGCGAGCCGCCGCCGCTTTTGCACAGCCTCGTTGAAACGGCGCAGTTGCGCGTCTTTTGCCGGCCGCTGTGCCCTGACAATTTCGACCTTGCCGAGCTGTTCGACCAGCCCGGCGGGACGCAGGCGGGGATTCCACGGTGCCCGGATTTCCGGGGTGAACAGGCGCACCTTGTGGCCGTCCAGGTGATGCCGGCGTTCGCCGTGGGGGTCACAGTTGAGCACGTAATGCGGCATCGGTTTTTTCAGGCAGCGGTTCACCCACTCGATTTTCGGTCCGTGGCATTGCACGCGGTGGGGCCGGACGATCAGGCTGGTCACATTCACCGTGGAGGAGAAAAACGCGGCGCAGGCCGCGGGGGGCACCCGGTTGGACAGCACGGGCTGGTCAAAACTTGAGGCTGGCACGAAGGTATAACACTCCGGACTGATGCTGTAGTCGTCGTCGGTGCTGGAACCAAAAATTCCGTCATCGAAACATCCGGTTTCCGGGGGCAGCGGGCACCAGCCGATGTAGTCGTCACAGTGCCGCCAGGCCACCCAGGACGGTGCCCAGATTTCGCCAGGAACCCAGATCCAACCGCGTCCAGCCAGCAGTGCCCAGCGCCCATAATGGTAGCAGGCCCAACCAAACGGCTCATCGGAAAGCCACGCCCAGCCCTGATCGGAGTCGATCCATCGCCCGCTGGTGTAGGGCCGCCAGGCGGTGTCCAAGCGGGCAGCGGATGGCTGCCAGACACAGCCGTATTCCGTGGTTTCAAACCACGCTCCGTGTCCGGCCAGGGAGTCGAAAAATAATTGATAGTCTGCGCCAGGCACCGCTGCGGGGAGCGGATCAGTCACCGGATCAAGCTTGGAAACGACAGGTGGGTTTGCGCTTTCGAGAATCGTCGGCTCCGGAGCTGCTTCCGCCATTTTCCGGTCCTTCTCCAATGCCTCCCGGTCCCGGTTGAGTTGTTCGCGTTCTGCGGTGAGGGCGGATTGTTGAGCGTTCAGCTTTTCCTCATCAATCTGCCGCTGCAGTTCGCGCTCCCGGGCTTCCATCTCCCGAAGGCGCTGGTGCAGATCCTCCGTTTTGGAGTCGGTATTGGTTTTTGCACCTGCTGCTTCCGCGTTCTTGAAGGTTGGGCGGTTGCATGAAAACTGGAAAAATGCGAAACCAACGCAGAGGAGGAGAATGGCCTGGCGGTGCATGGCGGGAGGCGAAAGCGGAAAAATTACCGCCTATTTTGACGTGGCCGCTGCCAGGGGCATTCACCTGTTTTTTTCAGCATGCATTTCCCAGCGCATCCAGCGGACCGGCGCGGGCGGTTTCGTCGTTGTTCGGGTAGCTGCCGAGGATTTTGACGAAGCTGCAGTGTTTCTCGAGTTCGGCCAGGGCTTGGACCAGCTTGGGGTCATCGCAGTGGCCCATGACATCGACAAAGAAGAAATATTCCCAGTCGCGGCGCTTTGACGGGCGGCTCTCGATTTTCGACATGTTGAGCTGGAATTCGTTGAAGGGAGAAAGCGCCTTGTAAAGCGAGCCGGGCTGGTTGCGGACGCTGAACATGATGCTGGTGCGGTCCTGTCCGGTGGGCGGGCAGGTGCGTTCGCTGAGCACCAGAAAGCGCGTGGTGTTGGTGGCGCTGTCCTGGATGCTCTCCTCCAGCACGGCGAGGCCGTGGAGTTTTCCGGCCAGCCGTCCGCCGAGCGCCGCGGCTTTTGGATTTTTGGCGGCGGTTTCCGCGGCCTTGGTGGTGCTGGAACAGTCGATCAGCGGCACCTTTGGAAAATGTTTCGCCAGATAGTTGCGGCACTGGCCGAAGACTTGCGGGTGGCTGTAGATGAGTTCAATTTCGCCGCGCGGGCAGTTGGCTAGCAGCGCATTTTCAATGCGCAGCAGAATCTGGGCGCAGATGCGCAGCGGCGAATCGGCAAACAAGTCCAGGGTGTGATTGACCGCGCCTTCGGTCGAATTTTCGATCGGGACCACCCCGTAGTCCGCACGGCGGCGGGCCACTTCGTCGAAGACTTCATGGAAATTCGCCATGGCCGAATACTTCACGCTCTGGCCGAACTTGTTGATGGCCGCCTGGTGCGTCCAGGTGCCTTCCGGTCCGAGGTAGGCGATTTTCAAATCCTCCTCCAGGGCGAGGGCGGCGGACATGATTTCGCGGTAGATGGCGCGGATGGAGCGTTCCGGGAGGCGGCCGTCACTGCGTTTGGCGAGGCTTTGCAGGAGCGCTTCCTCGCGTTCCGGTGCATAGATTTGAAGGCCGTCGCGCTTTTTGATGAGGCCGACTTCATGCACCAGATCCGCCCTGGCGTTGAGCAGGTGCAGCAGTTGGTTGTCAACTTCGTCGATTTTTTTGCGAATCTCCTCAAGGGACATGGACATGGCGGATCGGACCTTTCAGGCGCGGAGTTTGAAGGAGATTTGCCGGGGATGCAAACGGTTCGCTCGCGTCTTGACTTTCCCGCTGCCCGCAGCGACAAAACCGCCCGCCATGAGTCTCCGATTCGTTTTCCGCCGCCTGTTGCTTCCCGCCGTTTTGTGTTGCCTGTGCCGCCCGGCAGCGCAGGGACGCTTCGTCACTCCCGATGAAGTGATTACCGAAGGGGCGCTGAAAAGTTCTGCGGCGGTCTTCAAACGCTCCATGACGGGCGAGCAGCCGACGAAGGAGGCGATCAAGTCAGCGGTGGAAGCGATTAGAAAGGCTTCCGACAGCGGGGACAAAAACGGACAGTTTGCCTACGCCTTTGCCCTGCACCAGGGAGCGGCAGGCGACCCTCCGAAGGACAAGCCGCTGGCGCTGGTGGAGGAAGCCAAGACACTTTACAAGAAAGCGGCGGACGCCGGTGTGCCCGCGGCGCAGAACAATCTGGGGCTGCTGAAGCTGGCCACGCAGGAGGATGCCAAGCAGTCGATCGCCCTCATCGAGGAAGCGGCCACTGCGGGCTACGGCAAGGCCCGCATTACCATGGCTCAGATCTACATGGAAGGCACGGGGGTGGAAAAAAATCTGGAACAGGCCAGCCGCTGGCTGCAGCGCGCGGAGGCATCTGACCCGGAGGAGGCGCACTACCTGCTGGGACTGGTGAGCGAAGCCAGCAACGACCAGCCCGGGGCGGTCGCGAACCTGACAAAAGCCGCGGAAAAAAACTATCTGCCGGCGATTCTGCAGCTGGGTGCGAAGTTCATGAATGCGCAGGCGACGAGTGCGGAAGCCGCGGCGGCAGGCCGGGAGGAGGCGCGCAAATGGTTCACAAAGGCCATGGAGGCCGGCGCTCCGGTGGCAAAGGTCAATCTGGGCTTGATTGAGGAAACGCAGGGAGCCGCAGAAAAAGACAAGACCAAGCAGGCGGAATTTTACAAAAAAGCGCTGCAATTTTACCAGCAGGCCGCCGCGTCCAAGGTGCCGGATGCCTACAATAAGCTCGGGTATTTCTACGAAAACGGCCTCGGAGTCGAAAAGAGCGCGGACAAGGCCTATTCCTACTACAAACAGGGGGCGGATGCCGGGCTGCCCATTTCCATGTACAATGTTGCCGTGATGAGCGAGGAGGGGCGCGGGGTGAAGGAAAAAAACGAGAGCGAGGCGGTGAAGCTGTTCACGGATGCGGCCAAGCGCGGGTTTGGTCCGGCGCAGCTGGCGTTGGGTGAACGTTACCGTGCCGGAAAAACCGGGCTGGACCGCGACCCGATCGCCGCCATGGCGTGGATCGAAAAATCTGCCCAGAGCGGAAATGTGGTGGCGCAGTTGGAGCTTGGGAACATGCTGGAGTCAGGCGAGGCGGGTTTTGCCAACCTGGAGGCAGCAGCCAAGATTTACCTGGAGCTGGCCAGGAAGGGACAACCCATCGCCATGTTCCAACTGGCAGACATGTTCCAGAAGGGACGCGGCTTGAAGCAGGATTTGGCCAAGGCCTACGGATTCATGACCGCTGCGGCCAAGATTCTTGCCAGCGATGAAAAACTGGGCAAGCAGGCGGCGGATCGGCTTGCTGAATTGAAAAAGTCCATGTCCGCGGAACAGGTGAAGGAGGGGGAAGCGTTTTTGAAAGAATTGATGCCGTCTTCTGGGACCGCCGGTTCCGCAGAGAAAACCGCGGAGGAAACCCCGGCAAAGCCGAGGACGGATTCCACCAAGCCGAAGTCGGCAGGAGGAGCCACGGGTGCCAAGCCGAAGCCGCGATGATCGCCCGCCGGGGTGCCACCCAAGCGCCGAGACGGGCGAGGTGGCAGGTATCCTAACCGACGGCAAAATCACCTGCTGGTGACTCCGGAAAGGGAGGCTGCATCAGCGTCCTTGCGCGGGGATGGCGGGTTCGAATTCCGGCTCGGCACCGGTGCGATAGGCTGCGTTGAGCAGTCCGGTAGCCAGGGTGTTCATGCGCAAGGCCAAGGCTTCGATGCGCCGAGCGAAATGACTTTGAAAAATGTAGGCCGGCACAGCCACAAGCAATCCGGCGATGGTGCAGTTGAGCGCCTCGGAAATGCCGGCGGAAATGAATCGCGACTGGTCCGCGACCGAGGCCTTGGCACCGAAACTTCCGAAGATGACCACCAGGCCGCTGACGGTGCCGATGAGGCCGAGCAGCGGAGCAATGGTGAAGATGACTTCCAGTGCGGGAATGCCGCGCTCCAGCCGTGAGATCTCCTCGCGGGCCAGGGCTTCGGTGGACCGGGCCGCGGCATCCTTGGAATCGTGGTCCACCAGAATGGCCTGTCGGCAGATGCGGGCGAGGGGAGTTTCGCTGTCCCGGGCGAAGCGCTCCACTTCAGCGAGTCGCCCCGCTGCGGCGAGTGTTTCCGCCCGTTCCAGCAGGCGCTGCAGGGCCTTGGGGGCAGTGGCTTCCCGCCGGAGGTCCAGAAATTTGAAGATGACGAGCACCGCGGCGGTGAACATGCAGGCAATGATGGGAGCCATGAACCAGCCGCCGGACGTGAAGAAATGCCAGACGGAATGGAGGCCGTCGGCAAACGTGCCGCCTTGCGCTAGCAACAGCCTCTCAGTGGAAGATGAAACCATAGGAAATATGCAGCCGGTTGCCGATTAGATAGTCGGTGAGATCCGCTGGGATGGCCGGGAGTTTGGATTGAAGAATGACATTGAGCACCAGATCCTGGGTGGCTGCATTGGTGCCACCGCCATCGGTAATGCGCAAGTTTTCGGCCACTCCCTTCGGGTTGATGTCGAATTCCACCTGCACGGTGCCGTAGGTGATGCGGTCGGAATGCCGCATGCAGGCAGGCCGGAAGACGCGACCCACCGAGTTGCGCACTTTTTCCATGTAGCGGCCCAGCGGCGTTTCCACGGCGTCCACCGACCCGGGTCCCTTGGCGGTGATGGCTCCGTTGAGTTTGGTTTTCACTGCTTGCAGCTGCAGAGCATCTTTCACCTTTCCTCTGGGCGCGCCGGGGCTGCCTCCCTGCGGGGATTCAACCGGCATGGCGCGGTTGGGTTTGGGCAGGTTCCGGTCGGGTTGGACAGGTGTTTCCTTTGGATGGACCTGTTCCCAGTTCGGTTCGCGGAAAGCCAGTTCTTTTGGCCGGTCCCCGGACGGTGTTTGCTGATGTGCGGTGAGTTCGGATTCCGCATCAACAACCGGATTCGCTTCGGCAAGGATTTTGGGTTTCGGAGGCGCAGCCGCCGACGGCGCAGGGGGCTGCGGCGTTTCCGAAGTGGCAGCCGGATTCGGGAGGGGAGGCAATGGCTTGGGTGCTCCGGCACCGGGACCTGCATCCATGCGTTCTTCCTCCTTGTCCTCGCCTTCGGCGAATTCGCGGTTTGCCAAGTCAACCAGGGGGATGTCCAGGCCCTGTTGCTTGGGCAGTCCGCGGATGGCTTCGGGTTCCGGTTCACCCTCCGAGGCGGCCCGGGTGTTGCGGTTGGAAATGAATTTCGCTGCAGCCAAATCCGGCGAGGTGGGGGATTCTTCCAGCGCCGTGGTGGGGAGAAACCGGATGCTCTCCTTCTGCGCCGGAGGCGCGGGTGGCGGCAGGGGGGGGGCCGGTTCCAGCATGACCATGACTTCGTCCAGGGAGGTTTCTTCTGCGACCGCGGACGGTGACCACTCCGAGCGCCAGATGTTCAGCCAGGCCAACACTGCTGCCAGCAGAAAGAGCACACCCAATGCGCCTACCGCCCCGCTCACCGAAATGAGCAGGGCACCACCCGTGGAAAGCGGGACTTGCAGCCTGCTTCCCATTGTCGCTGCCTGGTGGGGAGATTTCATGGTCATGGCTGGGCTGCCTGGGTTGCTTTTCGGCTGCCCCATTTTTACCATCTGCCAGCCAGGCTGCAGGCTCCAGTTTTCCGAACGCGGAGGTTTCCGCCCGGTGCCGGACACCAGGCCTCAAGCTCCGTGCTGTTTGCGCAGACTGTCGCGGATTTCAGTGAGCAGCTTTTCGGTGGGAGTGGGTTCCGGTGGCGCGGCGGGAGCGGTTTCCTTTGGCGCGGTTACTTTGGTGTAGGCCTTGATGACCAGAAACAGCACGAAGCCGACGATCAGCAGGTTGATGATCGTATTGATGAAGACGCCGATGGGAATGTTCCACGGCGTGAAACTGCTGAAGTCCGGCTGGCCGCCGATTTTTCCCAGCAGGTTGGTGACGATCGCCGTGAAACCTTCGGTTACTTTGCCAAAAGCTCCGCCCATAATGAAGGCGACGGCGGTTTGCAGGAGGTTGCCCTTGACGATGAAATCGCGGAATTCTTTGATCATGGCTGGTGGTGTGGGTTGTGCGGGTGGAATGGATGCGATATGCAGAAGGCTCTGTAATGCAAATCCGTCAGGAATGCTCGGAAAAATTCAACCGTGAGAGGCTGGTCAGTTTCCGGCCTGCTTGTCGCGGGCGATTTGTTTGGCCTCGAACATTTCCGCGATATGCAGGACCATCGGATCATTGCGGAATGCCTCGTCCGCTGCGGCCTGTTTTTCCTCGGGGGTCAGTTCTTTTGCCTTGGGAGCGGGCGGTTCCGGTGGCGGCGCAGCCAACGGTGCTTCCGGTTCCGGTTCGGTTGCTTGAGGCGGAGTGATTTCCTTGCGGACTTCCGGAGAAAACTCCCATGCCGTGCCGCCCAGCGACCGCAGAATGGATTCGATTTCCGTCCGGGTAGCGGGACGCATCAGGCTCTCGCAGGCAATCGAATCGTCAGGGTGAAAGCCGACAACGAGCCTGGAGCCTTTGGTTTCGCAATAAATGCCTTGTGCTGCCCAAGAGGAGGTGAGCGGCATGCGACGCTCGATTTCCTGCAAGGTAGCCGCCCATAACGCTTCGCCGGAAAGGTTGCCGGTAGTTTTCGGATGAGATGCGGGTGCTGGCGGCGATCCGGCTTGCCCCGCGTCAGGAACACCGGCGGAAGGCGACAGACCGGCAGCTGCAGCCACTGCCTGTGGCGGGGCATTTCCCAGGGCGCCGTTGAGGGCCAGAATGACATCGCTCAGTCCCGCTTCACCCAGCACTTGCACGGCTTTGATGATGCCGATTTCAAAACAAAGGCGCTTGTTGGGTGCCCAGCGCATGGCGGAGTCCACCTCCGCAAACTGGTCGAGCAGATTCATGAGCCTCTCACTGTTGACCAGCCTGCTCTGTTCCGCCATGAGACCGGCGAATTCCGGCGGCAGTTCATGCAGAGCCACCGCGGGGTCCACCTGGTAGATGAGGATGTTGCGAAAATGCAGGATGAGATCGGCCAGCAGCGTGGCCAGATCTTTTCCCGCTTCCGACTGGGCGTGCAATTCGGTCAAGGCTCCGGCAGTTTTTCCGCGCAGGATGTCATCGGAGAGCTTGGCGACGGTTTCGTGCGAGGTGAAGCCGAAGATATGCAGCACATCGGCCTCGGAAATCTCCGTGCCGCAGAAGGCCACCAGTTGGTCCAGCATCGACTGCGCGTCGCGCATCCCGCCGTCTGCACCGCGGGCAATCGCATGGGCTGCCAGCCGGTCCAGTTTCAAGCGCTCCTCGCGGGCGATGTGGAGCAGGTGGTCAGCAATGACGTTGGCAGGGATGCGCCGCAGGTCGAATCGCTGGCAGCGGCTGAGAATCGTGGGCAGGATTTTTTGAACCTCCGTGGTGGCGAAGATGAACTTCACATGCGGTGGCGGCTCCTCCAGCGTCCTGAGCAGCGCATTAAACGCCGCGGTGGAGAGCATGTGGACTTCGTCGATGTAATAGATGCGGTATTTTCCGCGGGCGGGAGCGAAACCAACCCCCTCGCGCAGCGCCCGGATGTCATCGACGCTGTTGTTGGAGGCCCCGTCGATTTCCGTAACGTCCAGGCTGCGCCCTTCCGCGATTTCCTGGCAAATGTCGTCGTCAGGATCGAAATCCACCTTCGGCCCACCGGTGCAGTTGAGGGCTTTGGCAAGGATCCGTGCGGTAGAGGTCTTTCCCGTGCCGCGCGGCCCAACGAACAGATAGGCCTGGGCCAGCCGATCCTTGGCAATGGCATTGCTCAAGGTGCGGACGACATGATCCTGCCCCAGCACGTCCGCAAACGTTCTGGGGCGGTATTTTCTGGCAAAAACCGTGTAACTCACGCTGCCGACTGTAAAAAAGAGCCAGACAATGTCGAATGCCAAAAATATCAATAGAATGCCAGGCAGTATATTTGGAAAAAAGTTGCACTTCCTGATTTCTTGTGTTCGTTGTCTGGTCATGGCTTCTCATTACCGATTTCGTCCTGCGTCCGGCCAGCGGGTGCTGGCGCATGTTACCAGCCGCATTGTGAACCGGGCCTACTGGTTTGATGAGGAGGCCAAGCGGGTTTTTCTGGGGTTGATGCGCCGGTATGAGGCTTTTGGGTGTGTTCGCGTCATCACCTACTGCCTGATGTCCAATCATTTTCACATCCTGGTGGAAGTTCCTGAGCGGCCAACGCAACCGCTGGATGAGGAGGCGATGCTGGCGCATCTGGAGGTGGCGTTCGGAAAGAGGAAGACGCGGGAGTATCGGGATCTGTTTGGCCTGTGGCGCAGCAATGGGTGTGCGGGGGAGATTCCCAAGGTACTGGCGGCGCTGTGGAGGCGGATGTATGATTTGAGCGCGTTTGTGCAGTCGGTGAAGCTGGGTTTTTCCAAATGGTACAATCGGAAACACGGGCGCAAGGGGACGTTGTGGGAGGAGCGGTTTGGTAGTGTGTTGGTGGAAGGGGCGGGCAATGCGGTGGCGACGATGGCGGCTTACATTGATTTGAACCCGGTTAGGGCCGGATTGGTGAGTGATCCGAAGGAATACCCGTGGAGTGGGTATGGGGAGGCAGTCGGCGGGGGCCGCAAGGCGCGGCAGGGCATCGCGATGGCTGCAGGGGCGCTGCATCGGCAGAATCTGGAGGATGCGGCCGCGATGCGGTGGGATGAGGCGCAGGCGGTGTATCGGAAATGGATTTACTGGGAGGGCCAGGAGGTGAGAGCCGATGGGGCGACGCCTGGAAGGCAAGGATTTGCCGCGGAGCAGATCGCAGAAGTGCTGAAAGCAGGGGGCAAGCTGCGGCTGGCAGATGCGGTGCGGCTGCGGGTGCGGCATTTCACGGCTGGAGCGGTGGTGGGGAGCCGTGAATTTGTCGATGCGGTTTTCGCAAATGCCAGGGAACGATTCGGACCGAAACGAACCAGCGGTGCCCGGAGACTGAAGATTTTGGAACGCAAGGCTGGACTGTATGCCCTGCGGGATTTGCAGCGGGAATGAGTCTGTTCCGTCGGTTGAGGGTGCTTCAGGCCAGAGAATTGCCGTTGGCGCAGGGAAAAATGAGGGGAAATTGCCGCATGCGCCGCCAATTTGTTTCCGCATGGTTCGCGTGGACCAGCGTCTGCGGATTTCTCGCTGCTTCTGGAGCGCAGCCGCTTCCATTTGAAGTGCATTCGGGGTATTTCGTTTCGAACAAGTTTGAGCCGGACGAGGCGGCGTCTTTTGTTTGGCTGGATGACCAGAGGGAATTCGATGCGGTGTTTGGAACGGTCATGATCGGAGGAAACAAGGAGCACCGGCTTCCGCCCGGAGCGTTTGAAAAACGCGTGGTGGTTGCGGTCATTCATCGGGGAAATGCCGTGGTGGACTATTCGGTGCAGAAGGTTTCGATGGATGGCCGACTGCTCGTTTTGCGCTATGCCGCCCGATTTGCGAAGCGGGAGACGACGACGTTTGCCTGTCCGTTGATTGTCGCGCTGCCGAAGGGCGATTTCGACGCAGTGCAGTTTGTCGAAAACGGAAAGGTTTTGCACCAACTGAAACGCAAGCCTACTGCCGAAGCGTGGGACGTCGAATGCAAGGAACCTGGTGCCGTGACGGCGTCCGTTGCCGACGACCGGGCCGTCCTGTCCATTCAAGGCGGCAAGGGCATTGGCCGGGCTACGGTGCGGGCTCCTGTGGCGGGATGGCCGAAGGCGGTGGTCATCCGTGCGCATCTGCGGGGATTGGAGCAGATGGTGCTGGCGTGCGGTGGCGAAAAACTGAGTGCCGCAGTGGCCAGCCACGGCGGCCATGCTGCGCGGATCCACCGATGGCGAGGTGGCACGGAGGGGCCTGCGCTGGCGAAGGACAGCCCGTTTTGGATGGAAATCCGCCGCTGCAGTGCGGAAGGCAAACCGGTGGCCGGTTTGCCGCCGGAGGGCGGGTGGTTTGACCTTCCAGTGCCCGCAGCACTGCTGGAAAAGGGCGAGGCTCTGAGATTGGAATGGATCGACTTTTACCGCTGACTGCGGGCTCTGGGGTGTCCACGTTCGCCATTGCAATTGCTGTGGTCAGACAGTAACGAACCATTTTTCTTCCCCGGGCATGCCCATTCCCTACTTCGTTTGCGACAACTGCCACACGCGCTACCAGCACGCGGCGTCTTTGGTTGGGCATGCGATCCGGTGCAAGATGTGCGGCTTCGTATTCCGGGTGCCGGCACAGGCGATGGTGGACCTGAATGAAAAGCCCCATGCTGAGGCTGCGGGCGGAACGGCTGCAGCACGGGGGACCGGACGGTGGTTTTTGCGTTTTTCCAATGGCCGCCAGTTCGGACCGGTGGTGCGTCCGATGATCGAGGAATGGCTGCATGAAGGCCGGGCGGATGCAGAAAGCTGGGTGCTGCAGGAAGGCACGGAAGACTGGATGCAGGTCAAGGATGCCTTTCCGGAACTGGTGGCGCTTAAAAATCAGGAACCGGAAAATCCCTATGCGCCGGTGCCCCTTTCCGTGGCGCAGATTCCGGCCGCCGGTCTGCTGGATTATTTTTCCGATGAGCGGCATTTACTGACATCCGCGGAGCAGCAGCAGCACGCCGAAGCGGTGGAAATGGTGAACCGGGAGTGCCATCGCTCCATGGGAGTGGTGCGACTGAAGCAGACAAAATCCGTCCGGGTCGGCGAACTGGTGGTGTTCGGCGAGAGCATCCGCATGCCGGAGGAAGCCAGGCCGGAGAGTCTGACCGTGTTTTCCCTGATCAGCCAGAGCGCGGAATTTTACCTGGTGGTGCCCTGGTCAAAACTTGGCCGACTGGCGCACGAATTCGTCTCCATCGTTCCAGGGCGGCTGCCCTCGTCCATCGCCCTGCGACGGGTGGATGAAAAAGGATTTGCCGGCGGGATTTGGTGCGGCATGTCCGGCACGGAGGACGACGTGCTAGCCGTGGCGGCGAAACGCACCCAGGATGAACTGACAAGGGGCATCCGCTGGCAATGGTACAGTCAAAAAGGCGATTACACGATGGTGCAAGTCTGGGGTCTGCAGGTGGTGCCGCTGGGCGACGAAAAGTTCCTGCACATCATGCAGACTTCCTGCATGGGGCCGTCGGGACAGGACTTCGGACTGCTGTGGTACCAGGAAAGACAAAGCGCCTTTTTCCGCTTCAGTCGCCGCCTCAGCCTGCCGCAGGACCATGAGACGCATTTCCTCTTTTCCACCTCTGCGGGACAGCTCTTCGCCCGGCTGTCCGGGCTGGAGGCGTCCACGGAACCTGCACCCTGCGAGGTGGAGGAAGGTCCCTGATGCTCCGCACCCGTCAGCAGCTTGAGGCGGCGGAGGCCCGCAGTCTGGCGCCCTATGCGCAGGCGGTGACGGCATCCGCAGGCCGCACCCATCCGGAGGCGCCTCATGCCTTTCGCACGGATTTCCAGCGGGACCGGGCCCGCATCATCCACTCCCGCGCCTTCAGGCGGCTGGATGGAAAGACCCAGGTTTTTCTCAACGGACGCGGAGACCATTTCCGCACCCGCCTCACCCATACCATGGAGGTCGCGTCGATCAGCCGAGCCATTGCCCGTCCGCTCGGTGCCAATGAAGACCTCGCCGAAGCCATCGCCCTGGCGCACGACCTTGGTCACGCCCCATTCGGCCATGCCGGGGAGGAAACCCTCAACCGGCTCCTGAGCGGCCACGGAGGGTTCGAGCACAATACCCAGAGCCTCCGCATCGTCGAACTCATCGAGTCAAAATACGTGCGGTTTCCCGGCCTGAACCTCACCTACGAAGTGCTGGAGGGGCTGCGCAAGCACGACCGTGGATTCACCCGTCCATCCGCATCCGGCAGGCCGGAAGAAACCTTTCCCAGCCCCGGCTTGGAAGCTCAGATTGCCAACCTGGCGGACGAAATTGCCTACTCCAGCCATGATCTCGATGACGCCCTGGACTCCGGACTGGTGCGGGAGGAACAGCTCGCTGGTCTGGAAATCTGGGACCGCTGCGTTGCGGATGTCAGGACGCAGTTTCCCGATCTTGCCGGTGAAGCGCTGGTCCGCCATGTCATCCGTTCGCTCACTGATTTCCAGGTGGAGGCGCTCGTTGCCGCCACCCACCAACGGTTGGAAGCGCTGGCCGTCGCCAGTGCCGATGCCGTTCGCCGGCATCCGGCGTCGCTCGCTGGTCATTCCCAGGAAATGCGGTTGCTCAACCAGCAGCTCCGCAAGTTTCTCTTCCAGAATTTCTATCTCCACCCTGACATCGCTGGCCCGACCCGCCACGCCTGTGCCGCCATGGAGGTGGTTTTCCACCGCTATCTGGCACGCCCGGAATTGCTCGGCCCCAACGCCCTTCGCCGCGTCAGCCAGCATGGACTCCACCGCACCGTGGCCGACTATATTTCGGGAATGACCGACGGCTATCTGTTGTCAGAAGCCGCCAAATTCTGAGTCTGCAGTTTCTGTCGCCGCACGGGGAAAACTGTGCGATCCGCCGGAAAAAGCATTGCGGTGCCGCCAGAATCTCCATTAATACCGGCCCACGACGCCCCCTGCAAGGTTTCCCCTGTCCCCTCAACCCATACGATCCCGCCTGCTGCCGATGAAAAAGTCTCCTGCGTCCCGCCGGGCCACGGTCCCGCCTGCCGCCGCTGTTGCGCCCACCCCGGATTGGTCTGTCGAACAATCGCGGGAACTTTACCGGCTCGACGCGTGGGGAAACGGATTTTTCGGCGTCAATGCCGATGGAGAAATCACCGTGCGCTTGCGCAATGGCGGGCATGAAGACGAAGTGAGCCTCATGCAGATTTTGCGCAGCTTGCGCACCAAGAGCAGAAATTTCCATCTCCCGGCGCTCTTTCGTTTTCCGGACCTTCTCTTCGCCCGCATCGCCGAACTGAACGAGGCGTTCAAATCCGCCATCAAATCCCAGGGCTACCAGGGACGCTACCACGGCGTCTATCCGGTCAAGGTCAACCAGCAGCAGCAGGTCATCAAGGAAATCACCGAATACGGACGCCAGTACCATTACGGCCTGGAAGTCGGCAGCAAACCCGAACTGCTGGCCGCCCTCGCTTTCATGCACGACCGCAATGCCCTGCTGGTGTGCAATGGCTATAAGGATTCCGAATTCATCGACCTCGCGCTCCAGGCCAAACGCATGGGTTTGCGCGTCATGCTGGTCATCGAAATGCCTCCGGAACTCGACCTGATCCTCGAACGCAGCAAAGTCCTGGGCATCGAACCCAACCTCGGCCTGCGCATCAAGCTCTCCACCAAGGGCAGCGGCCACTGGAGTGAAAGCGCCGGCGACCGCAGCCCGTTCGGCCTCAATTTCTCCCAGACCATCACCGTGGTCGATGACCTCAAGAACCGCGGCAAGCTGCACCTGCTCAAAATGCTGCACTACCATCAGGGGTCGCAGATTCCCAAGATCGCCACCGTGCGCCTCGCCGCCCAGGAGGCCTCGCGGGTGTATGTGAACCTCGTGAAGGAGGGAGCCCCCATGGGGCTGCTCAACCTTGGCGGTGGCCTGGCCGTGGACTATTCCGGCACCCGTCAGGCGGACGAAAGCAGCATGAACTACACGCTGCAGGAATACTGCGCGGACGTGGTGGAGGCCGTCCAGAAAATCATGGACGAAGCCAACGTCGAGCACCCGGACATCGTGACCGAATCCGGGCGGGCCATGGTCGCCTACTACAGCGTGCTCGTTTTCGACATTCTCGACGTCAACCGCACCGACCGGCGCGATCCCCTGCCAAAACTTTCCCGCCATGCTCCTGACATTCTCAAGAGCATGACCGAAGTGGTGGACAACCTCGACAAGCTCAGCCTCCAGGAGTCCTATCATGACATCGTTTTTTATCGCGACGAGCTGCTCACGCTTTTCCGCACCGGCATCGTATCCCTTCGGGAACGGGCCGTTGGCGATCAGATTTACTGGACCGTGCTCAACGAAATCGCCCGCCGCACCAACGGCGTCACCGAGATCCCCGGAATGGAATCCAAGCTGGCGGATTTTTACTACGGCAACTTCAGCATGTTCCAGAGCCTCCCGGACGCCTGGGCCATCAAGCAGTTTTTCCCGGTGGCGCCCATCCACCGCCTTCAGGAAAAACCCACCCGCCAGGCGGTCATTTCCGACGTCACCTGCGACTGCGAAGGCACCCTCAACTGTTTCCTCGGTCCGAAAGGCACCAAGCGATCCACCATTCCCCTTCACGAAATCCAGGAAGGCCAGACCTGGCAGGATTATCTGATGGGCGTTTTCCTCGTCGGGGCCTATCAGGAAACGCTCGGAGACCTCCACAACCTTCTGGGCGATACCAGCGTCGTCACCGTTCGCCTGCGCAACGGGCGCATCTCCTTCAGCCGCCAGCTCCCAGGGGACACCGCCGCCGAGGTTCTCTCCTACCTTGAGTACGAACCGCGCAACCTGCTCAAACGCTTCCGTGCCTTGACGGATGAAGCGGTCGAGAATGGCAAAATCAACGAGTCCACCGCGGAGGAGTTTTACAAAAGCTACCGGAAAAACCTCAAATCCTATACGTATTTCACTTCCTGAACAGGGGTGAAGTATTCGTGATCAGATGCGGCACGCCGTTGGGCAGCCTCCTGGCATGCCATCCCAACACCGCCGCACCTCGTCCCAACCGCCCCGGAGGTGCTTCACGGTGCCGGGAGCATGGGTGGCGGCGGATTCTAACAAACTTTGTTCCGTGGAAAATGCCGGAAAAGTGCGCAGGATGATTGCGCTGCCGCTGGGTGCAATATGGTTAGCAGAAAGATGAAGCGACCGCTTGCCCGCACCACGGCGGCGTGCCATTGAACCACGCCGCATGACCAGAAAAACGGATGAGCATCCGCCAGCCCGGCACCCCCTCGCAGACAACCAACCAACCACCATGAGACCCGACTATTTCGAACGCATCGCCAGTGAATTGAAGATCAAACCGGCCCAGGTGGCTGCGACGGCGGAACTGCTGTCGGAAGGCGGCACGGTGCCGTTCATTTCACGGTATCGCAAGGAAGCGACGGGCATGCTGGATGAAGTGGCCATCACCACCATCCGCGACCGGCTGGTGCAGTTTGCCGAGGTGGATCAGCGGCGTGACGCCATCCTCAAAAGCCTGGGCGAGCGCAACCTGCTGACCGATGCGCTCAAGACGCAGCTCGCCAAGGCGGAGACGATGACGAAGCTGGAGGACATTTTTGCCCCCTACCGTCCGAAGCGCCGCACCCGGGCGACGATTGCCGCGGAAAAAGGACTGACGCCGCTGGCCGACTGGCTGATCGCCAACCAGAACGACCCCAAGGCCGACCCCAAGGCTGAAGCGCAGAACTATGTGACGGTCGCGGGAAAAGCGGCGGTTTCACCGGCTCCGGCTGCTTCCGCGGAAGCCGCTGCTGACACCCCGGAAGCCAAACTGGCGGCCAAAATCGCCGCAGCGGATGCCATCGACACCACGGTGAAATCTGCGGACGAAGCCCTGGCTGGGGCCCGTGACATCATTGCGGAGCGCATTTCCGATGACGCACAAATCCGCCCTGCGCTGCGGCAGGTCTATGAGAACGAGGCGGACCTTTCCTCAAAGATTTTGACTGGCAAGGAAGCGGACCAGGAAGCGGCCAAGTTCCGCGACTATTTCGAATGGTCGGAGCCGCTGAAAACCATTCCCAGCCACCGCCTGCTGGCGATTCGCCGCGGAGAAAAGGAGGGGTTTTTGATGATGCGCATCGCCATTGCCGACGAACGCGGCCTCGACACCGTCAAGCGCCTGTTCATCACTGGGAAAGGCCCCTGTGCGGATCAAATCGCCCTCGCAGCGGCGGATTCCTGCAAGCGGCTGCTTTTTCCCAGCATGGAAACGGAAATGCGGCTCGGATCAAAGAAGAAGGCCGATGCGGAAGCGATCCGCGTCTTTGCTGACAACCTGCGGGAGCTGCTCAATGCCGCCCCGCTGGGCGAAAAACGAGTTTTGGCGATTGATCCCGGATTCCGCACCGGATGTAAAACGGTGGTTCTCAGCGCCCAGGGCGTCCTGGTCCACAACGACGTGATCCACCCGACCGCCGGCAGCAACACGCAGATGGTGGAGGCCGCACGGACGCTCATCAATCTTTGCCAGGCCCACAAAATCGAGGCCGTCGCCATTGGCAACGGCACTGCCAGCCGCGAGACCGAACAATTTGTCAGGAAAGTGCTCAACACCGGCGAACTGGCGCGCATTCCGATTCTCATGGTCAATGAGTCCGGCGCTTCGATCTACAGCGCCAGCGAAGTGGCCCGCGAGGAGTTTCCCAATCACGACGTGACCGTCCGCGGCGCAGTGAGCATCGGACGCCGCCTCATGGACCCGTTGGCGGAACTGGTGAAAATCGATCCAAAATCAATCGGAGTCGGGCAGTATCAGCACGACGTGGACCAAACGCAGCTCAAGCATTCGCTCGACGACTCCGTCATTTCCTGCGTGAACCGCGTCGGCGTCGAGGTCAACACCGCCAGTCGGCAGCTGCTCAGCTACGTCGCCGGACTGAACAAAAGCATCGCCGAAAACATCGTGGCCTACCGGAATGAAAAGGGTCCGTTCAAAAGCCGCAGAGAACTGCTGAAAGTTTCCCGGCTCGGCGACAAAGCCTTCGAACAGGCCGCGGGATTTCTGAGAATCCGCGGTGCCGACGATCCGCTGGATGCCTCCGCCGTGCATCCGGAACGCTATGCCCTGGTGGAAAAAATGGCCGCCGATGCGGGCTGCCGGGTGTCCGATCTCATTTCCGATGAGAAAAAACGTCAGGCCATCGACCTGCGGAAATATGTCAGTGAATCCGCCGGCCTGCCCACCCTCCAGGACATCCTCGCAGAACTGGCCAAACCCGGGCGCGATCCGCGCAAGCAGTTTGAAATTTTCAGCTTCCAGGACGGCATCGAAAAGCCCGGCGACCTGCAGGTCGGCATGAAACTGCCCGGCATCGTCACCAATGTCACCGCCTTCGGAGCGTTCGTGGACGTGGGCGTGCACCAGGACGGACTGGTTCACATTTCCCAGCTCGCCGACACCTTCGTCAAGGACCCCAACGAAATCGTGAAGGTCGGCAAACAGGTCACCGTGACCGTCATGGAAGTCGATCTCCAGCGCAACCGCATCGCACTGAGCATGAAATCGAAACCCGATTTCGAGAACGCCAAAAAGTCCGGTGCCCCAGGCCAGACCCGACCCGGCCAGCGCCCGGCCACGGGCGGCGGCGGAAACCGCAGTTTCAGCGAAGCCAGCCAGGGCGGTGGATTCGGTGGCGGGTGGTTCGACCAGGCAGTGAACAAAGGGAAAAAGTAAGGCTTCCCACTTTGTTCCAGCAAACAGCCCCACGCACCTAAAGGCACGTAGGGCTGTTATCCCCCCCCAAATTCGAAAACTTAATTAAATAGAGATTAACGCATCTCGCCGCATTTTACAAGATAAATCATTAAGAAAAGATGAATCCGCAAATGCGGAGTATCGACATGGGGGAGGGAATCGTCCCTTGCATTTTCAAGCCGGCTCTGAACTTCAGTTCGAGCGGCTGGAAGTATCAGCCCTGAGCTTCGAGCGTTTGTTCCCGGTCCGGCCCCACGCCGACGAGGGAAATGCGGGCTCCGGCCAGTTCTGCCATGCGGTCCAGATAAGCGCGGGCCGCTTTGGGCAGATCACCGAATTTGCGGATGGCGCTCAGGGAGGTTTTCCAGCCGGGATGTGTTTCGTAAACCGGGCGGCATCGCTCCAAGGCGGCGACGTCCGGTGGCGGGGCGGCGATGCGACTGCCGTCGAGTTCGTAAGCCGTGCAAAGCTGAACTTCGTCCAGATCATCCAAGCCGTCGAGATTGGTGACGGCCAAATCATCGAATCCGCTGAGGATGGAGGCATAGCGGACCAGCACCATGTCCAGCCAGCCACAGCGCCGCGGACGTCCGGTGGTGGCGCCGAATTCGCGACCCATGTGGTGCAGGCGGTCACTCAGGGCCTCGTTTTCCGTGGTGAATGGTCCGCCGCCCACCCGGGTGGTGTAGGCCTTGCAGACGCCCACCACGCGGTCGATGCGTCGGGGGGATACGCCGGAGCCGGTCAGGGCCCCGCCTGCGGTGGTGTTCGACGAGGTCACGAATGGATAGGTCCCGTGGTCGATGTCCAGGTAGGTTCCCTGGGCTCCTTCAAAGAGCAGGCTTTTGCCACTGGCCAATTCTGAATGCAGCAGGGAAGCGGTGTCGGTTACGTGGGGCTGCAGCCGTCTCCAGGCATCCAGATAAGTCCGACCGGTTTCTTCCAGACTGAGCGGCGCCACCCCGGCGGCGGCCAACAGCGCATTGCATTCCTCCAGGCGGGCAGTCAGCCGTTGGGAGAATTCCACGGGATCGTTCAGATCGCTCAGGCGAAAACCGCGCCGTTCGATCTTGTCCGCATACGCCGGTCCGATGCCCCTTCCGGTGGTGCCGATTTTGTTGTTCCCCAGCAGGGCCTCCCGCCGCTGGTCCAGGCCACGGTGATAGGGCAGCACCAGGTGGGCGCGGTCGCTTAGTTTCAAGTTGTCGCTGGTGACGGCAATTCCCTGTGCTTTCAGCCCGTCCATTTCCTGCAGCAGCGACACCGGATCCAGGACGACGCCGTTGCCGATGACGCAGAGTTTTCCCGGCCACAGGATGCCGGATGGAATCAGGTGCAGAACGTATTTTTTTCCACCATGAATCACGGTGTGTCCAGCGTTGTTGCCTCCCTGTGGACGCACCACCACGTCGGCCTTTTCCGTCAGAAAATCCACGATCTTACCCTTTCCTTCGTCTCCCCACTGGGCTCCTACGATGATAATGTTTGGCATGGCGAGAATGGGATGGTGGACGGCGGAAAAATGCGTTCATCTCCGCGTTGGCAGCGGGAATTCAACGACTCCGCAGAATCAGGTTGCAGAATCACTTCGAGCCGATGAACAGCACGGAGAGGACCATCGACAGGACACATGCCACGATTGCCAGCACGCCCAGCAGCATCAGGAGGCCTCCCATCGAATCCTTCTTTGTCGCCTTCTTCTTGAAGATGGCCTGGTTGGAGAATCCTGTGGGAGCCCCGTGGCTTCCTTCCGTGGTTGTTGTCGTATCGTCGCTCACGTGGGCTAGCTTTGAAGCAAAGCCACGCCCGTGTAAAGCGGAAATTTTCCGCCGTGAAGCCGGACTCCACGGCGGATTTCGGCATCGGGCCAAAGCATGGGACGGTGAGCGGCAGGGGAAAATCAAATCCGGCAGCAGCGGGGGGAAAACTCATTTTGCGAGCCGCGCAGCGAGGCGGCTTTCGAGGCTGCAAATGATTTCCTTATTGTCAGGGCGTGCCGCCAGATCCTGTTCCTCGCGCGGGTCGGTTTGGTGGTCGAAAAGCTGCACGCTGCCATCGGCCCATTTGGTCAGACGCCAGCGTTCCGTGCGAAGGGAGTAGGCCATGCCCTTGCCGCGGGTGAGCTGGGAAATGGCCGGGCGGTCCCAGGCGGCGGAGGCATTTTCCAGGAGCGGACGGAGGCTGGTTCCGTCCAGTCTTTCCGGAATCGCATGACCGGTCAGGTCCGCCAGTGTCGGATAGAGGTCCAGCAGTTCCACGGTGCGCCCGCAGCCATTGGCCGCGGCCCTCACACCGGGTCCGGCGATGATCATGGGCACGCGGGTGGATTCTTCATAGAGGCTCATTTTCATGAACAGGCCGTGTTCTCCAAGGTGGTATCCGTGGTCGCTCCAAAACACGATGAGGGTGTTTTCCAGGAGTTTGAGGCGCTCCAGGGCGGCGAGCAGCCGGCCAACCTGCGCATCGACGAAACTGATGGCCGCATAGTAGGCGCGGATGGTTTCGCGGACCTGCTGCGAGTTGACGCCAAACCAGGGCCAGGGCTGCGTGGACGCCAGGGCGGCTTTTGGAGCGACGGCGGCAGCCTCCCGGGAAAACTTCGGTTCAGCAATGGTTTCGAGCGGATAGAGATCGAAGTATTTCCTGGGAGCGATGTAGGGACAGTGCGGGCGGTAAAATCCGGCGGCGATGAAAAATGGACGGTCCTTGTTTTCCTCGAGAAGCCGGATCACCTCGGTGGCCACTTTTCCATCGGTTTGCTCCTCGTCGGTTCCGGCTGCAGCCATAAAGGCCAGGGAAGCTCCGAGCCCGCGCTTCGGCGTGTGGTTTGTCAGGAGGTTTTCCTCGTCCTTGTCACGACCGCGCGGATTCAGGGCGGTTTGCCAGGTGGGCGGATCGTCCAAGCCCGGGGTCCCGATTTGTCCTGGGTTTCCGTAGTGGAAAATTTTTCCGACTCTCGCGACGAAGGTGCCATGCTTTTTGAAAAACTGGCCGAGGGTGACGACTTCCGGCAGTTGTTCGCGGAAATGCCGCCGCAGGTCGTAAATGCCGGTTTTGTCAGGGAGCAGGCCGGTCATGAGCGAGGACCGGCTGGGGCTGCACAGGGGGAACTGGCAGTAGGCGCGGTCAAAGCGGACGCCGCGCGAGGCGAGCCGGTCGATGTTCGGCGTTTTCACCAGCGGGTGCCCGTAGCATCCGATGCAGTTGTTCAGATCATCCGCCGCGATGAACAACACATTGCGTGCTGGTGCCGCCATCGCGCCGGTGCCGAGTGTCGCGAGAAACACTGCCAGGATGAAATTCCGCATGGCTGGCTTTTGCCATGAACCAGCGTGAACCGTCCAGCCCAATCAGCCGGCGCATTCCCACGCGCTGGTTGTGGACTGACAAAAGCCGTGGCAGGATCATGGAACGATGAGTGAAATGCGAACAGAAGCGGAGCGCCTGCTCCGTGTGCTGCGGGATGCGGGGTTCACCGCCTTTTTCGCCGGCGGGTGTGTGCGCGACATGCTGCTAGGGGAAGCGCCCAAGGATTATGACATCGCCACCGACGCCCTGCCGGAGCAGGTGACGCGGCTTTTCCCGACGGCGCAGACGGTGGGTGCGCACTTTGGGGTGGTGCTGGTGCGCTCCAAGGGGATGCATTTCGAAATCGCCACGTTTCGGACGGATGGAAGTTACAAGGACGGTCGCCGCCCGGAAACGGTGCGCTTTTCCACGCCGGAGGAGGATGCGCATCGCAGGGATTTTACCATCAACGGCATCTTTTTCGATCCGTTGGACGGAAAGATGATCGATTTTGTCGGAGGCCGGGAAGACTTGAACAACCGGGTGCTGCGGGCCATCGGCAACCCTGCGGCCCGGTTCCGGGAGGACTACCTGCGGCTGCTGCGCTGCGTCCGGTTTGCCCAGGTGCTGCAGTTTCGCATCGAACCAGCCACGTGGGAGGCCATCCGCGACTGCGCCTCCGGCCTGCAGCGCATCAGCGCGGAGCGCACCCGGGAGGAATGGGTGCGGATGCTGCGGCACCATCGGCGGCTGCATGGATTCGACCTGTTGGTGGAGAGCGGTCTCATGGAGCAGTTTCTGCCGGAGGTTCTCGCCCTGCGCGGATGTGAACAGCCGCCGGAATGGCATCCGGAAGGGGATGTGTTCGTCCACACCCGGCTCATGTTGTCCATGCTGGCGCCGGACGCTCCGCTGCCTTTGATTTTGGCGGTGCTGCTGCATGACATCGCAAAACCACGCACCAGAACCGTGGATGAAACCGGGCGCATCCGATTCAACGGCCATGACAAGGCCGGTGCGGAAATGGCGGGGCAGATTCTGCGGCGGCTGCGCTTTTCCAACGAACTGGTGGATGCCGTGGTGGCGATGGTCGACTGCCACATGAAGTTTATGCACGTTCAGGAAATGCGCACCGCACGGCTCAAGCAGTTCATGGCCAGGCCCACGTTTCCCAACGAATTGGAGCTTCACCGGCTCGACCGCGCCGCCAGCAACGGCTTCACGGAGAATTACGATTTCATCGTCCGCATGCAGGAGGAATTTGCCGCGGCTCCGCTCATTCCGCCTCCGCTTGTTTCCGGACGCGACCTCATTCGGCTGGGCCTTTCCCCCGGGCCGAAGCTGGGGGAAATCCTGGCGGAAATTCAAACGCTTCAGTTGGAAGGAAAACTCGCCAGCGCTGACGATGCCCTGGCGTGGGTGCGTGGAAACCTGCAGGCAGGACGAAGCCCGTAGTGGGCCTTCTCAGACCACGGCCTTGAGCTTTGCGGCCTTGGACACGCTTTCCCAGGTCAGGTCCGGGTCGCTCTTGCCAAAGTGGCCGTAGTTGGTGCTCTTCGAATAAATGGGCCGCAGCAGGTTGAGCTGTTTCACGATGTCGGCTGGCTTGAAGGAGAAGGTCTCCAGGATGGCACCCAGGATCTCCTCGTCGGATTTCGTTCCGGTGCCGAACGTGTCCACGTGAACGCTGACCGGGAGCGGATGCCCGATGGCATAGGCAAACTGGACCTCGCATTTTTGTGCAAGTCCTGCAGCCACCACGTTCTTTGCCACCCAGCGGCCCATGTAGGCAGCGCTGCGGTCCACTTTGCTGGGATCCTTGCCGGAAAAGGCGCCGCCGCCATGACGGCCCGTGCCGCCGTAGGTGTCCACAATGATTTTTCTGCCGGTCAGCCCGCTGTCACCTTGCGGGCCACCCACCACAAATTTGCCGGTCGGGTTGATGAGATACTCGGTGTCCTTGGTGAGCATTGCTTTCGGCAGCATTTTTTTGATCACCTGGTCGATGCAGAATTTTTCAATCTCGGCATGCGTAGCGTCCGCTGCGTGCTGGGTGGAAATGACCACGTTGACGATGCGGGTGGGCTTTCCGTCCACATATTCCACGGACACCTGACTCTTGGCGTCCGGACGCAGCCACTTGGCCAGTTTTCCGCCCTTGCGGATGCGGGTGAGTTCGCGGCCCAGCCGGTGCGCATACATGATGGGCGCTGGCATGAGTTCCGGCGTTTCATCACATGCATAACCAAACATGATTCCCTGGTCTCCCGCGCCCTGTTCGGAGGTTTTTTTCCCCTCGGCTTTTTTGGCATCCACTCCCTGCGCAATGTCGGGGCTCTGGGTGGTCAGGTAATTGTTGATGAAAATGCGGTCGGCGTGAAACACGTCGTCGTTGTTCACATAACCAATCCCGCGCACCGCATCCCGGATGACCTTGTCAATGTTGATCACATTTCCAATCGGCTTTTGCCCGATTTTTGGAATCGTGATTTCCCCCCCCACCACCACCAGGTTGCTTTTCACAAAGGTTTCGCACGCCACCCGGCTTTTCGGATCCACCGCCAGACAGGCATCCAGAATGGCGTCTGAAATGGTGTCACAGACCTTGTCCGGGTGGCCTTCACCGACGGATTCAGAGGAGAAAATGAAGCTGCGCGACATGGAATTGGGCGATGGGTTGAGCTAAAAAACAATGGAACGAAAACACGCCGGGGCGGTGATTCCCGCAGCGGTGGGGATGGTATTTGCCACTGTCTCCGCGTCAATGAGAGATTCACCCAAGGTTCGGTCTCAACGCTGGCAGCCGAAATCTCCGTGGTTTTTGCCAGGCCTTTCCCGCTGGCCGGATCCGTGGGCAGAGCGCTTGACGGGCCGCTCCGGCATCAACCCGGATTCGCCGGACTGCGGGGAAATTACAAACCCAGCAACCGGGTGGGATTCACTTCGGTCATCCTGTTTGCGGCCGCATCGTCCACGCCAATTTCCCGGAGAAACCGGGCGCAGCGCTGCAGGGAAAATGAGGAGCCGACCAGGCACTGTTTCTCAGGGTTGTGAAGCAGTCCGTTTTCCTCCAGCACCACCCGGTTGCCCAGGGTTTCGTAGCGGCCCGGGGGAAGGCCGGCCAGCGGCGCGGCATCGCTCACCACGATCACGTTGCTGGTCCCCTTCGCCTCAATGAGGAACCGGACCAGCCGTGCCGGGAGGTGGTGGCCGTCGGCGATCAGCATGATGGTCAAACCGTCGCAGCAGAGGCCGTTGAGCAGCGGATTGTCGTGACGGTGCACCAGGTTGGGCATTCCGTTTCCCAGGTGCGTCAGCGCGGTCGCCCCCGCGTCGCGCAGGCGGCACAGGTCATCGAACGATGCCAGGTGATGGCCCAGGGAAATGACCGTTCCATTTGCGGTGGCATGGCGGCAGAACGCCGCGGCGTCGGGCTGGTTCGCAGCCAGGGTCATCAGCGCCACCCGTCCGCCAGACCAGCGCTGCATTTTTTGCAGCAAGGCAAGGTCCGGCGGGCGCACGCAGGCGGGATCATGTGCTCCGATGGCTCCCGGCGCAGGATCCAGAAACGGTCCTTCCAGGTGCAGGCCGGGAATGCGCCCATCAAAGCCGTTTTCCTCATCGAGCACTTCCGCAATGAGGGTCAGGTTGCGTTCATACACGGCTTCTTGAGCCGTGATCAGCGTGGGCAAAAAGCGGTCCGCCCCCTCAGCCAGATACTGCCGGCAGGCCTCGCGAAAGGCATCGCGGGTGAGTGTGGGCGAAGTGAAATCGACCCCGCGGTATCCATTGACCTGGAGATCAAACATGACGTGCGTTAGAAAAGCGATGGCTGTCCGGGCTGGGGGAGCGGCTCGCCCAGCAGGGCCGCGAACGCCGCCTCGTCAAGCACCTTCACGCCGAGTTCTGTCGCTTTGGCCAGTTTGCTGCCGGCTTCCTCGCCGCAGAGCAGCCAGGTGGTTTTTTTGCTGACGCTGCCGCTGGTTTTGCCGCCGTGCTGGCGGATCAGTTCCTCAAAAACCTGGCGCGGCTGAGACAGCGTGCCGGTGATGACCCAGGTGGTTCCGGCAAACCGGTCCGAGGCGGAGGCGGTCGCGGCAGATTTCCCGGCACCCGAAAACTGCAGTCCAGCGGCGCGCAGGCGCTCCATGAGTTGATGGTTGGTTTCATCGCGGAACCAAACGAAAATGCTCCGGGCAACGACTTCGCCCACGTCCTGGCACTGCTGGAGTTCCTCCACGGTGGCGGCGGCGATGGCGTCGATTCCGCCAAAATGCTGCACCAGCGTTCGGGCCGCGGCGCTGCCCACATGCAGAATGCCGACTCCAAAAAGCACCCGCCAGGCCGGCTGCTGGCGGCTTTTCTCCAGCCCTGCGATCAGGTTTTGCGCGCTTTTCTCTCCCATGCGGTCCAGTGAAAGAAGTTGGCCGACGTTCAACTGGTAGAGGTCCGCAGCATCCTTGGCTAGGCCCGCGGTGACGATCTGCTCGACCAGCACTTCACCCAGGCCCTGGATGTCCAGGGCGGCGCGCGCCGCAAAATGCAGGAGCCGCCGCTTGATCTGTTCCTGACAATAAAAATTGGGACAGCGCACCGCCACCTGCTCCGGATCCCTGACAACTGCGCTGCCGCAGGCCGGACAGGCCGTCGGCATTTGAAACGGTCGCTCAGTCCCGGTGCGCAATTCCCGCCGCACTTCCACGACCGCCGGGATGATTTCCCCCGCTTTTTCAATGACCACCGTGTCCCCGATGCGGATGTCCTTGCGTTCAATTTCCTCGGCGTTGTGCAGCGTGGCCCGCGCAACGGTGGAGCCGGAAACAAACACCGGTTCGAGATTCGCCACCGGCGTCAAGACCCCGGTGCGCCCCACCTGAATGTCAATGGAAAGCAGCCTGGTTTCGGCCTGTTCCGGAGCGTATTTGTAGGCAATCGCCCAGCGGGGAGCCTTGGCAGTGGCACCCAGTTGCCGCTGCAGGCGGATGCGGTTGATCTTCACCACCGCACCGTCCGTTTCATAGGGCAGGGAATGACGTTTCTGGTCCAGTTCGTGAATGGCGTGCAGAATTTCATCCAGGTTCTGCGCCTTCCAGTGCAGGTCCGCCGCTTTCAATCCGGCCTGTTTCAGCGTCAGGAAAAACTGTTCCTGGGTTTCGAACTCAAATTCCGGGCACGCGCCGAATCCATGAAAGACGATGGAAAGCGGCCGTGCCGCCACCATTCTGGAGTCCAACTGCTTGAGCGTCCCTGCAGTGGCGTTGCGGGGATTGGCAAATGCCGGATCGCCACCCTCGGTGCGCTGCAGGTTCAACTCGGCGAAACCCTTTTTCGACATGAAGCATTCTCCACGGATTTCAATGGTCTGCGGCACGTCTGGCGGCAGCCGCAGCGGAATGGAACGGATGGTGCGGACGTTCTGCGTGATGTCATCCCCCACCGTGCCGTCGCCACGGGTGGCGGCATATTTCAACCGACCCCGTTCATAAAACAGCGTGACCGCCACCCCGTCCACTTTCGGCTCGATCCAGCATTCCAACGGCGCTCCCTCCGCCAGTTTGAGCGCCCGCTGATGCCAGTCCGCCACTTCCGACTCGCTGTAGGAATTGTCCAGACTCATCATCCGCTGCGGATGGGTGATCTGCGAAAACCCCTCCAGCGGTGCACCGCCCACCCGCCGCGTCGGCGAATCCGGACTGGCCAGTTCGGGGTGCGCCGTTTCCAGGTCCAGCAGTTCGCGGTAAAGCCGGTCGTATTCCCGGTCGGAAATGACGGGCGCCGCCTCGACGTAATACAGCCGGTTGTGCCGGTCGAGTTCGGCGCTGAGTTCGGAAATGCGGTTGCGTGGGTTCATGGCGCGTGATGGAGGAGATTGAGCCGGTTCTTTCCGCAGCGCAACGGCCGAGTCGGGGCGGCCACGGCTGGCCTGGACAGGCGGTGACCAATAAAATGCCTGACAGAAAATCAACGCTGAGTCGCCGCTCCCACTGCTCCTGCCGCCACTCCCCTGCGCCGCGCGACCGCATCGGCTCCCTCCAGCACGCCCCGCACGCCCCGCACGCCCCGCGCCTGGGTTCCAGCCCCCACACACATCATTACCTCAAGAGCGACACGCTGGTCGGCGAACAGTTCCGTTATGTGGCGGAGGTTGAGGACCTGTGGCTGGCCCTACTGAGCTGGAACTCGGCGGCCCACCACATCAAGAGTCAAACCGTCCAGGCAAATAGTCGGAAATTTGTTGCAGGAGAGGGATTGAATGCCGTTGCTCGGGAAATCCTGGTGATTTGACGATGCTGGAATCGGTGGCTACTGGTGTGCAGAGAAGACCTGCAGCGCATGAGCTACCTCACCAATCTCTTTTCACTCGAAGGCAAAACCGCGGTTATTGTGGGGGGCACCGGGGAGCTTTGCGGTGCGATGGCCGAAGGGTTGGCGGGGGCGGGGGCGGAGGTGGTGCTGGCTGGACGCAGTGAGGAGAAGGCGGAGGTGCGGTTGGACCGGATTCGGCGCGCCGGTGGCCGGGGGTATTTCGAGGCGGTGGAGGCCACTCGAACGGCCAGTCTGGAGCAGTTGCTGGAAAGGGTGCTGGCGCGGTCAGGATCCTGCGGGATTCTCATCAATGGGGCCGGGACGAATTCCGCGACGCCGTTTTTTGACATTGAGGAGGAGGAATACCAGCGCATCATGGACGCGAATGTCCGCTCCGTGTTTCTTGGCTGCCAAGTTTTCGGGAAATACTTCATCGGCAAGGGCATTCGGGGTTCCATTGTCAATCTCGGCTCGATGTCTGGTCTGGTTCCTCTCTCGCGGGTTTTTACTTATTCGATGAGCAAGGCAGCCGTTCACAATCTTACCAAAAACCTCGCCCGCGAATGGGCGCCCCATGGGGTCCGCGTCAATACGCTGGTGCCTGGATTTTTTCCGGCGGAGCAAAATCGGAAAATTCTGGCTCCTGACCGGGTTGAGAAAATCCTGGCGCACACGCCGACAGGCCGGTTTGGGGAGGCTCGGGAGCTTGTCGGTGCCACCCTGCTGCTGGCCTCTGACAATGCCGGAGGTTTCATCACCGGCGTGGAAATGGTGGTGGATGGTGGTTTTTCCGCGATGTCGATCTGAGATCCCGCCGGGGTTTCAGCGTTTGAGGCGGAATGGGGTGCCGCAATACATGCAGTTCCAGGTGCCCGTGAAGAGGATTTTCAGCACCGAGGAGGTGCGCGGACCAAAAAAGAGCACTTTGTTGGCAAAGCGGTGTTTGCGGCTCCGGTTTTCGTGGAGCGGCGTGCCATGACAGAGCGGGCAATGGGTGCTGGTGCCGTTGGAGTAGCGGGCGACGCGAAAAACGACGTGCCCAATGAAGGCCAGAAGCGCATAGACCATCCAGGTGCGCTCATGGGTCTGCCAGTAACGGATGCCCACCCAGATGCCCAGGCCGACGGTGGCCCAGCAGCCCAGGTGGTAGAGGACGCCGAAGAACATTTTCCACGGACGGTGAAAGGACCGGGGTTTCTGTTTCAGTTCCCAGTTGCCGGCACGTCCGGCAAAGCGTTCCAGCAAGCGTTGTTCATCCTGATCGTCCATGAGAGAGGGGAGGGCAGGTTCAGGTAGCACAGGTTTCGGGTGCATGGCAAAGTGTTGATTGCAGAAATGGGCAGAATTTGGCCTTCCGGGTGATTCATCATGTGGAAGTTGCGAAAATTTAACCATTTCCAATCTTTTTGAAAACTGTAAATTCTAGGAATCTAAAGAAATTTTCTCATGCTGGAACTCAATCAATTGCGCCTGCAGGTGGATCACAGCGAGGCGGACATGGAAGCCGCGCTGCGAACTTGTCTGGACTTGAAACCGGAGGATGCACTGCGGTGGGAGATCCGCAAAGTGGCGATTGATGCCCGGAAGAAATCGGGGGTTTTGCTGAGTTACTCGCTGAGCGCGGAAGTCGCGGATGAGGAGAAGGCGTTGCGCAGCCACCGGACGGATCTGGCCCAGGTGCAGCGGATGCCGGAGCGGAGTTATGCGGGGTTGCAGTTGTTGACGCCACGCTCTGCGCCGCGGCAGCGTCCGGTGATTGTTGGTGCGGGTCCGTGCGGCCTGATTTGCGGGCTGATGCTGGCGCGGGTCGGGTGGCGGCCCATTCTGTTGGAACGGGGCAAAGCCGCCGGTCCCAGGGCGCGGGATGTGACGGGATTCTGGCGTCGCGGGCTGGAGTTCCAGCCCGAATCGAATGTCCAGTTTGGCGAGGGGGGAGCCGGCACCTTTTCCGACGGCAAGCTCTACACGCAAATCAAGGACCGCGAACACCGCATCCCGTGGCTGCTGCGGGAACTGGTGGCGGCCGGTGCGCCGGAGGACATTCTCGTCAAAGCAAGGCCCCACATTGGCACCGACCGGCTGATCAAGGTGGTGCGCAGCCTGCGGGAGGAAATCATCAGCTTGGGCGGGGAGGTGCGCTTTGAAACGCGGATGGTGCGGCTGGTGCTGAGCGACCAGCGAAGCGTTGCCGGCGTGGAACTGGCCGACGGGGAAATCATCGGCACGGACAAGGTGATTCTGGCACCGGGTCACAGTGCCCGGGACACGTTCGAGGCGCTGCACCGCCAGGGTGTTTTCATGGAGCCGAAACCGATTTCCATCGGACTGCGGATCGAACACCCACAGCCGCTCATCGACCGGACCCAGTATGGGAAATTTGCCGGACATGCCCGGCTCGGCAGCGCCCCCTACAAATTCGTTCATCACCACCGGAGCAACGGACGCACCGCCTACAGTTTTTGCATGTGTCCCGGCGGGCTGGTGGTGGCGGCGGCATCCGAGCCCGGCGGAGTCGTGACCAATGGCATGAGTTCGTATGCCCGCGCTGAAGCCAATGCCAATGCCGGATTCATGGTGGACATTTCCCCTGCGGACTACGGCGTCACCGCAGGAAATCCCCTGGCCGGGGTGGCATTCCAGCGCCACTGGGAACGCCGTGCATTCGCTGCCGGGGGTGGGGGATTTTTTGCTCCCGTACAAATGGTGGGGGATTTTTTGGCTGGCCGCGCCAGCCGGGAACTCGGAAGCGTGGCGCCGTCCTATCAACCCGGCGTAACGCCCGCGGATTTGCGCGAGTGCCTGCCGGACTTCGTGGTGGCCACGCTGGGTGCAGCCATTCCGGCCATCGACCGTCAGTTGAGCGGTTTCCATTGCGCGGAGGCGCTGCTGACCGCAGTGGAAACGCGCAGTTCCTCGCCGGTGCGGCTCACCCGGCATGAGGACACCCTGCAGAGCATTTCCACGCCAGGACTCTATCCCGCGGGGGAGGGCGCAGGCTATGCCGGGGGCATCATCTCCGCAGCGGTGGACGGGATGCGGGTTGCCGAAGTCCTGCTAGGCTGACAGCCACGGTCCCAGCCATCGCTCCATGTCCCGGACTGGCGCAGCCTTGCGCCGGGCATAGTCTTCAAGCTGTTCCTGGCTGATGTGCCCGACGCCAAAATATTTTGCCTGCGGGTGGTTGAAATACAGTCCGCTGACGCTGGAACCCGGGTGCATGGCCATGCCTTCCGTCAGTTCGCAGCCGGTCAGGGCGGTGGCATCGAGCAGGGCAAAAAGTGTTCGCTTTTCGGTGTGGTCCGGCTGGGCTGGATAACCGGGTGCCGGGCGGATGCCACGGTATTTTTCGCGGATGAGTTCTTCGTTTGTCAGGTTTTCCGTAAGGCCGAATCCGCAGAGGTCGCGCGCCTGCTTGTGGAGAAATTCCGCGGAGGCTTCCGCCAGCCGGTCCGCCAGCGATTTGGCAATGATTGCGGAATAGTCGTCCAACCGGGCCTTGAATTGATCCGCGAGCGCTTCGGCTCCATGCACAGTTGCGCAGAAGGTTCCGATCCAGTCGCGGCGTCCGGAATCTTTTGGCGCAATGAAATCCGCCAGGGCGAAATTCGGCGTGTCCTTTTTCTGCATCTGCTGGCGCAGGGAGTGGAAGGTGCCGCGCAACGTGGAGCGGTTTTCATCCGCATAGACCTCGATGTCGTCACCCGCGGAATTTGCTGGGAAAAAGCGGAAGACGCCGCGGGCGGTGAACCGATTTTCGGAAATGATCTGCCGGAGCAGCGCCTGTGCATCCGCATGCAGTTTGGCCGCTTCGGCCTCGACTTCCGCCTGTGATTCCGGCAGAGCCGAAACAAACCGCTGTTCCTCCGCTTTCCAGCGTCCGCGGATTCCCCATGCATGGAAGAACGGCGACCAGTCGATGAAGGGCACCAGGGTTTCGATGTCGATCCCGTGATCCGAGTCGCTGGATGCCGAGTTCGGTTGGTCCCCGCCGCCGGGAGCGGCAATTTCCACCGTGGCCCAGTCGCAGGTGAAACGGTTTTGGCGCGCCGATTCCAGCGGAAGCAGCACTTTCTTTCCCTTTTCGGCGAATTCCGTCCGCAGCCGTTCGTGACGCAGGCTGTTTTCCCTGACAAATTCCTCCCGCTTGGTGGCGCTGTGCAGTGCGCTGGCCACCGGAACACTGCGGCTGGCGTCGAGCACGTGCACCACCGGACCGGAATACTTGGGGGCGATTTTGATGGCGGTGTGGGCCGCACTGGTGGTCGCGCCGCCGATGAGCAGCGGGGTGGTGAACCCCAAGCGCTCCATCTCCGCCGCGACGTGGACCATCTCGTCGAGTGATGGCGTAATCAGGCCGCTCAGGCCAATCAAATCCGCCTGCTCACGCCGGGCGGTTTCGAGGATTTTCTCGCTCGGCACCATGACGCCGAGGTCGATGACTTCGAAATTATTGCAGGCCAGTACCACGCCGACAATGTTTTTGCCGATGTCGTGCACGTCGCCTTTGACCGTGGCGAGCACAATTTTTTTCCCGCTGGCAGCGGCGGCATTGGCATTTCCGGCCTGCGCTTTTTCCGCCAGGAGATGCGGCTCCAACCAGGCGACGCTTTTTTTCATGACGCGCGCGGATTTTACCACCTGGGGAAGAAACATTTTCCCGGCACCAAAGAGATCGCCCACCACGCCCATGCCGGCCATGAGCGGTCCTTCGATGACGGCCAGTGGTCGCCCGTATTTTTCCAGTGCCGCGGCGGTGTCCTCGTCAATGAAATCGGTGAGGCCCCGCAGCAGGGAGTGTTTCAGGCGATCTTCCACCGAAGCCTCGCGCCAGGCGAGGTCCGCCTCGATTTTTTTGCCTGCCTGTCCCTTGAACTGTTCGGCATGAGTGACCAGAATTTCCGTGGCATCCGGCCGGCGGTTCAGCAGCACGTCCTCGACCTTTTCCAGCAGTTCAGCAGGGATTTTTTCATACACTTCCAGCATTCCGGCATTGACGATGCCCATGTCCAGGCCCGCTTTGATGGCGTGGTAGAGAAAGGCGCTGTGCATCGCCTCGCGCACCACATTGTTGCCGCGGAAACTGAAGGAAATGTTGCTGACGCCGCCGCTGACTTTGGCTCCCGGCAGGTGCTGTTTGATCCAGCGGGTGGCTTCGATGAAATCCACCGCGTAATTGTTATGCTCGTCGATGCCGGTGGCGACGGTCAGGATGTTCGGATCGAAAATGATGTCCTCCGGCGGAAATCCCACTTCGTGGACCAGAATGTCATAAGCGCGCTGACAGATTCGGATTTTATCCGTCAGGGTGGCGGCCTGGCCGTTTTCGTCGAAGGCCATGACCACGGCCGCGGCGCCGTAGCGCAGGATTTTTTCCGCCTGTTCGCGGAATTTCTCCTCGCCTTCCTTCAGCGAAATCGAATTCACAATTCCCTTGCCTTGAAGGTGTTTTAAGCCCTCCTCGATCACCGTCCACCGGCTGGAATCGATCATGAAGGGCACGCGAGCCACCTCCGGTTCCGCCTGCAGAAGATTGAGGAAGCGCCCCATCATCGCCTCCGAATCCAGCAGCCCCTCGTCAAAGTTGATGTCGATGACATTGGCGCCGTTTTCCACCTGCTGGCGGGCCACGGCGACTGCTGCTTCGAGGTTCCCTTCCTTGACCAGCTTGGAAAATTTTGGTGATCCGGTGACATTGGTCCGTTCGCCGATCATCAGGAAATTGGAATCCGGCGCCAGGGTGTAGGGCCGCGCACCGCTGAGCCGCAGGCAGGGGGTGACTTCCGGCACTTGCCGCGGTTCCAGCCGTTCCACCGCACTGGCAATGGCGGCGATGTGTTCGGGGGTGTTGCCGCAGCAGCCTCCGACCAGGTTGATGAAGCCGCTGCGGGCGAAGTCCTCCGCATGTTTCGCCATGTCCCCGGGCAGCAGATCAAAGCCGGTCGGTGCCAGCGGGTTGGGCATTCCGGCATTTGGATAGGCGGAAACCAGCGTTTCCGCTTTGCGGGCCAGCTCCTCCAGAAACGGCCGCATCTTGTCCGGCCCCAACGAACAGTTCAGGCCGATGGACAACGGCCTGACGTGCCGCATCGCGGTCAGAAAGGCCTCGGTCGTCTGCGCGGAAATCATCGTTTCCCCGCCCAGGCCGACTGCCGCAGAAATGCTCACCGGCAGCCGGACGCCCTCGTCTGCAAACACCTCGGCGATGGCCACCAGGGCGGCCTTGGCATTGAGCGAATCAAAAATGGTTTCGACCAGCAGCAGATCGCACCCGCCGGCGATGAGCCCGCGGACCTGATGCCGGTAAGCCGCGGTGACCTGGTCAAAGGTGACGTGGCGGAAACTCAAATCGTCCGGGTCGGGGAACTGGGAAAGCGACACCGTTAGCGGCCCGATTGCCCCCGCCACATACCGCCTGCGTCCCGATTTCTCCGTAAAAGTATCCGCCCATTTCCGGCACAGCCGGGCGGATTCCAGGTTCAGATCCCACGCCAGTTCGTTGAGGAACGGATCGTCCAGGACACTTTGAAAAAATTCCGGATTTTTCCGCTTGGGGTCGATCTCCCGGAAAAACTCTGCCTGCGCCAGCGAAGTGGCGGAAAAGGTGTTGGTTTCGATGATGTCGGCCCCGGCATCCAGAAACCTCCGGTGAATGTCCCCAATGACATCCGCTCTGGTTAGGGTCAGGATGTCCCCATTGTTCAGCAGGTCCTTCTCGTTGTCCGGAAATCGCTCGCCCCGCGCATCCTTTTCGGACAGTCCGTAGCCGCGGATGGTGGTGCCCATCGCGCCGTCAATCACCAGAATCCGCCGGGCGGCAGCTTGCCTCAGTTCCGTTTCAATCGGGGAAATATCGGGTGTCTTCTCTTCCTTCACTCCCCACCCATATCGACGGCTTCCTCCGAGTCAAGAACGATGCATCAAAATATCAAGATATGTTGATGCGTTAATTTTCCTCTGGAGAAATCGGATCCATCGCGGATCGGGAAGGCACGGGAGCGCTCGCTGGGTGCTCCCTACGGCAGTGAGAAATAATCCTCGCTCTGGTAATTTCCGTCGGCCATCCGGGCGAGTTGCAGGGTGACATCGGTGAGCAGACTGCTGGCGCCGAACCGGAACAAGTCCGGAGTCAGCCAGGCATCGCCCAGGGTTTCCTTGAGCATGACGAGGTAGTGGAGGGCTTCCTTGGCCTTGCGGATGCCGCCGGCGGGTTTCATGCCGACCAATCTGCCCGTTGCGTAATAGAAATCGCGAATGGCTTCGAACATGACCAGGGTGACCGGCATGGTCGCGGCGGGCTGGACTTTTCCGGTCGAAGTTTTGATGAAATCGGCTCCCGCCCGCATGGCGATTTCGCTGGCCAACCGGACGTTGTCGTAGGTTTTCAGCTCTCCGGTTTCCAAAATCACCTTGAGGTGGGCGTTGCCGCAGGCTTCGCGGACCGCGGCGATTTCGTCGAAGACCTTGGCGGAGTCGCCGGCCAGGAAGGCACCGCGGTCGATCACCATGTCGATTTCATCCGCGCCTGCTTCGACGGCATAACGGACTTCAGCCAGCTTGGTTTCCAGCGGACACTGGCCGCTGGGAAAGGCGGTGGCGACCGAGGCCACATGAACGGCCGTTCCCTGGAGCTGGCGGCGGGCTTCGCGGACAAGGTTTGGATAAACGCAAACCGCCGCGCAGGGCGGGCAGCCAAAGCGCGGGTCCATCGGCTGCCGCGCCTTGCGGCAGAGGTGCGCCACTTTGCCGGGAGTGTCCTGGCCCTCCAGCGTGGTCAGGTCCATCATGGCCACCGCCAGTTTCAGTCCGGCGACTTTGGCGGCATTTTTGATGCTGCGGGTGGTGAAACTTTTCGCGCGTTCCTCGACCATGATCTGATCGACCGGCGGAACCCAGCAGCGGGCGGAATTTCGGGAGGTGGCGGTGGGCAGAAAAAGGTCCATGACCGGCACAGTCTAGCAGACGGGCTGCGGGCGGCAAGCGGACCTGTCAGCGGCGTTCGGGGTCCGCCTGGTCCTTGAGCAGGGAGAGGAAAATCTGCTCCAGCTCCCCCTGGCCGCGGTCTTTGCGCAGCTCGTCCATGGTTCCCAGGGCCACCAGTTTTCCACCGTGGATGATGCCGATGCGGTCCGCCAGTTCCTCGGCGATGTTCAGCAGGTGGGTGGACATGAAGACGGTGACTCCGGCGCGGCTGCGGGCTTTCAGCTCATCTTTGACGACCCTGACATGCACGGGATCCAGGCCCACCATGGGCTCGTCGATGATGATGACTTCAGGGTCGTGCAGCAGCGCTGCGGCGATGGCCAGCCGCTGGCGGGTGCCGTGGCTGAGGTTTTCGATCTGTTCCCTGGCATAGCTGCCCAGGGCGAACTGTTCGAACAGCGCGCCGGTTTTCCGACGGGCCTGTTGGCGTTCCACCTGGAAAATGTCGGCGATGAACTCCATGAACTCCAGCGCCGTCAGCTTGTCGTAAAAAACCGCCACATCCGGGACGAATCCCAGCCGTGCCTTGGCCCGCAGCGGTTCGGTCTGCACATGGCAGCCGCACAGCCAGGCGTCGCCGTCCGTGGGCTGCAGCAGTCCAGTGAGGAGTTTGATGGTGGTGGTTTTTCCCGCAGCGTTCGGTCCCAGAAAGGCGAAAAATTCTCCCTGAGGAATGTCCAGATTCAGTCCGGAAAGCGCCTTGAGCCGTCCGTAGTGCATGGTTAGGTTCTGGGTGCGGATCATGGATTCACCGGAAGCGGGCGCATTTGACCGCGATTTTTTTGCGGTGCTGGTCCGGTTGCGGTTTCCGGGCCCAGGTCTTCGCTGATGAATTGATAGTCGAGAAACGATGCGGTCATTTGCAGCAGTTCCCCGGAGTCCGAGATGTGCAGGGTGAACTTCCGGTCGGGTCCGCCGATGGTGGTTGTGAGGATGTAGCCGGCGAACGTCTGACCCAGAATGGAGAAGGTGCCTTTGCGCGCCTCGCTTCGGGAAGCTGCGGCGTCTTTTTCAGCGGCCGTTCGCTGGCGCTGGAGTTCCTGCGGGTCCAACCCAACTCCACCCAGTAGCAGGGCCATCAGGCCCTCAGAGGAACTGTCGCCGCTTGCGCCGAGTTTCGAATCCAGCAGCACGGTTTCCCCCTGCTTGAGAACCACTCTGGAGGAGGCTTCGCCGACGGAATGGGTGATCTCCAGAAGAAGTGAGGCGTCGTCCAGACGCAGCACCAGCCGGCTTTCCCGGACCTCAGCCTCGGTGGACAGGGCCATGGTTGAGTCGAGGTTCAATCGCCGTTCCGGCTGTCCCGGGAACTGGACAAAAAGAACTCCCTGGGATCGCAGCAGCGCGAACGCCTGCAGCCGGTGGCGTTCCGCCGGCGTCAGGGGCTTGGGCTCCACGGAGAGGGAGCCGATGCGGCGACTGCCCTTCCAGATGATGAGGTTGGAAGGCAGGTGGCGGCTCAGAAATCGTTCGTTCACCATGCGTGGAGACTCCCGGGCAAGCCGGGTTTCGTCCGGAAAATAGACCAGCCGCACCAGCAGAAAGCTCATGCCTCCCCAGAAGGCCACAATCACAAAACCGATCAACCAGCGCAGCATGCGCCGCGATATGCGCGCATTTGTGCAACGATGCAAGACATGAAATTTCCCGAACTCAACCGTTTGCAAATGAGCGACGGCGGTTGATGCAAGTCTGCGCGGAATCCTGCCGGACGGAAACGAAACGACGGAACGCTGGCGGGAGCGCCCGGTCTGCGCGACGGGGCCTGCCCCCGCTCCGTCTGCATGTTTTTCAGACATTCCGCCATTTTCATCCGCAACTTGCGATTCGGGAGTATGTTTGCCGCAACTTCCCCCTGATGCATCGCTGCCCGATCCCGGTTTTGTGCCTCATGCCCCTTGCCCTTGCCTCCACGGCGCTCGCCGCGCCGACGGAGCCGCCGGCAGCAGGGTTTGTCATCCATTCCCAGGACCGCCTGGACGTGCTGGCAGGGTATCACCGGTTTTATCTGGCCTCGGAAGGGGCGTCCGCAGTGATGGGGTGGACGGGAAACTACGACACCTGCACGCCGGGAACCACCAGCAGTGCGTTTCGCACCATGATTCGCCGACGGGTGAATTTTTTCCGGGCCATGGCGGGCATGCCCGCCACCATTTCCTTCGATGCCTTCTCCGCTGGCAACGAGCGGGGGGATTCCATCATGGTTCCGGCGAACACGTCGAAAAGCACCTGCGCCCAGAATGCGGCGCTGCTGCAGGCGGTGGCTAATGAGGGATCGCCACCCAACCCGGATCCCATACTCAGCCACAACCCGCCACAGACCTGGTTTTGCTGGACAGCGGAGGGCTGGAATGGCTCGCGCCACGGAAACCTCGCGCTGACCTACAGCGGTCCGGAGGCGATTGATGCCTACATGGAAGAGGCCGACGGCACCGATGTCGGACTCAATGCGGATGTCGGCCACCGCCGCTTGATGCTGTATTCGCGGGCTCAGGACATGGCCAGCGGAGACGCGCCGGGGGATGCGTTCCGCTACGCCTCCAACTGCCTCTACGTGGTGGGGAACGAGGCCGCCACCGGTCCCGTGCAGTTCACGGCCTGGCCTCCCGCTGGCTACTGCCCGCACTCCCTGGTTTATCCCCGGTGGTCGCTTTCCCACCCGGCGGCGAATTTTTCCAATGCCACGGTCGCCATGACCAACAGTGCGGGCACGAACATTCCCGTCACCCTCTGGTCGCGCAGCCGCACAGATCTCGGCGACAACACCATCTCCTGGGATCCCGCGCCCGGCATGATCATTCCACCCACCCTCACCAACCCCAGTGACAAACTCTACAACGTCACCGTTTCCAACATCATCATTGGCACGCAGCCGCTGTCACATTCCTATCAGGTCCGCCTCATGGATCCCTCGAATCTGGGTTCCACTCCGGTCGTCACCGGCATGCCCGATCCGCCGCAGAATGGTGCGGCCTATTCCGTGGTTCCCTTCCCTGCCGCGGATTCCAACGACGTTTTCATGGCCGCCAGGCAAAATGGAACCACCTTTTCCAACGGTGCGGAAAGCGCGGCGGCCTTCTCCGCTCCCCAAACCAACACCCAGACCCTGGGCCAGGTCAGGTCCACCGTCGTCTTTGCGCCCCGCACCGGGGCAAGTGCCTATCACCTGACCCTCACGTCCGCCAATTACGGTCCGCAGAACATCAGCCTGACTTCTTCGTTCATCCCGTCCCCTGCCAGCATCCTGACATTTTTCATCCAGTCACGCTTCCTGTCGTCCGGTTCAAAGCTCGCCATCCAGGCCACCACGGATGACGGCAGCTCGTGGAAGGAGGTCTGGGCTCAGACCGCTCCGGTGGACGTGCTTTCCACCGCTTCCAGCGGGTTCAATTCCGCCTGGCAGGAGCGGTCTGTCGCGCTTGGCGGGTATGCCGGAAAAATCATCCGGCTCCGGATCTCCTTCGCCCGGCAGAATTCCTACGTGGACGGGATTACCCACAACCACGGCGTTTTTGTCGATGACCTCAGCGTCAGCAACTGCCAGTTGATGGGAGCCCCGGTGCGCACGCCGGTCGATCCTGCCAGCGGGGAGTTTCTGCTGACCAGTGCGATGGCCCCGGGCGGGGCGCTGCAACCAGGCGCCGACTATTTCCTGTCCTATCAGACCACCATCGGCGTTTCCCACTTCGATCTCGCGCCGCCCCTGACCATCACCCCCACCTCGCTCAGTGGGTACGACGGCTGGGTCGCTGCGTTTTATCCCGCCCTGAGCAATCAGCCCCCCGGTGGAGATCAGGATGGGGACGGCATGGCAAACCTCGTTGAATACGCCTTCAACCTCGACCCAACCCGCCCCACTCCGGCGTCGGCCCTACCCCAGCCCGTGCTTGCCGGGTCGTTTCTGAAACTCACCGTCACCATTCCTCCTGGAAAAACAGACCTCGCCTACGGCGCCCAGTTTTCGGAAAAACTGACCCAGTGGGAAGATCTCCCGGCCATCCCAAACGGTCCCACGCTCACGCTGGAAAAAAACATCCAGGGGCTCCCGCGCGGATACCTGCGCCTGAAGGTGGTGCGGCCAAACTGAGCGGCGGCAGTCCCGCGGCAGCAAGCCGGGGCGGTTTGCCGGGCTTGGTTACTTCGCTTCGGAGGCCGACTTCAGAGCAGCCTGAATGGCGTCCTGATCTGCCTGCACCAGTTTGGTGAGGGGATAGGAAAACTTGGTGCCGTCCCTGCGGCGGAAGTTTCCATCGTCTCCGGACACGCCGAGCAGCGCGGCGGTCAGTTGTTTGCCGTCGGCATTGGTCCACGAACGCTCCGGAATGAGCACCGCAGGAGCTGCCGGAGTCGAGGAGGATGACGCGGAGGGGGTCGGCGAGGAGGAACCCGCCGTCTCCGCTCCGGCCCCGCCAGCTTTCACATCCTTGAGGGCCTTGCGGATCGCCTTTTCCGCATCCCCCGCACCGTGTCCCTGCCAGGCCAGTTTCCCGGCGGCATCAAAGACAAACATGTGGGGAATGCCGGTCACTGGCAGCGGGCCGCTGCCGCTTTTGGCGATGGGGTATTTGATTTTTGCCGCCTTGATGGGCTTGAGGATTTCCTCGTCCGTGCCTCCCTGGGCATGGATGCCGATCAACTGCATTCCCTTGTCACCGAATTTTCTGTCGAGTGCCGCCAACTGCGGCAACGCTGCGATGCACGGGCCTCAGCTGCGCCCCCAGTAGTCGAGCACCACCACCTTGCCGGCCATGGCTTTGATGTCCACTTTCTCGCCGGAGATGATGTCTCCGAGCGACACCGCGGAAAGGTCGGCCTCCGGCACTTTGTCGTCGTCCTTTTTCGCCAGACAAGCCGACGTGAAACAGGCTCCGAGGATCGCAATGGAAAAAAATCTGCGGTTCATGAATGGCGGGAAGTCTGCCATCGGGCGGCGGGGACGCAACCACAGACCCCACCGGAGATTCCCCTATTTGCGGGGGAGCGGACATTCGCCGCGTCGCCGTTCCGGCGGCTTTCCGTCACCGGGAAATCGGCTTTTGCATTTTTGGGGAGGTGTGATTCCCTTGCCGCCCCTATGAAAAAGATTGTTGTCGCCTATTCCGGAGGATTGGACACGTCCGTGCTGCTCTCATGGCTGAAGGACAAATACCAGTGCGAAGTGGTCGCCTACTGTGCCGATGTCGGCCAGGAGGAGGAACTCGACGGCCTGGAGGAGAAGGCGACCACGACCGGTGCGAGCCGCTGCTTCATCGGCGATCTGCGGGAGGAATTTGCCCGCGACTACATTTTCCCGATGTTCCAGGCCGGGGCGATCTACGAGGGGCAATACTTTCTGGGGACTAGCATCGCGCGGCCCTGCATCGCCAAGGGCATGGTGGAAGTGGCGCTGCGTGAGGGAGCGGATGCCGTGGCCCACGGAGCCACCGGCAAGGGCAACGACCAGGTGCGTTTTGAGCTGAGCGCAGCCATGCTCGCTCCGAAGCTGAAGGTCATCGCCCCCTGGCGCATGGATGATTTCCGCGCCCAGTTTCCCGGACGCACGGAAATGATCGCCTATGCGGAAAAACACCGCATTCCGGTGCAGGCCTCGGCCAAGAAACCCTACAGCATGGACCGCAACCTCCTGCACATCAGTTTCGAAGCGGGAATGCTGGAGGACCCGTGGTTCGACGGGACGGCACCGAAGGTCCGTGAAATGTACAAATTGAGCGTGGCCCCGGAGGATGCGCCGGATCAGCCGCAATACGTGCAACTGCTTTTCGAAAAGGGAGACTGCATCGGCATTCAGGCCGATGGGCTAACAGAACTCGCGGTCCGGCTGGGCGTCCAGACGCAGGGTGCCAGCGACGGCTACACGCGGTTCACTCCCTACGGAATCATGAAGGTGCTCAACGCCCTGGGCGGCGCTCATGGGTGCGGGCGGGTGGACATGGTGGAAAACCGCTTTGTGGGGATGAAAAGCCGCGGCATTTACGAAACGCCTGGCGGCAGCATTCTGTTCATGGCGCACCGCCAGATCGAAAGCCTGACCATGGACCGCGAGGTGATGCGGTTGCGCGACGGGCTGATTCCGAAATACGCGGAACTGGTTTACAACGGCTTCTGGTTCAGTCCGGAACGCGATGCCCTGCAGGCCCTGGTGACCGAAAGCCAGAAAAGCGTCAGCGGCGAAGTGCGGTTGAAACTTTACAAGGGCAACATCATGGCCGCCGGACGCCGCAGCACGCTGAGCCTCTATGACGAAAGCATCGCCACCATGGAAGGCGGCGGCGCCTACAACCAGAACGACGCCACCGGATTCATCGCCCTCAATGCGCTGCGCCTCAAGGCTTCCGCCAACCGGGAGGCCCGCACCCAGCCATGAACGGAGCAGATGCCGACGGCAGGGAAACCTCGGCAGAGTCCGGCGCGGAAAGCATTTCCGATCCTGACAAAACCACCGCGGCATCCCCGGTGCCGCCAGAGCAGACCCTCCCTGCCGGCGTGGTCCCGCCATCTGCCGGAAAGGATCCGTATGGCCCCCAGTTAGGATGCATGATTTCCCTGGGCGTGCTGATTCTGGTGGCTCCGGCGCTGCTTTACATCAACGCCCCGCTGTTCATGCTGGCAGCCGTCACCGGAGCACTGGCCTGGCTGCTCAACGTCATCACCCCCGCCGCATGGAAAAACAGAATCGGTGCGGTGCGGCTGTTCATCCTCGGCTGGGCGGTTCTGCTGCTCGCCACCATCGGGGCATTTCTCTACGTCAAATACACCCTGGATTCCGCAGCGGGCGACTTCATCCGCCGGATGTAAGCAGACTCTGTTCGGCTAACCGAACGACCTCCGTCGCAGACACACCCGCCTCCCGGAAACTGCGCAGGCTGCGCGCCTGGTCTCGTTTGGACAGGCGGCGCCCGTGCGCATCCCCCACCAGCGCATGGTGTTTCCAGTGCGGCACCGGCAGGCCGAGCAATGCCTGCAGCAGCCGGTGCAGGTGCGTGGACACCAGCAAGTCCTCCCCGCGCGTCACCAGCGTCACCTCCTGTGCAGCATCGTCCACGGTGACGGCCAGATGGTAACTGGTGCGCATTTCCTTGCGCGCCAGCACCGCGTCGCCTAACAATTCCGGATGCGCCGGAAATTCCCCGCGCAGTTTGTCCCACCAGGAAAGCGGCCCGGCCATGGCTGCCGCTTTGGCCACGTCCAGCCGCCAGGCACACGGGCGTCCGGCGGCCAGGCATTCCTGCCGCTGTCCTGCGGAAAGCCGCCTGCAGGTGCCGGGGTAGAGCAGACCTTCCAGTCCGCCGCCCTGCGGCGCACTGGCAGCGGTGGCGATTTCCTGACGGGTGCAAAAGCACGGGTAAAGCAGGCCCAGTTGTTCCAGCCGGTCGAGCGCCTGCGCATGGGCATCCAGACGCAGGGACTGCCGCCACACCGGCTCCTCCCAGGCGAGTCCCAGCCAGCACAGGTCATCGAGCACGGCGGATTCAAATTCCGGGCGGCAGCGTCCGGTGTCGATGTCCTCCAGGCGCACCAGAAACCGTCCGCCAGCCGCCTGTGCCTCCCGCCAGGCGGTCATGGCAGCATAGGCATGGCCCAAGTGCAGCAGGCCGGTGGGACTGGGTGCAAAACGCGTGGTCACAGGAAGTTGTTTGCGGCGGATCGCCGGATACGGTGCTCACTGCATCATGGACCTCACCACGCAAGTCAAGGGCCTCAAGGAACGTTTCAAGGCGCAGGCGGCGCTCATGGCGCTGCTCGTCGCCGTGCTCTGGGTGCTTGCAGCCGCAAACCGCATCCTGCCCGAATCCATGAGTCCCAACCAGTGGCTGGGCGTAAAACCGCGCACCCTCGCCGGGCTTCCGGGAATTTTCTTTTCCCCCGTGCTGCACCACAGCTTCCATCACGTCGCCGGCAACTCCATTTCCTTCTTCATCCTCGGGTGGATGGTGCTGCTGGCTGGGGAGCGCCGCTTCGTTCAGGTGACCGCTTCGGTGGGCATTCTCAGCGGACTCGGCATCTGGCTTTTCGGCGCACCGAATACCGTGCACGTCGGCATCAGCGGCGTCATTTTCGGCTACATCGGCTATCTGGTGGCCCGCGGCTGGCATGAACGCAAGCCCGCCTCCATCCTCATCGCCCTGGGTGTCGGCATCTACCACCTCGGAACCATTTTCGGACTGATCTTCGGCGCGCTGAATACCGCACCGGAAGTCTCCTGGTCCGGCCACTTCTTCGGATTCCTCGGCGGCATCCTGACCGCGTGGTGGCTGCACGGCGAAGCCCGCAGGAACGGCGCCGGCAGTTCGGACAGGGCGATTTCCTGACAACTAGCGTTTCACCGGCTCGTCGAACAGCTTCAGCAGGTGGCCGTAGCCCGCTTCCGCCATCTGCGCCTTTGGGATGAAGCGCAGGGAGGCGCTGTTGATGCAGTAGCGCACCCCGCCCCGTTCCGCCGGGCCGTCGTTGAAGACGTGCCCCAGGTGAGCGCCGTCGGCAGCGCGCACTTCCGTGCGCACCATGCCGAGGCTCACGTCCTGCAGCTCCTTGATTTCTTCCTTCGAAATCGGCTTGGAAAACGCCGGCCAGCCGCAGCCGGAATCATACTTGTCCCTTGAGGAGAACAGCGGTTCACCGGAAACGATGCTGACATAAATTCCCTCCTCAAAGTGGTGGTCATATTCGTTTCGAAACGGCGCTTCCGTCGCGCCTTCCTGTGTCACCGCCCACTGCAAGGGAGTGAGCTTTTTCCGCAGGTCCTCCTCCGAGGGAGCGGGGAATTGCGGCTTGGCCTCCGTGGCGGGTTTGCTCGCCACGGCAGGGCTGCCTTTTGCGGCAGGGGTGGAATGCGTGGCATTCTGCCGGTTGCATCCCGTCAGGAAAATGGCCGCCAGCACGGCTGCGATGGTTTGGTGGTCCATGGGAGGGGTTTCACAGAGGCTTCAGAATGCGGTGGGTGGGATTGGGCTGTCCCGGGCGGAAATGCTGCGCATGGGAAATGCCCACCGTGAGCGAGAAACCGCCGCTGCACACCTCCTGCAGGGCCTGCTGTACCGCCGCATCCAGCACTTCGGGAGGTGCTTCCGCCCGGAGGTTGAGCAGCAGTTCGCCGATTTCGAGGGGATCTGCCAGGCGATGGGAAAGCTCCGGCTGACGCGTGGTGCCGACCAGATTCACCGCCGCCAGGTCCAGCGGATCCCCCGCCGGGTTCAAGGTCATTTTCAGGTGGGCAATTTCCGCGCCCAGTGCGGCGGCCTGGGCGCGAATGTTCAGCGCCAGGGCAGGCAGCAGCGCATTGCCGTCCCACTCTTCGGTTCCCTCCAGCGTGGCGGACAGGTTCAGCCAGCCCAGCAGCGCTTCGCCCTCGCCATAGCGGTCGTAGTCCACATCCATGATGCGGCGGACTTCCAGGCGGCTGGTCAGCATCCATTCGAACCAGGGATCCAATCCCGTGCCTTCGCGGGCGGAAATCACAAAACGCCGCGCTGCGGGGTATTGCTGCGCCAGCGCCTCCTCCAAAGCCGCCAGCCGCTCCGCCGTGATCAGGTCGCTCTTGTTGATGACGATCCCTTCCGCCTCCTCCAACTGCTTGCGGTAAATATAAACCACGTTCGCCGAAAACCGCTTTCCCTCCTCCACTTCCAGCGCCTGCAGTGCGCGCAGCGGATCGATGACCACGGACAGCGGCGCGATTTCGAATTCCTCCCCGTAAAGCTGCTGCAGGGGCAGACTGACCGTGGCGGCGAGGTCGGTGCAGCTGCCAACCGGTTCCGCGATGAAAAAGCCCGGACGCTCGCGATCCCGCAACTGGTGGGCGGCATCGATGAGCGAATGGAACCGGCAGCAGAAACAGCCCCCGCTGATTTCCTCCACCGGAAACCGGTTCGCCCGCCCGAGCGCTGAATCCGTCAGGCCGGTGCCCTGGTCGTTGGTGATCAGCCCCACCTTGCCTCCGCGCCCGTCCAGCAGTGCCGCCAGCCGGTTGATTGCCGTGGTTTTTCCCGCTCCGAGAAATCCTCCTATCATGATGTAGCGCGCCTTTTGCATCGGTAAAAAGTGATGGGTTGAATTTCCCCCCGGCACAATGCCGCGGAAACGGGAGGCCGGCAACGGTCATCGCAGCCGCTGCACCCGGTCGAGAAACTGTTCCCACTTCCGGCCGGGTCGTCCGTTTTCCAGCAGGATGCGCGGGCAGTTTTTGTGCCAGCCATTCGGGCGCATCGGCCAATGATAGTGCGGAACGATGTTCGCCCGGGAAATCTGAAACGCGCTGGCCAGCGCCGCGGTCAGGCGGGCGGCGTTTTCCACCGCGGCCCGCTGCCGCTTCGGATCGCTGAATTCGCAGATCTCGATGCCGATGCTGGTCGTGTTGCCCTGCCCTTCGTGGTCGGCGTGCTCCCCCTGTTCGTCCAGCGGCAGGTGCTGCACCGCCCGGACATCATCCACGGAATAATGCCAGATGTTCCAGCGATGGCGGTTCCACCGGGTTTTCGCCGGCAAGCCGCCACGGTTGAGCAGCGAGGCCAGATTCCGCGCCGTGGCTCCCCGGTCCTGCGTGCTGTGAACGGTGATCGCCCTCGGCTGCAGCCTCAGGGTTAACTGCCGGCCATAGCGCCCGGCGGGAATCCAATTCTGCTCAATGGTCAAACCCGCAGGGGCCGGAATGACCTGCCTGCGGGCCACCCACCCCGCAGTGGAACAGCCCGTCAGCAACAACGCGGCGGCCAGCAGCAGCGGCAGCGCCGTGGATTTCACAGCCTGAGCACGGAATTTCATGCCGCACCAGTAAGCAGGCATCCCCGCCCTGCCAATGAGAATCCCTAGGATCACTGCCGGCACCGGCCTATCTCCCGGTCACTTCATCCATCTGCCGGCGGCGGCGCAGCCAGCGGGAAATTTCCACAGAGTCCCCCACCGCCACAGCCGCCAGCAGACCCACCGCGGCACTCTGGTGCGTGTGCTTCAACCCCCAGGCCTCATAGGCAAAGTCCAGCGCGTCATCCACACGGCGTTCCCGCAGGGCCAGCATCGCCAGCAGCACGGAGTCCGCCGAGGCAGCCAGAATCCTTCCCAGAATCGACACCTCGCACCCGCAGGCCGCGCAGTGCGTTTCCTCCAATGGCACCGTTTCCGCGGAACAGCCGGGACAGGGGATGGACGACAGCATGGAATTCGAATTACGGTTTTTTCTTCGACTTGGTCAGAAGCGCCCGCAGACGCTGTGCGAAATCCATCTGCCCGGAGTTCTGCAATTCGTCCGCCAGTTGCTGGAATTCCGACAGATTCTGCGTCGGCTGTGCCCCGACCGCGTCGGCCAGGCGCTTCACCGCCTCCCGCTGCCGCCGCAGTTCCGAGGCACTGTCCTGGTGCGCCTTGCGCAGGGCATTGCGCATGCCCAGCATTTCATAATAAAAGCTGTAAAGATCCGGCGGCTCGGGGGGATCAAATTCAGCCTCTGGATCGGGAAATCCTCCGAGGTCCTGCATCGCCTCCCGCAAGTCCTCCAGCAATTCCTCCCTCCATCCTGCATCCGCCTCCCCCAAATCGCCGCCGATCCAGTCCATCAACTCATCCGGACCGTGCGCCTCCGGTTCCTGCGGTTGTTTTTTGTGAGGCTCCGGCGCGTCAGGACCTCCATTCTCATTCGGCAATATCATCCGAAGCGATACTGCACTCCCAGCCCGGGATCAATGCCGTTGTCATCGGCATCTGCGGTGTCCTGCCCACCGTGTTTTCGCCAACGCCCGCCACCACCAGACATCAAGACCCAAAGTGGTCCACACAGGCCAGTGGTCCGCACAGGCAAAGTGGTCCGCACAGGCAAAGTGGTCCGCACAGTCCTCTGTGCGGTGAATTTCCGGAGGCCCTGCGTGGTTCGTTCCGCACAGGGGACTGTGCAGACCACGCTGGGCATGGTTTTCTCTGCCGTGGTCTGATGTCGCTGGATACACCACACTGGGACCAGCGAAGGGCAGCGGCGGGCGGTCGAGTCACTGGAACAAGTCCTTGCAGGAGGGCGCGGTGGCGGCCATGCTTCGGCGCAACGTTTTTCACCACATCGGTTCCGACATCATGCAAAAAAAATCATTGGGCAAAGGGCTGGGTGCCCTCATCAGTGGCGCGGCTGGGCGCTGGACGCCCCCACAGCCGGGAGTGACGGCGGGGGAGCCAGCGGGGCCTGTGGCGGAACTGGGGGCGGATGCCTCCGAACGGGTCCAGTTGATTGCAGTTTCCAAAATCGTTACCAGCCCCATGCAGCCACGGAAAGTGTTCCGTGATGAATTCATCAGCGAGTTGATGGAGTCGATCCAGGAGCACGGGATCATCCAGCCGCTGATCGTGCGGCGGGTGGGAGAAACGCTCGAACTCATCGCGGGTGAGCGCCGTCTGCGGGCCTCCCAAAAACTGGGGCTGGAAGAAGTGCCGGCCATTATCCGTGATGCCAGCGACCGCGATGTGCTGGAAATGGCGCTCATCGAGAACCTGCAGCGGGAGGATCTGAACCCCGTGGAAGAAGCGGAAGCGTATTGCCGGCTGGCGAAGGAATTTGGAATGAAGCAGGAGGACATCGCCCGCAGGGTTGGCAGAAACCGGGCCACAGTGGCCAATGCGATGCGGCTGATGGATTTGGCGGAGGACGTAAAAGGCTTGCTGGCACAGGGGCGCATTTCCACCGGCCATGCGAAGGCGATTTTAGGACTGCGGGATGGGTCCCTGCAAACGCTGATTGCCGACCAGGTGGTGCGGGGAAGTCTAACGGTGCGCCAGACGGAAAAACTGGTGCAGAAGGAACTCGACGGGAAAAAGGAACCTGCGGCGGGAAAGACCACGGGCGCTTCGAAGCAAATGGATGCGCAACTGGCTCGGCTGCAGAACCGCTTGCGCGACAAACTGGCGACTCATGTCACGATTCATCACGGCGGCAAAAAGGGACGGATTGAGATTGAATACTACGGCAATGACGATCTGAGCAGGCTCCTGGAATTGTTTGGCATCAACGCAGACTGACCATGCGCTGCGGATTCCCATTGATCGCCGCCGCTCTGCTGGCCTGCGGCTGCAAGGACAAGTTGTCCGAGGCTGCCAAAGCGGCTCAGGGGCTGTATGCCTACGATCCCGCCGCGGCGGTTCATAACAATTTCTCCGGTGAGAAGGCGTTTGCCCATGTGAAGGCCCAGGTTGACATGGGTCCCCGTCCGGCCGGCAGCGCTGCGGTGGAAAACCTCCGCCGGTATCTGGAAGATCAGTTGAAAGCCGCAGGCTGGGAAACCACGCGGCAGGAGTTTTCATCCTATACCCGCGAAGGGACGGTCAAATTTGCCAACCTGAGGGCGAGGTTTCCCGTTCCGGAATCGCAAACCTGGAAGCGGGCGGCGGCGGTGCTGGTGGGTTCCCATTTCGACACCAAACTGTTTCGGAATTTCAAATTTGTCGGTGCCAACGACGGCGCCTCCAGCACCGCGGTGCTTCTGGAAATGGCGCGGGTGCTCGGCGCACATCCTGCGGCGGCGCAGTTTGTCGAGCTGGTATTTTTTGACGGTGAGGAGGCGGTGGTGGACTACACGATGGATGCTGCAAACGCCCTGCCGACGGACGGGCTTTTCGGCAGCCGACATTATGTTGAGGTTTTGCGCAAGGAGCCGAAGGATGTGTGGCCTGCCTGCCTGGTGCTGCTCGACATGGTCGGGGACAAGGAATTGATGATCCGGATGCCGGAGAACGGCACCGCGAATTTGAAAGCCGCCGTCAAGCTGGCCGCGGAGGAGTTGGGCTATTCACGCCATTTTTCTGCGGATGGTCGGCAAATTCTGGATGATCACGTTCCCTTCCTCGCCGCCGGCATTCCCGCGGTGGATATCATCGATCTGGATTTTGCCCCGTGGCATACCGCCCTGGACACCCTGGACCAGGTGAGTCCGGCGAGCCTTGAAATAGCCGGACGGACAACCCTGCTGCTGCTGGAAAAGCATCTGCTGGGCCGCGGCCAATGACACGGGGCGCTACGCAGGAGTTGTCCCATTGAGCCGCAGGGCTGCCTGGGCTTTGGCGGCGGCCTCCTGGGCGCGGCGCTGAATTTCTTCGGGAGACGGCAGGTTTTCCAGCACATCCGCGGGAATGAACCCATCCGCGGCCAGTTTGGTCAGGCATTTTCTGCGTTCAGCCAGGGCCTTTCCGGAATCGCGCTCCTTGGAAAAGCGGGATTTTGCCGCATCGCTGCGTTCCCGAAGCCGGGAATAGATGTCTCCACCCAGCAGGGCGGAAATGTCCACCTTCATTTTCTCCCGGCTGACATCACTTTCCCTGATGGCTTCCCCATTGATGGGGCCGGCGGAGTATTTGGGAAACATGATGGCCACTTCCGGACACACGCGGGAGCAGGCGGGGCAGTTGGTCTTGCAGTTGTCGTTGTTCTGGACCTGAATACCGCCGGTGCTGCTGACGCCATAGACATCGAACAGGCAGAAGCTCAGACACTGCATGCAGTTGGTGCAGCGGCTGTAGTCAATGACCGGAAACCATGGTTTCCATTGGCCAGGCTGGTTGAGCGGGCGTCCATCTCGGGCGGCGTCGGCCAGGCGCAGAATGGAGGCGTCGTCCAGTCCGGTAATGTCGCGGGTATGCAGGCTGGTGGAGCCTGCCGCATCCTCCAGCACCGGCGCCTGTCCGGCGGTGAATTGTCCAAGAACCAAAAGAGTGGCGGTGTTCGGAGAAATGCCCGAACCGACGGTCGCCACGCTGTAACCGCGATCCAGCAGGGCGGAAAGGATGGAAACTTTTTGCGGCGTTTGGAGGGGGACGGTTCCAGTTCCCTCATAAAGGAGGACCTGAAACACGGTGGCGTGGTGGATCATGTTCCGGAAGTGGCGGGAGACTCAGCAGGTGGCTGCAGCAACGCTGACATGGAATCGGCCGCGGACAACTCCCGCATGTTCACGACTTCGACGGAGTCCGGCAAGGGTGCTCCAGCGGCATGAAACAGCCACTGGACGGCGCGCCGGTGGCAGGCGGCGATGCGCAAACCGCTCGTCTGCGCCAGCTCTGTCAGCCGCGGATCGCGCCGGGCGGACATTTCACAGAGGTCCGGCACCGCGGTGAAGGGGACACCGCTTTCGCAGAGGCCTTCCAGCACGGCCCGCTTGGTGTCTTCCGGCACCACCTGGGCAAAGGCGCAACGGCAATACAGGATGGGAGGGGGGGACGGGTCGGTGCTCAAAGCGGTCTGCCTGCTACAAGTTCGGGGCAAACCATTTCACCTGTCCGTTGTCCGGGTCAACCTGCAGACAGATGTAATCCGGCGGCGCCTCTTCCTTCTTGGTCCGCAGCGTGTCGATGCTCATGAGGGTCAGGAACCATTTGTCCTTGGACGGAAGGGCCAGGGAGCCGTCTGGTCGGAACTGAACAGCAAAGTAGCCCAGGCTGGTGCTGCCTTTGCCAACCAATCCGCGGACTTCATCCTTCGGGTCATCCCTCCAGAGTTTCTGGCTGAGCAGGGAGGAAATCTTTTCGTTCTCGGCCAGACCGATGCCCGGAGGCAGTTTTTGCAGCCCGCCAATGCGCTCCAATTCGGGTGCAGCTGTGGGACTTTGGGGTTTCTGGGCGTTGGGTTTGAGCAGGAAAATTTGGTAGGCGGTGACGTATTCCGCCGTCTCGACGGTGTCCGGATCGTCGAATTTGTAGAAATGCACTTCGACAGACTTGTTCTGGTTGGCGGCATTTTGCTGGGCCAGCACGAGCTGGGAGCGCAGATGCTCGCCGGCTTGAGTCAGGCGGCTTCCGCGGAAAACGGATTCCATCGACGGAAAGGAGAGCACCAGCAGAATGCCGATGATGGCGAGAACGACCAGGATTTCGATGAGGGTGAAACCGCGCCGGGAGGTGGTGGGGTGGGGGAGAGTCATCGGAGTTACTTGATTTGATATTCGCTCCACTTGGCTTCGCGCAGGCGGATGGTGGCGCGGAAGATGCGGTACTGGATGTCCGCGCTGTTGGTTCCGGAAAGCGATTTTTTGAGGCTTTCCAAATCTTCATCGTAGCGCGTCGGATCGCTGAAAAGCTGACCTCCTCCGCCGGATTTCAGCAAGCCTGGTTCGGTGTTCAGACCTTTCTTGCGCATGTAGCGCGAGAAATCGCTTTCATCCACCGCGATCATGGTGACGTCCAGCATTGGAGGGAGGACGTTTTGTGATTCCTTGATGAGCTTGTTGCCGGTGCCCTTGTAACGCCATCCCTGGGAGTCATATACATAGCCGATTCCTGGCAGGTAGAGGCCCTTGGCGGCGATTCTGGCCCGGTCCTGCTTGTTGTCCACCGTGTCGCACGGCAGAATCACCAAGGCCAGAATGTTCTCCCCAAGCACCTGGTTGGTGCGGTCCAGTTTGATTGCCGTGCCGCCGGTGTAGTTGTCAGGAATGCAGTTGACGCAAAACTTGATATTGGTGCCATTGAACCAGGAGAAGAGGGTCTTTTGGTCCTTGGTTTTCATTTCATCGCCGAGATTGAGCGTGAATACGCGCAAGTTTTCCGAGGGCTGGCGGAATTCCATCAGGCGGTAGCGCGGACGGGCCTTGGGCTTGTTGTCCAGACCATTGAGATAGTCCGGGCGCTCGCCTTCATCCGTGTTGAACTCGACAAAATACCCCCATCCGTTGAGCAGTCCTGCCAGACCACCAAAGCGGAGATTGTTGGAGGCGGCGTCCACTTCCTGAGTCAGTCCGATGGGGGCGTGGAAAAACACACTGTGGCCCACCCGGGTGACCCCGGCACCGCCCGGGGGATTGGTGCCGATGAGGGCATCCGCCGGACCGGTGACAAAGTGAAGGTCTGAACGGCGGGCGAATCCAGTGGGGATGCCGACGGTGGGCGTGTAGTCCCACTGGGTGTTGAGGGTCGCCTGGCTCAGTCGCCGGGTCATTGCTTCGAAGGCGATGCGGGCATCCTTGAATTCGCCCACGGTGGCTTTGGCAGTTTTCCAGGTTTTCTGGGTCTGCCCAACCATCTGCATGACCAGAAGCAGCACGACGCTGAGCAGCGCCACGGCCACCAGGAGTTCGATGAGGCTGAATCCCCGCGGGGCAGGTTTTTTGACGGGTGGAATCATGACAGGGTGCAGGTGAGTTCAGGTGAGGCGGCGGCTCAGTTTTTCATTTCGGCGAGGTCCTTTTTGCGTCCCATGAAGGTGACGTAAAATGACTGTTCGGTGATCCGCCGCTTGGGGTCTTTCTTGTTGAAGGTGGGCGATTTGCCGCCCGGGGTGTATTCCACACTGACCTTCAACTTCCAGATGTTGGACTTCTGCTTCAGTTCTTCTCGCTCCCGGTTTTGCACGATCGGACGGCGGTCCACGATTTCCAGTTTGGCTGCGTAGGCGGGGCGCTGGCTCAGGTTGCTGTTGCCGCCGGATTTGTCGAGCAGGGTTCCGTAGCGGTCGTAGTAGCGGGTGTCGTCATCCAGTTCATCGATGGTGGTGATGAACGGGTCGGCGCCTTTGTTCAGCCATTCCGCGGACTGCGCATCACTGATGATTTCCTGCATGATGCGCGCTTCAATCGAAGTGACCGAGGCCTCCTGAATGCTGGCGACGCCGGATGGCATGACGCCGACCAGTGCGATCATCACCGTGGCCACGATGCCCATGGCGACAATGACTTCCAGCAGGCTGAAGCCTTTCTGGGCGTGGTGGGAGAGCGGTTTCATGGTTCAATAAAGAGATGATTCACTTTGTAACTACAATGCATTTACGAGGCTGTCAACGATGGAAATCACATTTTGCAGCATTTCACAGCGGGCAGGCATCGTTTTCGTCACTGAGCCACGAGGAGCGCAGCAGATAGACCTTCACGCGGCTGAAGAATTTCGCATTGCTCGACTGCACGGGATTGGCCGTTTCAACGATGGCGGTGAGCGTGCCGTCGTCGTTGTCCGTAATGGAAATGTCATTCCATTCCAGGATGCTCGACCAGTTGTCGAGATCGGGTGAAATCTGCGGTTCGTAACGCAGGTCGCGGATGTTCATGTAGCCGGCATTGGCAAAAGTGATGCCAGCTTCCGCGGCGTCGGCGATCATCCGGAACGTCAGCCGCAGGGTGCCGTTCGGCATCCGGGTCATGATGGGGAGGACCGATCCGCCCTGGGGTGTGGTCTGGTTGCTGATTCCGGCATCGCTGACGAATCCGTATTCCAGCAGGTTGAGGATGGAATCCGCATCGCCATCCGCGTTGGGCGTCATGGAGGCCTCCGGTTGCCCTGCAAGCTGGGCGGACATAAACGTGCCGAAGTTGTTGGGAGCGATGGCGGTGCCTGTGAACCGGATGTTGTCCAGAAAATACGCCTTGTTGAGGCCGCCGGGGCCGTTGGGGTCGCCGGTTAAATCTGCCGAGAACTTGACTTTGACCGCCCGGGTGCCATCGGGGATTTTCGTGCCGGAACTGAGGTGAACAAACGGGCCGGTTTCGCTGGCACCGAGGGCGGAAAGGGTCGTGGGGTCCACTGGCCCCGGCTTGTTGGCGATGATTTTTGCCTGGATGAGCATGTCGCTGCTCGTGGCCGGTGAATTCATGCCGTGAATGGCCAGCACGTTGGCGTTGGCGCCCTGCACCAGCAGGTGTTTGAAGGCGGTGATGTTGATGATCTGGTATTTGACCGCATCGGTATCCGCCCGGATGGTGGTGGCCAGCGAAGCGTAATTGGGCGCGGCGGGCGAATTGCCACGGGCGACTTCGGTGCCGTTCAGGTAGGCGACGTAGCCGTCCTCCCAGCGCAGGTGGAGTTCCAGGCTGGTGTAGGTCGTGGAGGGCACCGCCATGCTGAAGGGCATGCGAATGTAGATGCTTGGCTTCTGGTTGGTCAGCATTTCCGTCTTCATCGCGGCGATGGTGGCAGCGGAGTTGGTTGCCAGGTACGGGATGTAGGGGCCGCCGGCCTCGTTCTCATAGCCTTTGGCACCGGCACCGTCTTTCCAACTGGCCGGGAGAACGTAGCCGAGCTGCTTCCAGTTTTTGCCGCCGGCGTCGTTGGCATCGTCCGCAGCGGAGGTCGGGACCCGCCATTTGTTGGCGGCATTTTCCGCCAACAGAGTGTCGCCAGTCGAGGAACTGGTGCCGACTCCCTTGTAATCAAACCACGGAGTTTCCGTGTAGTTGATGCCATCCGAACTGGTGAGGATCGAGGCCTTGAGGAAATCGGAGACACCGTTCCAGGAGGCAGAGGGGTCCTTCCAGCAGAGAACATCCACGGAGGCCTTGATGTCCGTGAAATTGCGGGTGTCGATCGGCTCGGTGAGGAGTTCCATGCGGGTGTTCATGTCCACGCGGACAACATCGCTGGGCAGTTCGAGCAGATTGGGGCGGCTCAGGTTGGTGGTGAGAATTTCTCCGCCGGGCGTTCCGGTGTTGAGCTTGATGCAGGCTGCATCGAACTGAAGCCCCTCTTCTCCGGGGATGTCGCGCAGATATCCCAGGTGCAGGCGCGTGGGATCGTTTTCGTCCGGGTCGGTATTCTGAACCGTATCTGTCATGTCGGCGACGATGCCCGGGAACGCTTCCCCGTAACAGGCAGGAGCGTCGGACACGTTCAGATAGAGATTGAAATGCAAATCCGAAGAGGAAGCGGTGTTTTGGTGCACTTCCACGGTGATGGCGTTGGTGCCGGACAAATTGAGCACGCTGATGGGAAACACCCGCTCCCTCAGGGCGGTTTCCGCCTTTCCATCCACACCGGAAATGGCGGCCGTCGTGGGGCCGATCACCCCGGTCGGCATGTTTTCGCGATACAGTTCCACTCCGTTGATATAGACGACGGCCCCGTCATCCGCCGCCAGGCCGATGGTGACGTTGGTGTAGGGATTGCCGGGTGCCGTCGGCACGGTAAATTCACGCCGAAAATAGGCGGTCATGTATTTGCTGGCGGCGTTTCCTCCATAACCAATGTTCGTGCCGTCCGGCGGGTCAGCCGGACTGCTGGTGGAGTAACCCAACGAGGAATTTCCAGTTCCCCAGCCGGTTTCGACATAAACCACATTCTTCCACGCGCCTGGCGGTGGAGGGGTTTTGTCCCAGTAAAACCAGGGACTGCCGGTTTCAATCACGCTGACGACTTCAGAGGCAGCCGGAAATGCGCTGGCTGCGAGAAAAAACAGGGGCAGGAATTTCATGACGCAGGGGGGTTGGAAATTTTCCTGATATGTTTACTTTGCACATACACTTGAAGCAAGCCTATTTTCCGGTTTTGACGAACGGATGCCGGCCGGTGCCCCCGCAAAATCCAGACAATTCCCAAATCCCTGACCGGTTCCTAAAACGCGGGTCAAATCTCCGGCGGCACTTGTTTGGGGACTCCGATCCTGACAATTTTACTGGAATTCCTCTGGCAATCCAGCCATACTTCGCTCAATCGCCGCCAGAGATGAATGTTGCATGAAATCATTAACGATATCCGAATTTCTAGAATTAAGAGATAAAATTGTGGAAATTTAGAAAAATTTCTTGGCAAATAATTACAATTATGATACTGAGTTGTGAAATTTTTATCGGAATTGAGAATTCTCGACATCCGATCACCTCAAAGTCCAATGATTTCGTGGAGCCGCGAATGCCGACGTGACCGCTAACATAAACCCTGAGCACCCTACTTTTTCCGCATGGTGTCAAAGCTGTCGAGAACCCAAGAACCGACCAAGGCAGTCAGCCCTTGGTTCGTGCGGATATCGGTGATTGGGAGTTTATGTCTGGCTGCCTATCTGGTGCCCCGGACGGATGAGTTGGTGAAACGCTTGCTGGTGGACGGACAGCACGCCAGAGCGCTGGCCGTCTCCGTGGAAGCCAGCCGCGTTGACGAAACGGACTCGGACAGCAGCGTTCAGAAAGCGGTTCCGGAGAAATCGGCCCTCCAATTATTGCAGGAATCATTCAGCGGCCCGTTGGTCGATTCAGGCATGGCGAAGGCGTCGGCCTGCATTGTCCAAGCAGCGGATCCCAAGGCCTGTCTGGAGGTTGTCCACCGCATGGCTCCCACACTTTCCGCGGCACAGCGGGAGCAACTTTACCTGGCAATCGGCCACAGCGCGGCCGCTTCGGGAGATCCGGTTCTGGCAGCGAAAGTCCTGCGTGAAGCCTGGGATGCGGGCTGCCGCGGAGAAACGCTGCTGGCGGAAACGGTGCAGGCGCAGCGCTGGTGCGGCAAACCGCAGGAGGCCCTGGCAGTCATCAACACTTGGCGCGCGGAACGGGCCCTGCCCGCGGCTATGCGGGATGTGGAAATTGCCATTTACCGCGAATTGAACCAGCCTGGCAAAGCCCTGGACCGCCTCCTGGAGAACCTCCAGGCCGCCACCACCCCCGTCGGCGTCACGGGTGACGCGGTCCTTCTGGCCAGCGAAATCGCCGCCAACGCCGACCAGGTGCCGCGGGTGCTGCCACTCATCCGGGACTACCTGGGCAGGCTGCCTGCGGGCCGGGCGACCTTCCAGGACCTGGCGGAAGGGAAGGTGAAACCGGATGCACAATGGGAAAAATTCACCGCCCTAGTGGCGCAGCATTGCGAGTGGGGCGGACGCCCGGAGGAGGCTTTTGATTTGTACATGAAACTGGCAGTGAGCGGTGACCGCGGCGCTTTGGACCGGATCCTCGCTTTGGATCCCGGACTGAACCGTGCCGGGGATGTCATGGCGGTGCTCCGACAGGTGACGCCTGTCCCCGAGCATCCGGAACTGACCTTGCAATTGGCCCGGATGCTGGCGGATGCAGCGGACTACGATGCGGCTGCGGAAACCTACGAGCAGTGGCTGGAAACAAACCCGCAGGATGTCGCTGCGCTGAAGGAGCTGGCGGCGATGGAGGCGGAGCGCTCAGATCAGCAGGCCGCACTGCGACACTATCAAATGGCCCGTGATCTGGCTCCGGGTGACCTTGAGGTGCGGAAGGAAATCGCCGGCATTCAGATTTCCCTGCGGCAGTTCCGGGAGGCATTTGCTTTCTATGAGCATCTTCCGGAGAAGGGCCACGACCACACTACTCTGGAAAATTACGCCCTGCTGGCGGAATCGCTGGCGGACTACACCGCGTTCAACCGGGCATTGGTGCTGCGCCAGCACCGCTTGAAATCGCCCCAGGCGCAGGATTTTCTCGAACTGGCCCGCAGTTATGAAATCGTCGGCAATGCGGACGCCGTGGTGGACACCCTGAAAAACGGAATGGCCGCGCTGCCGAGGAGCCGGGTGCTGCGGATCGAACTCGCCAGCACCTATCGCAAGGCCTCCCGCTACGACGAAGCCATCGCCCTGCTCGCCATGCCTGAACTCAAAAGCGACATGCAGGCGATGCAGTTGTTCATCGAGGTATGCTGCCTCAAGGAGGACTATCAGTTCGCCCTGGCCTTCCTCGGACGAGATTTTGAAAAGCGATTCGCCTTCGGTCCTGAAGTCCGTCTCGACCTGGGCCACATCTATTTCAACAACGGTTACCTCGCCGATGCCGACCGGCTCTATTCCTCCGTTCCGGATGAACCCGCGCTCTGGCCCCTGCTGGCCTCCGCCCGCTTCAAGCAGGGAAACTTCGCCTCCGCGGAAACCTACCAGCGCAAATACCTGGGTGCGATGAAGGTGCCGGATGCCGCCGGCTGGATGTTCCTTGGTGATATTTGCAAACTGCAGGGCCGCGAGGGCGAGGCCAAAGCCGCCTACGACACGGCCCTCAGCCAGATGGAAGACAAGCTCCAGGACACTGACGAAGTCGAGGCAACGCCACCCCGAGCCTCCGCCGCAGCCAGCCCCTGACCTCGACACGAATTTTCACTCAACCCAAAGCCACGATGCGATCACACTCCTTTCGCCCTCTCCACTCCCCAGGTTTTTTCCGGTCCACCCGGATCTGCTGGTGGGTTGTGTTCTGCCTGGCAAGCGTCCGGGTGCTCGTCTGCGCCCAGCAGCCAGCGGCCCCCGCGCCCAAACCAGAAGCGGGTGGCCAGCCGTCGCCAGCGGTGATTGAGAAAGCGCAAACCCAGCCGACTTCCAACGACGGCGAGGCGCCAAAAGCCTTGCCGGCAGCCCCAGCAACGGAGGCCAAAAAAGCGGAGGAGCCAAAGCCCGCTCCCGCCCCGGTGAAGAAGGAGGAAGCGAAGAAGGCAGAAGAATCAAAGAAGGCCGAGCAACCAAAGCCCGCGCCCGCTCCAGCCCCTGCCGCCAAAAAAGAGGAGCCAAAGAAGCCAGCAGAGCCAAAGCCCGCTCCCGCCCCGGTGAAGAAGGAGGAAGCGAAGAAGGCAGAAGAACCAAAGAAGGCCGAGCAACCAAAGCCCATGCCCGCTCCAGCCCCTGCCGCCAAAAAAGAGGAGCCAAAGAAGCCAGCAGAGCCGAAGCCCGCGCGCGCCCCGGTGAAGAAGGAGGAAGCGAAGAAGGCAGAAGAACCAAAGAAGGCTGAGCAACCAAAGCCCACGCCCGCTCCAGCCCCTGCCGCCAAAAAAGAGGAACCAAAGAAGCCAGCAGAGCCAAAGCCCGCTCCGACCCCGGTGAAGAAGGAGGAGGAGAAAAAGCCTGACGTAAAACCGAAACATGAATCGGAGAAGGTTGAAATTCGCCCCGCTACCCCCGTGGATTCCAAGCAGAGGCCGGCCATTCAAATCCGTCCTGCTGAACTCAACAGCAAGACCTCCAAGGCGCTGGGCGAGAAGGAGCAGAAAATTCTGGCGTCCATCAAGAAACTCAGCCCTGAACAGGTGAGGGAGTTGGCGGAGGTTTACAGCCGCCTGGGCAACAGGGTCATGACGGGCATTCTGACCGCCGAGTTGCAGCGGCGCGATCCAAACGATGCGGCCGTTCAGGAATTGCTGAAAAGTCAGGCCGAAGCCGCTTTGCTCCCGGATGACTCCGAGGCCACCCGCGCGGAGGAACTGCTGGTCAAGGGGAATGCGGCCGAAGCTGCGGGCATCCTGAAAAAGCTCAAGGCTGAGAAGTATGCCGGCAAGCCGTTCCGCTACCAGCAGGACCTCGCCTATGCACTGCTGGAAAGCGGCCAGAACCAGGAGGCTGAGGCCGCCTTCCGGGAACTGCTGGGCAGTTCCGTCGCCAGCGGCGAGGAGAAAGCGGATGCGGGCCGCTCGCTGACCCGGATGGCCTTCGACGCCCTGGCTCAAAAGGGTGAATCCGCGCTAACGGCGAAAGATGCCCGACGTGCCATGAACGTGGCCGACCAGCTTCTGGAGAAAAATCCGGACGACCCCGACGGCGTGGCGCTCAAGGCAGCCGCGCTTTCCTTGATGGGCACTCCGAAAAAGGCGGTGGACTACCTCATGGATCTCAAATCCAAGGCGCCCGGACCGTATTTCCGGCACCAAAAGGCGCTGGCCGACACCTTCTATGATGCCAAGGATTTTGACAGCGCCCAGGAAGCGTACGAGTCTATCGTGTTCAACAAGCAGTATTCCACGGAGGACCGCACGGATGCCAAGATGCGGTTGAAGGATCTGGTGCGTGACCGCTTGATTCTGGCAGGTGAGGCTGCCCTGAAGCACCGTGATTTCGCTGGCGCGGAACGCGTGGCCGTTCAGCTCGAAGCTGAAAGGCCGGTGCATCCCGACGCCAGGGCGTTCCGCGCCCAGATTCTGGCCAAGCAGCGGCGTTTTGGCGAGGCACTGCTGATCCTGGAAGATGTCAGGCGCACTTCGAAGGAGCCGTTTACTGCGAATTCCGACCTCGCCGAAGCCTACATGAACACCGGACGGTGGCAGGACGCTGCGGAGACTTTCACACTGGCGGAAAACGACCCTCGCGAGGACGACGTGACCCGTTTTGAAGCCGCCCGCCTCGGACGGGAAATGCGGTCCCGCTACCGTCCCACGGTAAGTTCCGTCTATGAGGCCGAAAAGGGCGAGGAGGGCAGCCTCTGGAGGCACACCGGGGAAGCCACCACTGGCATCATTGGGAATGGCAACCAGTTCATTCTCCGCACCTGGTCGGATCAGGTGAACTTGGACGATGCTAGCCGCGTCATCCAGCGCAGCAACTCCGACCGCTGGCAGGCGGAATTGGCCTACCGCCGTCTCATCAGTCACGGGTTCTTTGGCGAAGTCAGCGTGGGGGGAAGCGATGACGATGTCGTTTATGGTGCCAAGTTCGGCCGCTATGAGGGACCCGGTCTGGCTTGGGACCTCAGTTGGCGCGGCAACGACCGGGCCACCGATTCCATGCAACTGGAAGCGCTCAATGGCCGCCAGAACACCCTGGCGCTCTACATCGGCAGCCATTTCAGCCGCCGGTTTTATCTGGACGCCCGGTTCTATTTCCGGCAGGTCAATGTTTCCGGGCATGACCTCGGAGATGGCTGGGGGCTCGACATGAATGTCGGCTACACCCTGCTGGAGGAGACCCAGCGCCGCCCCGAACTGCAGATTTCCTATTTCAATGAAATCAGCTTCTTCAACTCCAAAAAACTGCCGGACAATTTCGTGGAACGCGTGACCCGCAAGGGATTCGCCGGCAGTCTGGAGGAGGCCCTCATTGATGAAAACATCAACCGGCACGGCGTTATCCTAACGCTTTCCAAGCAGCTCAACCACCGGGTCAACGCCTACATCTACGGCGGGGTGTCCTATGAGTTCGAACACGGAGAACTCGAAGGTCGTGCCGGTGCGGGAATCGAGGCCTACCTCAACAAAAACACCAGCCTGAACATCGGGGTGGACTACACCACCAGCGGCAATGCCGGAAACCGTGGATCCGACGTGCTGACCGGCACGGTCGGCGTTCGCATCAACTTCTGATTCCGACCTGTTTTTGCGCTAGCAGAATTCTGTGGATTCGTGGTAAGTTTGCCATCTCACAACCGGCTTCGTGCCTTTCCAAACATGGAAAATCAAAAAATTTCTGGAAAATCAGGATTGAGGACCACGAATGTGGCGGTGGTGGATGCCTTGCTGATGGTGGGGCTGCTCGCTGGCATCAACCTGGCCACGGTCGGCTGGCGGGATTGGGGCTGGATGGAACTGAATCCGACGCCCTGGCTGCTGGTCCCCCTGTTCATGGGGGCGCGTTACGGTTTCGGCTGGGGAGTCGCCAGCGGCACCGCCGTGGCTGGGATGATCTATGCCGGGCGGGCGGTGCATGTCATCCGGCATGACGAAGCGCTGGCGTTGGCGGATGTTTTCACAGAACACCTTTACTTTTTTCTGATCCTGCCAGGCATTGGCTTTCTGACCGGGGAGACCCAGGGACTGCTGTCGCGCAAACTCCGAAATGCGGAATCGCAGCTCGCCGAAACGGCGACCAAGGAGGAACACCTCAGGGCAGACCTGGACATTGCTGAAGAGGCACGCTTCCAGGTTCAGGAACGGCTTGCGCTGCTTGGGGCGGAGCAGGGCAATCTCGATCGCCAGTTGCGCGGACTCTTTGAACCCGCTGCCGGTCCGGTCTTTCCCGGCCTGCTGCGCATCCTGCGCGACGTGGGGGGCGTGACCGACGCGGCCATGTATGCCGTGGATGGCCCGAAGCTCTCCCGCATCGCAGCCATCGGGTCCAGCGACCGGCTGCCCGAGTCCCTGTTCGTCTCGGAGGTGGAAATGGCGCGCCTGGCCATTGACCGCCGCAGCCTGACAACCATCAAGGAGCTTTGGCAGGATGCTCCCGATCAGAATGGAGACTTTGTCGCGGCCCTTCCCCTGCAGGGGACTGCTGGCGTGACGGTGCTGCTGCTGATTCACCGCATGCAATTTCTGGGAACCACCTGGAGGAATTTCAACCGCATCCAAATGGTGTGCCAGTGGGTGGCCCGGCTGGTGGAATTGCGCGGTCAGACTGCGGCGTCACCGGCGCGGCAGACGGGTGAGGCTGGAGCGCTGGTGGTGGCGGAAGCGGCGCTGGAGCGCACCCTGGAGCAGGCCGCGGCAACCCGCCGCGACTGGAATCTGCCCTCCACGCTGGCCGTGTTTGAATTCAAGGAATCCGTTCCGGAAACTGTGGCGCAACTGCTGCCGCAGGCCGTCGGCAGCGTCATGAGGCCGACCGACGTGGGCAGTCTGGTGTCCTGCGAGGGAAAACCGGTGTTCAAGGTGCTCCTGCCCATGGAGGGCATGAGCGAAGCCAAGGCCCTGCTGGAAAAGGCGCAGGGCGCCATCAGTCGGGTGCCGCAATTGAGCGGGAGGGTTGTTGCCAACCTGACAATGATCGACCGCGAAGAAGCGGCGGCAGCGTGAACCTGTCATGAGTGGCCGTGCGGTTTTCTTCGTGTTCGTGTTCGCAGCCTTGACGCTTGCGGATATCCTGCTGTGGCGTCGCCTCCCGCTGGATGTCACCTTGGGGTCTCCCCAAGTGCTCTCCGCTCTGCCAATTCACTTGGGCATTTGCGCCCTTGCTGCCGGGATCGCAAGTGCGCTGCTGCGCAAAGCCAGCATGGCCACCCGACTGACCTTGCTGTTGCTCTTTTTCATGCTGGCAGCCGTCCTGCCCGCCGCTGGCATTTTGCTGGCAGGGGCAATGGCCTGGATTTTCTCATCCCCCGCAGGCGATGGCCTGCGTCCGGAGGACAAGTTTGTTATTGGAAATCCGAAAGCCATGTCCGCCCGCCACGAAAGCCGGGAGCGGCAGCCGGAGTTGCGGACGCTGGTAGAGAGCATGCGCGTGCTGGAGGGAGCACCGTTGGAGTCGCTCGTGCATGGCCTGAAGCACCTCCAGCCCCGCCGTCAGGTGCTGCAGGTGCTCCGGCGCTACCAGACTGACGAACGGACAGACCTCCAGTTTGCCGCCCAGGGAATCCTCTCATCCGCCCAGGAACAGCTTGAAGCACAACTGAAGGAGCTTTCCGGACGGCTCCGTGAAAATCCGCAGGACCTCGAATCCAGACTGGGCTCGGCGGAACTGCTGCTGGCAATTGCCTCGTGGTCGCCGGAGGGGGACGCCACCGCCGACATTTGCCGCCGCGACGCCCTGCGCCATCTGCACCAAGTGGCCGAGTCCGGGCTGGAATGTGAACGATCGCTGCAGTTGCAGGCCAGGTGCCACCTCGAATTGCATGAACCCGGCGAGGCACAGCAGTCCATCCGGGCGCTGGACGCGGACCGCTGGACCACCCGCCTGCTGGAAATGGAAGCCAGATACCAGTCCGGTGACTGGAAGGCCCTTCCAGCGCTGGCCCAGGTGATCGATTCCGCCCCCGCTGAGTTCGCCGAAGTGCTGGGGTTTTGGGCCGAAGCAGTCACACCCACACCCGCTCCCAGTCTGCACGCCGCTTGAAATCCTCCACCGCTGCCGTGAACGGAAACAACACCAAACCCGATGTCTGCCTGCTGCTGGAAGGGACTTATCCCTACGTGTCCGGCGGCGTTTCCACCTGGGTGCACCAGGTTGTCAGTGCCCTGCCGGATGTCCTGTTTTCCCTCTTTTTCATCGGCTCGGAAAAGAATGCCGACCTCAAGTTCAAATACAGTTTGCCTCCGAACATTCTCTCCGTGGAGGAGGTTTACCTCCATGAGTCGGGACACGGCTGGGGGCGCGCAGCGGTTTCCCCGGAGCAGGCGGAGAGATTGACGCAGCTGCTGCGGAAGCTGCTTTTTCAGCATCCGGAGGCAGCGGAGGAAAGCACCCTTCTGCTGCAAATTTCCCACCACATCCAACGGCTGGGGCGTCAGGTTTCGTTCGATTCCGTCTGGAATGCTCCGCAGATGTGGGAGCTGGTCACGGATGTCTATGAACAGATTGCCGACGGGGAGTCGTTTCTCGATTTTTACTGGGCGATCCGGGCGCTGTGCGAGCCGGTGTGGAAGCTGATTCTGGCGTGCGACCGCATCCCTCCGGTCCGGATGTACCACAGCCTGTGCACGGGCTATGCCGGATTTGCCGCAGGGATCGCCGCCAGCAATTTCGACAGCGCCTATCTGCTCAGCGAACATGGAATTTACGTCAGGGAACGCATCGCGGAAATCCAAAAGGCCCGCTGGCTCCAGGACCCTTCCGTCATTCGCCCGTCGCTCTACCGCCAGCCGGCGACGCTGCGCCGCATCTGGATCGAATTTTTCAAGCTGTTAGGACGCTTCGCCTACGTTTCGGCCAACTGCATCACTTCGCTTTTTGAGAAGAATGCCCGCAGCCAGGTGGAATTTGGTGCCGACCCGCGGCGCATCGAAATCATTCCCAACGGCATCCACGCACCGGATTTTTACGAACTGCGCGGAAAGCGGCGGGCCCGGAGGTATCTGGCCCGGGGACGCAAGCATGTCGGATTTCTGGGGCGGGTGGTCCAAATCAAGGACGTGAAAACGCTGCTCAAGGCGGCCCGGTTGGTGCTCAACCGGCTGCCGGATGCACAATTTTCCATCGCCGGACCCATGGACGAAGAACCGGACTATGCCCGTGAATGCCAGGCGCTCGCGGAGCATCTGGGCCTTGGCGGCAGTGTGACGTTTACCGGGCCGAAGATCCTGGCAGAATTTCTGCTGGATCTCGATCTCATGCTCCTGACCAGTCTCAGCGAGGGCCTGCCGTTTGTGATTCTGGAGAGTTTCGCTTCAGGACTTCCCGTGGTTTCCACGGATGTCGGCGCCTGCCGGGAATTGATCGAGGGCCGACCGGGTGAGAACCCTTCGCTCGGTGCGGCCGGGCTGGTCACTCCCGTGGGCAATCCGGAGATGCTGGCGGATGCCATGGTGCAGATTCTAACGAATCGGGCACTGGGTGAACAAATGGGGGAGGCCGGCCGCCAGCGGGTGGAAGCAGGCTACGCCCGGAGGGATGTGGTCAGCCGCTACGGGCAGCTCTATCAGCTTTCTCCGAAGGATTTTCAACGCATGGGCCTCGCTTCCTCCATGAAATCCGCCCTGACGGATTCGGCAGACCCGCCCTCCGGGAGAATCTCCTCCGCAGCCGCAGCCCTGCAGCCATCTTCTTAACTTCGTACCATCCCATGGCCGGAATCGGATTTGAACTTCGCAAAATAAGCCGCAGCGGATCGTTGGAAAGCATTTTCCGCTCCTACGCCTATTCCGGCATCATCAGCAGCGGACCGTGGATCATTTCCATCATTTCCCTCGGTTTTTTGACTGCGATCCTGCGCGGGCTGCTCCCGCAGGGCGAGGTTGCCGGCATCCGGCTTTTCTCGGCCTCTGTCACCCATTGCTATGCCTTTTCGCTCATTCTGGTCGGTCCGCTCCAGTTGGTCCTGACCCGGCACGCTTCGGACAAGTTTTTCGCCAAAGATCGCGACAGCATTTTCCCCTCCTGTTTTGGCGCCATGACGCTGACCGCGATCCTTTCGGCAATCGTCGGCGGATTTTTCTTCGTGCAACTGGTCGGGGGGGCGCTGATTTACCGGATTTCCGCCACGGCACTCATGGTCGTGGTCGCCTGCATTTTCATCATTTCCAACTACCTCACCGCTCTGCGCGACTACAAAAGTGTGGTCGTCAGCTTTGCCTCCGGCTATGCCGCCAGTTGCCTGCTGGCCTGCCTGGGCTGCAAGTTTTACGGAATCGACGCTGCCCTGTTTGGGTTTGCCGCCGGGCATGGCGTGCTGCTCGTGCTGCTGCTGCGGTGCCTGCACCGGGAATTCGGCGTCGGAGGTCATTCAAAAAAATCCGGCCCGTGGGATTTTCTCCGTTACTTCGTCCGCTTCCCCCGCCTGGTCCTGTGCGGACTGTTTTACAACCTGGGCATCTGGGCGGACAAGCTCATGTTCTGGTGGCTTGCCAGCGGACATGAAAAAATCTCGGACAACCTTTACGCCGCTCCCACCTACGATACCGCCATCTATCTCAGCCTCCTGAGCATCGTGCCGGGGCTGGCGGTGTTCTTTCTCAAACTGGAAACGGAATTTGCCGACCGCTACCAGCAGTTCTTTAACGCCATCCAGAACGGCGGAACGCTCGCTCAAGTCCGTGCCGCCAAAACCGGAGTCATTGAGGCTCTGCGCACGGGCCTGAGCCAGCTTTTCAAGGTCCAATTGTTCACCACGGTGCTGCTGGTCGCCTTTGCCAAGCCACTCGGGGAGCGCTTTGGCATTGGTGCCACCCAGACCGGCATCTTCCAGATCACGCTCTTTGGCGCCTTTCTGCTCGTTTGCTTTCTTTCCATGCTCACGGCGCTGTTTTATTTCGACGATCAAAAAGGAGCCCTCACTGCGGCGTTTGTCTTTGCCGCCGCCAATGCCGGCCTTGGCTACCTGACCATCCGGATCACGGAGGCATGGTATGGATTCGGTTTTGTCGTGGCGGCGGGACTGGGCATGCTCATCGTCGCATCCCGTCTTAACCACCGCGTCGCCCGCCTGGAGGAAATGGCCTTTGGCCGGTGAATGCTGGCGCCACCGTTTCCGCAGGGATGTTCGGCTCGTGCTGACGCCCGGCGTTTCCAGGGGAGCCGTCAGACGTTGAAGCGCCACTCCACCACGTCGCCGTCCTTCACCTCGTATTCCTTGCCTTCGATGCGCAGCTTGCCGACTTCGCGGGCCTTTGCGAAGGAGCCGGCCGCGATCAGATCAGAAAACGCGGTGATTTCCCCGGCGATGAAGCCACGTTCAAAGTCGCTGTGAATGACCCCTGCGCACTGCGGAGCCTTCATTCCGGCGGTGAATGTCCAGGCGCGGGTTTCCTTTTCGCCGGTCGTCAAATACGTGCGCAGGCCCAGCAGGTGATAGACGGCTTTGATGAGGTTGGAGACGCCGGAGGAGGACGCTCCGATGCCAGCCAGGTATTCCTTTGCCTCGTCCTCTGAAAGATCGACCATCTCCGCCTCGATGGCGGCGCTGATGACGCAGGCTTCCGAACCGTGGTGTTCCCGGGCATATTTCATGACTGCGGCCACGTGGGGGTTGCCCTCCGGATTCTGCGTGGCGGTGCCAAGCTCCTCCTCGGCAACGTTGCAGGCAAAGATCGTGGGCTTGCTGGTCAGCAGAAAGAGAGTGCGGAGCGTTTTTGCTTCATTTTCGCTCACCTCCAGCGTGAGGGCGGGCCTGCCTTCGTTGAGGTGCGGCAGCAGGCGGTCGATGAGGTCGATTTCCACTTTTGCCTCCTTGTCGCCTCCGCGGGCTTTTTTTTCGTTTTTGCTGCGCTGGCTTTCCAGCGAGGTGATGTCGGCGAGGATGAGTTCCGTGTTGATGACCTCGATGTCGCGCAGGGGATCAATGCCGCCGGACACGTGGTGGATGTCGTCATTTTCAAAGCACCGCACCACCTGCACCACTGCATCCACCTGGCGGATGTGGCTGAGAAATTTGTTTCCCAGCCCCTCGCCCTGGCTGGCTCCTTTGACGAGGCCGGCAATGTCCACGAACTCAATCGCGGCAGGGATGATTTTCTGCGTTTTGGAAAGGTTCGCCAGCACATCCAGGCGCTCATCCGGCACCATGACGACGCCCTGGTTCGGTTCGATGGTGCAGAATGGATAATTGGCCGCCTCCGCCTTGCGGGAGCGGGTGACGGCATTGAACAGCGTGGATTTGCCCACGTTCGGGAGACCTACGATTCCGGCTTTCAACATAGGGGGCCGAAGGTAGGGACAAAGTGCCCGCTGCAAAGGGCAAAATTCGCCAATGTCACGCACCGCCGCGGACAACTACCGGGTGGCCATGAGGATGCCGGCGGTGAGGAAAATGTTGGCGAGGGCGATTTCAAAGAAAAACACCCAGCCAAGCCGCATCAACTGGTCATAGCGGAAGCGGGGCAGGGTCCAGCGCACCCAGATGAAAAAGAGAATGAAAGCGATGACCTTGGCGAGAAAACAGCCCGCCTGCAACAGGGCGCCGACCACGCTGCCATCTGGATTGCCGAGCCAGGGGCCGAAGGACCAACCGCCGAGAAACAGCGTCACAATCAGGCTGGAGCCGACGATCATTGCAGCGTATTCGCCCATGAAGAAGAGAGCGAACTTCATGGAGGAATATTCGGTGTGGTAGCCGGCGACGAGTTCCGTTTCACATTCCGGGAGGTCGAACGGCATGCGGTTGGTCTCGGCAAAAATGGAAATGGTGAAGATGAGGAAGGAGATGCCGAGCGGAAGCAGCAGCAGCCAGCGCTTGAGGGAAAGCCCCTCGCCCCAGAACGGCGCGAGCAGCCAGCCGTTGTCGCTCTGGTATTGCACGATCCGGTTCAGGTTCAATTCCCCAAACACCATGAGCACTGGAATGATGCTCAGACCGAGGCTGATTTCATAGGAAATCATCTGGCTGCAGGAGCGCACTCCGCCGAGGAACGGATACTTGGAATTGGAGGCCCAGCCGGCGAGGACGATTCCATAAACCGCCAGCGAGCTGATGGCGAAAATGAACAGCGGTCCGACGTTCAAATCCGCAATGACCAACTTGGTGGTCTCGCCTCCAATGGTCAGGGTGGAGCCAAAGGGAATGACGCAGAAGGTCAACAGCGACGGAACCATCGTCAGGGCCGGTGCCAGCCAAAAATAGAATTTCCTGACATGGGCAGGGACGAAATCCTCCTTGAGGAAGAATTTCAGTCCGTCCGCCAGCGGTTGGAAGAGCCCCCAGAGATGGAAGTCCTTCTTCAGGCCAAGCAGCGTCAGCGGCAGCCCGGTGCGGTTCGGACCAACCCGGTCCTGGATGATGGCGCAGACGCGCCGCTCTGCATAGACCGAATAGGCGACGACGGTGAGCAGAACGACCAGCGACAAAATGATTTTGACGACGGTGCTGACAGTGAAAAAGTCCATGGAGATGAACGATTATTCCCGCCGCGGTGGCAGCGGCAAGGCGAATTTGTGAAAAATTTCACAAGCACGCAGGGCAAGCAACTTCCCGGGGCGGATGTCAAAGCTCATGGCATCGACGCAAAGCCGCCTTCCGTGGTGCTTGAAGACGTGGTGACCTTTGGCTGAGCGGTGTGCCAAATGGTTCGGGATGCGGTGGGAAACCGGCGAGTCAGCGAATGCCTGCAAGTCTCAAATCCCTGCTCGGGGGTGCAAGGGAAGTTGGTTGGTGATTGCAGAAGTTTTTGTCCTTGCTCCGGTGGCGCTGCCGACGTATTTGCCGCGAAATTTCACTTATGTTTGCGGCACTCAAAGTATTCAGCGGAACGGCCCATGAAGGCCTTTCGGATCGCATCTGCCGGAGCCTCGGCGTTCGCCGTTCGGATGCGACGGTCAATTCGTTTCCCGACGGGGAGACGTTTGTGAAGATCAATGAAAACATCCGGGGCTGCGATGTGTTCATTGTCCAGCCGACTTGTCCGCCGTCGAATCATAACCTGATGGAGCTGCTGATCATGGTGGATGCGGCGCGGCGGGCCAGTGCCGACCGGATCACCGCCGTGCTTCCATTTTACGGCTATGCGCGGCAGGACCGCAAGGATCAGCCCCGCGTGCCCATCACCGCAAAGCTGGTGGCGAATCTGCTGGTGGCGGCGGGCGTCAACCGCGTGCTCACCATCGACCTTCACGCGGGGCAGATTCAGGGGTTCTTCGACATTCCGGTGGACCATCTTTACGCGGCTCCCGTCCTTATCCGCTATCTGCTCCAGAAAGGAATGGGCGGCAGCGACATTGTCATCGTCTCCCCTGATGTGGGCGGCATCAAGATGAGTTATTCGTTTTCCAAGTCCCTCGGTGCGGATTTTGCCATCGTGGCGAAGAACCGGCGCAGCGCCACGGAGGTGCAGGCGCTGGATGTCATCGGAGAGGTCGAAGGGAAGAACGTCCTTCTGGTCGATGACATGACGGAAACCGCCGGCACCCTGACGGCAGCGGCCAACCTGCTGAAAAGCCGGGGGGCGAAGCGCATTCTGGCCGGAGTGACTCATGCCGTTTTGGGCGAACTCGCGCTGAAGCGCCTGGCGGATTCCCCCATCGAAGAGCTGATCTGCACGGACACCGTGCCCATGGCCCACGGGCCGAAGGTGACGACGCTGAGCACGGCGGAAATGCTGGGTGAAGCCATCCGCCGCATCCATCAGGGCGAAAGTGTGACTTCTCTTTTTGAAATCGCCGGCAGTTGAACCAGACACCTTCATGGGCACGAATGCTCCGCCAGGGTTTGTCCCCGTGTTTTTCTCCAGCGGCAGTGAAGCATGAATCCCATGGAACACCGGCCCTCCGGCGGCCCTGCAGCGTCTGGAGCGTCCGGTGAGGCCGCCGCTCGGCGCAGGCGGGTGGCGTGGATGCTGGCGGCAGTGGTTCTCGGTGTTGGAGGTGTGGCCTGGTGGCTGCATTCCCGCCAGCCGTCCGGAGTTGCCTCCGGCAATCCGGCACGAGGAAAATTCGTGCTGCCGGAGCAGACAGCCGTCTTCGCCGCGTATGGCGGAGCAGAATCCTGCCGCAGTTGCCACGAAAAAGAATACCGTGCCTGGGCCGCGTCGAACCATGGCCGTGCCGAACGGAGCATCCTGCCCGCGGAAGACGATGCGGCATTTGTTCCAGCGCGGGAAATCATCCATGCATCGGAAAAATCGCAGGCGCGAAAAAGCGGTGACCGGCTGGAGGTGGTGACGCGCAGTCTGGGCGGCCAGGTGGAGCCGCAAGTCGTGGACCGGGTGATCGGGAACCATCCGCTGCGGCAGTTCCTGGTGTCCGGTCCCGGAGGTCGGTTCCAGGCGCTGGAACTGGCCTGGGATCCCGTGAAGTGCGAATGGTTCGACATCTACGGCGCGGAAGACCGGAAACCGGGCGAATGGGGACACTGGACCGGCCGCGGCATGAACTGGAACGCCATGTGCGCCGCCTGCCACAACACTCGGCTGCGGAAAAATTATGATCCCTTGAAGGATGAATTTCACACCGCCATGGCCGGACCGTCTGTAAGCTGCGAGGCCTGCCACGGACCGATGCAGGCGCACCACTCCTGGCAGCAGACCCACGCCGGAACCGGCAAGGATCCGACCATTCAAAAGCTCACCACCAATCAGATGCTGGACACCTGCGGCTCCTGCCATGCCCGACGCGGTGAGCTGACTGGTGACTTCAAGCCGGGGGATGCGTTCTTCGATCATTATGCGCTGGTGGTCACCGACGATCGCCCCCTTTTCCATGTGGACGGACAGGTGCGCGAGGAGAACTATGAATTCACCTCCTTCCTGAGCAGCAACATGCATGCCGCAGGCGTGCGCTGCCAGAACTGCCACGACCCCCACACGGCCAAACCCGTCCTGGCCGGAGATGCTCTGTGCATGCAATGCCACGCCGCACCCACCCCGGCGTTCCCGAAAGCGCCGGTCATCATGGCGACGGCGCACACCTTTCACCAGCCGGAAAGCGCCGGTGCCCGGTGTGTGAACTGTCACATGCCCCAGACCACTTACATGCAGCGGCATCCGCGGCATGATCACGGATTCACGATTCCCGATCCGCTGCTGACCAAGAAAACGGGCACCCCCAATGCCTGCAACCGCTGCCACACGGACAAGGATGCAGACTGGGCTGCGGGATTTGTCCAGCAGTGGCATGGCGAAAAGATGAATCGACCCACGCGGCAGCGCGCTCTGACCGTCGATGCCGCCCGGCGTCATGAGGAGGCCGGACGCGACGCTCTGCTGGCGGGCCTGCCGGCGGGCGATTCTCCGGCGTGGCAGGCCACCTCTGCGCTGCTGCTAGGATCCTGGGCGCAGGAGGACAAAGTCGTGCGGGCGCTGTCGGCCCGGTTGCAGCATGACAGTCCGCTGGTGCGGGCTGCCGCCGTGCATTCGCTTTCCATTCCCGCGGAGGCCGCCGGGCATCCGGTGCGGACTCTCCTGCGTCCGCTGTTGGAGGATCCGGTGCGCTCCGTGCGGATGGCCGCCGCCTGGGCTTTGCGCAGCGAGATCGACCCCGATTCCGCCACCGGCAGCGAATTGCTGCACCTGCTCGACCTCAATGCCGACCAGCCGCAGGGGCGCATGCAGCTGGGCCAGTATGAATTCGCCCGCGGACGGCTCGATTCGGCCATTGCTCAGATGCGGAAGGCGATTGAGTGGGATCCAAATTCTCCGCCATTCCACCACGACCTGGCCATTCTCCTCAGCACCGCCGGGAGACCTGAAGAGGCCATTCAAGCGCTGGAAGCGGCCTCGCGGCTTGATCCCTCCTCAGCCGTGTATGCCTATCAGCTCGGTCTGGCATGGAATGAAGCCGGTGACCTGCCAAAGGCGGTCGCCGCACTGGAGAATG
>JAGNEJ010000115.1 GCA_018003315.1 Verrucomicrobiales bacterium
AACCCATCCCGAACCCAGTGAACGTCCCGCCGGAAGTGGCCGTGTAGGCAATATTGTAAGTGCCATTGCCTCCCCCATTGCCAACGAACGTCCACCCGCCGGTGTTGTGAGTGCCCGCGATCTGATCCACGCGTCCTGACGTGCCTGCGCCTAATCCGACTTTCATGTCACGGATCGGGACGACCGTATTCGCAGAAATGATTGCCGTGCCGGCATTGTTGACAAAGCGGTCATTATCCGGGGCACCGAGGTCCACGTTCCAGTTTGCGGCGTTGTTCCAATCCCCGCTGGCGGCATTCCACTGCCAGTTGTTCTGGGCGGATACGAATTCCACACAAAGCAGCGAAAAAAGGAGCGGGCACAAGGCTTTCATGGGATGAACAGGATGAATTTTAGGATGAAAATGAGGAAATCCTTTACCAATCGGGTGTTTTCTAATGGGAAACCGCCGATGCCGCAAGCATTATTCAGAAAATTTTCAACACCAACACGAACGCGGCGGGAGCAGCCGTCCCCTGATGCCAAGACGGTAACCGGGCGGGGGTTCCATGCTTGTTCCACTCCAGTCCCCTGCTGCGAGGTCACCAGCGGCACCTCACAGGCCGGAAATCCTTCCCCACTCTGCTTCAGCGGGCATCCACCCTATGGTTTGGAATCTTCCCCGATGAGCAGTTTATCCGCCTCGGCGAGTTGCTGGGGAGAAAGTCCGGGCTTGAGGCGGTCCCGGGCAACGGCGGCATCCTTGAATCCGGCGTTGGCGGCGCGGGAATAATTGACAAAGGCAAAGACCGTGTTTTTAGCGGTGCCGAGGCCGTTTTCGAAGAGGCCTCCGAGGAAAAACTGCGCCTCGGGCAGGCCTGCTTTGGCGGCGCGGGCGTACCAGAACCCGGCGCGATCATAGTTCCGGGGCACACCCTCTGCCGTTTCGTAGCACCGTCCGAGGTTGATCATGGCCGGGGGATGGCCGGATTCCGCCGCAGCGAGGAACCATCCGACGCCGGCGACGCTGTCGGCATGGATCCCGAGGCCGGCCCGGTAACGGATGCCCATTTCGTTGCCGGCGGCGTAACTGCCTGCAGCGGCAGCCTTGAAGAAGCCCGCAGTGGCTTTTTCCTCATTTTTCTCATATCCGGCGATGCCATCGCGAGTGAACTTGGCGAGGGCGAAGAGGGCATCGGGCTGCGCTTTGGCTGCCGCTTTCTCATACCATTCGCGGGCTTCGCGGAAGAAGCGGTCCCGTTCGGAAGCGGCGTCGCCCTTCATCGCCTGCTGTTCCAACCCGGCCCCGAGGCGGGTCTGGGCGTTGGGATCACCGGCTTCCGCAGCGGCGTTCAGCAAAAAGGCGGCGCGGTCTGCATCCTTCGGCACGCCAGGGGCGCCGACACGGAAAATGTCCGACTCCAGAAGCTGCGCGGCCGGAGTGCCGGCTTTTTCCAGCCATGTGATGGCAGCGGAAGCATCGGCCTTCACGCCTTTGCCGGTGAGGAGGAACTCGGCGTAGCCAAGCGCCGCATCCGCGTTGCCTTTGGCGGCTTCGGTTTTCAACAGTTCGGCAGCGGCGGCGAGGTCGCCCTTGTTGGCGGCTTCGGCGGCGGCGCGGAGAGTTGGCGGGAGCTTGGGAGTCTCGCCAGCGGGCGGCAGGGCGTCCTGGAGTCCGGGCAATGGTGTCCCTTGCGATTGCGCCCCGGCAGGAGCGACGGCGGCCGCCAGCAGGAGAAGGGGAAGAAACCGGAAGGCGTTCACGGTTTGGTGAGTGTCAGGGTTGCTGCAGCGCCATCCCATTTCGTCTCCGTTTTCCGGCCTCCAGAGGAAACGGTGACCGTGCCCTCGCGAGCCTGGCCCGTTGCAAACCAGGCCGCGCTGTCATTCTGACTCCAGTAGCCGCCGCCGGGGCTGAGGACCGCCGTCTGCGGCGGCTGACCTGGAATTTGCAAGGTCACGGTGGCGCAGAGCCCACCTGGCAGCCGCACGGCGAGCCATTTGCCTCCCGTCGTGTGAAAGGCCTGGAGCGAGCCATTGTTCTGCCCGCCGAGAAGGTCCGGTGAACCGTCACCGTTGAGGTCGAGCACTGCTGCGGCACGGTTGTCGCCGGGAATGACCAGCCCGCTGTGCGCCGGATCCACGGGGGAAAAGCTGCCTTGGCCGTCCCCTTTCAGCATCAGGCCGATGCCCCCATCGAAGGCACCGGTTTCGATCTGCGGACCGAAAATGAAATTCTGATTCAACACGATGTCTGCATTGCCGTCAGCATCGAAATCCGCCACGGCGAGGCCCATGGCCGGGGCGATTTGCGCCAGCCGCGGCAGGGGCCGAAAGGAAAACCGGTCGCCGTCGTTCAGAAACACACCGGTCGCAAAGGTGGTCACTTTCATCATGCGCGAGGAATCAAGTTTCGTCGGGGTGTAGATTTCCGCCAGGCTGGCTTGGGCAAAGGTCTTGAAGGTTTTGAACTTGTCCGCGATGAACGGCATGGCACGCGAGGAGCAGCTGCGCCCGCGTTCCGGATAGAGCATGTCGCCTTCCCGCTTCACCTCCACGAATTGCGCCCCTTTGCCGTCAAAGTCGCCATAATAGGCAAGGTGCGGGTGCTCGGCGTCGGGTGTTTTATATTTCGTATTCAGGCCCAGATTCCCGGCGACAAAATCGAGATCGCCATCGCGGTCCGCATCCACCGGAAAGACACTGTTCCAGAACCCGGTCAGGTCCGCCAATCCGGCGGTGTCGGTCCGGTCCACCAGTCCACCGTTTTCCTGGTGAAAATAGAGCACCGGCCCCCACTCGGTGGCGACGAGCAAATCAGCCCGGGAATCGCCATCCAGATCCGCGGCACAGGCACCGGTGACCAGCGCCTCCAGGTGAAAATCCGGAGCGTCCGTAAACCGGCCGTTGCCGTCATTGAGCAGCAGCCGCGACGGCTCGCTCTCCGGATATTTCCCGGGCTTCACCCGCGTCCCGACAAAGAGATCGTTGTCGCCGTCGCTGTCAAGGTCCGCAGCCACCGCACAGGAACCGCAAAGCGCATCCGGCGGCAGCGATCCAGCGGGCGCCGCGATGAATGCGCCCTTGCCGTCATTGAGGTAGAGGCGGTCCTGCAATTCCTTCGCTCCGGCGGAAAATTCATTGCTGCCGCTCGCCACAAACAGGTCCGCATCGCCGTCGCCATCGACATCGGCAAAGACGGCACCCTGGTCCTCGGCGGCCTTGTCCTTTGCGAAATCCGCGACATAGCGCGGGGCGAATTTCCCGCCCCCCTGGTTGATGCGCAGTTCCCCGGTCTGATCCGCCGCAGCACCGGTGTAGAAATCGCCATCGCCATCGCCATCCACATCCGCACAGGCCACCGCTGGCCCCAGTTGGGAAAGCGCCCACGGGAGCAGGGACTGCAGCGGTTTCTGGAAATCTCCCTCCCAGCCAGCGTCCCGATGCCGCGCCGCGGAGAGCGTTTCCAACTTTTTGAAAATGCCTTCCTGCTGCGGCTCCCTGCTGAACGGAACGCCTCCCTTCTGTTCGATGGTCACCACTTGTCCTGCCTTGACCCGCGGCCCCTGCTGCACCGCACCAAACGGCCAATGCACGGTGATTTCCGCTTCGGTCTCTGCGCCCAGTCCGAAATGCAGCAGCGGTTCGTTCGATGAAAGATAGCCCGTCTGCGGCGACAGATAGCGCACCTGGTTTCCCGCCCTGGTCTTGACGGTCACGCGGGCGCCGAATCCGTCGCGGTTGGCCTCGTGTCCGCGCAGTTTCACTTCCAGCCAGTGGCCTTTGGTATCATTGCGGTAGATGGAATCGGGTTCCTCCAGGTTGACCGTCACCAGGTCAAGATCCCCGTCGCGGTCAAAATCGGCGTAAGCCGCGCCATAGCTCACGCCTTCGTGGCCCAGCCCCCAGGCGTCGCTCGTTTCCGTGAATTTTTCTCCATGTTCATTGCGGTAGCTGCGGTGCTTCTCTTTGCGCATCTCCCCCGACTTGAAGTAATCGAACATGTGCTTGCCCACCAGTTGATCCTCGGTGATTTTTAAGTCGGAATCGTTCATGTGTCGGCTGATGCCGTTGGTGAAATACAGATCCTGCCAGCCATCGATGTCGAAATCCGCAAACTTCACCGCCCACGTCCAGTCGGTGCTGCTCACTTTCCACAGGTAGGCCCCCTCCACGAACCGATTGCCACCGGTATTGATGTAGAGCGCATTGCGCATGTATTGCGGCGGCGTGTCGAAGAAGGAGCGCTTCAGCGTCACCCCGCCCATGATGCCCATCGTCGTCTTGCTCTTGTAGTGCGACGTGGCGCTCATGTCCGCCACCAGCAGGTCGAGCCGCCCGTCATTGTTCACGTCGCCAAAGTCCGCTCCCATGCTGAACCACGGCGTGTGCGGCACGCTCTCGCGCAGGATGTCCGTGAAGCTCCCGTCTCCGTTGTTGCGATACCATTTGTCTCCGGCAATGAAATCGTTGCCAACGTAAATGTCAGGATCGCCGTCCGCATCCGGGTCCCACCAAGTCACACTCAGGCCATCCCCTTTGCCGCTGATGCCGGCCTGCTTGGTCGTGTTCTCAAACTTCGGCGTGCCGTCCGCAGTGACTCCGGTCTGCCGGAAAAGATAGTCCGGCGTGCCGATCGGCTCCGAGCCCCAGTTGCTGGCATCCCAGCGCCACATTTGATAGTAGCGTTCTGCCTCCGGAAGCAGTTCCGGCAGCCGTCCGCCCTCGCCGCTCCCAGGCACCACCGGGAGCTTCCCGGGGCTGCCCTGCGGATCCTCGATCCGGTTCGTCAGCAAGTAGATGTCCAGCTTGCCGTCGCCGTCGTAGTCGGCAAAGGCCGCGCTGTGCGAGCAGTCCACCGCATCCAGCCCCGCCGCTTTGGCACACTCGCGGAAGGTCACCGGCGCCCCGGACTTCCCCGGGCCGAGATTCAGCCAAAGTTCATTGGGCTGCATGTAGTTGCAGAGGTAGATGTCCGGCCGCCCGTCATTGTTTACGTCCGCCACCGCGGCTCCAGTCGTCCACCGGTCGCCGCCGTCCAGCCCCTCGCCACAGGATGCCGTGATGTCCGTAAATTTCAGGTCGCCCGACTGCCGGTAGAGCCGGTTTGGTCCCGTGGTGCCTCCCAGAAAGATATCCACCTTGCCATCGCCATCAAAATCCGCCACCGCCACTCCGCCGCAAGTCATGCCGCTGTGGTAGAGATAGTTCCTCGGGTGGTTGACATCCATCCGGTTGACGTGGGTCAGTCCGGTGGTTTCCGGACCGAGTCGGGTGAAGAACGTTTTCCCATCCGGTGCTTTTTCGCCCGCAGGCGCCACTCCCGGGCTTGATCCCAGCATGGCGAGAAACAGAATCAATGGCGGCGTCTTCATGCAGTTGCAGGCAAATGGTGAACTCCCCTGCGCAAGCGTCAACTGTTGATTCACGCTTCCGCCGGTGCCGCCGCGCATCCTGCCGTTGAGCATTCGATAATTTGCCCAGTCGATATTTTGCCGGTTGGTTTGTCAACGGGCATGGGAAGGAAGGGGCATTCACCCAGGTCAAGACTCCGGCCAGTGCGCCAATTTTTTGGTGTCCGGTTTCTGGAATCCTGAGGTAGGTTGGCACGCCGTGCTGCCAGCCGGTTTTCCTGCACCCCTGCCTTTTGCCATGCCCGCCACGCTCATCGCCGTCACCGGACTTTCACCCGCAGTACTCACGGAAACGATTTGGGCGCTGGCCAACGATCCGGTGCGCCCGCTGGTCCCGGACACGGTGATCGTCCTGACCACCCTGACCGGGCAGACGAGGATGCGCGAGCAGCTTTTTGGCCGCGACGACCTCTGGCACACCCTGCGCCGACAGATTTTGGGGAAAAATCACCAGACCGACTCCCGGCTCGACTTCGACAACACCCCCGACCGCCTCAAAGTGCTGCACCGGCGGCGGGGCTCCAGGCGCATCCCGCTGGACCGCATGGACTCGCTGGAGGAGACCGAAGCCGTGGGCGACTGTCTGGTGGAGGAAATCTGGAGCTGGGTGGGGCGGCCGGACACCCAGGTGCTTGCCAGCATTTCCGGCGGATTCAAGACCATGAGTGCGCTCATGTATGCCGCCATGTCGGTGCTCGGCGGCCCGTCCGACCGCATCCTGCACGTCCTAGTGGAGGACCCCTTCGACGGCGGCACCAAGCCGCTGTTCTTCTGGCCCGGCCAGCCGCAGCAGACCCTCACCACCACCCGACCCAGCAAAAAGGGACCGCCCGGAACCCTGGTCAGCGCCCGCGACATGCAGCCCCTGCTGACCGAGGTGCGCTTTCCCGTCCTGCGGAAACTGTTCAAAGACTACGGCTTCCGCAAAGCCCCCACCTTCACCGCGCTCGTCGAACGATGCCGCGAGTCGGTGGACGCCATCGCCGGAGGCAAACCTTCCGTGCGCTTCGACTCCTCCACTGAATCCCTGCTGGTAGAAAACCGCGCCATTCCGCTGCGCGGGCGCGCCCTGCTGGTGGCGTGCTTCCTGCTGGAACGCGCCCAGCGCGGCAAACCCCACTATGCCCACGTCGCCGAAGCGGCGGACGACTTCATTGCCTTCGTCAGGACGCGCAAGCAGCAGCGCTGGCTGGGCCACCTCCTCGACAAATACTATGACGGCCAGGGGGCCACCGCAGATGACATCACCAAGGGGCTTTCTGATTTCCGCAAGCAGCTGCGCTCCGCTTCCGCCGCCCACTGCATCCCCCACCTCGCTCCGGAACGCAGCCGCATCGGATTCGACATTCTCAGCACCTGAAGTTCCCGGACCCCCCCGGACCTCCGAAACGGCGCAGGCCCCCCCCGCATGGGTGCAGGTTCCCCCCATGCCGCATCCTGCGGGGCCCAGTCCGCCACCCGCACCCGGTCGGCTGCCCCCCCCGCCACCCAACCCACAGCACCCATGCCCACCGCCTGCCTCAACCAGCCCCGCTGCCGCGTCCGCCTGGAAAGCGAACGCCTCATCGTCAGCGGCCCCGACCCAAACGACCCGGAAAAAACCGCCGACCTGCGCGAATTGCCCCTGCGCGATCTCGACCGCGTCATCGCCGTGGAAAGCACCCAGTTCACCAGCGAAAGCATCGGTGCCCTGCTGCGCCGGGACATCCCCCTCACCCTGCTCGACCACCACGGCTCCTTCCTCGGCGCGTTCCTCCCCGCCATCAACGACCACGGACGCTCCCGCCTGCGCCAATACCAGCGCCACCTCGACGCTCCCTTCGCCCTCGCCGCCGCCGGACGCATCGTCGCCGCCAAAATCTACAACCAGCGCCGCGTCATCCAGCGCATGGCCGCCAATCGCGGCATCGACTGCTCCGCCGGACTGCTGCGCCTCGAACAAATGCTCCACATGGCCTCCCGCTGCTCCAGCATCGACGAACTCCGCGGCTGCGAAGGCGCCGCCTCCGCCCGCTGCTTCGAACTCTGGGCCACCTTCCTCCCGCCCGCCTTCCCCTTTGAACGCCGCAGCCGCCGCCCCCCGCACAACCCCGTCAACGCCTGCCTCTCCTTCGGCGCCACCCTCCTCTACAACGAAACCGCCGCCTTCCTCCACGCCCATGGGCTCGACCCCGCACCCGGCCTGCTCCATGCCACCGAAAACGGACGCTGGTCCCTCGCACTCGACCTCATGGAACCCTTCCGCCCCGTCCTCACCGAAGCCCTCGCACTCGACCTCTTCACCCACCAAATCCTCAACGCCCGCCACTTCGAACCCCAGAACGGCGGCATCTACCTCAACCAGGACGGACGCGCCAAATTTCTCCTCCAATACGAGAAACGCATGGAACGCCAATTCATGAGCGAATCCGCCGGCCACCGCACCACCCTCCGCCAGCAGCTCGAAAACCAGGCCACCCTCTTCAAATCCGCCCTCGACTCCCCGGACAACTTCGAACCCTTCCTCATGAACTGATTCCACCCATCCCCGCCGCCGCCCCTCTGGGACCGACCCCGGCGACCGCGCCAACCCCGCACCCACCGCCATGGACTGGTTCGTCCACGCCTTCCCCCAGCTCCCCTACGAATCTTCACCCCCGGGAGAAAAACAAATGCTCACCCTCGTCGCCTACGACATCGCCGACCACAAACGCCTCGCCCGCGTCGCCACCGTCTGCGAAGACTTCGGCGTCCGCGTCCAGTATTCCCTCTTCGAATGCCGCCTCGAAGACCCCGAATTCCAGCGCTTCTGGCTCGCCCTCATCGACGAAATCGACGAAGCCGAAGACCGCCTCGTCGCCTACCGCATCGATGCCAAATGCGCCAAGCAAACCCTCACCGCAGGCACCATGGTCTGCTCCGAAAAAGTCGTCTGCTACCTCGTCTGAGGCCACCGCCCAGGCACCCTCGCCGGAGCGGCCAAGCAGTCCGCGAAGTCGGTCATTCTGCGAATCGCATTTCGCGGTCAAAGGAACCATCACCCCGGCAGTTGTGGCGAACGGTTCCGAACCCGTGAGGCTGCCGCTTCCATCGTGCGATCAAATCGACCATCCTCGCCAACGCCGCCGCCGACACTCACGCGCCACCGCAGCGGCGGATTCCATCGCACGATCCAATGCATCCGTATCGACCCGGAACAGCGAAATTTCCCCACGTCAGACCACGCCGGCAGATTCCAGTTCACAATCAAACCAACCAGCCTCCCGGAAGGAGGTCCGATGGAAGCCGGGGGTTTAGCGCCAGCCACACCCGCCAAAGCATGACCTCAAATAAACCGCACCCTGGAATGGTGCCAGCAGCAGCAGTCCCAACCGTTCCGCCACCCACTTTGACTGGCCATCGACTGGCTCCGCTGGCCCCTGGTCCCACTCGAAGCCCCGCTTGACCACCGGAGCTGCTCTCGATCAAACCTTCCCCCGCCACCGGCCATTCTCATCCTGACGGCCGAGTGGGCCGTCCCCGTCCAGGTCGGCACCTCCCACGCCTGCAATTCCACCACCTCCCGACCTGAGTCCCAACCACCTGAACACCAAGCCGCCATGCAGACTCACTCACCCAGCAATCCAAAATCTGGCTCCCCTGCCCCACCGCCCTTGCACCCCTTCCCGACCTGTTTCACCTCTGGACAACTCATCCACAATGCGTTACAAGCCGACAGCAGCCCAAACCACCCCAGCCGAAAGGCATTGGAGACCGGAGAGTCCGCGCCTCAGTCCTCACGGACTGAAGAGCAGCCCAAACCACCCCAGCCGAAAGGCATTGGAGACTCAACGCCCCTTTCAGGGCGTTTCCAGACTGCATGGGCAGGCAGCCCAAACCACCCCAGCCGAAAGGCATTGGAGACCGTACCGCGAAACAATACTCCGCGCACTTCATTATCCTGCAGCCCAAACCACCCCAGCCGAAAGGCATTGGAGACTTAGTGTTGGTTGGTGTTGGTTGACAAAAGTAGTCGCGGCAGCCCAAACCACCCCAGCCGAAAGGCATTGGAGACGAGAGCCCGGTTGGCCCCTTGGCCTTTCGGGCGCGCCCGCAGCCCAAACCACCCCAGCCGAAAGGCATTGGAGACATAAAATTTTACCACCAACTTGGGGATCCAATAATGCGCAGCCCAAACCACCCCAGCCGAAAGGCATTGGAGACTAGGTAAGGGAAATTTTTTTCCGTCATTACCCATTCCGCAGCCCAAACCACCCCAGCCGAAAGGCATTGGAGACCAGCCCGTCGAGCGAGGCAAGCGCTGCGGCAAGCGCTGCAGCAGCCCAAACCACCCCAGCCGAAAGGCATTGGAGACAGAATATATTCTGCGTAAAATCGTGCCATCCGCCCATGGCAGCCCAAACCACCCCAGCCGAAAGGCATTGGAGACCTCAATGTAGGCTTCTATCACCTCGCTGTTCCTCCTCACGCAGCCCAAACCACCCCAGCCGAAAGGCATTGGAGACGCGGTAGCCTGTTCCCGGCGCTCCAGCCGGGAAATATGGCAGCCCAAACCACCCCAGCCGAAAGGCATTGGAGACTGCACACACCGTCTGAATGGGTGATCCCATAACGATCAGGCAGCCCAAACCACCCCAGCCGAAAGGCATTGGAGACCCATACTTTCAGGCTGGACTTCCCAGCCGTGATGGTCATGCAGCCCAAACCACCCCAGCCGAAAGGCATTGGAGACCTTTTTGTGCAATCCGAAACTTTTCCACCGCCTCGATAAGCAGCCCAAACCACCCCAGCCGAAAGGCATTGGAGACGCCAAATTGCCAACAGCACCCCCGCCGCGGGGGCCATCCGCAGCCCAAACCACCCCAGCCGAAAGGCATTGGAGACACAACTCCCTGTTGTCCGACATCATTTCCTGGACATCCCGGCAGCCCAAACCACCCCAGCCGAAAGGCATTGGAGACCTCGAGCTTGCTTGGATCCTTTAGGGTGGCGAAAATAGCAGCCCAAACCACCCCAGCCGAAAGGCATTGGAGACATGCCGACGCTGCCTGCCTACTGCGTCCGCAAGCGCATGGCAGCCCAAACCACCCCAGCCGAAAGGCATTGGAGACAGTATTGTGGCGATTTCCTGTTCTGTTAGTGGTGGCGGGCAGCCCAAACCACCCCAGCCGAAAGGCATTGGAGACCCGTTCGCTTGTCTCGTCGCTATATATAGCGCTGAGGTGGCAGCCCAAACCACCCCAGCCGAAAGGCATTGGAGACGACATGATGTCCGCGGTGCTATTAGCCACTATTTTGTTGCAGCCCAAACCACCCCAGCCGAAAGGCATTGGAGACTAGCGAAGCCCGTCTGTGTGTGCGGGCGATTTTCCCATAGCCTTCCTCCCCACGGTCGGTCGCCCTCCCGCAGTTGGCTTCTGGTGGTGTTTTGTATCGCTGGCAGTTCCTTTGGTTCTTCGGTGTTGATCCGATCTCACAGGGGACTTGAACCCCATTTGGTTTCAGTGCATGCTAGGCCCATACAAGACGGTGGTGGACAACCGGCCACCCGCCCCGGGTTCAAATGACCATCTTGACGACAACCCTTCGCCCAGTTGCGGGGTAGCGCGCCCGGCAGCCGGTGCCACACCTCAATCGTTAGACGACTACGCACATCTGCCGTGACAACCAAACCAAGAGTCAAAATCTGTTGCATCGCCTCGCTTGAAGAGGCGCGGGTCGCGATTGCCAGTGGAGCGTCCGCCTTGGGACTGGTTTCCGCGATGCCGAGCGGCCCTGGAGTCATCACGGAGGAGACCATCGCGGAGATTGCCCGGCAGATTCCGCCACCCATCGGCACGTTTCTGCTTACCAGTGCGACCTCGGCGGACAGCATGATCGCGCAGCAGCGCCGGTGCGGCACGAACACGCTCCAGCTTTGCGATTATGTGGAGACTTCGGTTTACCGCGACTTGCGCCGCGAGCTGCCCGGCATCGCTCTGGTGCAGGTCATTCACGTCACGGGGCCGGAGACCGTCGAACTGGCCCGCGCGGCTGCGGAGCACGTTCACGCGCTGTTGCT
>JAGNEJ010000116.1 GCA_018003315.1 Verrucomicrobiales bacterium
GGACTGGGGCGCGTCCGGCTTTGCGGGCGGGACTGACTGGAACGGAGGCGGAAGGGAGGGTCAGCCGAGTGGCGCTGCCGCTGCGGCAGGCGTCTCTGGTGGTGCAGCGGAGGATTTTCATGGCGGTATTGAATGGTTGCCGAATCCGAATAGATTACCTGAGCCTGATGCGGGAGGAAACGTCGCGGCGGTGGATCCGCCCGTATGCGTTCGGGGAGGATGGTTACCGGTGGCATGTCCGGGCCTGGTGCGAGGAACGGGGTGATTTTCGCGATTTCGTACTGAGCCGGATCAAGGCTGCAGAGATTCCGGGGGAGGCGGTGCCGCTGCCGCAGAGGGACACTGATTGGGAAACGATTGAAACGCTGAACCTGGTGCCGAATCCGGACTTGCAGCCAGCACAACAGGCGGCGGTTGCGGAAGATTTTGGCCTGCAGCAGGGAAAGATTTCTCTGAGCGTGCGCAAGGCCTTGCTGCCCTACACGCTGGACCATCTGCGCCTGCCCAATGGGTTTAATGATGGCAGGCCGTTTTTGGTGCGGGAGTCGGCGGACGGTTGAACGGAGCCTGGTGCCGCCCGCCTGGAGCGAGGAGACGAAAGAAAAGGGTTGGAGTTTTCTGGGCCGGGCCTTGCAATAATATGCCAGGCATATTGTCGAAAATAATGTTGCGAAGGCTACCGTCCGCTGGGGGGGCTCATTTCGTGGGTGGCGCTGGTTTTCCCCTGAAAAAGGGTGCGCTGCGTGGGGGGACCTGCGCTACTGCTCGCCGCATTTTCCAGTTTTGCACCGGTTTCGTCCTGAGTTTGTTCACCGTGAGCGCCGTGGCGCTTACGGTGCGGGTTGAGTCGCCTGGGGGTGCTCCACGCATCGTGGTGGACGGGCAGCCGGTGCGGGCGCGGATGTTTTGGGGCGGGCCGGGATGGTCGGCGCTTGCGGTCGGTGCGGAATGGAAAGCGCATGACTTTGAATTCACCGCCACCGGCGGAGCGGCCCATGGCACGATGCACTTTCGGTTCGATCCCAGCCAGGGAGAGGCATGGGTGGATGACATCCGCGTGGTCGATCTCACCGCGGGGGGAGATTTGATCCCACTGACGGACTTCGAGGGCGGACGTGCCGCATTCGACCGGGACTGGCGGTGTTGGCCGACAGACCACACCAACACCGTCGGCACGATCACGGTGGAGCCCGGTGCCGGGCATGGTGGCAATGGCGGGCTGCATGTGCGGCTTGCGGCACCGCCGGATGGCGTCTGGCCGGACTTTCATCTGCACCACCGGGCCAACCTGCGGCTCACGGCAGGGCATCGTTACCGGGTCACGTTTTGGGCGAAAGCTTCGGCCACACGCATGATTCAGATTGGATTTTACGATCCCGAGAAATCCTATGCGCAGATCGGCGGGCCGCTGGATCCGTTTCCGGCACAGGTGCGGCTGGCGGCGGATGCGGGGGTGAACTTCGTTTCCTTTCCCGTGCCGCTGCCGTGGCCGAAACCGGGCGAGCCGGATGACTGGCGGGAAGTGGATGCGGTGTGTGCGTCCGTTCTGGCTGCCAACCCGCAGGCACTGCTCATCCCGCGGGTTCCGATGAATCCGCCCGACTGGTGGCGGGCTGCGCATCCTGACGACGTGATGCAGTGGGAGGATGGAACGCGCAGGCTCATGGTCGTGGCGTCGCCCGCCTATCGACGCGACGCCTCGGCGCGGCTGGTGGCGTTCATTAGCCACGTGGAGGCGAAATTCGGCGACCGGGTGGCGGGGTATCATCCCGCGGGACAAAACACCGACGAATGGTTTTACGAGGGCTCCTGGGAACGACCGCTCAGCGGATATGCGCCGGCAGACCTGGCTGCGTGGCAGAGATGGCTGAAGGTGTGCTATCAAACGGATGCCGCATTGCGCGCCGCGTGGCACGATCCTGCCGCGTCCTTTGAACGCGCCGCGGTTCCCGGTGCCGGTGCCCGGCACGCCTCGCCCGCGGGTGTTTTCCGCGATCCGGAAAAGGAGCAGCCGGTCATCGACTGGGCGCGCTTTCAGCAGGATGCGATGGCGGAATGCGTCTGCGAACTGGCCCGCTCGGCGCGCACCGCTTCGCACGGCCGCAAGCTGGTGCTCTTCTTTTACGGCTACGTCCACGAACTCGCCGCACTCCCGAACGGCCCTGCGGTCTCCGGTCATTACCGGCTGCGGCGCGTGCTGGACTGCCCGGAGATCGACGTGCTTTGCTCGCCAATATCCTATTTCGATCGCGGACTGGGCGGCAGCGCACCGGCCATGAGCGCCGCAGAGTCGGTGGCGCTCGCGGGCAAACTGTGGCTGAACGAGGACGACACCCGCACCTCTGTAGCCACTGGCATCATGCCGGGATTCAAAGACCGCGTCGAAACGGTGGCCGAGACCGACGCCGAACTCACCCGCAACACCGCCCAGGCCGGGCTCCGGAATTTCGGCACCTGGTGGATGGACCTGACTCGCACCGGCTGGTTCAACGATGCGGCCCTGTGGACGCGGATGAAATCTCTGGCCGTGCTCGACGACGCGCTCCTGCGCATGCCGACGCCCTATCATCCCGAAATTGCCGCCGTGCTGGACGAATCTGCAATGGAACTGGTCACGCCGGAGGGGCATTCGGTGAGCAGGGAATGCGCCTACACCGTCCGGCAAATGCTGGGCCGAAGCGGTGCACCTTACGGGCAGTATCTGCTCGACGACGTGCTGGCGGGCAGAGTGCAGGCGAAACTCTACGTCTTCCTCAATGCCTGGAGTCTCACCGCCGCGCAGCGGGAGAAACTGCGTGAAGCCACTCGCGGCAGCCTCTGTGTCTGGTGTTATGCGCCGGGGTGGTTCGACGGCGGCCAGCCCTCACTGGCCGCGATGGAACAACTCACCGGTTTCCGCCTCCAGCAGCTCGATGGCCTGTCCGGCTGGGCGGTGCCGACACCCGGCGCGGGGTTGACGGAACCATTCGGCCGGAATAAACCGGTGCGACCGCTCTTTGGCCTCCGCGATGCTGCTGACGGGGAAACACTCGCGACGTATGCCAATGGCCATACCGCCGTGGCGCTGCGCAAAACATCCCTCTTTGTCGGCGCGCCTGGGCTTACCAGCGAGCTGGTTCGCTTTGCCGCCAGGCGGGCTGGGGTGCATCTTTATGCGGATGTGGATTGCAACGTCACGGCCAACGGAAATTTTATTCTGCTGCACGCAGTGAAGGACGGTCCGGTACCGATTCATACGGGGCGGCCTGGACCGGTGACCGATGCGCTGTCGGGCACCGCGTTAGGCGAGGGGCCGCGGCTCACGCTGCCGATGAAATTCGGCGAAACCCGCGTGCTGAAACTGGCACCATAGCACGGTCAGCGGTGTTCCGGAACAACGCCGGATCCGCAGTCCTGTCAGGGTGAATGCCTGCCGCACGGAGAGCCGATCCGACTACTGCCGGAGCATTTTGCGGGCAAAGGCCGGATCTTTCAGTTTCGCAACGGTCTTGAGATTCTGCGAGAGTTCCTGCAGGGAACAACAGGCCAGCACCAGCACCAGCGGTGCCGGCAGCGCGAGCGCAGCCAGCCAGCGGGGCACGGAAATCCGGGCCGCTCCGGGCAGGCTGCCCCAGCGAATGCTGCCCAGCGACCATTTCGCCGTGAGCGCAAAGCAATAGAGCAGCGGAATAAAGAGCCCGAGGAAAAACCGGTTGTGGTTCGCCATGTAGCACCAGAATCCCATGGCCAGAAGATTTGCCGCCAGGGAACCCGCCGCAAAAAAGACGGGCATGCCGCAGCGGCGGATCGCGTCGCAACACTCCCGGCGGCGCATCAGGAGCATGAGCAGCAGTCCGCCTGCGGCCGCGGAACCGAAAATGATGAGGTGCCAGATGTAGCGGTTCGGATGCCGGAAATTGTGCCAAAGCATTCCCCGCTGTGCCACCAGTTCATCCGCGGAAGGCACGACGGCATTGGAAACCGAGTTGCTGCTGCCGGGGTGGTGCCCTGCGATCCCCTGCCACACCCTGTGCAAAAATCCGGCAAGGCCGTGGGCCTTCATCCAGCTTCGGGCGGTTGGGAGGATTTCCCATTCTCCCTCCAGCACCACCACTTTTTCCCGCGCCACTTTTGTCAGGAGTTCGGCGCGGCGTGCTTCGTCCGGGAGCCATTTCGGCAGAAAATGCTGCACCAGCGGCTCGCGGAGGTTGGCTTCGTTCAGTTCCGGTTTTCGCGTAGCGAGTTCCAGGTGCTGGAGCGCCCGCATTTCCGGCGGACTGTCCACCCATAAATAGTATTTGGTATTCGGGTCGTAGAGTGGGGAGCCGTAGGCCCGCCAGGATTTCAGCAGAAATGGCCCCGTGACCACGAGGAAGCCTGCGGCAAAAGCAGCAGGTCTGGCCAGGTGGACGAGGACGGAGGCGACTTTCGCCTGGCGTCGCTGGCACCACCAGCGCCAGAGTGCCTGCGCGGCGAGACATGCGCCGAACGCCGCCAGCGTGAGCAGGGCTGAGCCCTTGAGCAAATGCACCACCCCGCCCAGCAGCCCCAGTGCGAGAGCGAGCCGCCATCCGCCTCCGTGCAGGCATTCGAGCATTAGAACAAAGAGAATCCCATGCAGGCTGTAAAAGGTGATTTCTGGCTGCACCAGAATGATTTTGTAAAGATAGAAGGTGAAGGCCGCCGCCAACGTGGCCAGGGATGCGAGGAGCACTCCCAGCCGCCGCTGCATTGTCAGGAACAGCAGCAGCAGTCCGCAGATGCCCAGAGTCACGTTGAAGCGCATGTAGCGTTCGATCTGGCCCCATTCGTCCAGCGAACCGTCATGGAGCGGGGAGAGCATCACCGGGTAGAGCGGCATCCGGGAGCGGGTCACGAACGGCACTTCGTTTCCGGTGGAGCGTTCCATGGCTCTGGTGATGTAGAACCGCTGGTCGTAGGCGGTGCTTTCGTCGCGGAACAGGGGATTGGCGCCCCACATCAGGGAAATGCCGTGCAGATACCAGGCAATGGCGGCGGCAGCTCCCGCGATCCACAACAGCAGGATGAAATGGCGTCTTGTCATGCAGGGGAAAAAATGCGGTCCGGCGGCGTCTGCACCGCGTCCTGCCCAAGGGAAGATTTCCTGCGCCGGGAGCAATTCCAATTATCTGAAAACCGCGTCATGCCCGGCGCTGGCGGTGCATGACAAGGATGTCAGACTCCCAGCACCTCGGGAATGATGTGGGCGGTGTTCTGCACGCCGGTCAGGCGCTCCATGCGTCCGCTGACCTCGTAGGACAGGGAATCATGCGCCATGCCCAGCAGCGAAAGGATGGTGGCATGGAGGTCGCGGAAGGCGATGGGACGGTCCACGGCCATGAGGCCGAGTTCATCCGTGGCCCCCAGCCGCAGCCCTGGCCTCACGCCGCCGCCGGCCATCCAGATGGTGAAGCCGGCATAATTGTGCTGCCGTCCGTGAGTCCCCTGCACCATCGGCGTGCGCCCGAATTCGCTGGCCCACACAACCAGCGTGGACTCCAGAAGTCCGGTCTGTTTGAGATCGCTGAGCAGGGCGCCGATGGCCTGGTCCGACACCGCGGCATGCTGTTCGTGGTTTTTCTTCAGGTTTTCGTGGGCATCCCACCCGTCCTTGTCAAACATGTCATAGAGCTGCACAAAGCGGACGCCCCGTTCGACCAGACGCCGGGCCAGCAGGCATTTCCTGGCAAATTTTGCCCTGGGAGCGTCCGCGTGATCCACGCCGTAGCGGTCGCGGATGCATTTTGGTTCCTTGTCCAGATCGGCCACCTCCAGAGCGGCGGACTGCATGCGGTAGGCCAGCTCGTAGCTGGCGATGCGGGCGTCCAGTTCCGGGAATCCCGGACGCGCTGCGCGGTGCAGCAGGTTCAGCTCCCGCAGGGCGGTTAGGGAATCGGCCTGGCCTGCGGCAAAACGCTGCGGCGGCAGCAGATCGAGCACCGGCGGCGTGGAATCGCGCAGCCGTGTTCCCTGGAAGGCCGCGGGCAGGAAGCCATTGGAATAGTTGGTGGCCCCGCCCAGCGGTCCGTAGTCGAACAACAGCACGTAGGCCGGCAGGTTTTGGTTGTCCGTGCCCAGGCCATAGGTGATCCAGGAGCCGATGCTGGCCTTGCCGCCGTTGGTGTCGCCCGTGTGCAGCTGGATGCTGGCGGGGGCATGGTTGTTGCTGTCCGCCTGCATGGAATGGATGAAACAGAGGTCGTCCACATGCCGGGCCACTTCCGGATAGAGTTCTGAAACCCACATACCGCTTTGCCCGTGCTGCTTCCATGCCCAGGGCGAGGCCAGCAGTTCATCCCGACAGGCGGTGAAAATGTTGGCGAAGCGCGTGGCCTCCACCGCTTTGCGCAGCGATTCCGGAACCGGCTTGCCGCCGAGTTTTTGCAGCTGCGGCTTGTAGTCGAACAGGTCGATGCTCGACGGTCCGCCGACCATGTAGAGAAAGATGACCGACTTGGCCCGCGGTGCGAACGTTGGAAGCCGTGCCGCCATCGGATGGACGGGATCCGCGGCGGCTGCGGTCGCCTCGCTGTGCAGCAGCCAATCCAGCGCGAGGCCGCCCAGGCCGGCCCCTGCGGTTTGCAGGAAGCGCCGGCGGTGGAGAGCGGCAAGGGCTGGGTTCATTGCAGGGTGAACGGATGTTCTGGGAACGCCGACTACTTCGGTGCGCCAACGCCGGGGGAATTTTCCAATGGAACGGCGATGCTGACGTAGTCATTTCCCCCGCTGCCGTTCCAGCCGCCCGGCGCATAGAGCAGCCCGTTGAGCGTGGCGGGGGAGGCGGGGCGGAATTCCGGCTCCGACATGGTTAGGATCACGGAAAAGGCCGCTCCATCCCACTGCCAGAGCTGTTCGGGATTCGAACAGATGAGATTGTCCGAGGAAAAAAACTGCGCTTCGACCGCACCGGCGGGCCGCAGGGTGGCATCCGTCTCCGGCCTGCCGGAAAGGCGCACCTTGTCACCCTCACAAACGGCTTTGAACTTCCAGCCGCTGGCGGGTTTGGGAAAGGTGGCGCGCATCGCCTCGAAGTTCGCGTGTGCTCCGGGAGCCCATTGGGGCGGAGCGGGACTCACCGGCAGGGTCAGTTCCATGTCGCACACGCCCGGATAACAGACCTTGGTGCAGCACATCCAGGTGACTTTCGCCCTGAGGTCCACCGTTTCCGGCAGTGCTCCAGCTGGGGGAGTCAGATCGACGAGGATGCTGACGTCGCGTTCATAGCCGTGGCTTCGCAGGCTGGCCATCCAGACTTTTTCCGGCGGCGGCCATTGTTGCGGGCCGGCTTTCCAGCCAGGCGGCAGGGACCAGTCCAGGTTGATTTTCAAACCGGCAATGCCCGGATTCACCCAGTAGGTGTGGTAGCCGGGATCGTGCTGGATTTTCAATCCCACGGTGAATGGCCGGCCCGGCTGGATGCTGGCGACTTCACTGACCAATTCCATTCTCAAGCCCAGTCCGCGGTGGAAGTTCTTCGGCGGAGTCGGCCCCGCCCACAGGGCAAGCAGGCGTTTGGCGGTGCGGATGAACATCATTCCATTGGCCAGCGCCGGAGTGGATTCGCAGGGCTCGCCCAGGCTGGCCCGTCCCAACACCTCGAATTTTTCTCCGGCTTTCACCACGGCCACTTCACCGGTGCGGCTGATGCAGTAGATTTTCCCCGCGGTGGAAACGGGGGAACTGTAGGCGTTCTCCAGCACGCGTTCGCTGTAAACGACCTCGCCGCTGGCGGCCCGGACGCAGCTGAGGATGCCGCCGTCGTTGAGAATATAGAAATGCTTCGCCACCGCCAGGGGGGTCGGCACATAGGCCAGGGCCTTGTTCAATTCCCAGGCGGTTTCCGGTGGGGCATCTTCCTTGAGGCGGAGCGCGACCGAGGCCTTTCCTCCACTGCCCTGGCCCACCATGGCAAACACCACTCCCTCGGCGGCCACGGGAGAGCCGACCGCCCGGAACTCCGTTTTGTCCGCAAAGGACTGTTCCCACAGCACCTTGCCGGAGGCGGGGTCGATGCTGGTGAGCGCCTGCGGATTGCTGTTGAACACCACTTCCGGCCTGCCCGGCACGCGTTCAAACACCAGCGGCGTGCTGAAGGAACTGTGGGCGGTTTGCCGCGGCACTTTCCAGAGGATTTTTCCATCCGCAGTGCTCAGTCCGGCAATGAAGGCATCCCGTCCCTTGTGGTCCTTGGAAACCACCAGCGTCTCCCCAACCACCACCGGCGAGGTCCCGCTGCCATGCTCCTCAAAAAAATAACCGAGACTGGTCTGCCAGGCCAGTTTTCCATCGTGGGTCAGGGCCAGCACCTGCATCTGGTCGCCGCTGGTCCAGGCGACGTAGAGGTGCTCTGCATCCACCGCGGGGCTGGAGGAGGCGAAGTTGTTGAACCGGTGGTGCCGGTGCGGTTTGAAGGCGTCCTCCACCGTCCACAGCACGCGGCCCGATTCACTGTCCACGCAGAGCACCTGACGCGCGCCATCCTTCCCGCTTTCAGCCGTCAGAAACAGCCGGGTTCCCCACAAGACCGGCGAGGAAGTGCCCGCTCCAGGCAGGTCCAGCGTCCACCGGAAATCCTTTGCGGTAAAATTGTCAGGAATGACGGCTCCCTTGTCATTGATGCCGCTGCCTTTCGGTCCGCGAAACCGGGTCCATTCCTGGCCGGGCAGGAAGCCCGCGCCTCCGCACAGCACCGCCGTCACACAAAGGGCAAATTTGGTCATAAGCCGCCACCATGCCCCACCGTGCCAGGGCTGGCAACAACGTCGAAGCGTAGGAGCACGCGCCGGGCTGCAGGAGGACCACGGGTGAATTCTTCACTTGAAAATGCACTGGACTGCGGCATCGGGGCAGTCGCTCATGGGCGGCCGGCAGTGTTGCCGGGATCAGCGGCTGCTCGTTTTTTACTCCTCCCTCACCTCATGCCACGGACGAACACCACGTTTGCCGAACTCGCCGGGATTTTTCGCGGACGGGAGCGCTTCACCGTGCTCAGCCATTACCGGCCCGACGGAGATGCCATCGGTTCCACCCTTGGGGTGGCGCTGGCACTGCGGGACCTTGGCAAGCAGGTCCAGGTGCTCAACGAAGACCCGTTGCCGGAAACGCTGCGCTTTCTGCCGGGCAGTGAGTGGCTGCAGACGCCTGGCAACGCCGCGGCCTTTGATCCCGAAGTGGTCATTGCCGTGGACTGCGCCACCCGGGAGCGCCTCGGCGCCGGGTGCCTCCGCCACCTGGAAGGAAGTCGGCTCTGGCTGAACCTGGATCACCACCGCAGCAACGAGGATTACGGGGACCTTTTCTACATCGCCCCGGAAGCACCGGCCACGGGCGAGATCATTTACGATTTGCTGGTGGCGGAAGGGCTCCCGCTGACCCGGGAGATCGGTGACAACCTTTACGTAGCCATCAGCACGGATACCGGATCCTTCCAATACGAAGGCGTCACCGCCCACACATACGAAATCGGAGCACGGCTCACGGACCTGGGCGTCAATGTTTCCCAACTGGCCCGCAACACCTACGAGAACTATCCGCTGCGACGCCTGCAACTGCTGCGGGGCCTGCTCAATGTCATGAAAATCACCCACGGGGGAAAGGTGGCCTCCTGGGCGCTACGGGAAAGCCTGGTCCGCGAAGTGGGCAGCCGTCCGGAGGATGCCGAAGGGTTGATCGACACCTTGCGGGCGATTCAGGGCGTGATCGTGGCGGCGTATTTCGAGGAGGCACCCGGAGGGAAAATCCGCGTCAGCCTGAGGTCGAAGGACAACCGGGTGGACGTGGGAAAAATCGCCGCCCAATTTGGCGGCGGCGGCCATGCGTTGGCTGCGGGCATTCGGATGGCGGGACCGGTGGAGGAGGCGGAGGCGAAACTTTTTGCAGCGATCGATGAAGCACTATAAAAACGAAACCCGGCAGGAGCAGGCGGACGGAGTCCTGCTCGTGGACAAAGGACAGGACATGACCAGCCACGACGTCGTCGCCGTGGCCCGCAAACGCCTGAACCAGAAAAAAATCGGCCACTGCGGCACCCTGGATCCGATGGCCACCGGCCTGTTGATTCTGGTGATCGGCCGGGCCACCAAAATCCAGGATCTGCTCATGGCCGAGGAGAAAGAGTATGTCGGCATCATCCGGCTCGGGGCGGCGACCTCCACGCAGGACCGGCAGGGTGAGGTGCTGGAAACGCGTCCGGTGCCGGAATTCACCCGGGAGGAAATCGTGGCCGCGTTTGAAAAATTCAAAGGCGACTTCTACCAGATGCCGCCGATGGTCAGCGCGATCAAGAAGGACGGCGTGCCGCTTTACAAGCTGGCCCGGCAGGGACAGACCGTGGAGCGCGAACCGCGGCTGGTCACGGTGTTTCATTACGAAATCCAAGAAATCGCCCTGCCAGACATTCGCTTTCGCGTGGTTTGCAGCAAGGGATTCTATGTGCGGACCTACGCCCATGACATTGGGGAGGACTTGGGCTGCGGAGCCCACCTGGCGGAACTGCGGCGCACCCGCAGCGGCAAGTTTGCCGTCGATGGAGCCATCGATTTTCCGTCGCTCAAGGCAGCTTCCCGTGAGGACGTGGCCGCCCGCCTGCTGAGCCTGCGCGAGGTCTCGCGGCTGCGCGGGGCGTGAGCAATCCGGCCCTGCGGCATCCGGCGGAGAATCGGCGGGATTTTGCCGGCCTTGGCGGCGTAAATTCGAGGGATTTTCCCCTTGCGATTCCGGGGATTCCCCCTAGTTTCCGCGCCCTTATGCGAAAAGCCATCGCCAGAAGCAAGACACGGAAAGCCGTCACCAAGCGATTCAAGATCACTGGGTCCGGGAAAGTGTTGCGCCGCAAGCAGGGCCGCCGCCACCTCGCTGAATGCAAGAACCGCAAACGGAAGCGCAATCTCCGCAAAGTGGGTCTTGTCGCCGAAGTGGATGCCCCCCGCGTGCTGGCCAACATGCCCTTTGGGCAACCCTGACTCGATCAAGAAATTCGCCGCACGGCGACCGGCCGCCCTTGGCCGACCCTTCCCCCGCCTGGTTTCGACTGCGTTTGAAACCTTCGAATGGGTGAG
>JAGNEJ010000010.1 GCA_018003315.1 Verrucomicrobiales bacterium
CCACCTCCAGCCGCCACCAGCGTCCGGCGCTGGGCAGTTCTCCGGCCGCAAACCGTTCCGTGGTGTTGACGGCACCATACGGAATGGCTGCTGCGTCCCCCCACACCGCGCGGTGCTGCCAGGCTGAGGTGTGAAACTGAATCATCACGGCCTCCGGTGGATCCGCCGGGTCGAGAAACACATTGAAAAACATCCGCGCAACCGACGGCACCACCAGTGGGGCTGCTCCGCCCTGATAGAAATCCTGCGCCAGCCCCTTGCCTCCGCGCTTCAACGCCCGCTCCCCGCTGAAGACCGGGCCAGGCTGCTTGGTAATCCATGTTAGTGGATGGTTTCCGGCATTGCTCTGCGGAGCGGCGCCCTTCGGGAAATCATCCTCAATCCACACCGTCTCGGTCTCCTGCGGTTTGGGTGGCGGGGATTGTTCCGCCGGATCCGCATAGGCAATGCCGGTCAGTTGCTGCGCGATCTTTTCCCGCACGGCCTTGATTTTTCCATCCAGTTCCGCCACCCGTTTTGCCTCCTCGCTGCCGGTCAGTCGCAGCGTTGGCGGGGTGTTCAGCGCATTGCCGTCCATGGGCGGATCCGCGGCGCTGTGAAAGAAGGCATACATCGAATAAAAATCCTTCGTCGTCAGCGGATCGAATTTATGGTCGTGGCAGACCGCACAGCCGGCGGTCAGTCCCATCCACGTCTGCATCGTGGTCACGGCGCGATCCACGGCATAGCGGAAGATGAACTCCTCATTGATCGACCCGCCCTCGCTGGTGGTAACATTGCAGCGGTTGAAACCGGAGGCGATTTTCTGTTCCATGGTCGCCTCTGGCAGCAGATCGCCAGCCAATTGTTCGATGGTAAACTGGTCAAACGGCTCATTGTTGTTGAAGGCACCAACCACCCAGTCGCGGTAGGCCCACATCTGCCGTTCATTGTCCAAATGCAGGCCGTGCGTGTCTCCGTAGCGGGCCAGATCCAGCCAGTGGCGTCCCATCTGTTCGCCAAACTGGGGCTTTTTCAGCAGGCGGTCCACCAGCCGCCCGTAGGCATCCGGTTCCTTGTCCGCCAGGAAATTGTCCACTTCCACCAGGGAGGGGGGCAGGCCGGTGAGGTCGAACGAAAGCCGCCGGATCAGCGTTTCCCGGTTCGCCTCTGCCAGGGGCGCGAGATTCTCGGCCTTGAGCCGGGCTTCGATGAAAGCATCGATTTCGTTTCCGCCCGCCACCGCCTCTGGAACCGCCGGCTTCAGCGGCACCTCGAAGGCCCAGTGTTTCTGATATTTGGCTCCCTGCAAAATCCACTGCTTGATTTTTTCCTTCTGCTCCGGCGTCAGGCTCTTGTGGGAATCCGGCGGCGGCATCAGGTCATCCTCATCGGTGGCGATGATCCGCTGCCACACTTCGCTCATCTCCAAATCCCCCGGCTTCACCGCAACCTCGTCGCTTTTGCCGACACCGTAGGCTCCCTCCTGCGTATCCAGCCGCAGGTCCCCCTTGCGCTTCTTGGGGTCGAATCCGTGGCAGGCAAAGCAGTTGTCCGACAGGATCGGGCGAATGTCGCGGTTGAAACTGAGGTCCGCCCCCGAAGCCAGCAGGATGAACGTCATGGACACGACAGGCAGTGCGATCAGTTGTTTCATGATGACAAGTTGGGACGATTGCAGGTGAAGAACCACACCCGGCCAGCCCCACTCAGACACCTGGTAAATTTCACGCATTCATGCGGGCACCTGGCTGGTGTCCGCAGGGGAAAATTCCCGGCTTTCCGGGTGCAACCGCACTTTGGACTACGGTTCCTTGCCGACAACAACGGCCGGCTTCCGGCATCATTCCTTCAGCATGAATGCCCGAAAGTAGTTCAACACAGGATAGTCATAGCGATTGCCCAGCGCTTCCTTAAGTTTTCCCAGGCTGTCCAAACCATGCTCTGCGGCGGCGGCGCGAAACTCCGCCTCTTCGTCTGCGGTGTAGTAATCCCGGGGATCGGCCTGCAGGGCACCGAAGCGGATCGCCTGGGCGAGATGGCTGTGAATGGTGCTGACCACCAAATTGCGCTGTGCGGCGATCTGTTCGGCGCTCAGCCCCTGACTGCGCAGGCGCAGCGTTTCCAGCACGGTGCCGGGCGTGCCGCTTTCGGTTTTCATTTTCGGCGCTGGCGGCGGTGCCGACTCCACGGGAAAGATTTGCGCGGTGTGGATTTCCAGCCACTGGGAGATCCGCTCCATGAAGACCCTACCAAAATCCGCAAGCTTCCGGCTGCCGACGCCGGGCACGGCCAGAAACGCCGCTTCGGTGCGCGGATATTCACGGCAAAAATGGCGCAGGGTGATGTCCCCAAAAATAACGTAGGGCGGCACGCCGCGCTCATCGGCGAGTTGCTTGCGCAGGGCGCGCAGTTCGGCGAACAGCCCCTCGTCACAGGCAATGCTCCCCCTGGCGGCCACCCGGGCAACGCGGGTTTCGCCTTTTGCCGCCGCCGGCACCCGTGCGAGCACGACCGGCGTCCGGTTCATGAGCGCGGCCAGACCTTTTCTGGAAACGCTCACTGTCTGGAAGCTGTTCGGAGACGCATCCAAAAGCCCAAGTCGAAGCACCTGCCGGCCCAGCGCGGCCCATTCTGCACGCGGCGTATCCTTGCCAATGCCATAGGTGCTGAGCTGATCGTGCCCCCATTTGCGAATCTTCTCCGTGTTCGCCCCCACCAGCACTTCCACGGCATGGTTCAGCCCCGTGCTGAACCCGCTTTTTTGCCGGATGCGGAAGATGCAGCTCAGCAGCTTTTGCACCTGGATCGTCGCATCCCACGTCTCCCGCGGCTGCAGGCAGATGTCACAGCCGCCGCAATTGTCGCCGGACAGCGTTTCCCCGAAATAGTCGAGCAATGCAGCACGGCGGCAATCCGTCCCTTCGGCAAAATCGGCCATCATCCGCATCTGCTGCGCCGCCATCTCCACGGCCTGCGGGTCGGTCATTTCATCCAGAAACTTCAGATTCCGAATCAAAGCACCACGCGAGTATAACAAAAGGCACTCGCTGGGCAGTCCGTCGCGGCCTGCACGTCCGGTTTCCTGATAGTAGCCCTCGATGTTTTTCGGCAGGTCGGCATGAATGACGTAGCGCACGTCCGGCTTGTCGATGCCCATGCCAAAGGCGATGGTGGCGCACACGACGCGGGCCTCATCGCGAATGAACGCCTCCTGGTTGGCGGCCCGCTCGTCCGGCTGAAGCCCCGCATGATAGGCCACCGCCTTCACCCCCTCCGCCACGAGTGCGGCAGCCAGGCTTTCCGCGCTGCGCCGCGACTGCACATAGACAATACCCGCTTCATCCGGACGCAGGCGCACGAACTCATGGACCTGGCTCGTGGATTTGGCTTTCGGCACCACCGTGTAGTTCAGGTTGGGACGATTGAAACTGGCAAGGAACACCTCCGGCTCCCGCAGATGAAGCTGGCGGACGATGTCGCCGCGCACCCGCTCGGTCGCCGTCGCGGTGAGGGCGATGAAGGGCACTCCGGGCAGCCGGTCGCGCAGTTGCGCCAACTGCCGGTATTCGGGTCGGAAATCATGCCCCCACTCGCTGATGCAGTGCGCCTCATCCACGGCCACGGCACTCACGTTCCAGCGCTGCAGGTCACTCAGAAAACCCTCCAGCATCACCCGTTCCGGCGCGGCGTAGAGCAGCTGGTATGCGCCTTTGTCCAGACCGGAAATCCGCCGGGCCGCCTCACCGCTCTGCAGTGAGGAATTCAGGAACGTGGCGGCCACTCCCGTGGCGGTCAGCGCATCGACCTGGTCCTTCATCAGCGCGATGAGCGGTGAAATCACCAGGGTGAGGCCAGGGCGGGCCAAGGCGGGAAGCTGAAAGCACAGTGATTTCCCCGCTCCCGTGGGCAGTATGGCCACCACGTCGCGTCCTGCTAGCGTCGCCTCCATAATCTCGCGCTGCTGCGGACGAAAGGCGTCGTAGCCGAACGTCCGCTTCAACAGGCTGGCGAGGTCAGGGGAATTCATGAGACCGTCAGAAAACGCATTCCGTCAAATTGTGGCAGCCGCCATCCGTCAAACCATGCGGAGCCAAAGCATCTTCACTGATTCGGCTAGTGCCGCAGTTGTTCCCGCAGCCAGGCGGGACGGTCGGTGGTAATCCCGTCCACTCCGGCCCTGGCCAGGGCCTGGGCAGCCGCCGCTTCGTTCACCGTCCACACGAAGAGCTGCAACCCCGCAGCCTTGGTTTTGGCGACAGCAGCGGCATCCAGCGGGAATTTGTATTCCAGATCCAGGCCGTCCAATCCGGCTTCTTTCGCCTGAGAAATCAGACGGTCCAGATCCGGAAACTGGCCGGTAGTTTTGTCAGCGGCGTGGGACACAAGCCAAAGCACCGGAAGTTTGGGGAAACGCTTTTTTGCCGCCTTCATCGTGGCATGGTTGAATCCAATGATCACAAACTGCTGCGCCTTGCGTCCGCTTTTTTGCATCGCTTTTTCAATGGCCCCAAGCGCTTCCGGCCCGCATTTGATTTCCAGAAACATCCGCCTCCCCTCGGGAATGAGCGCCAGCACCTCGGACAGCAGCGGGATTTTTTCACCGGCAAATTTTGGATCTTTCCACCGTCCGGCATCCTGCGCCTGAAGCTCCTCCCGCGTCTGCTGCACCACGGGTTTGTCCACTCCGGTCACTCGCTTGGTGGCACCATCGTGAATCACTACCGCCTCGCCGTCCCTGCTTAAATGAATGTCCAGTTCGCCGGCATCCGCCTGCTGTTCCCAGCAGAGCCGGAATGATGCCAGAGTATTTTCCGGGGCGTCATGCGAGGCGCCTCGATGGCCGATGATTTCCACGCCCCCGCCCATAGCAGGGAGCAGCAGAGCGGACAAGAGGACAAGCAGTGGTGCGGGGCCGGACGGTTTCATCCCCTGCATTGTTCACGGATTGGCCGCTGCCGCAAGCAGTGAAGTCAACGGACGCGGCCGGGCAGCGAAGGAAGTCGCCCGCACCAAACACAGGGGAAACATTCCGTTCCTTTTGCTTTTCATCCAATCACCCCTACTGTCACGCCCCTGTTTGCCAAATTGCCAGCCATGTCCGACTCCCCATCCCCCGACACCACCGAACTCAAGAGCCGCATTGACGAAACCTCCCAATGGGTGCCGAAAGTCCGCGAGGAAATGCACCGCGTTCTGGTCGGACAGGAAGCCCTGGTGGACCGCATGTTCATCGCCCTCCTGACCAATGGACACATCCTGCTGGAAGGCGTGCCGGGACTGGCCAAAACGCTCACGGTGAAAGCACTGGCCGGCTGCCTCAACCTCACCTTCAAGCGCTTCCAGTTCACGCCGGATCTGCTGCCCGCGGACCTGCTCGGCACGCTCATTTATTCGCCGTCCGACGGACAGTTCAAACCCAAGCTGGGTCCCATTTTCGCCAACCTCATTCTGGCCGATGAAATCAACCGGTCGCCGGCCAAGGTCCAGAGCGCCCTGCTGGAAGCAATGCAGGAACGCCAGGTCACCCTGGCGGACACCACCCACCCGCTGCCCGATCCCTTCCTGGTCATGGCCACGCAGAACCCCATCGACCAGGAGGGAACCTATCAGCTTCCGGAAGCTCAACTCGACCGCTTTCTCCTGAAGGTCAAAGTGGACTACCCCACCCAGCAGGAGGAGCGGCAAATCCTCGACCTCATGGCCACCTCGGCACCCAAGCTCACCACGGAGAATATTTGTGAGGGAAGCATCATCAGGGAAAGCCGCGGCGTGGTCAACGATATTTATGTTAGCGACAAGGTGAAAGACTACATTGTCGAGATCATCCATGCCACCCGGCATCCGGACACCTGCATCGCGGAAATGAAACACCTCATCCGCTGCGGCGCCAGCCCCCGCGGCACCATCAACCTGACCCTCGCCGCCAAGGCGCTGGCCTATCTCCAGGGAAATGCTTTCGTCACGCCGCAGAACATCAAGGACCTGGTCCCCGACGTGCTGCGCCACCGGGTGCTCGTGACCTACGAGGCCGAAGCCGAAGGCATCACCAGCGAAACCATCCTCGAACGGCTGCTCGAACGCATCCCGGTTCCGTGACCGCCTGCAGAGACCGCGGCTATTCCCGGCACCAGGCCATGCGCCGGGCAAAGTCTTTCTGAAAGTCAGGCCGCCAGCGGCTGACCCCAGTCCGGCAGTCCTGTGCACCCGTCACCGGCAAGTCCCGCCACCACCCATCCGCTTCCCGCTGGAAACAGCCGCCCCATCCCGGTTTGTCAGGGTGATCCGCATCATTTCCACCGCACGGCAGGAAAAAGAACCACGACGGCGTGTCCCCCTCCTTCAGGCAGCCGTGGGGATTCGGAGCCGTCCACGTTTCCACCGGGTAGAGCCTGCCCAGTGCGCCGCAGCCCCTGACATGCTGTTCGACCCACTCACGGCTGGTCAGCGAAAGATCGCCCGTCAAATACATCCCCCGATAGGAGCCCTCCCGTTTGTCGCGCCCCGGCCGCGCCTTGGCCAGAATGTAATGCATCCCAGGAAATTCCCCGCACATCCACCCGGCAATGCCGTCCTGGTCATCAATGTCGTAAACTCTGAACTTCGCGATGAACTGTGCGATTTCCTCCTCGCTGCGGTCGCACTTCACCCGCCAGAGCGCCTGGGCAAAATCCGTCTGGCCTCCCCAGATGCTGATGTTCAGCGGATCCTCGCGGGTCCCTGCATCCACCAGCCGGATCAATGCACTGGAACCTTCCGTATCATGGCCCGCCCCGATGTATTTGCGGCCACGCCGCGCATTGCCCGATTTCACTGCCTGACGCAGCGCCACCGGCTCCGGCCACCGTGCGGCGCGCTTCTGCAACCGCGGCAAATCGGCAGCATAACCATCAATGACCGCTTTGATGAGGTCCGGGCGCACCACCTGTTGCTTCAGTTCCCCCACCGTTCCGGATGCACTGGCCAGTAGCAGTTCGATTCGAAATGCATTGCTGTAAACCATCAGCCGGATCAGCGACTGCGTGTCATCAGGATCCCCGCCAATGTCCGTCAGCACCGCCAGCCGCGGCCGCTCCACAGCCTGACAAAAAAACACCGGCAACAGCACCGCGCTGCCCAGCGTTGCCAGGAGCCGCTTTCCCCAGGCAAAAAGGAATCGCATGACGCAACCCTGACACGTCCCCCGCTCACTCGCAAAGGAAAGATCGTCCCAATCGGACCGACTAGCCAAAGTCAGGCACCCACCCCGCCGCATCTGCAAACCCGCATTCCATCAAATTTCCATTGTCATCCCGCAGGCAATTTTTCATCGTTTCGTAAAGAGGCGATTTTTGACAGGAAAGCACCGGAAATCCCTGCATCCAAACGGCCCGCTGACGCGCACATCCCAGGACATCCGTAACCCCGACACGCCTCTCCATTCCGCTATTTTTGCACCCATGACGACCGACCCCGCAAACCTCTTCTGGAAACGCAAACTCGCCGCCTTCCTGCATGATCCGCCGCACAAACCCTACCGCATCGCCGGGCATGAGGACGCGCGGGAGTCGTTCTGGCACGAGGCGCATCTCTCCAAGGACGAGTTCCTCCGCCTGATCCACCGCCCGGACGACCACCTCGCAGCGGCGGCGGACCGGATGATTTTCCCCGATTGGAAAAAATCCGGCGTCCGCACCGATTGGAAGACGGACGCGGACTGCGCCTTCCATCACCCGTTGGGCGGCGGCAAGCTGGTGCCAAAGGAATTCCCCCGCACGGCGGAGGCGGCGGAGGGCATGATCGCGCAGAGCCTGCAAGGCGTGGGCATCGCGGATGACATGCCGGACGCGCAACGCTGGTGGCGGCTGTGGAGGGAATGGCCGGAGAACTGCGCCAGGAAGCACGGGCACTTCGCCTATCTCGCGGCGGACACCCGCGTCCCGCACCACACGCTCTGGCAGCACAATGGACTCGTCAGCGCCCTGAGCACCTGCGATGCCGGTTGCTCGTTCCTGCTTTTCCAGATCGGCCCGGTGCAGGAGTTCATCAAGCAGGCCCGCAGCACCCGCGACCTTTGGGCGGGCAGTTACCTGCTGAGTTTCCTGATTTCCCGCGCCCTCTTCGCCGTCGCCAAGGCGGTCGGCCCGGAAAGCGTCATCTATCCACAATTGCGCGGCGTGCCGCTCATCGACTGGTTCGGCCACTGCGCCGAAGGGCAGTTCTGGTGCGAGGAAAAACGCGCCGCCTACAAATTCGACGGCGTGCGCGAGGAACTCCTCACGCCGAACCTTCCCAACCGTTTCCTCGCCCTCGTGCCGAAGGACTGGCGCAGCGCCGACGGCAAGTCCATCGCGCAGGTCGCGGAGGAGGCAGTGCTGCAGTCGTGGAGGGAAATCGCCAACACCGTCCACGATGCCATCCACTCTCGGCTTGGCGTCGATTTCCCCGGCTGGGACCAGTTCTGGAGCGATCAGACCAGCCGCTTCCCGGTGGTGGACTACTACCTCCACGATTGGCAGGACACCGCGACCGTGCTGGCGGAAGCGGAGACGGGCACTCCCCCGCTGCACGGCGGTTGGGAAAATCATCCGCTGCGCAACGCCATTGAGTGGGCCATCCGCAAGATCGATCCGCAGCACTTCGATACCCGTTGCTACAAACACAAGTCCTGGCAAGAGGGTGGTTCATGGAAAAATCAGCTCCTCAACAAGGAAGGAAAACCTCTTGCCGAAGGTGAAGCGCCGGTAATCGAGAACCAGGGATTCGTCTGGGCGCTCCACTACGCCGCCACCGAGTGGAAATTCGCCGCTGCCAAGAACGCACGCGGATTCCCGCAATGGAACACCACTCTTGGCGTGGAGAAGGACCATCTCGACGGTCGCAACGAAGTCCTCGGCGGGGCGCGACATGACGCCTTTTGGCAAGCCATGCGCGAGGCGAATTGGGGCGAACACGCCATCGGCAAGGTCTTCAAGGGCCAGCAGGAATACGGCGCGCTCACCACGATCAAGCGCCTCTATCCCTTCCTCTGGCTGCCGCAGAAACTCGATACCAAAGCACCGCGCTTCGAGTCGGTCATCGACATCGCGCTCGAAAACGAAAACGACCAGTCCACCTACTACGCCATCCTCTGCATGGATGGCGATGACATGGGCCAATGGGTCGGCGGCACCCGCACTCCGTTCTGGAAGGAAGTCCTCAGCGGCAAGGCGGACGACGAAAAGACACCGCTCGGCTACTTCGCCAAACACTGGGGGGCTGGCTGGGAAACCATCCGCACCCCGCTCACTCCCGCATTCCACGCCGCTTTGTCCGAGTCGCTGGGAAATTTCTCCCTCTACTGCGCCCGCCAGATCGTCGAGGCCTTCGACGGTGAACTCATCTACTCCGGCGGCGACGATGTGCTCGCCATGCTCCCGGCCGACCAGGCGATCGACTGCGCGGATGCCTTGCAACTCGTCTTCCGCGGCATCGATCCGGCCAAGGATGGCCGCGCTTCCGTCAAGGTGCAGGAAGTTCTCCGTAATCTGTTCGAGTTCGCCGCTCCGGGATTCGTCCGCTGCCGGGAAGGCTCGGGAAAAGGCGAGCACACGCGCCCGAACTGGCCGCTCATGGTGCCCGGCCCCGCCGTCACGGCTTCCGTCGGCATCGCCATCGGCCACGTCCGCAGCCCCATGCAGGACGTCATCCAAGCCGCCCGCGAGGCCGAGCACGCCGCCAAGGCCGTGCCGCAGAAAGGCGCGCTTGCCCTGCGCGTGCTCAAGCGCAGCGGCGAGTCCGTCCAGTTCGCCGCCCGCTTCGACTCCGGCCTGCCCGGCGTCTGGGCGGAACTCGTCGCCTGCCGCGCCCAGCTCAGCAGCCGCTTCATCCACCGCTTCCTGCGCAAGCTCCAGCCCTGCCTCGCCACCGTGAAACACGGCCGCACCAGCTGGGAGCCGTCCTGGCAGGTCGGTGAAGTGGATCTCCGCCAGATCGCCCTCGCCGAGTTGGCGCAGTCCATCCTCGCCCAATCCGATCTCCACAAGGAGCAGAAATCCACTCGTCCCGCACGCTGTCGCGAGCACGCCGGACGCTGGATGGAAATCCTCGCCCAGCTCTCCCCGGAAAACTTCCTCCACTTCTGGATGGCCCGCGCCTTCCTCAATCGCCTCGCCGAACCCCAAGACTGAGCCTCGCCATGAACCCCATTCTCATCGATCCCATCGACACCTTCTTCTTCCGCGACTCCATACCCATGAGCGCCGGCCAGGGACGAGGGGCCGGCGCGCGCCTGCCGCTGCCCAGCACCCTCCACGAGGCCTTCCGCGCTTCATTGTTAGAAAAATCCGGCCGCAGCGGCGTGACCGTCGCCTTCCGCCCCAAGGACGCTCCGCGCAAAGGCGGCTGGCTCGGCAAAGGAAAATCCGTGACTTCACGAGGTTCGAAGGATTTCCAATCCCTCCAGCTCTCCGGTCCCTTCCCCTATCTCGAAGTGGATTCTAAAAATCCGCAAAACCCGTCCGGCTTGTTCTTTCCCCTGCCGCTCGATCTGCTCTTCGCCCCGGATGACAAGGCCCATCTCCTCGCCCTGCGGACCGAGCCTTCCCACCATCACTCCGCCCCTTTGCCCGCGCTGGCCGTCTCTCCCGTCCCGCCCCGGAAAGACCAGCCCACCGGCTTCCTTTCCGCCCGGGCCATGGAATCCTACCTCCAGGGAAATCTGAGTAAAATCTCGCCCGGCGACATCCTCCCGTGGAGCGCCTTCTACGAGCCGGAATACCGCATCGGCGTGGAACTCGATCCCTCCACCAACAGCGCCGCCAAGGGGCAACTCTACGCCGCCACCCACGCCCGACCCCACGTTCGTTTCCGCCTCGCCGCCTGGGTGGGCCTGAAAAATCCCGCCCCCGGCGAAGCTGACCGCCTCGCTGCACTCGACCGCCTCCTCCTCGGCGGCGAGCAACGCATGGCCCGCCTCCATGCGCAGAACGTTCCCTTCAGCGCACCGCCATTGCCCACCTTCCCTGACGAACCCGGCCCGCAAATCGTCAAGTGGACGCTCGCCACCTCCGCCGTCTTCGCCCACGGCTGGCTGCCCGGCTGGTGCCGCGATTCCGAAGGAAAAGGCCGCCCCGATGGCGAGGTCTGCCTGAAGCTCGCCCACGGCCGCGCCCGCCTCATCGCCGTTTCCGCCGGCAAGCCGCTGGCCTTCGCTGGCTGGGATGTCGTCGAGCAATGTGCCAAGCCCACCCGCCTCGCCGTCCACGCCGGAGCCGTCTATTATTTCCTCTGCGAAAACACCGCCGCCGCGCGCGACCTCTCCACCCAGCTCCACTGGCGCCCGCGCTCCGATTTCTACGGCGAAAAAGGCTTCGGCTTCGGCTTCGCCAGCCCGCACCCGATGTCCCCGGACATCCAGCAACTCGCCGGCTCCCTGTTCAAAATCTAACCTCAACCATCCAGCACAGCATCCCATGAAATCACACCTCCTCACCCTCTACACCCGCACCCCGCTCCATGTCGGCTGCGGCACCTCCGTCGATGTCGTCGATCTCCCCATCATGCGGGAGCGCATCACCAATTTCCCCGTCATTCCCAGCACCAGCTTGAAAGGGGTGCTGCGCCAAGCCGGGCGCGACTATGCAAAATCCGACGGATCTGTCGGATCCGCCAAATACACACTCGCCGTGAACGACGTCCTATTCGGCAACAAGGACGACGTGCAAAAAGATGCGGACGGCAAAGAGAAATTCCACGCCGGCTGCCTCCAGATCATGGAGGCCAAGCTCCTCGCCTTTCCCGTGCGCTCGCTCGCCGGTTGCTTCGCCTGGCTCACCTGTCCCGCCGCCCTCCGCCGCTTCCAGCGCGACTCCGGCAAGACCTTCACCATCCCGGATGTGGCCCGCGACCAAGCCATCGTCTCCAACGGCTCCGAACTCGTCGTGCAAGGCCAGAACATGGTCGTCCTTGAAGAATACGCCCTGAACACCGGCAACGAAGGCCATGGTGACGTGGTGGCTGGTTTGAAGGATCTCGTCGCCGACTCTCTCTGGTCCGACAAACTCGCCAAGCGCCTCGCCATCCTCCACGACGAGGACTTCCAGCACTTCGTCTCCACCTGCACCGAGGTCGTCGCCCGCATCGCAATCGACCCGGCAACGCGCACCGTGGGTGGTGGCGCTCTCTTCAACCAGGAAAACGTCCCCTGCGAGGCGCTCTTTTACAGCGTCTTGACGGTCCTCGCCCCGCGCCGCAACGACAGCGCCGCCGCGCCGGATGACTCCCTCACCGCCCTGTTCAAAGCCAACGCCACCCTCCAGATCGGCGGCGACGAAACCACCGGCCACGGATTCTGCTCGGTCCACCACCAAACCCTCAACGCCTGATCCCGCCATGAAGAATCTCGACCAAATCCGCGCCCACAACGCCCTCGCCCACAAGGACACAATCGCTGCGTCCCAGGGCGGCGGCGACGCCATCAGCGGCTTCCCCATGCTTGTCCTCACCGACGGTCTGCTCGCCGCCCTTGCCTTTGCCTGTGAGTGGAAAGACTCGGACCAACAACCACCTGGAGATGCAGATTTGCGACGGCAGATTACACGGCCTGATCGCGAAGGTCGTAATCGCCAACAATGGCAAAAGCGCAAACACGAAGGCGAATACACCGTTGCCCGAGCCATCGCCGCGCATCTCCACACCCAAAACAACCGCATCACCGCAGCCGCCACCGCCGACGACCTCGTCGCCGAACTCGCCGCCCAGGACAGCGACATCCTCCTCCGCCGCGCCACCGCCGAGGCCCTCGCCTTCCTCAACTACCTCAAACGCTTCGTCGCATGAGCACCTTCACCCTCAAACTCAACGCCGCCAAGCAATCCGCCTCCTGGCAGCTCGCCCTCGACAAGTATCCGTTCAACTTGGGCAAACCAAATTCGCCCTCGCTGACGGAGCCGGATGACAGGGGCAAAGAACAAAGCATCAAGCCCAGGCGCCTGCGGGAAGTCCGCGACCGCTACACCGCCGCCAAACCGTCGCTCGACGCCGCCGCCAAGCGCCAGCAGGATTTCCTCGCCGTCCTCGCCCGCCAACACGGCCCGCGTTTCCGCCGCGTCACCTTGGTCAACTCCTCCCGCCTTCTCCTCCACCTCGGCCGCAGCAGCGTGCTGGAAAACGTCGGCCTCCACTGCGACCGCACCACCGGCCTGCCCGTCATCCCCGGCACCGCCGTGAAAGGCGTCATCAGCACCTGGGCGTGCTGGGTCGAGCATTTCAACGATGCCGATGGCTCGTTCCGGGAATTTATCGGGGATTCAGTGCAACGTCGCCATTTCACTCAAGCGGAGTCCCGTCTGGCCGCCGCCATCTTCGGCGACAACTCCGCATCCGGTTCCACCGCAGCAGGCGAAGTCGTCTTTCTCGGTGCGTTTCCCACCACGCCGCCGGTTCTCGAACTCGACATCGTCACTCCGCACACGGACGCCGCTGGACATGATCGGAATCCAGTCCCCAACCCATTTCTAGCCATTGCGCCCGGCACCGAATGGAGCTTCGCCTTTCTCGCCAACACACGAGACGGCAGTCAGGCGAACGCGTTCCTCGATCAAACTGCCGCCTGGCTCTCCGAATCCCTCGAACAGTCCGGCATCGGCGCGAAAACCGCCGCCGGATACGGGCGCTTTCTGGTGCCGGAAATTTGGCAATCGCTGACCCTCGATGAAGCGGCAAAGCAGGCTCTTGCCACAAAGCAGGAAAAAGAAAGTGCCGCCGCCGAGAGGCTTGCGGCAAGCCGTGCCTCGACCGTCGGAGAATTTTCCAACGAAACGGACTTCCAGAACCGTGTCCTCGCCCGCTTGAACAAACCCGGCGAATACCAAGTCCTCCAAACGGAAGTCCAAAAGATCGAATCCAACCCCGCCAACGCTCCGTGGATCGAAAAAATCACCGCCGCCCTCCGCGAAAACAAAGACGCCCGCAAGCGCCTCAAGGACAAAGATTGGTTCCCCAAAACCTGGCTACCCCAATGAAACTTCCATTCATCGAATATCCCTTCACGCTACTTACCCCCGCCATGATCGGCGGGGCTGAAGGAAAAGCGGCTCCTGCTGAAATGCGCGTGGCTTCCATTCGCGGCCAAGTCCGCTGGTGGCACAGGAAGGCAGGTCTTGTTCCCAACTGCAATCAAGTCTGGGGGCAAACGGAACCTGCCGTTGTCGCGAGCAAAGTGAGTCTGACGCTCGCGCCAACTACGCCTCCATCACATAGGGAGGTCGACATTCTCCCCCACAAACAAAGTGGATTCCGCGATTCCATTCTCCCACTACACAAACAATCCCTCATCCTCCGCCGCCTCGTCGGCTGTCAGCAGGGCGAGTGGGAAGCCGCACAGAAGGCCGTGAAACTCTGGCTCCTCCTCGGCGGCCTCGGTCTGCGTGTCAACCGCGCCGCCGGCAGCGTCTGGCCAGTCGGCGATTGGGTGCCCACCGACGAAGCATCGCTCAAAACCACGTTGACCCAGCTTGGCTACACCCAGCCCGTCTCCTTGGCCGACGCTTCCATCCTAGAACACAAGAACCTAGCCACTGATGTGTCCCACGCGAAGAAACTGCGCCACGCCGCCTCGGACACCGTGAGCGTGCCGAGATATTTCGGCAGCATCAAACCCCGCACTCCCTCCCCGCTGAAAATGAAAGTCATCCGCCTGGGTGCCAACCACCGCTTGCTCCTCACAGGCCTTTCACTCGCGGCCATGGCGGCGGCGCGCACGGCTCTCGGCACCTCCAAGCCTCTCGGCTCGGCGGCTTGGCACACACTCTAACCCCTCACCACCCCCATGCCGCCCCAAAACCCAAACAGATCGGTCGGATCCGACCCATCCGGCCGCTCACCTCTCCTCAGCCCATTGACACCAACGCACCACTGCACCATAGTGCAAACATGAACCGTCTCACCATCACGCTCGACGATGACCTCTATGCCATGGCGCGGGCCCACGCGATTTCCACAAAAACCTCGCTGAGCAAGGCGATTGGGATCTTGCTGCGACAGCGCAACCCGGGCCTGCCGTCGCCAGCCGCGCCCAAGCTCGGCGATTCCTTCCACATCGACCCGATCACGCTCCTGCCGGTCGTTCAAGGCGATGGCCGACCCATCACGATGGAGGACATCCAACGTTCTCTGGATGACGAAGATGTCCGTCACTTGGAAATGATGGGCCTCAGTCCGGAGGAGATCGAACGCGCGCTCAACCGATGACCTGGCTGCTCGATGGCAATGTTTTGATTGCGATGGCTGTGGTGGACCACCCGCACCGCGCCCGCTGCCTCCGCTGGTTTGCCGGCATTGCATCCTTTGCCACCTGTCCGGTCACCGAGGGAACTTTACTGCGCCTGCACATGCAGTATGCCAGCGACAAATCCATTGCCGCCGCATGGCGCACCCTCGAAACCTACCACGCCCATCCCCGCCACGTCTCCTGGCAGGAAAATTTTTCCTACGCCGAGATCGATCCCACCCGCCTCACCGGCCTCCGCCAGATCACCGATTCCTGGCTGGCCGAACTCGCCCGACGCCAAGGCGGCAGACTCGCCACCCTCGATGCCGCCCTCTCCGTCCTCTGGCCGGAGTCCGCCGTCCTCATCCCCGTCTAATTCCCCCATGCCGCAACCGATTTCACCCCGCCAACAACAAGGATTTCGCCGACCTCGGGTTTCGCCGCGTTTGGAACCTCTTGCCAGTAGTTGACCCACTCATACCTCATGCCCTCAAGCCACCTTATCCTCACCGTCGGCACCGGCACCGCCGGGAAGCACTCCAATCTCGCGGCGGGTCTGCGGCGCACATTGGAACTCATCGCGCCGGAGAAATTCTGGCTGGTGCCGAGCACAGATGAGGTTTCCCAACTCACCGCCGAGTTGGTGCGCGAGGGGTTGTCGGGATTTCAGCCGTGGTCGGATGAGGTGCCGTATCGTTCCATCGCGCGTCCAGACTCGTTGGAAGACTGCCGACAGGCGGTGCGGGAGGTGATTTTGCGAGCGAGAGAAGGACTTCCGAAGGCGGCACGGCTGCTGGTGAATCCCACCTCCGGCACCAAACAGATGAGCGTGGGTGCCGCGCTCGCCGCAGTGGATGAGGGCGTGGGGGAACTCACCTTCACCGTCGGCCAGCGTGCGGACGGCGTGGTGATGACCGGCACCGAGACGCTGGAGACCTTCGATGCCTCCGCCTATTTCGCCGAGCGCGACCGCGCCACCGCGCTGCACCTCGCCAAAGCCGGTGCATTCGCCGCAGCGGCCAGCATCGGTCGGCGGCACGTCAGCCTTACCGGTCTGGCCGATACCGCGCACTGCCTGCACGAATGGGAACGGCAGAACTACCGCGAAGCCCGCCGCATCGCCGCGCAAAGCCAAGCACCAGCGCTCGCAGCCGTGCGCCATGCCCTAGAGCAACTCGCCAAAGCCGTACAGAAGCCGGAGCCGCAGCCGCTGATCATCGCCGACATGCTGCACACCGCCGATCTGCTGCATCGCCGCCGCGACTTTGAATCCGCCCTCGTTCTCGCCTGCCGTGCTCTGGAGATGGGCCTGCGCCTTGCCCTGTCTGCAAAGACCGACCTGCACGAACCTTACAGCCAGCCCAAGCTCTGCGCCCTGCCCATCAGCCAGGGCATCAAAGACCGCTGCCGATCCGTCTCCCATGACGGCCAGCGCACCATTCTCAACTTGAACACCGTCGCCAAGATTCTCACCGAACTCGGCCACGACCTCGGCGAATCGTTTTCCGCAGATGGGGAACTCCAGCGCCTCATCCGCGTGCGCAATGATCTCATGCACCAGGTCCGGGCTGTCACCGAGGCAGAAAGCCAGGGTGCGGTGCAGCGGGTGAAAAACCTGCTCGCTCCCTTGCAACTGCCGTCCACCGCTGCCCGTCCGGCCTTGTAAGCCATGTCCACGCTGCTCGTTTCCCTCGGCACCTCGCCCGCCATCGTGCCGGAGGCGTTCCTGCTTCCTGGCGTTTCGTTCTCTGCCGTGCATGTGCTGACCACCGCGTCGGTCAAAGAAAGCGACCTCGATTTCATCGCGGAATGGTTCGCCGCCAAGGCACCAAGTGTCAGTCTTTCCTTCACCCGAGTAGCGGAATTCACCGACTTCAAGTCCGAGCATGACCACTTCCAGTTCGAGGAAGTGCTTTACCGCTGGTGGCTGGTGAATCGGCCGACAGGCGAGTCCCCCCATGTCTGCCTGTCCGGCGGCTTCAAAACCATGAGCGCGGCCATGCAGAAGGCCGCCGCCGTGCTGGGAGCCGCAGAGGTGTTTCATGTGCTCTGCGACCTGCCATTCCAGCAGCAGCCGAAAACAGCAGAGGAAATCGAGACCGCCCAGGCCAGCGACCACCTCCATTGGATCAAGCTGGGAGGTGAATCCGGCTGGCCGCAATTCCGCGCCCTCCCGGCCGACCATTTCCCGCTGACCGAAACCCACCGCGAGGATGCCGTCCGTTGGGTTTCCGCCCCGGATTCCGCCTTTCGCGACCACCTCCGGGAAATCGTCGAACGCAGCCACAACATTGCCGGTTCCTGGGAAAACCTAGCCGATCTACCGTTTGCCTCCTTGGCGACATGGACTGCCGCCCAGTTGCAGTGGCTGCGGCAGCCGCTCGACCCGTTGGCTGATCGCGATTGGGTCGCCGCCCTGCCCAAGATCGACCTCCACTGCCACCTCGGCGGCTTCGCCACCCATGGCGAACTCCTCGCCGAAGTGCGCGCGGCGGCGGAATTTCCGGAATCGCTTCCCCCGCTCGTCGAGCCCGCGCTCCCGGCCGGTTGGCCCTTCCCGGAAACGCCCGTCGACCTCGAAGCCTACCGCAAACTCGGCGATGCGGGCGGCTCCGCGATCCTCAAGGATCCCGGGTGCCTGCGTCGCCACATCGAGCGGCTCTACCAACATTTCCAGGAACAAAACCTCGTTTACGCAGAAGTCCGTTGTTCCCCGGCAAACTACGCCACCTCCAGCCGCTCCGCATGGCATGTCCTAGCCGACATCCGCGCCGCCTTCGAACAATCCCGCGAGGCGGCCATTTCCGATGGTCGCCCGGCTCCCTTGGTCAACCTCATCGTCATCGCCACCCGCCAGACCGGGGGCGACTTCCGCACCGGCATCCTACGCCATGTCGCGCTCGCCGCCACCGCGTTCGAACACTGGGGCGATGACGCGAAACCCCGCATCGTCGGCGTGGACCTCGCCGGATTCGAAGACCGCGCCACCCGCGCCCATTATTTCCGCGACGACTTCATGCCCGCCCTGCGCCTCGGCATGGGTGTCACCGTCCATGCCGGGGAAAATGACGACGCCGAGGGGATCTGGAGCGCCATCCTCGACCTCAACGCCCGCCGCCTCGGCCACGCCCTGCACTTGAGCGCCTCGCCATCCTTGCTGCGCAGCGTGGCGGACCGCCGCATCGGCATCGAGATGTGCCCCTACGCGAACCTCCAGATCATTGGCTTTCCGCTCGATGCAGCCGCTGGAAACTCCACGAAACCCTACCCACTCCAGAGCTACCTCGCGGCCGGCATCCCTGCCACCATCAACACCGACAACATCGGCATCTCCGCCGCCTCGCTCACCGATAACTTCCTCCTCCTACCGCGCCTCTGCCCCGGCATCACCCGGCTCGACGTGCTCCGGTTGCTGCGCAACGCCATCGACCAAGCGTTCCTCTCCACCGCCGCTCGCCGCAGCCTTCTCTCCGGAATCTCCATGAGATCCGTCCGATCCGACTGATCCGTCAGATCTCACACCCCGCTTCCACCGCCATGTCTCACACCACCCTCATCCACCTCGTCAGCGGCGAGCGCATGCAGAACCTGCTGCCCTTGCTCGCCCTCAAGCCGCGCACCGTTTTCCAGCTTTGCAGCGATTCCCCGGCCATCCTCGCCGCTGCCGAGCACACCGCCGCTGCCGCCCGCCAGGCCGGCATCGAGGCCGATTTCCGCATCGAAAAACTTCCCGGTGCCACCCCCACCACCCAGGACGTCCGCCACGCCCACAAGCAGCTCCTCTCCGTCTTCCCCGGCGCGGTTGTCAACATCACCGGCGGCACCAAACTCATGTCGCTGGGTGCCTACCTCGGTGCCAACGAGTTCCATGATTCCCCCATCCTTTATTGCGACACCGCCAACCGCACCTTCGTCCAGGTCGGCGAAGCCCCCTTGCCGCCGCACATGAAATCCTTCCCGGAAGTCGCCTCCCTGCTCACCGTGCCCGTCGTCATGGCCGCCCAGGGCAAGCCCTTCCGCGAGGACGCCATCACCCCGGACCTGCTCGCCTTCGGCTCCGCCGCATGGGATCTCCGCTCACGCGACCACGAATCCATCGCCGCCTGGACCTCCCGCATCCGCAGCGCCGTGCCCCGCAAAAACGGCCGCGTCGAGAAAAGCAAACCGCTGCTCCGGCGCTTCCTCGCCACCCCGCTGCCCTTCCCGGAGAGCCCCGCCGCCATCGACTACCTCGACGCCGCCGTCGCCGCCGGCCTGCTCGCCGTGGATCCCGCCGGCGCCGTCCGCATGATCGCGGATCCCAAACCCTCGTCCGTCGAACGCGTCTCCAACCTCCTCGATGGCGCATGGCTCGAACTTGCTGTCGCCGCCATGGCTGGAAATGCCACTCGCTACGGCGACCTCCACTGGAGCGTCCAGCCGCCCGACCAGACCGGGGCCGACTACGGCGAAACCGACCTCATCGCCGTGGATCGCCAAAAACTCAACCTCGCCGTCATCTCCTGCAAAACCAGCACCCAGCACGTCTCCACCCTCGAACACCTCTCCTCCTGGCGCGACCGCGCCCGCACCCTCGGCGGCTCGCACGCCGCCGGCCACCTCTGCCTGTTCCGCGCCAAATCCTCCGACGAAGCCGCCCGCCTCCACGCCATGGGCCGCACCATGGGCCTGCACGTCCACATCAGCGCGGAAATCCCCGCCCACTTCGCCGCCACCTCTTAGATCCGTCAGATCTGTCGGATCATCTCTTCCACCACCCATGCCAACCACCCTCGTTGCTGTCTCCGGCATGTCGCCCGCCATCCTCACCGAAGCCCTCTGGGCCCTCGCCGATGAGGAAACCGCTACCGTGCCGGACGAGGTCGCCTTCGTCACCACCGTCACCGGTGCTGCTAGGCTGGAGGAGCAACTCTTCACCCCGCGCCCGGAATGGGGCAGCCTCACGGTTTATGAAAACCTGCGCGCCTCCCTCGGCTCCGCGGACCACCAACTCATCGGCGCCGGCACTCCCCAAATATTCTCCATCAACGACGGCAGCGCCGACCGCGCCCCCCACCGAAGCCTCACCGGGCATTGGGATGCTTCCAACCTCACCGCCTACCCCACTCCAGCCCTCACGTTCTGGTTCACCACGCGTTTCCTTGCCGTCATCCCGGTTATTCTGATCGGCCTCATCCTCGTCGCCTCCGCCACCAAACAGTGCCGAATTCAAGTTGGCATCGAAGGCCTCGACAATACCATGCGCGACCACCTCCGCCAAGGCACCCTCGGTTTGCACGGGAAATCATCGCTCCCCCCGCTGAACGCCAAACCCTCATCGCGAAACTTTCGCCCGCCCAGCGCTAACCGAACGCCCGCGTCACGTTTCCTGATGGAATTCGCTTGAGCCGCCTCATCGCAGGGCTACACTTCGCCGCGTTTGTGCGAATGCCAGTTTAGCTCAGTTGGTAGAGCAGTTGATTTGTAATCATCAGGTCGCCGGTTCGAGTCCGGCAACTGGCTTGTTCACCCCGCAGCATTCCGGGCATCGCGCGGAGTCCGTCACTCGGTGCGGGAAGTTGGGACGTGATTTTCGATGAACGGTTGGTTCCGCGGCGGTTGACAAATTGCGGAACCCCTCTCATTTACCCGCTCCCCGGATTCATTTTTTCATTTTCACTTCTGCCATCACATGGACCCAGTATCTGCCACCGTCGCCAATCTTGCCCCCTCCATCACCCTCGCGGTTACCAACCAGGCTGCGAAGATGAAAAAGGAAGGGGTGGATGTGTGCGGCTTCGGCGCAGGCGAACCGGACTACGACACGCCGCAGCACATAAAGGAAGCCGCGGTGCAGGCACTGGCCGAAGGAAAAACCAAATACACCGCCAGTGCCGGGCTGCTGGAACTGCGCGAGGCCATCTGTGAAAAACTCATCGCCGACAACAATCTGGAGTATTCACCGGATCTTGTCAGCGTGAACTGCGGTGCCAAGCACTCCTGTTACAATGCGATTCTGGCCACCTGCGGACCGGGCGATGAGGTCATCATTCCTGCTCCCTACTGGACCAGTTATCCCGAGATGGTGCGCCTGGCCGGGGCAGAACCCGTCATCATCCAGACCAAGCAGGAAAACGGGTGGAAGCTGACGCCGGAACAATTCGAAGAGGCGATGAGCCCTTCGACAAAAATGATCATTCTGAATTCCCCCTCGAATCCAACCGGAGTGGTGTACACCAGGGAGGAACTCGCCGCGCTGGGAGAGGTGGCGGCGAGCGAGGACATCCTCATTCTTTCCGACGAAATTTACGAAAAACTCATCTACGACGGTGCGACCCATGCCAGCATTGCCAGCATCAGCGATGAATTGAAACAGCTCACCATCGTCATCAACGGCTTTTCGAAAGCCTACAGCATGACCGGATGGCGCATCGGCTACACCGCCACTGCCAACCGCAAGATTGCGGCAGCCATCGACACGATCCAGAGTCACACCACGTCAGCGCCCGCCACCTTTGCGCAATGGGGCGCCCTGGCTGCGCTGCACGGCGACCAGCAGGTTGTTGAAGACATGCGGGAGGATTTCAACATTCGCCGCCAATACATGCTCAAGCGCATCGGGGAAATTGCCAACGTGTCCACCGTCGAGCCCAAAGGTGCTTTTTACTTTCTGGTCAACATCGCCAAAACCGGGCTCAAGAGCACGAATTTTTCCGAAAAACTGCTCAGCCGGCACCATGTGGCGGTTGTTCCCGGCATTGCATTCGGCGCGGATGACACCGTCCGGTTCAGCTATGCCTGCGGGATGGATGTCATCAAACGCGGGCTCGACCGTTTTGCGGAATTCTGCCAGGGTTGGTGAGTCCGCTCAGTGAGTTGGGATGGCGGCACGACCCGCTGAGATGCGCACGCCACGAAAAGCTGGGCGGTTCAGGCTTGGCAAATGCGGGTGATGTCTGTTTATTGCAGCGCCAAGGCTGCTTTGAAACCGCACCATGCCCATTACCCATTTCACCGTCTTCGGCGAACGCTGCTCCGGCACCAACCATGCAGTGACGTGGCTGGAAAAAAACACCGGATTGCGCCACCGCTCGGACTTGGCCTGGAAGCATGGCATGATTCCCACGGACCGGCTGCGCAAGGATCGGAACACTCTCTGCGTGGTGGTGGCGCGCAATCTCCCGGACTGGCTGCGCAGCCTGCACATCAAGCCGCATCACCTCTCACCGAAGATGCGTGGACTGACCTTGCATGAATTTGCCACCCGCAGGGTGGAATCCATGCTGGACCACACCATGGGCGTGTCGCCGCACGACCGTCGCTTCGGTGAGCCGTTGCCAGGCGAACAGCACCAGGGCAAACCGTATGCCAACGTCATCCGCATGCGCCGGCACAAATACCGCCAATGGTTGAAGGACATGGGACGCCTGCACCATGCGGTGCTGCTGCGGCATGAAGATTTGGTCTGGCATCCGGAAGCGGCCTATGCCTCCCTGCAACAGGTTTGTCCACTGCCAGAGCGCACAGCCTTCGAACGCGTGGACACCTACAAGGGTGCCACGCTTGCAGTGACCTACAAACCGAAGGTCTACGCGCCGCTGTCCGCGGAAACGGTGCGCCATGTGCTTGAGCAAATGGACCCAGCGGTGGAAACCCAGCTCGGCTACGATTCCGCGACGGATGTGCAGGCTGCCGCCATGTCCGCCACCACCCCGGACACCGCGTTGCTTCGCACCACTCTGGATGGCCATCCGGCTGCACTGGCTGCACTGGAGGCCATGGAAACGAAACTGCGGGAACAGCAATCCCTGCTCCTCCATGCCGATGCACAGCGCGAGAGCCTGCGGCGTTATCTCCATACCCTGACCCATGCCATCACAAGCACGCGCCGGCGCTTCGCCTTTTGGCGCTGGTGATGCTCCGCTGCTGTGCAAACGTGAGGGCCATTCCCTGCCGCCTGGGCTGGACCTGCTGGCGGGATGACTCCACCCGATCATGAACATTCTGCTCACCAACGAATCGCTGGCCGTCCGCCCGGCAACCGAGCCATTCGTACGGGATCTGGCGCGCCACCTGCAGGAACGCGGCCACCTGGTCTTTGTTGCCAGCAGTGACCCCGGGCATCGCGAGCGCCTGCTGGAGCGGGATTTGATCGCGGTAGCCGGAGACCTGGAAAACCTACCCATCCGCCCCGACATCATCCACGCCCTGCATCCGCTGGATGCGATGACTGCACTCACCGCGCTGCCTGGCGTTCCGGCCGTCTATCATGACCGCGGGAGTTTCTGGCAGAATCTGCCGCCACGCCATCCCAGGCTGCTGCACCATTTGCTGCCGTCGCGCGGACTGCTCGAACAACTCAGAGCCCCGCTCGAGCAGGCGGGTGCAACCTGCAGCCATTTTCCCATCTCCGTTGCCACCGACCGCTTCACTCTGGTTCGCGAGCCTCCCGGCGCGCTGCGGCGGGCACTTTTTATCAACCATCATCTGCTGCCAGACGGCGACACGTTGCAGGCATTCGCCGCCGTCGCCAGATCGTTGGATCTCTCTTTGGACATCGCCGGGATCGAATTCGGCTGTGGCAGGGAGGAAGCCGAACGCATCCTGCCCGCTTATGACCTTGTCTTTGCCGCCGGTCAGAATGCTGCAGATGCCCTGGCCTGCGGCTGCGCGGTGGTCGTCACGGGAGCAAACGGTTTCGGCGGCATGGTTACGGGGGAAAATCTGGAGCTGTGGCATGACCAGGGCTTCCATCCGGCACACGGCAGCACCCCGCCCATTCCATTTGCGGAACTCCGCAGCGTGTTGCGGGCCTATCAATGCGGGAATCACATTGCCCTTGCCCAGCGACTCCGCCGTGCAGCCACCTTCACTGCGGCCGTGGATCGCCTGGAGGCGTTGTATGCCGAAATCATCCAGCGGCACGCGACCGCACCTCCCTGCCACTCCGATGAGGAAATGCGCGCCATTTCATGCTATCTGCGCGGGATTGCTCCCAAAATCATGTTCGCGAACTTTTCGCACACCGGCCTGATGCAGCCCAGAATCTCGTGGGTTCCTAGCACAGTCGGCCCTGGCATTTTTCCCCAAAAATGAAGATCCTCATCACCAACAGCCTGCTTCAGGGCCTTGGGGGCGCGCAGATCTTCGTGCGGGACCTCGGACGGGCGCTGGAGCGCATGGGGCACGAGGTCATGGCCTTCAGCAGCTATCCGGGCCGGGCGGACAAACTCGAAGCCCTGGGCATGATCCGCACCACCGATGACCCCACCGCCTGCGGGTTTCAGCCGGACATCATCCATGCCCAGCATCACCTGGATGCCATGGCGGCGATCCTCGCCCTTCCGGGCGTTCCCGCGCTTTACCACTGCCATGGTGCGGTGTGGCGCGAATGCGTTCCCAAACACCCGCGGATCCTCCATTATCTGGCCATGTCGCGCACGCTGCGGGAGCGCATCGTCATCGAATCCGGCATCCCTCCGGAAAACATCTCGCTCTGGCTCAACACCGCCGATCTTTCCCGGTTTTCCACAGTGAGAACACCGCCGGAGCGCCCCAGCCGCGCACTGTTATACAACAAGATTCACCGTCCGGACAGCCCGACCGTTCTGGCCATCCGCGAGGCTGCGGACGCGATGGGCCTGCAGTTCGACTGCATCGGCCAAAAGTTTGGAAATGAAATCCCCCACCCTGAAACCGTCCTGCCGCAATACGATATCGTCTTCGCCTCGGGCAAGTCCGCAGTGGACGCTCTGGCCTGCGGGTGTGCACTCATTGTGCTCGGGCGCACCGGATGCGGGCGCATGGTTTTGCCTGAAAACTTCGATCATTTTCGCAGCGTGAATTTCTCCATCCCGGTGAACTCGCCCGCTCCCGACGCCCGCAAAATCCAGGCGGAACTCGCGAATTATTCCGCCAGTGCCTGCGCTCAAGTTTCGGCCCGCCTGCGCAGCGAGGCCGACCACCAGCGCAGCGTGGAATTGCTGACGGCGCTCTATCAACGGATCATTGAACAATTCCGTCATGCCCGGCAGGATCCCGCCGCGGAAGCGTCCGCTGCGCTCGCCTATCTGCGCAAAATCGTCCCGCTGGTCAGGGGGACCGAACTCGCCCCGGCGGACCAGATCCTCGCCACCACACGCTGACCATGACTGAGAGCACCCGCGCATCCGCCTCCGCCAGCACGCCGGAAGATCTGCTGGGGAACTTGCATCGCCGCATGGGGGCGCTCCACCGGCAGAAGGATCTGGGGTCGCGGGCGCTCGGTGTTCCCGGCTGGGATGTCCAGTTATGGCAGCATGGCAGGGAACTGCTGCAGACGGGCGGCCAGCCGGAGTTGGAAACCGCCCGGTCCGAGACCGATCTCTACCTGGCCACGGAAATTTATGCCAATGGCGGCCACACGGCGCTCATTGGCGACTTTGTTCGCGCTCTCTCCGCTGGGGGCGCTTCCAACCCGCATCTGCTGGTGACAAACATCCACCAGCACACGAAAAAAAACCTGCCGGAGAAGGTACGGGTGCGCACTGGCATTCCGGCGGAGAACATCCTCATCCTGGATGGGCCTTCCTTGTCTGAGCGACTGACCGAACTCGTGCGGCACATGCGCACGCTGCGTCCGCGCCGCACCTTTTTTTTCCACCATCCTGACGACCCCCTGCCCTGCGCCGCCGCACAGCCCGAATGGACCGGGCAGCGCGTGCTCGTCCACCATGCGGACAGTGCCCCCTGCTTTGGGCTGCATCTCCCCGGCACGCAGGTGATCGAACTGAACCCCTTCGCCCAGGCTATGAGTTCCGTGCTGGGAGTGCCTTCGCGCCTGCTGCCGCTGTGCAGTCCGGATCCCGGATTGCGCCCCCACGGGTTTCTGCATGACGGGGTCATGGTCACCGCCAGCAGCGGCAGCGCCCACAAGTTCGTCCGCCCCTACCTGTATTCCTATGCAGATACCGTACGCGTAATCCTGCAGGCCACGGGCGGGAGACATGTGCACATCGGTCCGCTTGATGCCGCGGCACTGGGAACGCTGCACCAAACGCTCATCGCAGCGGGCATCGAGCCCGCCCGTTTTGTCCATGTGCCCTGGACGGAATCCGTCGCCAACTGCCTCTGGGAGCACCATTGCGACGTGTATCTCTCCTCTTTTCCCATTGATGGCGCCCGCACCTATGTGGAGGTGATTGCCTCCGGCACCCCCTACCTGCGCCACATGCGGCGAGGCGTTGCGAGCATCGACGAACCCTATCCAGTCTGGCGCACATGGGAGGAACTCAGCGCCCTGCTCCACGAATGCCGCGACCGGACTCGCCTCCAAACAATGGCGGATAAACTGCGCGCCATCTACGAATCCACCCACACACCGCAGGCATTTGCCCGCAGGCTCGCCGACATCCTCGCCGCGGATTTCTCCGCCGCGGATGCATGTTCGCCCGAACACGAAAAGCATGTGCTGCACTCTTTCGTGCGCACCCTGACCCAGGCCGTGGCACAGCAAGCGGAGCGCATTGAGCAACTGGAATCCGCAGCATTGGACGCGGCCAGCACCTCACCGCGCACACTGCTGAGCCGGCTGCGCGTCTGGTTCTCCGGCAGATAGGCGGGCACGCCGTTGCAGGGCCACCGTCACGACCCGGCGCAATTCGTGCGACTGTTCGAGCAGAGTCAGGAGGATCACGTCTCCGGATTTGATCTGATCATCAAGCGCCCGCACCACATCCGCGTTGTCCCATGCATGACACACGTCCACGTTCCTGGCCGCAAGGTCTTCCCCCAGGGTTTCGATGCAGAACGGAGCGTCCTTCCAGCGCGTTGGCCGCTGAGGGTTGTGTTCCTGTGCACGGGTGAGGATCACCCTGTCGAATGCCGCCAGCGCGTCTGGCAGGTTTCTCTGGTAAAGCCAGTCGCGTCCGCCGGTCGCCCGCGGCTGGATCACGGACACCAGACGCCGACCGGGATATTTCTGCCGCAACGCACTGGACAGTTCTTCCAGGGAACGCGGATGCGACGCCTTGTCGTTGACAAGCGTCACGTCTCCCATGGCCGTCTCATCCTGGCGGTTCCACACCCCGGCAAATTTTGCCAGGGCGACGGCGGAGCAGGAGAGCGTCACCCCGAGGCGCTCCGCAGCCAGCACTGCCATCGCCGCATTCATCACATTCATCCGGCCAAACATCGGCAGTTCGAAACGCTGGCCGCGCAGCATGAAGGCCGATCCCTTCTCGTCGCCCTCGAATCGTTCGATGCGCACAGCGGCATCGGATTCAAAGCCAACGGCCAGGGATTCCGCCGCGCAATGCTGCGGGAGTGCCGCTGCGGCCGGGTCCCCGTGCGGGTAAATCAAACAGCCATGAGCGGGCAGCAGTTCCACAAATTGCCGGAACACCGCGCACAGTGCAGCCATCCCATCGTAGAGGTCGGGATGGTCCTCGACGATGTTTGTGATGATTCCGATTTCCGGACGGTAATGCAGAAACTTGGGCCGGGGATCATCGAAGCAGGATGCATACTCGTCACCTTCGATGACGGCGAATGCACTGCCATGAAACCTGGCCGATTCACCAAGGTTCCGCGTCCGTCCGCCGATCAGAAAGTCTGGAGCCATGCCGCTTTCCTCAAGAATCCATGCAAGCATGGACGTGGTCGTGGTCTTTCCCACGCCACCAGCCACCACGGCGTTGCGTGAACGGCGGAGAAAGTGCTGCTGAAGAAACCGGGGAAAGGAGGTGTGCGGAAGCCCCGCTGACAGAACGTGCTGGAGTTCAGGATTGCACTCTGCGACACGTTTGCCCACCACCACCAGTTCCGCATCGCAGGGCACATTGCCGGGTGCATACGGTGCGCGCGGTGCCATGCCGGCTTCGCGCAGGTAGTCCAGCATGGGTGCATAACAATTCTCGTCCGAACCGGTCACCACCCATCCCGCACGCGCCAGGGCTGCTGCGATGGGTGCCATGGCCTTGCCGCACACGCCGAGAAAATGCACGCGAAGCTGCCGGGGCAATCCGTTGCCAGTGGGTGATGGGTTGGTTGCTGACATGGGGAAAGTCGCCGCGAAACGGTCCTGGGGATGGCGAGATTAGTGCGTCCCGCGAAAATGGCTACGCAATTTTCACCTCCGGAGCGGTGCGCCATTGCTCCCGCGGCATCGCTTCGCCGGAGGACGACACCGGGCGGTTCCCTACGCAATTTCGACCATCACCCACGCTTGAGCTTGAACCAGGAAGGCATCATGCTCTCCGATGATGCACACCGTGTCCTCCCGCGTTGTCTCTGCACTGCTGCTTTCCGCCGGAATTGCCCTGGGCGGTGTGCAGTTCAATCGCGACATCCGCCCGCTGCTTTCCGACAACTGTTTTGCCTGCCACGGGCCGGATCCAGGCTCGCGCAAGGCCGGACTGCGCCTCGACACCCGTGAGGGTTTTTTTGAAAAGACGGAGAAACGGGGAGCGACCGTGCTCCCTGGAAATCCAGCGGAGAGTCCACTGTTCCAGCGCCTGACAAATCCGGACCCCGAGGAAGTCATGCCGCCGCCGGAAGCCCACAAGGAATTGAAGCCGGAACAGACGGCCCTGATCCGGCAATGGATTGCGGAAGGAGCCCCCTGGCAGCCGCATTGGGCTTTCATCAAGCCGGAACGCCCCGCCGTGCCACAGGTGAAGCAGGGCGGGTGGGTCCGCAATCCGGTCGACGCCTTCATCCTTCGCGATCTGGAGGCCAAGGGACTCGCTCCCGCACCGGAGGCAGACCGACGCACCCTCGCCCGGCGTCTGGTGCTCGACCTGACTGGACTGCCGCCTGAGCCCGCAGAGGTGGACGCATTGGTCAGCGATGCGGCACCGGATGCCTATGAAAAGTTCGTGGCTGCACAGATGGCGAAACCGCAATGGGGCGAGCACCGGGGCAGGTACTGGCTAGATGCCGCACGGTATGCGGACACCCACGGCCTGCATTTCGACAACTATCGGGAAATCTGGCCCTATCGCGACTGGGTCATCAACGCTTTCAACCGCAATCAGCCGTTTGACCAGTTCACCCGGGAACAACTGGCCGGTGACCTGCTGCCGAATCCGACTCTGGATCAACTGGTGGCCACCGGCTTTCACCGCTGCAACATCACCACCAATGAAGGCGGCACCATTCCGGAGGAAAACCTCGTTGGCTATGCCCGCGAACGCACGGAAACCACCTCCTGGGTGTGGCTGGGGCTGACGGCCAACTGCGCCGTGTGCCACGACCACAAGTTCGACCCCGTGACGGCGAAGGACTTTTACGCCATGAGCGCATTTTTCCGCAACACCACGCAGGCCGCCCTGGACGGCAATGTGAAGGACACCGCACCGGTCTTGCAGGTGCCCGCCATGGGGGAGGATCGCCTCCGCTGGGCGCAAATTGACCGCGAACTAACCGACGCGAAGACCGCGTTTGAGACAGTGAAAAAGACCGCAGCAAAAGACTTTGATGCCTGGACCGCAGCGGCCAAGCCGGAGAATCTGGAAGAACATCTGAGCCAGCAGGATCTGGTGACCCGCGTGCCTCTGAACGAAGGAGCCGGGGAGGAAGTGCGCGCCGCCTGCAGCAGCCCGGCAACGTTCAAGGCAACCGGACAGGTCCTCTGGAAGCCGGACGGAAAAATCGGTCCCGCACCGGTGATGAAAACCGGCGCCACCTTTGATCTGGGAAATCTCTGCGATTTCGAAAAGACTCAGGCCTTCAGCTATGGCGCGTGGGTGCGTCCGGGCAAAGCCGGCGTTTTCGGCGGCATCCTCGCCCGCATGGACCAGGGAAATGACTACCGCGGCTGGGACCTTTTTCAGGATGGCCGAAACTACGCCATGCACCTTGTCAGCAAATGGCCCTCGGACGCCATCAAGGTCACCACCACGAAAAACCCGATCAAGGAAGGCCGGTGGCAACATGTCTTTGTCACCTACGACGGGTCTGAGCGGGCGGAAGGTGTTAGGATTTTCGTGGATGGAACCGCGATGGAAACGAAGGTTGAGAGCAACAACCTCCGCAACAGCATTCGGACCACCGTTCCACTGCGCATCGGCCAGCGCAGCAAGGATCAGGTTTTTGAGGACGGTGCGGTGCAGGATGTCCGGGTTTACTCAAGGCTGCTGCAGCCCGCAGAAATCAAAACCCTGGCCGGGCTGTCCACCGCACAGTCAATTCTGGCGGCGGCGCGGGAACAACGCACGCCGCAGCAACGCGAGGCGCTGTTCCATTTTTTCCTGACGGCGGTGCATGAACCCTCCCGTCAGTCCAGCACCCGCATTGCTGCGCTGGAGAAGGAACAAAGCACCCTGCGCAGCCGCAGCCCGATTGCCTACGTGCAGAAGGAAAATCCGGATGGCATTCCATCGGCGGCGGTCCTTTTCCGAGGCCAGTACGATCAGCCGCGCGAAAAAGTCACCGCCGGGACTTTTGCGGCCCTGCACCCATTTCCCCAGGACGCACCCCACAACCGGCTGGGCTTGGCCGAGTGGATCCTTTCCCCTGACAATCCGCTGACGGCGCGAGTGACGGTCAACCGTTTCTGGCAGGAAGTGTTCGGCGTCGGGATCGTCCGAACCTCGGAAGACTTCGGCATCATGGGCGAACCGCCCTCAAACCAGGACTTGCTGGACTGGCTGGCGGAGGAATTCCGGGAATCCAAGTGGGACGTGAAACGGCTGTTCACCCTGTTAGTGACCAGCAGCACCTACCGCCAGAGCGCCTGCACCACGCCGGACAAGCTGGAAAAGGATCCGGCCAACCGCCTGTTGAGCCGCGGTCCCCGCTTCCGCATGGACGCCGAAATGGTGCGTGACTATGCCCTCAAGGCCTCCGGCCTGCTGATTCCGAAAATCGGCGGCCCCAGCGTGAAACCCTATCAACCCGACGGGGTGTGGGAAGCCGTGGCGATGCCGGAAAGCAACACTCGGCGCTACCAGCGGGATACGGGTGAAAACCTTTACCGACGCAGCCTCTACACCTTCTGGAAGCGCGCCGCTCCGCCAGCCAGCATGGACATCTTCAATGCCACTGCCCGCGAAACAAGCTGTCTGCGGCGGGAACGGACGAACACCCCGCTCCAGGCGCTGGTAACCATGAACGATGTGCAATTTGTGGAAGCCGCCCGCGTCCTGGCCCAGAAGGCTCTGCTCGCTGCCCCCTCTGACATGGACGCGGGTCTGCAGTTTGTCGCCGCCAGGATCCTCTGCCGCCCGTTTCTCCCAGAAGAATTGAACGTTGTCAGGGAAACGCTCGATCAGCATCTCGCCGCCTACCGGGCCGCGCCGGAGGAAGCGGGCAAGCTGATCGCTTACGGCGAATCGAAACCGGATGCCGCACTGGATCCCACGGTGCTGGCCGCGTGGACCATGGCGGTCAACCAGGTGATGAACCTGGACGAAACGCTCAACAAGTAACGGTGCGCATTCTGGCCATCCGCGGAGGTGCCCTGGGGGATTTTCTGGTTGCCCTTCCGGCGCTTGCTGCGCTGCGCCGCCACTGGTCGCCCGTCCGACTGGAACTGCTCACCCGTCCGGCATACGGCGCTCTGGCCTGCCATTTCGGCGCCGCCGACGCGTTTCGTTCGCTGGATTCCGCCGGTGCCGCCTGGCTCTTCTCCGGCGAAGGCACGCCCAACGCCGACTGGCAGGATTGGCTGCATGGCTTTGACCAGGTGGTCGCGTGGATGACCGATGCTGACGGCTGCCTCCAGCGCAATCTGGCACGCTGCTGCCCCGGAACCGTGCGGTTGCTGCCGCCGCTGCCATCTTCCACAGTCCTTCCAGCAGCACGGCAGCTGGCATTGGGATTGGGTCTGTCAGTGTCCCCGTTCATCCGGACTCCCGTACGGAAACAGCACAATTCCCGTCTGGTCGCGGTGCATCCGGGCAGCGGCAGTTTCCAAAAGAACTGGCCGGTGGAAAAATGGGCGCAATTGGTGATCCAATTGGCCGGTCGCATCGACGGCCTGCGCTTTCTCCTCATCACCGGGGAGGCGGATGAGCATGCCGCTCAAGTGCTCCCGCAAGCATTGCGCAGCAGCGCCGTGCCCTTCATGCACCACCATCACGCTCCCCTCGCGCAGTTGGCGGACCTGCTGGCCGCCACGGGTTTATTCCTCGGGCACGACAGCGGGATTTCCCATCTGGCCGCGGCCTGCGGCATCCCGTGCCGGCTGCTTTTTGGCTCATCCAATTCCGCGGTGTGGGCGCCTCTTGGGCGCGATGTGCGCATCCTTCAGGCTCCGCAGGGGAATTTGAATCTGGTGAGCACGGAAGCAGTGCTGGACTTTGCCGCCGAATGCCTGATAAACACCGCACGCCATGAATCCGAACATTGCTCCTGACAAAATCACCTGCGGCCAGCGTGCCGCGGAAGTCGGCGCAGCCCTCATCCGCGAAGCATTGGAAACCCGCGGAAGCGCCGCCATCATCGTCGCCACCGGAGCCTCGCAGTTTGAAATGCTGGACCACCTCTGCCGCCTCCCTGACATCGCTTGGCACCGCATCACCTGTTTTCATCTGGACGAATACGCGGGGCTTCCGATCTCGCATCCAGCCTCGTTCCGCCTGTATCTCTGGCAGCGCTTTGTCAGCCAACTCCCGCTGCCGCCGAAGGTCTTTCATTTTCTCGACGGCGAGGGGGATCTGGATGCGGAATGCCGCCGCGTGGGCGGGATGCTGCAGCAGCAACCCGTTGACGTCGCTTTCATCGGCATCGGGGAGAACGGCCACATTGCCTTCAATGATCCCCCGGCGGATTTCACCACGGAAAATCCCTATCTGGTGGTGACGCTGGACGAGGCTTGCCGCCGCCAGCAGTTGGGCGAAGGCTGGTTCCCCACCCTGGAGGCGGTGCCGCGCCAGGCTATTTCCATGTCCCCGCGGCAAATCCTCAAAAGCAAACAGATCATCTGCACGGTGCCTGAAGAACGCAAGGCAGAGGCCGTGCGCCGCACCCTGCGCGGGCCGGTCATCCCGGAAGTGCCGGCATCCATTCTCCAGACGCATTCCGCAGTGCAGCTGTTTCTCGACGCGGGCAGCGCCGCACTGCTGTGATCCATTCCGCATGACGCCCGCCATCCTCACTGCGGTTTTGTTTGCATTTTCCGCGGTGTTTTCCAGGCGCGCCGCGCGGATTTTCGGAAGTCTGGAGGCAAATTTCTTTCGTCTCACCGGCGCCTGCATCCTGCTGGGAATCATCACCTGGGCGGCGTTTCCTGGGACGGTCCACCGGGAGCTTTTCTGGTGGTTTTTCCTCAGCGGAATCATCGGTTTTGGCCTTGGCGATGTCGGCCTGTTTTTGGCCTATCCCAGACTCGGCTCGCGGCTGACCCTGCTGTTAACGTTCTGCATCGGTCCGCTGGCAGGAGCGCTGGGCGACTGGTGGTGGCTGGCCAGAGCCATGCGCGCCGCGGAAGGCGCGGCCGTGGTGGTCATTCTGGCAGGACTGGCCGTGACCATTCTGGCTAGGAAATCCGAAAAACGCCACGGCTCGCTGGCGGCCGGCATCAGCTTCGGAATGCTCAGTGCTCTGGGAATGGGCTTTGGCACGGCGCTGAGCAACGTTGCGATTGCAAAAGCCCGGACGCTTTCGCTGGAGATTCCAGGCATCAGCCAGGCCTGGCAACGCAGCACTGCCGGCCTGCTCGTGGCGGGACTGGTGCTGGGCCAGGTGATCCTGACCGAAAAATTCGTGAAACGTTATGCCGGTGCCAGGGAGACAAAGCCGCGCCCCTCCCGCATGAGCGGCTGCATGAAAACATTCTGGCTGACCGGCACCATGCTGTTCGGTCCGGTGCTGGGGGTGAGCTGCTACCAGTGGGCCATTGCCGAGACCGGGAGCAGCGCCATCGTCCTGGCGGTGGCTGCCACCAGTACCCTCATCGTCATTCCCCTGGCGCGGGTGGTGGAAGGAGACAGGCCCAGCGTCCGCCAGTTGGGCGGCACCCTCATTGCCACAGCGGGAGTGGTCTGGCTGGCGCTGCTGCGGCGGTAGCACTTGATTTCCCAACCTGCCGCTTGCAATCCGCTCCGCTCTTTGCCACCCTCCGCCAGATTCTCATGCCGGAAACAACCCAAAGCGGCTTTACTGAGCTTTTGAACGCCCAGCAGTTGGATGCCACCCTGCACCGGCTCGCGTTTCAGATTTTGGAGCGGCATCCTCGGCGCAAACTGGCCTTTGCCGGCATTCGGAAGCGCGGTGCGCCCCTTGCGAAGCGGATTGCCAGGATCCTGGAAAGCTACCGCAAAGACATTGCGATGGGCGAGGTGGACATCACCTTTCACCGGGACGACCTGCACAATCTGGAAGCGATGATGAACATGGATCGCACCCGCATGGAGATTCCGGACCTTGACGAGCGCTGTGTGGTGCTCTTCGACGACGTGCTTTTCACCGGACGGACCATCCGTGCGGCCATTGACGAAGTGCTTGATTTCGGCCGTCCGGAAAAAATTGAACTGGCGGTGCTGGTTGATCGCGGACACCGCGAACTGCCCATTCAAGCGGACTATATCGGCCTTTCGCACACCACCGCGCCGGGAGAATACGTGCGGGTGTTGCTCCGGGAAATGGATGGCCAGGATGCGGTGCTGCTGGCCGGTTCCACGGATTCCAAACGCATTGAAGCATGAGTGAAATCGGACGCAAAGACCTCATCGACATCGAAAGCCTCCGCCATGAGGAGATTCATTTCATCCTGGAAAAGGCCCCGCTCTTCCGGGATGTGGTGCGCCGGAGGACGAAGAAAGTTCCCGTGCTCAAAGGAAAGCATGTGCTGACGCTGTTCTATGAACCGAGCACGCGGACCCGCAGCAGCTTTGAAATTGCCGCCAAGCGGCTCAGTGCGGATGTGACCAACTTCACCGTGTCCACTTCCTCCGTGGTCAAGGGGGAAACGGTGGTGGACACCATCAGCACGCTGCAAAGTCTGCAGGTCGATTACATCATTGTCCGCCACGGAGCCGCCGGCATTCCCAACCTCATCGCCAAACACACTCCGGCCGCGGTCATCAACGCAGGGGATGGCCACCACGCCCACCCTACCCAGGCACTGCTGGACGCCTTCACCATCCGGGACCGCTGCGGTGAGATTGCCGGAAAGAAAATTGTCATTGTCGGCGACATCCTGCACTCCCGGGTGGCCCGCAGCACCAGCATGATCCTGCGCAAGCTGGGGGCCACGGTAGGGGTGCTGGGACCGGGGCCGCTGATTCCGGATGACCGGCACGATGACATTCTTGGCTTTCGCAACTTCGCGGAAGTATTCCAGTGGGGGCCGGATGTGATTTATCTCCTGCGCATCCAGCTCGAACGGCAGAAGGATCAATTTTTCCCCAGCTTGCACGAATACCACCTGCTCTACGGCGTCACCGACGAACGGCTCGCCCACGTCCGCAAAAACAACATTTGGATCATGCACCCAGGGCCAGTGAACCGCGGCGTGGAACTGGTCGATGATGTCATGCATTACGACCGCTGCTTGATCAACGAGCAGGTGGAAAACGGCATCGCCGTCCGCATGTCCGTGCTTTACTGGCTGCAGCTCGGCGCACTCAAGCGCGAAGATGATGCCCTTCCGGCCACGTCCTAGCACGTCGGCGACCGTCCGTTAGGATTCAGCCCTTTCTCCTGGTGATCTGGAAAACCCGCAGGCGCACCCTCGACCTGTCGCACCGCGCCCTGGTCATGGGCATTGTGAATGTCACACCGGATTCCTTCTCGGATGGAGGGCAGTTTGTCTCCGCATCCGAGGCGGTGGCACACGGCATGAAGCTGGCGGCCGACGGTGCTGACATTTTGGATATCGGAGGGGAATCGACCCGTCCGGGGGCGGCTCCCGTTCCGCCGGAGGAAGAACTGCGGCGCATCCTTCCAGTGATCCGCGAGCTGCGGCGCCAGAGTGCGGTCCTGCTTTCCGTGGACACGATGAAACCGTCCGTGGCGGCGGCGGCCCTTGATGCCGGAGCGGACATTCTCAACGATGTCACCGGATTCCGCGATGCGGAAATGCGCGAGCTGGCGGCAAGGTCCGGAGCGGGCTGCGTGGTCATGCACATGCAGGGTGAGCCGCGCACCATGCAGCAGGCCCCGTCCTACGTGAATGTTGTGACGGAAGTGCAGGCGTTCTTTGCGCTGCGTTTGGAACAACTGATCAAATCCGGTGCCCTGGCGGAACAGGTGGTTTTTGATCCCGGAATCGGCTTCGGCAAAACTCTGACCCACAATCTGGAACTGCTGCGCGGGCTTGATCGACTGACCTGGGCGGAGCGCCCCCTGCTGCTGGGAACCTCGCGAAAATCATTCATCGGAGCGCTGCTGGGCGAGAAGGAAATGGAATGCCGCGCATGGCCGTCGGTGGCATTGACCTCCCTGGCCCGGGAAAAAGGGGTGCGTGCCTTTCGGGTGCATGATGTTCTGGAAAACACCCGTGCCCTGCGGATGACCGAGGCCATTCTGGCGGCCCAGTGAATCCTTGCCACCGCCACGGGGTGCGCTATGGCAACAGCACCACCATGAGTTCACTCCGGCGCCTGCTTATTGACTCCAGCTATCCGCTGCTCCGTCCGCTGCTTTTCAGCCTGGATGCCGAAACGGCCCACCACCTCACGCTGGCAGGAATGCGTTTTGCCGCGCGATGCGGATTCCTGGAAGGCGAGCCGGTGCTGGCCGGACCGGTGGAGGCGTTTGGCATCAAATTTCCCAACCGCATGGGGCTGGCCGCAGGAATGGACAAGACTGGCAACTGCGTGGATGGCTTCGGGGCATTGGGCTTTGGCGCGGTGGAAATCGGCACCCTGACACCGCGGCCTCAGCCGGGAAATGCCAAGCCGCGGCTGTTTCGCATTCCGGAACGGGAAAGCATCATCAACCGCATGGGATTCAACAATCCGGGCATCCTCCGCGGCATGGAAAATGCAGCCACCCGCCGCTACCGGGGCATTTTGGGCGTCAACATCGGGAAAAACTTCGACACCCCTAACGAGCGAGCGGTGGACGATTATGTGACCTGTCTGCGCGGTGCCTGGTCGCAGGCGGACTACGTCGCGGTGAATCTTTCCAGCCCCAATACCAAAGGTCTGCGCGCCCTGCAGGAGGAGGAAAGCTGCCGGCACCTGCTGCGCGCGCTGCACAACGAACAGGAACCGCTCCGCCAGCAGCACCAGAAACACGTTCCGCTTCTCATCAAAATTGCTCCGGACCTCGAACCCTTGCACCTTCAGGCTCTGGCACGCGTTTTTCGTGAAGAACGGCTGGAGGGAGTCATCGCCACCAACACCACGCTTTCCCGGACGCATGTGGAGGGGCTGAAACACGGCAGAGAATCCGGCGGCCTGAGCGGTGCTCCCCTAACCGTTCGATCCACGGAACTGATCCGATCCTTGGCGGGGGCCTTGCAAGGAGAAGTGCCCATCATCGGCGTTGGCGGGATCATGACCCCCGCCGACGCCGTGGAAAAACTGGAGGCCGGAGCCACCCTGCTGCAGCTCTACAGCGGACTGATCTTTCATGGTCCTGCGCTGGTTGCGGACTGCATTTCCGCCACGGGAGCCTGGGCGAAGCGGCCTATTTGATCAACTGCAGGCACAGCGGGTATTTCCACAGGATGCCTTCGTTGGCCTTGACGCCGCCGATGATGCTGAACACCACATGCGCCAGCCCCAGCGCGATGAGCAATGGAATGCCGATGAGCACGAATGCGAGAACGAAACAGGCCACTCCGTAAATGGCGGCGCTGATCAGCCAGTTGACCACCATTTTGCCGTGGGCGTCCAGCACGCGAAATTCGCCCTTCTTGACCTGCCAGATGACAATGGGGGCAACAAATCCCGCCAGCGGCACCAGATAGCCGGCCAACGAGGAAAGGTGCAGCCACATTGCCCACTGACGGGCCGCCGGAGTGTAGCCTTCCACGGGAAATCCCGCGATGGCAGGAGGCGTGGAGGCATCCGCTGGCATGGGAGGCGGACCGCCTGCGGGTTGCGTCTGCAGCAGTCTGGCTTTCGCCACTTCAAACTCTCCCTGAGTCAGGGCGCCATCCTTCAGCAATTGATTCAGACGCGACAGTTCATCGGCGATGTTCATGGGTGCGATCTTCGGAGGCTGCAGGGGGAATTCCAGAAGAAAAATCGGAAGAGATTGTCATCAAATGCGCAGGAACAGCCGCCGCCGCCACATCCAGAACAAGCAGAGCCAGTAGCAGAGGAGCACCACGACTCCGTCAAGAATCTCCGCAGTCGCACCGCCGAATTTGGCGAACGGATGCCCGGCATGGGTGTGCCAGGCCTCGGAGAAGAAGTGATGGCACAGGTGCGCGATGAGATAGGCCGCGATGGAATTCATGCCGATGACTACGAGCGGAAACGCCCAGGCCCGCAGCCTGCCGATTTCCGTGATCAGATAAAAAAGCGCCAGAATCCACAAGCACCATCCGCCGCTGAAAAGCGTCCATGACGGCGTCCAGATGCGTTTCACCAGCGGACAGACATTAGCCAGGTGCAGCCCCAAGCCCGCTCCCCAGGCAATGGCGCCGACCAGGACGAACCAGCCGAAGGTTTTCCACGGCGACTGCCCGTTGAGCAGCTGCCCTCCTGCCAGCAAGCCCAGCAGCATGGTGGCCAGTGTTGGGATGAAACTCAGGGTGGCGTATCCTCCATCGTTAAAGTGGAACGGAGCCGTGCGTGGAAACAGGTTCAGAAACCAGACATCAAAGGCCCAGGCGGCATTGCTGTTTTTGTCCCAGTGGGCGGCCAGGCCGCTCTGGTGGTGCGCCCAATCCGGCGGCACTCCCACCGCCTGCCAGTCAAATCCGCTCGGCGGTGACGGATAGAGCAGGAACGCGAGCCAGTAGCCCGCCAGGATCAAGCCCAGCGCCGACCACTGCACGGCACGCGGACAGAGTGCCAGCAGGTAGAGGAAAAAATAGCCAAGCCCAATCTGCGTCAGGGTGTCTTCGAAAGTGAAATACGTTTTCTCCTCGCCCAGTGAGCGCAGGAAAATCCCCAGAGCCACGAGGAGCAGCGAACGCCAAAGGGCGTGGAGCACGGATTTCCACCGCGGCTGTCCGCGACTTCGCCGATTCCTCAAGGAAAAAACCAGGGCCACCCCGACCAGAAAACTGAAGGAAGGCTGAATGAGATCGTGCAGCGAACAGCCAACCCATTCCACATGGTCGGTGTGATAGGCCACCGCCTTCGCCCAGGCGGCATCGGGAAAAACCTGGGTCAGCAGGCCCAGGTGCAGCACTTCTGCCATCATCAGCAGCATCACCAAGCCGCGGAAGGCGTCGATCGCCACAATGCGAACTCCGGTGGCAGGCTCGGTGGAAATTGGAGAAGCGGCGGGTAAAGGTTCGGCATCCATGCGGGGCAAGATTGCCAAATGAATGCCGTCCCTGTCAATGCATGGTGGCGCGTGCGAACGCGCCGGGAAAATGAAGCTTGGCATCCCCGGCCAGCGGCGCACAATGCGGCACCTTCATCCGCCATGACTGCACCGCCCAAAGTCCGTTCCGGCCTTGATGTCCTCGCCGCACAACGCTTCGCCCCGCTGGCAGGGAAAGCCATCGGGCTGGTGACCCACCCCGCAGCGGTGGATGCTCAACTGCGGCACGCCATCGACCTCTTTTCGAGCGCGCCCAAGGTGCGGCTTGCCGCCATTTTTGGGCCTGAACATGGCCTGGATGGGCAGGCGCAGGATTTGATTTCAGTGAACAGCGGGGAAGCCAAACTGCAGGGCCTCGAAATCCACAGCCTGTATGGGGAGACTGAAAGCAGCCTCCACCCCAACGCCGAACATCTGCGCGGCCTCGATGCGCTGGTGATCGACATGCAGGACATTTGCAGCCGGTATTACACCTTCCAGGCAACGATGCTGTACTGCCTGCAGGCAGCGCTTCCGCTCGGAATGCAGGTGCTGGTGCTCGACCGGCCCAATCCACTGGGCGGACTCACCGTGGAGGGACCAGCGGTGAGAAAAGGCTTTGAAAGTTTTGTCAGTGTGCACAACCTCGCCACCCGTCACGGGCTGACCATGGGTGAACTGGCGCTGCTTTACGAGAAGGAACTGGGGCTGGACCGTGGGGAGTTGCGCATCATTCCCTGCGAAGGATGGAAACGGGGCGATTGCTTCGATGCCACCGGACTGCCCTGGGTTCTTCCTTCCCCTAACATGCCCACGCTGGACACGGCGGTCGTTTACCCCGGCCAGTGCCTGCTGGAAGGGACCAATCTCAGCGAAGGCCGTGGAACCACCCGCCCGTTCGAAATCTGCGGAGCCCCCTGGATTGATGCCGCGAAACTGGCGCAGCACATGAATGCACAAAAACTTCCAGGAGTGCATTTTCGCCCTGTCTGGTTTCGCCCCACCTTTCAGAAACATGCCGGCAAGGATTGCGGCGGCGTGCAGTTGCATGTCACCAGCCGTTCGGATTTTCAGCCGGTCCGCTCCAGTCTGGCCCTGCTGGCTGCATTCATAGAAATGTCAGGAAAACATTTCGCCTGGCGCACGGAAATCTATGAATTTGTCCGCGACCCCATCGCGATCGATCTGCTGTTTGGGTCTGCGAGGGAGCGCACGCTGCTCGATGCGGGCAGCCCGTGGCGCAACGCTCTGCCGCAGTGGGAGAAGGAGGAGGAAGCATTCAGGCACCGGCGGCATCAGATTCTGCTCTACGATTGATGCGCTTCGAATGGCCTGTCTGGATCCCAAATGTGCTGCCGAAAGCGGTTCTTTGCGCCGTCGATCCCTGGTGCCAGGATGCTTCGGGGTTGGACCGGCCAGCAGGTCGTAACCGCGGGCGAAAAACCCTGTCATGCTCCCCGCTTTGTCATCGGCGAAATGGAGCCTGCCCGTCAGGGTAACCTGGTCCCCCACGCCGAAGAGTCGGATGGGTGCCATCTGGGCGGGCGAGACCGTCTTGGCATTCTTCGAAGACTTTGCCTCCTTGGGCTGCGGATACTTGATCAGCGTTCTGTTTTCGATCCGCAATTTTTGTTTGGATCCACCCCAGACTGCCTCATGGCTTCCGGCGGAAAGGCACAGGCCTCCTTCCAGTTCCACGATGATCGTCTCCAGACTGCTCTCCCGGAAACTGGAAATCTGGACCACCTTTCCCCTGACCTTGGCAATGGTGCCGCCGCCTGGCGACGGTACCGGAATGCCCATTCGGTAAACTTGGCTCGCCGCGATGGAAGAAAGTGAAGCCACTGGCTTGTTCGCCTTTTTGACCGCCGCAGCGCCCTTCGTTGAGAGGGCTGCCAGTTTGTCGCTTACCTCCTTTTTAAGCATTTTTCCGATCCGCGCCTTTTCCCCAGCCAGATATTGCTGATCCGTTTCGGAAAGAAAATTCACCGAAGTCGCGACATCCTTTCCGGATTGGAGGCGCAGCGTGATCTCGGAGCCTTGCTGCTTGACCAGCCGCGCACGTATTTCCTTTCCATCCTGGCTTCTCCACTCGCGCACTGGCCAGGGCAGCGACTCTGCGCCGACGCTGCCCAATGCCGGCAAAACATACGTCAGGACTTTCCAAAACAACCGCATGCGGAACCCATAGCAGGAGTGCTTGCGATCTCAAGCCTTGTCCGCAATGGCATTGGACCTGATGAATCCCAGGAAATCCGGAATGTCGCCGGAATGGCGGCTTTCAAACCGGTTCACGATCTCCCCATGGTTCAGCAAAAAAGCCCCGGCGAGTTGCCGTACGTCCGCCCGGATTTTCCCCTGACGGTGCCCGCGGAGGAAGGCCCGTGTGCCCCGGACGATGACCTGCCAGCCCAACAGTTGCCGCCACCGTCCGCGCTGCAGTCCCAGTGCGGCATGGTGCCTCCCGTCGGCATCCTCAACGCCACCGACTCCTTCCAGGCCGTGCCTCTGCAATGTCCGGCGAAAGCATTCGGGCTCGCGGTCAAGGTGCAGAAGCACGATGCGGATGCCGCGGGATTCGATTTCCTTCCGCTGTTTCCCCAACTGGGACAGCATTTCAGAGGTAAAGATTCAGCCTGGATGCCGCAGGCACACCAGGAGAACCGGTGCGGCAACACTTGCCTCCGCAAGACTGCCCCCGCCCGGCAGCAGAATGTTGGACAGGACGGAATGCGCGGAGGGAATCACTGCTTTCCGTAGGCAGCCGTTAGGTAATCCACCAGTGGCTGAATGTCTGCGGGCAATGGGGCGGCGTATTTGTCCTTCATCTTTTTCACGGTGGCCTCCCAGAATTTCCGGGGCATGGGCGGCTGCATGGAGACGTAGTCGGCGGAATGGCAGTTCATGCAGAACGCCGCTGCGAGTTCCGCATTTTTCCCTGGTCGGTAGGCAGCGGTTTCGGCGGGGAGTTCGATGGTGACCGTCTGCGCGATGCCGGCGGTGAGGGCGGCCAGGGCCGTCGCAAAAATCAGGACGAATTTCAACGGAGGTTTCACGGGAAATTTTTTGTTATTCGGTGGACGTGACATGGACGGTTTCGACGACATTGCGCATGTAGCCGGCGGGGTTCCAGAGCGGCTCCATGGGCTGGGATTCGCCGAGGCGGTTGAAGGCGCGGCATTGCAGAGCGTGAGATTTCACTCCGGCCGGCGGGTTCCATGACAGCGTCCACTCGCGGAAGGAATAGCGGCCCTCGTCCCTGCCGAGTGCGGCGGCCTGCCAGTGCCTGCCCCCGTCGGCAGAGACTTGGACCTCGGTAATGCCCTCGCCGCTGTCGAAGGCAATGCCGCGCAGGGTGAGCGGCACGCCGGATTTCACGGTCGATCCATCGGTTAGGCTGGTCAGGAAGGACCGGATTTTGAATTTGGTGATGGGGATGGTGGAGGATGGCGTGGCACCCGGCTCCACGCATCCGCCGGGCGTGGCAGGGATGCGGTAGCCTGCGCTCATGAAGAATCCGTCGAACGTCTCCGGGACCACGGTGAGGCTGCTGAGGTGCTTGATCCAGTAGGTGCCGAAATAGCCCGGCACCACGAGACGCAGCGGGAACCCATTGAGCACGGGCAGCGGTTCTCCGTTCATTTCCCATGCCACCAGGACGTCGGGGCTGCGGGCGAGATCCATTTCCAGAGCCTTGATGAAATCCGGAGTTCCCTCGATCACCGCCCGGTCCAAACCATCACACACCACTTGCCGCGCCCCGGCCTTCACCCCGGCTTTGTCCAGAATGTCCTTGAGCCGGACGCCTTTCCATCGGGCGTTTCCCATGGCTCCATGGCCGAGCTGGCCTCCGCCGACCCGCGGCAGGAAAAAGCCCCGACTGTTGCCGGAGCATTGGTTTACCGCGGTGATTTCCACGGCTTCAAATTGCGCCTTCAAGTCGGCAGGTGACAACTCCAGTTCCCTGTTCACCAAGCCGGTCACCTTCAGCCGGTGCGCCGCGGGATCAATGCTCAGCGGAATGTTCGAGAGGTGGTAGCGCACGAAGAACGCGTCGTTGGGGGTGATGATGCCTTCATTGAAAACGGAGAAGGGAGTCTCCAACTGCGGCGGACGCGCGGTGAGGAGGATCAGGGATCGTTTCTGAGGATACTTGGCGAGGGTGCGCTCCCCGTTTTCAAACGGCAGTCGGACCGTTTCCGCTCCCGCCTGCCCCGCTCCTGCGGCTGCCGCCATGGTCAGGGTTTTGAGAAAACTGCGCCTTGTGGAAAAATCGTTCATGAACTCATTTTCAGCAGATCAGCATTTTTGTAAAGCGCTGGTGCATGGAGCGGCAATCCTGCGTGTCCACTCTGCCGTTGCCTCCCATGCCGCGGACGGCCATCACTGCCGCAGCAGATCGATTTCCACCGGCATCGGCACGACTTTATACGGACCGGAGTGGTCTGTGGATTCTTCGATGCTGGCGGCAGTGCCGTTTTCGAATGCGACCGTCCGGCGTCCGGTTTCCATCTTCACATAAGTAGTCGTGTAGAAAATGCGGCCGAATTGGTCGCGCATGGCGGTGCGCTGGGGCACGGAACGATACATGACATATTCATAGACCACCGACTGCCCGGTTTTGTCGAGCTTGCTGCTGGTCCGGGTCGGTTTTCCCAGTACGCGCTCCACTTCCTCCGGAGTCATCCCAAGGGCCACTTCGCGGTTGCGGATCAATTCCTCGACCTGCCGGTGGCGCTCCACCATTCGGGTGATGCGATCCATCACCTGCGGATCAATTTCCTGAAGCGAAGCTTTGGCCACCCAGCCAGAGACATCATCGTGCTCCGCCCGGCCCCGCACCCTGATTGCCTTTTCGTGCAGGGCGACCACGCTGACAATGCGTCCTGCGGGAATGACTCCGAGGCGGCGCTCTCCTGTCAGGGTATTGTAAACAACCGCTTCCTTGGTGACCTTCAGGCGCATCGGCTTGGGCAGGATGTCTTCGACATACAGGGCGTCCTTCTCGCGGCTGAGATTTGACCCCGAAGCGTGCCGGTCTTCCCGAATGGTGATTTGAGCGGATGCGGCACCTCCCGCATTCATCCAGACAAACACCAGGGCACAGAGCAGTGCGGACTTGCGATTCATGCAGCAGAATACTTCATCGCGCAGCGTTTGGGAAGCGGGGATTCCGTCCGCAGCAGGAATTTGCGCATCAGTCCCCGTGGTGTGCGCCATCACTGCAGGACTCCCACTGCCGTCGCAGCCGACGCCACCAGCGCCGCTGCCACCACGGAGCCGTTGCCGCCTGGGTTTCCAGCCAGGTCATTCTGGCCTGATGACTGGCGGCGCGTTGCTTCCAAACTTCCGCCCGGCAGGCGGCGGTTTCCTTGTCCTGCACCAGCTTGGCACGGCGAGCATCTGCATCCTTCACCCGCGCGGCCAATGACACCAGGTAGGTTCCCACCGCCCGGGATTCACTGTCTGGATCACTGGAAATCTCGGGCGATTCAGCCATCACCGAGGCATAAATCTCCAGCAGCCGGTCTGCGGCACGTTCCAAGGCAAACTCATTGCGGATGCGCCTGGTGACGGATTCCGTTTCTTCCGGACGGATGCGCCGCAGTTCAGCAGCCACCGCGGCAGTCTGGATCGGTGGTGCATTGGTCTCCGCGGTGAAATTCCGATCCGCCATTTCCTCGAAATTTCCCGGATGGACGCGCCCTTCCGCCTGCAATGCGGTCACGGGGAGCACCGCGCAGCCGCAGGCCATTGCTTCGATGGCAGATCGGCCGCCGGCAAAAACCACATCGAATCCGGGAAGCAGCCTGCCAGGGTTGGCATCCGTTTTTCCAAACGCCTCGCCGACGCCGTCCAGTGTCAGTCCCACAGCCTGACAGGCTGCTTGCAGCGCATGGAAAGCAGGCCCCGAAGCCAGCATGGTGTTGTGAAACACCAGCGCCCTCCCCGTGCGCTGGCCGGGCGGACGCCGATGGGGAAAGCGTGCGGCATCAAAAAAATTCCTGACAACTTCCAGGGATGTTTCCGAAACGCCGCACTCCTGCGCCACCCACCAGCCAAAGCGCGGCGAAGTGGCCAGATAACGGCGCAGCCGCGGATGCACGGGAGGATGCTCCTCCCAAGGCGTGGCGCCGTGCAGGAAATACACCCCAGGCACTCCCGGCCACAGGCTGAGGGCCGCCATCGTTTCCAAATGATGCTGCCCGTGAATCAAGTCAGGGCGGAACGGGCAGTCCGCGGGGCTGCTGACCACGGGCACGTTCTGTTCCTGCAGCATCCCGGAAATTTCACCCGGCACCGTGCTGAAGACGCAAACCCGATGTCCGCGCCGCTGCAGTTCCACCGCCACCTCCGCGACAAACAACTCGCTGCCTCCGCGCTGGCGCAGCCGGTGATTGGTCAGCAGCAGGTTCATTGGCACTGGATGCAGTCAAACCGGCACGCCCAGCATTCAGGACTGTTCCGAATCCGGGGAGAAGCGGTTCACTCTGACAAAAAGCGCCTGCAACAGGTCCGCGCCGCCGAATTCCGTCGCAGGAAATTCGGACGCTTTCAACCGTCTCTGCTCCTGGGAGTCTAAACCCCTTGTTAGTGCATCCAAGGAAAACGGATCGTCCCGCAGCGTCCGGAAGTTTTCCGAGGGTTGTGGTGTCAAACTGGCAGGCACTTTTGGTTCCGGGGGTGCCTGGACCATGCCGAGACTGGCCAGGAATACGGACAAGATAATGTGATGTCGCAGCATGACCGCAATGATGCGGGCAGATCTGCGGATTGGCAATGACTGACCTCTGCCCAGTGGCACGTCAAACCATTCGCCGGAGAGGTCAAGGGGAGCGCCGCGCGCCGCGAGCATAGCATCAAATTGGGTTGGACAGAAAATTCAAAAATTGATAGCATCCTTCAAAATTAACCCACAGCCAATGTCATGAAACGATCCAGCAGGTTTGCGAATTCGATTCTTCTCATCACCGTCTGCACCGCACCGCTCACCGTCCGAGGGGCGCTTTTTCAGGACAACTTCGACACCTATGTGGCTGGCTCGCAGATGCACGGCCAAGGCGGCTGGAAGGGGTGGGACAACACCCCTGGCGCGGGAGCGCTCGCGGACAACGCCTTCTCATTTTCGGCAAGCAACTCAGTGAATATCAATGGCGGGTCGGATCTCGTGCAGACATTCACCGGCGCGACCAGCGGCCAGTGGGTCTTCCGGGCGATGCAGTATGTTCCAAGCTCCTCTGCCGGCGACTCCTTCATCATCCTTCTGAACACCTACAATGACGGCGGCCCCTACAATTGGAGCATTCAGACCCACATGAACCTGGGCACGAATGTGGTGACCGCAGACTACGGCGGTGGCACCCTGCCGCTCCTCAAGGACCAGTGGGTAGAATACCGTGCAGAAATCAATCTGGATGCCAATTCTGTCACCGAGTTCTACAATAATCAGCCGCTAGGGACGCACACCTGGACGTCCGATGGCAACAGCGTCCTCGCCATCGCGGCTGTGGACCTTTTCGCAAACGGGGCCGGAGCGGTTTACTACGACAACGTGAGCCTTGTTCCCGAACCTTCTTCCGCTCTGCTCAGCGCCGTCACCGCAATTGCCGGCCTGTGCCTGGTGCGCAACCGCAAAGGGATGCCGAATTAGGAATTCCTTCAAGCGGTCGAAATCGGCAACCGAAGCCCTGAATTTGTCGGCTGCACAAGCGAGGCAGTCTCGGTTTGATTCTCAGGACGAAGCACGTTTCAGACATGGACCGCAGTCCCGCGGCTGCCGGATGATGCAGGGTGCGCATCCCGTTATGAAGACGGATGCGGGTTGATGCCGGTCAAGACAATTCCGCTTGTCACGCTGGCAAAGCGTGGGAGACTTTCGTTGATCCTGTGGTCGAATCACTTTTCGACAGCCGTTTTATCCAGCACCTAAATCCGCATGGCATTCACCCGCAAACCAAACTCGCACAACGCCCGCCGTTCAAACAGCGGCGGCGGTGCCCGCCCGCGCCTTCAGCCTAGCCAGGAGGAAAGCAGCGAGGATGCGATTGCGGTGGAAGGAACCATCACCGCCGTGCTGGCAGGGACGATGTTTCGGGTTCAACTCACCAACAAGCATGAGGTGCTGGCCCATATTTCGGGCAAAATGCGCAAGCGGTTCATCCGTCTGGTGGTTGGCGACCGCGTCAAAATGGAAATGTCGCCCTACGACACCACCAAGGCGCGCATCACCTACCGTCTCTGACGAAATTCCGCCGCTGCACCGCGGCCTTTTTGCACTTCGCGGACGGGAAACCGCTCACACCGTCCATCCTTCGCGGTATTTTGGCTGAACGAAGGCGCTGGCTTCGGCGTGATTGCGGAATGTCAGGGCAGCGGCATCCCACTCCAGATCCTTGCCGGGAAAGCGGACGGCGATGGTGCCCAGCATGGTCGCTTCGGCCAGCGGGCCAGCGAAATCGAAGTTGGAAGTGGTCCTGGCCCCGTCCAGTCCGAGGCAGGTTTTTACAAACTGCGTGTAATGTTCCTGCGGATTTCCTGCGACCACTTCGTGTTTGAAGGCGCGGTCGGCTGCATACGGCAGCAACTGCGGACGGGCGACATGCGGAAGCAGCAGGGCTCCCTTCTCCCCCAGAAAGACGGCTCCATTCGCAGGGAGTTCACGCCCCGCATCCAGTGGAATTCCATCGACCGGAGGGCGCTGGCTGGCATCGTGCCAACTGACGGGCAGAATGCTGCCTGCGGTGAATTCGGTTCCGGGAAATTCGTATTGAATGACCTCCCAGTCCGGCCAGACTTCGCGATTGCGTTTTGGATTCTGCGCCCATGCATCCGGCACGCTGGCACGGACTTTCAGCGGGGCAGTCAGCCCCAATGCCTTGAACGGAGTGTCCATGATGTGGCAGCCGAAATCCCCCAAAGTCCCACCGCCAAAATCCTGCCAGCCCCTCCACTGCACGGGATGATACTGTCCCTTCTTGTAGGGTCGCGAGGGTGCCACGCCTAACCATTTATCCCAATCCAAACCTGACGGCACCGGATCCGCACCATCGGGTCGGGCATCTTTGGCAAAAGAGCTGCTGCACCAGCAGCGCACCTCCTTGATTTTCCCAATCACACCGTCCCTGAGCATCTTCACCGCGGTGCGATAGGTGGAGTCACTCTGGATCTGGTTGCCCATCTGGGTCACCACGCCGGCTTCCTTGGCCTTGAGCCGCATCTGCCGGGCTTCCCCCACGGTGTGCGCCAGCGGTTTTTGGCAATAGACATGCTTTTTGTGTTTCAGCGCCGTCAAGGCGATCGGACCGTGCATGTGGTCCGGCACCGCGATGTTCACGCTGTCGATTTTGTCCGCCATGGTGGCGAACATCTCGCGCCAGTCCTGAAACTGCCGGGCGGACGGATGGTCCTGGGCGGCCTTGCTCAGGTGGTCCCGGTCCACATCGGCCAAGGCGACGATCTCCACCAACCCGCTGGCTGCTATGGATGCCAAATCACTGCCGCCCTGCATGCCGCCAGCGCCAATCGAAGCATGTGCCAGCCGCTTGCTGGGCGGATTCGCCCAAACCTCCGCCGGAAGAATGAACGGCAGGGCAATTCCTGAGGACGATGAACGGAGAAATGTGCGGCGGCGCATGGGTGTGAGGATGTGAAGATAAAAAGCGGTGGCGTGAGCAAAAATTCCACTGGGACTGGTCCGGTCAACGCCGCAGACGTGGGGGGCATCCGGTGGCTTCAATGGCGGTGCGCCCGTCCGGCCTTCCGCTGCCCAGCCATGCCATGATGCAGTCCCGCAGATTCACGGTTTGGAAGGTGAATTCCCGCTTGAAGCCGTGGGCGAGGCCACTATGTTCGCGCAGCAATTTGCCAGGCACGGGGGTATAGCTCAGTTGGTAGAGCGTCTCGTTCGCAATGAGAAGGCCAGGGGTTCGAATCCCCTTACCTCCACCACTTGGCAGCACCGCATCAGAATATGTGAGGAAAAGGCCGGAGGCATCCGGTTTCGGGCCGCACAATCCGCAGATGGACGTGAGGTTTCCATTGTCAGTGTGCTGGGTTTCACCCATGAATGGCCATGCACCAGAAATCCCCGGGCGATTTGCCTCCGCTGCGCAGTACTTTGGATTTGGAACGAATTCTGGAATTTGAATTCGTCCGGGCCACAGAAAATGCCGCGCTTCAAGCCATTCACTGGCTGGGCCGGGGGGAAAAGGAACGGGCAGACGCGGCGGCCTGCCGGGCGATATACGGAGTGTTCGACCTGCTGGATGTGTGCGGAGAGGTGGTCATCGGCGAAGGCATCAAGGATCGCGCGCCGGGGATCTTCCTCGGCGAACAGCTCGGCACCTGGACTCCCGGAGCACCGCGGTTCAACATCGCACTCGATCCCATTGACGGAACAACCAACATTGCCAAAGGACTGCCCAACGCCATCTCGGTCATCGCGGCTGCCCAGGTGCCGGACGGCGCTCCGAGTTCCATGGTGAACATTCCCAGCTTTTATTCCCGCAAGATCGCCTACGGCCCGGCGGTGAAGCGGGCACTCCAGCAGCAGGGAGACCGCTGTTTTCTGGACATGCCGCTGCGGGAAGCCGTCGCCTTTGCCGCGGCAGTGCTCGGCAAACAGGTCCGCGATGTGGTGGTGATGACCATGGACCGGACGCGCCACCAGGGGCTGATCGAGGAAATTCGTTCCACCGGAGCCGCCCTGCGGATGATTTCCGACGGAGACATCACCGCCGCCGTCGCGCCATCGCTGCCAGACAGTGGCGTGGACCTTTACATCGGCATCGGCGGTTCGCCGGAAGGCGTGCTGGCCGCCGCGGCACTCAAGTGCCTGGGCGGGGACATGCAGCTGCGCATGTGGTTTTCCCACGAGGATGCCGAGCACCGCGCCGAGGTGGAGGCAACCCTTGCTCCATCCGAAATCGACCGCGTTTTCCGCTCGGATGATCTGGTCATTGGAGCAAGCTCCCTCTTCTGCGCTTCCGGCATCAGCGACAGCGCCCTGCTGCCGGGAGTCAAGCTCATTGGCAACCGCGTCGAAACCCATTCCATTCTGATGCGAGCACGCAGCGGAACCGTCCGCCACATTCATGCCGTGCATCATCTGGACCGGAAAATTGTTCCCTTGCGGGAAAGTGCCTTTCCGGGATTCTGATCCCGATTCCGGCAAACCGGTCAAAGTCCCAGCGCTCGGCGGACCCACTGGCGTTTGAGTTCCAATTCCGCCCATTCGGATTCAAAACTGCTCCCGCTGACTATGCCGCACCCGGCCGGCAGACTGGCAATCTCATTTTCCCAAAAAATGCCGCGAATGGCGACGAGGAAAAGCATGCCTCCCGGCCATTTCACTCCGAATGGCGCGCCGAAATGAGGGGGGATTTTCAGGGTTTTCCGATAGGATTTCAGCAATGCGAGGGTCTGACGATTCCGCGGAGCAATGCCCAGGGCCGGCGTCGGATGCAGCAGCCGGATCAGTTCCCCGCCGCGCTGCTCCCATTGCGGATCATCCAGGGTGACTTCCAGTTTGGTGCAGAGGTGCGTCATGGTCCCAAGGTCGAGCAATCGTCGCGGCAGCACGGTCAAGGAACCAAGCGTGCCGAGGCGCTGGAGCAGCACTTCCACCACCAGTTCGTGCTCATGCAGAAGCTTTGGATGCTGCTGCAGGGTGTCCCTGTCACCGGAAGGGACGGTGCCGGCCAGCGCCATGGTGTGCAGTTTTCCGCCCTCCAAATGGAACAGCAGTTCGGGCGTGCGTCCGGCGAAGCCGCGGGTTCCCATTGAGCAGGCATAGCCATGCGTGCCTGGGTCTCCTTCTAGGTGCGGGAATGCCTCCAAAAAATCCCACCGTGTTTGTTCCGGCCAGGCGCAGGTGTCCGCGACCACAGGCACGGCCTTGCGCAGGGATTTTCGCACCAGCTTGCCTGCGATGTCTTCGAAAACGTCGCGAAACTGTTCCGGATCCGGCTTCTGCCAATCCCGAGCGGGAGGGGACGCCCGCTCTGTGCATGCTCCCAGGCATTCAAAATCCAGATCCTGCGGAATGAGCCACGGCTTCGGGTCGCCCAAATCGAAATCATTGACATAGAAGGCCCATCCCTCAACCGGGGCGGTTTCACTCTTTTCAAAGGGACCCCAGCCGCGAACCATGCGCCCGCCTCCCAGATCCATCCAGAGCAAATCCTCCCCTTTTCGGTGCAGGGGGCGGACGGGATGGGTGGAATCAAGGGTGCCGGACATGCGAATTACTGGCCCGGTTGGTGCGATCACTCCGGACGCCTCCCTCAAGCCGAATTGCTGCGGCGAGGATTTTTTCGGTGCCGCAGCATTTCTCTCCGTGCAGAAATTACAACCGGAAAAGACAGGTGCGGTGTCTGGAAAATTTCCAGGAGCAGCTCAACCGAGCCGGAACCTTACATCGGTGATCTGCCGCCCAGAAAACACCTCGCGAAGTTTGGCCAGAATTTTTGCCTTTTGCGGTCCTTGAAGCATGTAACGCACCGACGGCTGCAGCACCGCCACCTGGAGCACCCCATCCGTAAGGGCGACGGCTCTGGAGTTTGCCGCCAGGAATTCGCCAACAGCCTGCTTCCAGGGGGCTTGAAGCTCCTCCTCGGTGCAGCGGTCATCCAGACCGGCCCGGGCAAGGATGTTCGACAGCACCTCAGAAAGCCTGTGCTCGTAGCGTTCGAGATCGGGCGCAGGCTCCACGCCGCGCCACTCGGCGAGCACACGGCGCTGGATTTTTGTCAGGCGGGGCGGTTTTGCAGCCATGCTCGAATATGGCACGGATTTTCCGATCCGCCAACCGGACAAGATGCCGGGGCGTGCCCTCCGGGTGGGAGAGCGCCTTCGCATGTGCGGAAGGCTCGCTCTCACTCTGCAGAGCGCGGATGCGTTGGGGCTCGTTCGGGATTATTTCCCGTAAACTTCAACTTCGATGTAGTGGTTCATCTCGTCGATGTATCGGCCGTTGGAGTAAAGCCGAACGTAGCGACCCTTGACGCCATTGGCGGGAACGAACCGACCGTGGTTGGTTTCCACGTAAGATTGGTCCTTTCCGACGCCCAGCTGCACGGAGTTGTCGAAATCGTTGTTGAAAATGGTGGTCGCATTCTTGAATTCGGGATCGTTGGAGACCTGGACGACGACTCCCTTGTAAATGACCGCCTGCTTGTGGAAATGCCAGACCCACACGGCCCAGATTTCCTTCTCTGCCCCGAGATCGATCTGCACCCACTGGGCAGCGGGTGCCAGTTCGACATAAAAGCCGTCGGATCCATCCTTCTCACCGTCGGTGACGCATTTCAGTTCACCGGTGAAGGGATTGCTGTCGCTGGAAGTCACCGGAGCGCCTTTGGAGAGCAACTGCACGCCCTCTGGCAGATCAGCAAAGGTGGTGGGTTTGGCTGACTTGTCCAGGTTGGGAATGTCGTTGTTTGCAGGCAGCGGCGTGCCGGCAAAAAGCGGCGGCGGGAAGTCCGGCTGGATGCGCTTGGTGGCACCGGCTGGTGGCGGAGCCGGCTTGGGGGCTTCCGTCACGGCAACCGGCGTGGGTTGCGGCTTCGGTGCTTCAACCGGTTTGACTGCCTCCTTTGGTGCCGCGTTGGCGGCAACCGCCGGGACCGCAGGCGGAGTCGCAGGCGGAGGAGCGCTGTTGCCAGTGGACACGACCGTGGACGCAGAACCGCCGCCGGAAGGCGAAAGACCGGGCGCAGCTTGATCGCAGGAAGTAAGGGCAACCGCACAAATGGCGGCAAACGGGCTGGCAAAAATCAATTTTTTCATGGGGTGTGGAGTGGTTGGTTGAGGAATGGGACAGGAGGTCAGGCGACGGTAAAGTCGCCGGGTTGGAACTCAATGCGGCCGCCGCCTTTCTGGACGAGGTCGTTCACCTTAATGACCGCCACGGCACACTGATAGGCATCTTCCACCGGACAGTTCAGGTCGGTTTGTTTGCCCTTCTTGTGGACGGTCTGGAGGAAATTCTCCACATGCGGAGTGTGGTAGGGCAAGTTCAGCACGATCGGCAGCTCGTAGGGGTCGAGCGGGGTGGAGGCACGCACATCCACCACGCCCTCCTTGTCCAGCCACGGGTCCGGACGATACCAGGTGCGCGGGCGTTCCCAGAATTTATGGCGCACAGCGTCGGCGGATTTCTTCAGGTAGCCTTTGCCGAAGAATTCGCCCTCCCACTTGGCCTGGTCGGAATCCCATTTTTCGCGGTAAACCTGGTTGTAGGTATCCACTTCTGCCAGCACAACCGTGCCCTTGTCGCCCATGTATTTCTCATAGGCCTGCATGGAACTGTTGGTGGTGATGACCTGGTAAACGACGCGGACCAGGCCGTTGCCCGGCACGTCATATTCGTAAACGGCGATCGCATTGTCCGGGTGCTCGTAGGTGACCGGGGCCGTGCCCGGTGTCAGGACAATGTTTTTGAAATAGTCGGTGCCGCCGCTCGCCGTGACTGACCGCGGCGTGACGCCGAACATCCAGTTGAAAATGTCGATCTGGTGGGCACCGAGATCCGACATCGGACCGCCGCCGTATTTTTTATACCAGCGCCAGTTCAGAAACTCGAAGACATTGTCATAGCCGACGTCCTTGATGAGCTTTTCCTGTTCCGCGTTGTATCTGGCGTTGATGGGAACGGTGACGCCGCGGTTCCATTGACCGTAGGCATGGGTGATGCGGCCGCACACCTTGACGGAATGCAGAATGGTGTCGCGCACATAGCGGTAGCGCGGATTGCTGCGCCGCTGGTGTCCGATTTGGAGGAGCTTTCCGCTGCTGCGCTGGCTTTTCACCATTTTCGCAGCCGCCTCCAGGGAGTTGGACATCATTTTCTCGCAGTAAACGTCCTTGCCGGCCTGGTGGCAGATGCTGGTAAACGGTTCGTGCAGCCAGTCCGGGACGGCAATGAACACGGCATGGATCTCTGGATGCGCCTGCAGCATGTCCTCCACCCGGGTGTAGGCCGCGTATTCGCTGGTGGACCCCGGCTTGTGGGCACTGACTGCCCGGGCGGCGGATTTCGCCTGAGATTCAAGCAGGTCGCAGACGGCGACCCATTTCACCGGCACGGAAGCGACCTTTTGAATGGCGCGCATCAGGGTCTGCCCCTGGGAGCCGTAGCCAATGAGGGCGATGTTGATGGCGTCCGAGGGCTCTGCGGCAGAAGCGGACTGTTTGGCCAGAGTCATGGCCGCCGCTCCGGCGGCACCGGTCCGAAGGAAAGAACGTCTTGAAAGATCAATCGGCGCCTTGGCGCCGGCGGTTTGCTTTTTCATCGTTTCGCTGGGGTGAAGTTTTTAATAACACTCAGTCAGCGGAACTCGAACGGCCATCAAGGCACAGGCGGTTGTGCTTGATGATGCCCAGGGCGACGACGTGGAGCAGCAGGAAGAACAACAGCATCTGGATGGTGGGATTGTCAGGCAGCATCATCTGACCGGCAGCCAGGCTGATCCAGACCAACCCTCCGAGCAGGTGGGCAATGCGGCTCATCAGCCCCAGTAGGATCAGAACGCCGCTGCCAATCATGAGCCAGGGCAGGGCCATGCCAAAACGGTAAAAAACCTGGCTGAAAAAATTGGCCGTTTTCAGGCCTCCCGGCAGCTTGTCTGCGTTGTCCAGACCGCTGTTGATGTAAACGACGTTGACGATCTTGGCGGCTTTTGGGGCCTTGCCCTCCTTGAGTTCCTGCTCCGTGCCATAGTAGTTGTCCAGGCTGTAGGTTGCCGGACTGGTTGCGCTCTTGAATTTGTCCGATCCGGAAAAGATCAACAGCAGGCCCAGCGCCAGTCGCAGCAGCAGGTAGGCCCAGGTCCAGTCGGTCCAGGGTTTGAAAAACGAGGAGGATTCTGCCTTGCCGGCGTGCGGGGTCGATGCGGTATCAGCCATAATTTGGATTGTTGGTTCGTTGAACTGGGAGGAGTGGAGGGTTATTTTGCTTGACGCAAGCGCGGAAATCCAGCGGATTTGCGGGCTTGGCAAATACGCGGTGACGTTACACAGGCGGCGCTGGGGTGCCGCACCCGTGGCGAGTGACGAATGTCTGGATCAGGCGCAAGCCATTGCCCTGGCTTTTTTCAGGATGAAACTGGGTGGCCAGCAAACGGCCCCGCTGGACGGCAGAGGCGAATTCCACCCCTCCGTAGCCAGTCAGCGTGGCCGCCAGCGACCGATCCGCCGGTTCTGGATAGTAGGAGTGCACAAAATAAAAATAGGGTTCCTCCCCCAGCCCATCCCAGGCGGATTGATCCGCTGCCACCACGCGCGCGGTGTTCCATCCCATGTGGGGAATTTTCAGTCCTGGGGTCTCGCGGAATTTTACGACCCGCCCGGGGAAAATGCCCAATCCGGCCACACCGGGGTTTTCCTCGCTGCTTTCAAAGAGCAACTGATAGCCGATGCAGATGCCGAAAAACGGCCGGTCTGCTAAAATCCAGTCGCGCAGCGGCTCGACCAATCCGCGCGCTTGCAAACCGGTCATGGAGTCCGCAAAAGCCCCCTGGCCGGGAAAAACCACGGCATCAATGCCATGAAAGTGTCCAGGAACACTGATTTCCTGATGGCCAGCCCCCAATGCCGCCAGGGCATTGCGGACGCTCTGGATGTTCCCGCCGCCGTAGTTGACCACGCCAATCATGCGCAGGGCTTCCTCCAAATCGCTTCACCAGCGGCATCGGCCACTGGCGCTCCAGACCATCCTGGCATCACCTTCATGGCAGCGGTCCCGGTCACAGCGCCTCCTTGGTGCTGGGAATGCCGGTCACGCGGGGGTCCCTGCGCATCGCCTGATCCAATGCCCGGGCCAGGCCCTTGAAGACGCTCTCCGCCAGGTGGTGGGGGTCGCGTCCGTAGAGGATTTCCACATGGACGTTCGCCGCCAGATTGAAGGCCACGGCGCGCAGGAATTCTTCGACCAGCGTGAAATTGAAATTTCCGATGCTTTCGACGCGATCCGGCCCGCGGTAGTCCAAAAAGGCGCGTCCGCTCAGATCCACCACGGTGCGGCTGAGGGTCTCGTCCATGGGCAAATAGCACCAGCCATAGCGGTGGATGCCCCGCTTGTCCCCCAGCGCCTGTTTCAGCGCCTGGCCGAGGACAATGCCGGTGTCCTCCACGGCATGGTGGCAGTCGATGTGCAGGTCGCCCTGGGTCCGCACGGTCAGATCCATCAGGCTGTGCTTCGCAAACAGGGTCAGCATGTGATCGAAAAATCCGATTCCGGTGTGGATGTCAGCGTGTCCGCAACCATCGACGACCACGGACAGGGAAATGTCCGTTTCGGCGGTTTTTCGGGTCAGGGATGCACGGCGTGTCGTCTCTGGCATGCGGGCAAGTGTGGCGGTGGAATGCCGAAGCGCAAGGAGGAATGGCCACCGCACCCCCACGCTGACAAAAACCTGCTGGCAGTCCGCGCCTGCCGCGTGTAGGCAGTGGCACACCTGCGGATCGATCACACCATGCAAACCACTTCCACCAAACACAAGGCGCTCCTGGTCACTGGTGGCGCAGGCTACATCGGTTCCCACACCGTCCGGCTGCTGGCGGAGGCGGGGGAGTCCGTCCTGGTGCTCGACTCGCTGGAACTGGGCCACCGCGACGCCCTCATTTCCCCGCACGTCGATCTCGTTGTCGGTGATCTGGGCGATGCCACACTGGTGGAGCGGATATTTGAAGGCTACGAAGTTGAGGCCGTCCTCCATTTCGCCGCCTATGCCCTGGTGGGTGAATCCGTGGAGGAACCGCTCAAATACTATCAAAACAACTTCGCCGCGCCCCTGGTCCTGCTCGACGCCATGCGGCGGCACGGCTGCCGCCAGTTCATTTTCTCGTCCACCTGCGCCACCTACGGGAATCCGCAGTTTGTTCCCATGGATGAGTCCCACCCGCAAAATCCCATCAATCCCTACGGTGCCAGCAAGCTCATGCTGGAGCGGGCGCTGTGGGACAGCGAATCCGCCTGGGGGCTGCGCAGCGTCATCCTGCGCTACTTCAACGCCGCGGGCTGTTCCGAGGATGGAAAAATCGGCGAAGACCACACGCCGGAATCCCACCTCATTCCCCGCGCCCTCATGGCTGCCACGGGGGAAATCGAGCGCCTGACCGTGTTTGGAAACGACTACCCCACCCCGGACGGCACCTGCATTCGCGACTACATCCATGTGCTGGACCTCGCGGAAGCCCACGCGGCCGCCCTGCGCTACCTGCGCGGGGGCGGCACCAGCACCGCCTGCAATCTCGGCACCGGAACCGGGGCCTCGGTCAGCCAGATCATCCAGCTCGCAGCCGAAATCACCGGTCGGCCCATTCCGGTCGAATACGGTCCGCGCCGCCCCGGCGACCCGCCGGAACTCGTCGCCGCCCCGGCCAAGGCCAGGGAAGTTCTGGGCTGGGAAGCCCGCCACCGCGATCCCCGCGAGATGGTGGAAGCCGCCTGGCGCTGGCTCAACGGCCCCCGCCGCGGACGGTATGCCCGGTGAATTGTGCGGGCTGCTTTCGCGGGATGGGTGGCTTCAGTCGGTTGTTTTCAGCACCTCGACGAAGGCCTCCTGGGGGATGTTGACTTTGCCGAACATTTTCATCCGCTTTTTGCCTTCCTTTTGCTTTTCGAGGAGTTTGCGCTTGCGGGTGATGTCGCCGCCATAACATTTGGCAGTGACGTTTTTGCGCATGGCGCCGATGGTTTCCCGGGCGATGACTTTGCCGCCGATGGCGGCCTGGATGGCTACGGAGAAGAGCTGTTTGGGAATGACATCGACCAGTTTTTTGGCCAAGGCACGGCCGCGGGCCTCGGCTTTGGAGCGGTGGACGATGGTGGCGAAGGCGTCGATGGGGTCGCCGGCGATGAGCATGTTCATGCGGACGAGGTCGTCGCCCCGGAAGCCGGCGTGTTCATAGTCCATGCTGCCGTAGCCGCGGGTGATGGATTTGAGCTTGTCGTTGAAGTCCACGAGGATTTCGTTGAGCGGCAGGGTGCAGGTGAGCATGACCCGGTGGGTGTCGAGCGTTTCGGTGTTGTCCACCAGGCCGCGCTTTTCCATGACCAGTTGCATGATGCCGCTGATGTAGTCGTTGGGAATGAGAATGAAGGCGTGGACGATCGGCTCGCGGATTTCCTCGATGACGCCGGGATCCGGCAGCATCGTGGGGTTGTCCACCTTGACTTCCTCTCCGTTGGTCAGGGTGACCTCATAAACGACGCTGGGGTAGGTCGAAATGATGTCCATGTTGTATTCGCGGCGCAGGCGCTCGGTGACGATTTCCATGTGGAGCAGTCCGAGGAAACCGCAACGGAAGCCGAATCCCAGCGCGGCGGAACTCTCCTGCGAGTAGCGGAAGGCGCTGTCGTTGATCTGCAGCTTGCCCATGGCCAGCTTCAACTGTTCGAAGTCGTCCGCGCTCACCGGATAAATGCCGCTGAAGACCATGGACTGCATCTCCTTGAATCCGGGAAGCTGTTCGTCCGCGCCGCCATACTGGTTGGTGATGGTGTCGCCGATCTTCACTTCGCCGGTGGATTTCATGTTCGCCACCACAAAGCCCACATCCCCCGCCTCCAGCCGTTCGCACCGGGCCTGTTTCGGGGTGAAAATGCCGACCTCTTTGACCTCATACGCCTGGTTGGTGTGAATCATGCGGATGCCGGTGCCGCGCTGCAGGGTGCCGCTGACCACGCGCACATACATGACCACGCCGCGGTAGGAATCGAAAACACTGTCAAACACCAGGGCGCGCAGCAGGCCGTCCTCTGGAACCTTGGGCGGCGGAATGCGCTCGATGACCGCTTCCAGAATGTCCGAAACGCCGAGTCCCACCTTGCCGCTGGCATGGATCGCCTCCTCGTGCGGCGTCTGCAGAATGTCCTCCAACTGCTTGTTGACCGCGGGAATGTTGGCCGAGGGCAGGTCGATCTTGTTGATGACCGGAATGATGGTCAACTGCTGCTGCACCGCGAGGTGGAAATTGGCCACCGTCTGCGCCTCCACGCCCTGTGCGGCATCCACCAGCACCAGGGCACCCTCGCAGGCAGCCAGGCTCCGGCTGACTTCGTAGGAAAAATCGACGTGTCCTGGAGTGTCGATGAGGTTGAGTTTGTAAACGTTCCCGTTTTTCGCCTGGTAGCGCATGGTGACCGGGTGGCATTTGATGGTGATGCCGCGCTCCCGCTCCAAGTCCATGGCGTCGAGCAACTGATCCTGCATTTCCCGCTTGCTGATGGTGCTGGTGACTTCGAGCAGGCGGTCGGAAAGCGTGGTTTTCCCGTGATCGACGTGGGCGATGATCGAAAAATTTCTGGTAAATGCGGCCTCGGACATGCAGGTGGTGTTTGGGAGGGGTATGGGTAGGAGCAGCCCGGCAAATGTAAAGGGCCGGGTCCCGCACCACTCCCAGCGAACAGGCCGCTTCCGGACGGGACGATCCCCTGACTGAAACAGTTGGCGCACCCCTGAGGATTCGAACCTCAAACCTTCTGATCCGTAGTCCGGGAAATCGCCGGTTCACTCCGTTGGAGGGCGGTTAAGAAAAGGCTTATTTGCCCTTATTTACCCTAAATTAAGCCGGAAATTTGTAACCGAATTTGTAACGGTGGCGAATGAAGATCCAGGGACTTGGGAAAAATTCACATGGGCTTTACTGGTTTCGACCCAGCCGCAAGGGACTGCCGGCCGGGACGCGGCCGAAGCCGATCAACCTCGGCACCCGCGACGAAGACGAAGCGATTGCCAAGGTGCTGGATTTGCGGAATCAAGGAACCCTGGCCCCGGCCGGGCAGCAGACGATCCAGCAATTGGTTGATGCCTACATGGCGGCGAAGACCGCATCAAGGAAGCATCGGCAGAAAACGACACAAAGTATGAAGCAGCGGCTGCACCATTTTGCCAAATGGTTTGCCGGCCGTGCAGTTCGGGAATTGACCAGGGCCGACATCCAACGATGGTATGCCGGATGCGCCAACGGCCGCCGCAGCAATTCGACGTTGCATCAGTTTTATCGCTACGTCCGCGCCTTCCTGAACTGGTTGGTGGAGATGCGGATCATCCGCGAAAATCCCGCGAGCCGGCTGGCGGTGCCTGCGCCAAGCCAGTCGCGCCGGGAGCTTTTTTGCACGACGGCACAACGGGATGCCATCGTCAATGCATGTGTCCGGGATGATCTGCGATTCGTCCTTCTGGCGGGATTTTTCATGGGCCTGCGCATCAATGAAATCGTCAACTGCCGGTGGAGTTGGTTCTCGTCGGATTTGTCGGTCTGCACGGTGCAAAATTCCGCTGGATTCACGACGAAAAGCGGCCGGGAGCGCACGATGCCGGTGCATTCCAAAGTGAGGGAATTTTTGCAGCGCCAGCCGCGGGGTGACGGCTATATCCTGGCTCCAAAGAAGGTGCAGGGGAAGAATTGGCTGCGCTGGGATCCCGTGGTGCCGTTCAAACTGCTGGTGAGGGAATGCGGTCTGCCGTGGGTGAGTTTCCATGTCATGCGGCACACGTTCGGGAGCCTGCACGCGATGGCCGGAACCCCGGAAATCAAAATCCGCCGGTGGATGGGAATCACGCAGGCGACATGGGAGCGGCATTATGCGGGGCTTGCTCCCGATGATGCGGCCATCGAGGCGATTTAGCGCCGCCCTGTAAACCGGTCCCAATGCTCCTGATTTCGGCGCATGGCGGCTTCACGGTTTCTCTCCAAATCGTCCAATTGATGATTCGGCTCAGAACGACGCATGATTTCGAGCATTTCCCGTTGCTGCTCAATGATTTCCTTCTGCTGTTCACGAATGGCATTTTGTGATTGTGCCACGGCTTGCCTTTCCCGCTCCAAATACGCACGGGCATCCAATTCTGCGGCGGCCTGCGCCTTCTGCCTCCGCTCAGCCGCTCGGCGCTCCTGGCTTGCCGCCAGAGATTTGCGGATCTGATCGGCGAAGCGGAGTTCGTCTTTTCGATCTTCAAGACGGCGTTTTTCTTCTTCTTCTTCTTCTTCTGCTTTCTGTGATTGCTCCCCTGATTGCATGGGCTCAATTTGGTCGGAGAGAGCAACGACTGCCGGAGGCTCCGCAACAACGTGGACGGATTGCATGGACTCGATTCCCTCGATGGTGGCGCCAACATCACGGGCAGCCGGATCCGACTTTTCAGACAAACTGGACACTTCAAGCCGGGGAATTGATACAGGCGCTTGCCATCGGACCGGAATCTTTGGGGCGAACAACGATGGGATGATCCCGACCATGGCCAAGGCAGCCACTCCCGGCCAGATGATCCAAGCGAGTGATACTTTCATGCCTGCGCTAATACAGGTCTTATTAGCGCGGATCAACGCTATTTTTGACAGTTGTTCACGCTTCCAAATCCCCATTCTGCATCCGCTCCAGTCCGAGGCGCCGGACAACGTGCTCGAAATACTGGCCTTTGACACCCTCTCCTGACTGCACAATTCCAAGCAGCGTTGAATCGATCCTGGCCTGCTCATCGTCTGACAACCGGGACCATGGAAGCGTCAGGGTGTAGTAGTCCCTGACGACGGCGATGGCCTGGCCGGCGGATGCGAGTGATTGCTCGGCCTTGTATTTGCTCAGCGTGACTCTGGCGTTGTATTTGAGCGCCTTCACATCCCTCGCGGCCACGGTCAATTCGACTGGAACGTCACCGTCGAGGTAGATGAAGGTTTCCTCGTCGTCCAGGTGCTTGTAGAGGCATTGAACGAAGGCGTGGGAAGCGGCATTTAGTCCTGTTTCTAGGCTGCTGATGAAGACGGCGAACATTTCCATGCCGGACTTTTCGATATTCTTGATGCCGGTTGCCAATTTGGCTGAATCCATGCCTGCGACGTAGTTGTCGTTTGCGTGCTGGACTCCGGATTCGTTCATCGCGAGTTGGAGGAAGAATTGCAGTTCGTCGGTCAGATTGTCGTATTTGTTATCGTCGAGATAGACGACATTGATGATGTCCTCGGGGGTTTTTCCTTCCCTCGGCGTGTAGGTCTTCCCCCAATTCAGGATCAGGTTTGGGTTGGCGTCCCCCTCGACGGTGTTCTGCGGCCGCCAGAGTGTCACCCTGCCGCTTTCGCTTTGCGCCCTGTTTCGTCGGTTCACGAGCAGATCAACTGTTGATTGATAGGACTCGAACAATTCGATTGCTCCCTGTCCATACCATCGATTCAGGACCGGCTTGGCGCGGACGATCTGGAACGGCCTCAGTCCGTCGTCGGTGACTGCTGCGGTGTAGTCGTAGAAGATCGGGGTTTTGCTGGCCAGGTCCATGACCAGCATGATGTCCTCCATGTATCCGTCTCCATCGGCATCGTAGCGCAGATAGAATTCGCCGATGGTCATGACCGGATCGGGCGTTTCCGGTTCGGTGGTTTCTCCGAGTTCCGGGCGCATCGCATCGAACGAGCGGCGGGTTGATTCCTGGTTCAGCGCATTGCGGATTGCTTCGACGGCGGCTTTCAGTTCATCCATGGATTCGCCTGGGCTGGTCATGTAGTCGGCGGCGAGTTGATTGGCGCTGTAATCCATGACATGGCAGATGCAGTCGGCTGATTGGATGTCGGTGGCATTCAGCGGGCAGAGAAAATCCCGGAAGTAGACGATTTTCGGGTCTGGTCCCTGGTAGTGGATGATTTCCTCATCGATCATCGTTTCTTGGAATTGGAGCATGGGGGGCATTTCCGTTGTGCCGTCCCGTTTGAGGATTTTCGATCCCCCTGGGTTGTTTGGGTCTGCCGGGATCCATTCATCATCCTGTCGGATGGGCTGGCCATCCGATGCGGTGAGGGGAAGTCCGTTTCCATCGACGGCGACGGTTTCCTTGTGGCGGTAGAATGATGCTTTGCGAGTGGTGGTTGTTTTGATGATGGCTTCGCCGATTTCAAATGCGATCGGGATGGCCGACTGGATGCGCGACTGGTTTTCGTTTTCGTCGAGTTTTGCCTGCACGAGATTGTTGAGGGTCTTCGCCATGGTGATGTCATTCAGGCCAACGTGTTCGACGGCCAGCCATGGGTTTGTGCCGAAGAAGTAATTGCCTGCGCGGGCCGCCATTTGCCGGCAGATTCTCCGGCAGAGTGGAACCACGAGATTGCTTTTGGCAAAGATGCTGTTTTTCATGAGCAGGGGGCGCCACGAGAAGTCATTTTCTGCGATGTGCTGGTAAAGCAGTCGCTTCGCCATGAACAGACGCTCTTCTTTTTTCTCATCGGTGCGTTGGTTGAGGAAAAGCGCCGTTCCGTCAATGTCGGTGCGGGTTTGTTCGCGGCCTAATTCCTCATCGAGTTGCTGGAAGCGATTTGCTGCACGCAGGCATAATGCGTCTTCCTGCGCCCTGGTCAGATGCAGGTTTGATGGAAACACCTTCCGTGGCTTGTCGGGGCCGGGCGGTGGGAGTTTTTCATAGATTTCGTCGATAAGCTCGGCGCTGTCTCCGATGGTGATGTCAGGCTCTTTGTGCATTTGCGTTTTGGGTAAATAAGGGCTGATTAGGGCTTATGAAGCGTGGTTCGTTCGTCGATTTGATGCGTGGTGTCCGGGAAAAATCCGGCATGTCGCTCGCTGATGTTGGGAAGTCCGCTGGGATTTCCCGCGGTGCTGTCTGGCGCATGGAGACTTCCGGGTATCCCCTCCCTCGTGGTCGCACGCTGGAGCGGGTTCTCCGTTATGGATACGGGCTGGACGCCACCGATGGGATTTATGTCAGCATCGTTTCCCGTTGGACACAGGAACGGCTTGGTTCGTCGGTGCATCCGCGCATTCCGCAGGGCCGTGCAGCCGTCATCGAACGCATTGCCGGGCTGTCCCGCAGTCATTTTTTGACTCTGGCTGCGCTTTCCAGTGATCCTGGATTGCTTGATCTGGTATCGGCGATGGTCCGGGCTCATCGTAGGGCGGCGGTGTAAAGGTTTTCCATCAGCGCGGCGTGAATGCTTGGGATTTCCGCCTCGGTGGCTTGGATGACTTTTCCCGGCCATGATTTTTTCACTATTTCGGGGGTGATTTTCGGGTGTTGAACGGCCGGAACGCGGTAATGCCAGATGGCTTCATTCGCGATTTGTGTCAGAAATTTGTGCAGTCCGCCGTTTTGATCGATGGCCTTGTGGGCGCCGATGTCTTCGCAGGTGTCGCGGTATAGGTTGCATCCGGCGTGGCAGTAGCCTGAATAGGATGGGTCGGTATTCTTCATTTCGGCCGGCAGAATCAGGATTGGGGAGTGGAATCCGGCCGGGACTCTCTGCCACCACATTTCCCGGTTTTCTGTGCCGCTGATGTTGGATCGGTCTGCCGCCTGTCCGGCGAGCCACCATTTGGGAGCAAAGACCGGCCAGTCGCTGCGCTCGTGCGCAATCCCGAGTTGGTGGTCGATGTGCCAACCTCGATGGCTCATGTAGTCGGGCGCATAGAGGCAGTGCGCCGACATTTTGCTCATGGCGCTTTTGTGGACGGCATAGGCGTGGGTGCGGTTGATGTTGGCGCCACGCAGCCAGTGCTTGCTCGTTGGTGTCGGATCCTTCAAATGCTGGCCACCGAGATAGATTTGACCCCACGAGTCCGGCCAATCCTGATCGTAGAGCGCAAGGTGGTCCTGTGCGTTCAGTGCAAAAATCGCGTCGTCCTCCAGAATCAGGAGCGAATCAATATGGTCCATGATCGCCTGACTGATTGCGATGATGTGGCTCAGGCAGCAGCCCCATGCTCCATTTCCGGCATTCCACCATGCCGGAGGGTTCATCCAGTCGCCGGATACTGCCTTGATCCATGTCACTTTTTCCGGGTCGGCCATGCCTGTCGCTCGCAGATTCTCGGTCAGTCGCTGCTTGCGGTCTGCCTTGTAGGGGAGATTCAAAATTGCGATCCGTTCAAATTTGTCGTGGAGTGTCATGGTCGAAGGAATTTTTCCAGCATCTTCGGGTTGCGGGCCATGGCGTAGAATTCGCGGTTGGATTTGGCCTGGGCTGCCGTGTAGCGTTTCCATCGCGGAGGTGATCCATTGGCGACGCCTTCATATCTGACAATGGCCTTTCCGGCGCTGGGCGCTCTGACGAGCAAATAAGGGAAATTCGGGCCGAGTCGTTCCACCCTGCCGCTGCACGGAGCCGGCGCATCCGGCAGGACGGATGTCATGATGATTGTCTCTCTTCGGACGCTCGCGAGGAATTCCGGCGGCAGCAGCGCAATGCCTTCCCCGTGATGGTCGAGTTGGATGGCCGTTGTGTCTTCAAAGACGGCTTCGGGCCGTTCCACGGCGAACCATCCAATGAATCCGTCGCGAAATGGAACGATGGCGGATTTCGCCGAACTTGATCCGCTGCCTGATGATGATAAACTGCCGCTGCTGCTGGATGACGATGAAATACCGCCGCCGCGGCCGAGGACATAGACGCCGGCAACGGATGTGGCGATGGTGTATTTTGTCCCGTCCTTTTTGAGAGTGGCGATTTTGAGAGCGGTTTCCCCTTCGCTCAGGCTCGGTTCTGATTCGCCGATCATGACATGCACGGCAGTCAGCATTCCCGTTTCGTCTCGAATGTGAACGTGCCAGGTGCTTTGGTCTGGCTGGATGGTGAATGTTGGCAATGATGTCAGCGGGGTGCCCTCGTAGGTTGGGATGACCGGTGTCAGTGTGCCGTCGGTGTCCTCGAAGATGACAACTCCTGGCGCTTCCGTTCCCTCCCAATCGTCACCGCTGAGTCGTTTGGCCCGCAGCACGAACGGGCATCGGCCCTGCGGTTCTTCCCGGATGTCCTTCGCGAGCAGGATATAAACGTCACCGTCGGTGTCATTGACGGTGGTTTCACGGAATTCTGAAAAATACTCGTTCCATTTCAACAACGCCTCATGGGTTTCCTTGATACTTTTGAGCATCAGGTCATCATGGAGTTGCCTGATGCCGTCCGGAGGCGTTCCAAACAACGGGGCCGGTGGCCGGTGGTGCAGTGTCGGTCTAGGCTTTTCCATGGGCTGATTTCCAGAATGCGGCGTTGGTCTTGTATTGCCGGCGGGTGAACCTTTCCCATCGGTGGGCGAACCATTCTCCTTTCGGTTTGCCGTCGATAGTGATGGTTGCCATTGCTGCTGTGCCGGCCCCCATGGCGATGATGTTCTCTCCCTCTATCCTGGCGGTGATGCAATCGGGCGCGTCGATGGCCAGTGCGCTGATAACGTGGGCTTCCTGCACGCTTTCCTTCCATTGCGGGGGCAGTGGAACCGGTCCTTTTCGCAAGTCGATTTGCATGACGATGCGGAATTTGGGCTCCGGCGCTTCGGCTACAAACCATCCGATCCATTTGCCATTTGCTCTCACGATGGCGGATTTTGAGGATGATCCGGAAGATTGGCTGGATGATGAACTGCCGCTTGTCGGTGTGCCGCTGTCGCTGCCGGATGTGGTGCCTGATGTCGTGCCGCTTGCCGGTGTGCCGCTGCCGCTGCCGGATGTGGTGCCTGATGTCGTGCCGCTTGCCGGTGTGCCGCTGCCGCTGCCGGATGTGGTGCCTGATGTCGTGCCGCTTGCCGGTGTGCCGCTGTCGCTGTGCCGCTGCCTGGTGACGCTGTGCCGCTGCCTGGTGACGCTGCCTGATCCAGCCGTCGATTCTGACGGGTCGGACGGTGGTGATTCCGCTTCTTCCGGCGGGATGATCTTTTTCAAGGTGTATGCACCTTCGACTCGTGTTTTGATCCTCCACCGTCCGGACTCTCTTTTCAGTTCCGCGATTTTCAGATATTGGGTCGTGGCATCCCCGGTGGGATCGGCCTCCAGCACTTCGCTTGTGATTTGCGTTACGGTGCCAGTGCCTGGATCCCGTTCGATTTTGTGCCATACGCTCGCGTCGGCTGTCACCGTGCGCATTGGAATGCTGGTCATCGGGTCGGTTCCGACGAACATATTCGTGAAATTTTCCTCTGTGGCTCCGTCCCGCAAAATTGGCGTGCCGGGAGTTTCCCAAATGAGCAAATTCTGGTTTTCCAGTTTGGCAAACAGCCGGAAGGGCGGTTGGTTGTGTCGAACCATGCCGACGATTTTGGCCGGCGTGAATTCGCTCTCGCCTTCCATGTCGAACAGGATCCGCTCTTCCCGGAACGATTCAAAGCGCCGGTTGATTGCTTCAACGCCGAGGCGGGCGTCTTTGGCGAGTTGATAGATGCCTGCCATTATTTTGCAGTTGCAAGTTGCTTGCAACACGCGAGTGTATCCACAATGGAGACAGATGACAACGCCGAATTGCAGGATACCAGGCTTGATGAGCCGGGCTCCGCAGGCGCGGTGTCTTCTCCAGAATTGGCGGAATCTCCCGATTCCGGTATTCGTCTCGATCCCGACATCATTGACGAGATCATCAACAACAACATCCCGTTGAAGGGCGAGGAAGATGGGGCGGTTGAGTCCGCTCCGGCGCCGTCGCCCGAGCCGGAGTTGCCTGTTGAGGATGATCCCGAAGAGCAGGAAGAACATGAGTCGGCGGAGGGAAAGCCATTCCCAAAGAATTTCAGGCTTTCCAAGGTGGAGAATGAGAAAGATGCCCTGGCGCTGAGCGTGTTTCGTTCGGCTCGGGGTGCCATTACCTTGGCTGAGGCGGTTGCCATTGTGGCGAAAAAGGCCGCTCCCGATCCCGCCCCTGCTGCGGAACCCGCGGCGGACCGTCCGCTCTCAGCGAAAACGGTGGCCGAGCTTGATGCGATGGCATCGGATGTCGAGGCGAAATACTTACAAGCGTATGCAGAATTGGACCCGTCTGCGGCTGAGTTGAATGTCCAGTTGGCTCGAATCATCGACGCCAAAAATGAGGCGAGGTATCGCGAGGCTGAATCAGCCCGCGAGGCCAAGATCGAGGAAACTCAGGCCCAGCAGCAGTGGGAATCTGAATGGAATCGTAATCGCGACAAGGCTGTTGAGCTTTATCCCGACGCGGCAAAGGAGGGAACCCCTCTTTTTGAGCGCATCCGGGAGATTCACGACGCGATGATCGCGAATGGGGATCCGATTGTGAGTGACGTGAGGCAACCTCTGGTCCTGGCCCAAATGGCGGCCAGGGATCTGTCGATTGCTCCTGTCACTCCTCCTCGCAGCCACCAGCAGCCCGCGCCAAAAGCGGTGCGTCCACCGGCAGCGCCGGTGCGTCCGCGTCCTGTCGGGGGCGGTTCGGCTCCATCTGTTTCTGCATCGCACATCAATCTCCGGGAGATTCTGCGATCCACGGACGAACTTGAGGCATTGACGGAGAGATTCCTTCAAAAAGCCTAGTCGGTCCGTTTCCTAGCAATCAAATCCACCACTGAGCAACCGGCACTGTCGCCGGCCTCTCTCATTCCCTGACGCGGCACAATCATGCCGTGGCGGGAGCCCATTCCAACCGAAACCTACAATGGCTACTTACGCACTGACCAGTTCGCCGAACACGGCAACGACTATCGCCAATCAAATCACTCCTGAACAGCTTTGGCAAGCGACCATCGATATGTTCGAGGAAAACAATGACTTCTGGATGCCTATGGAGGGCGGAGCCAGCGGAATCATTGCATCCAAGACGGACACGTCTGCCGGACGTGGCCAAACGATGAAGATCCGGATCGAGTCTGGTCTCTATGACGAGCCTCACTACGGGGAGGAAACCTTTGATGACGATGAAGATTTCGAGGAATTGCTATACGGCGAATATGATCTCAAGGTCGATGTCATCCGACATGCGGTGTCCGTCACCGAGCGAGCGGAAGAATACATGGGCCTGCGGGGCGAGATCAAGTCGCGCCTCCCCGAGAAACTCGGAAAATGGTTGGGCCGCCTCAAGACGGAGAATCTCGACATGGCCTTCATCCATCAGGTCAACACGGAGAATGTCCTCTATCCGAACTCCAAGACCGCGGAAAGCCTCGTCGCCGCGGATGGTCTGTCGATGAATCTGGTTTCCACCGCGGCGTCGCTGATGCGTCGGCTCGGGGGGAATCGCGCCAGGGTCGGCACTCAGAATGGAGCGCCTGCCATGCGCATGACGCTCGTTGCGTGCAATGACGCCTGCACCATTTTGCGGCAAGATTCGACCTATCGTGATCTCGTCAAAAACGCCGGTGCTCGCGGTCCGCTGAACACGATTTTCCGTGGTGAGGTCGCCGATCTGGACGGTGTGACTGTCGTGCAGCGCGATGTCATCGACCATGATGGCGAGGGAGCCATCGGGTCGCCGATGAATCCGCGTGCCCGGCTCGGGGTTGCCATCACTGGTGGGACTGGCGTCATCGACATTAAGGGCGGAGGAAACTCGACCAGTGCGGCGAAGACCAAAAAGAAGTATTTCAAATACTTCCCCGGCTACAATTACAAGTTCGCGGATGCAACCACGGTTTCACCGGCATCGGCTGATCGTTTTTGCCTCATCATCAATCCTCCGAATGCGGCGACCGATCCGAACAAGATCGGGATGTATAAATACACCACGGGGAATGACGGTAACAAGATCACCATCACGAAGCGCCTTGGTTCGGCTGCGTCTGGTGATCGCGTGACATCGTTCGCTGATTCCGGCGGGACAAACCGGGTCACATGGAATACTGGCGTGTGGAGCGGAAAGCACACGGACGTTCACCCCGCTGGTGCGCTCATTCTGCCGTGCAACGTCTATGGTGAGCCCATTGGCTATTCGTTCCTGCTCGGCCAGGCTGCGGCGCTCCGCGGTTATGGCAAGCTCCGTAACAGGCGCGGTGAAGAAACCGAAGAGGACGGTTTTCTGACGAAGGTTTTCGTCCGGTCCTACTTTGGTCAAAAGGTCCGTCGGGATCGGCTCGGGCGCAATCCTGGAATCATCACGTTGCCTCACTCGCTGCATTACCCGGATCTGCCGTTGCCGACCGTGGTCTGATTCGCGGGGCGGGCGGGGGTGAAAATCTCCGCCCGCCTCTTCTTTCCATCCCCATTTGGAGGAACAGCCCATGTGCATTTCAAACTATCTGCGAAAAAAAATTCTCGACCTGTCGCTCGGTGCGCAGGCATTTTCGTTTCCTGGCACGGTCTATCTCGCTCTTTATACCGTGGCGCCGAATGCGTCAGGCGGTGGATCGGAAGTTTCCGGGAACGCATATGCTCGCGTGGCGGTCACGAACAACAACACCAACTGGCCCGATTCCGTTTTGGGGACCGGCGAAAAATACCTTGGTGTTGCGCAATCATTCACTACGGCAACCGGGGGCGGTTGGGGTTCGATTGTGGCTGTTGGGATTTTCGACGCTGCTTCAAACGGCAACCTTCTCTACTACGGGTCATTGACTACTCCGGTGTCGATCGGCGCCGGTGATATTTTCCGGTTCCCGTCTGGCTCTGCTGGCCTCAAAATCACACTGGAGTAATCAGTGCCAACCTACGATGGAGCGGCTGATCTTGAGGCGGCCTCGACGCTATTGGCGACGGGGACCAAGATCATGTTCGGCTCCGTCAGTTGGATCGGACTCAGCTACATGGACGTTGCGGGTGTTGCTACTCGCGCCGGCCAAGTTGTGATGCCACTGGAGTCGAGATTGGAGACGGCTCCAGTGGTGAATCACGAATATGATGCCGGCGCCAACTGCCTTTTCCGGTTCGGCCTGGTTGCCGTGGGTGGGCGGGATCATCCTGCCTCCATTGTGATGCCGGTGACAAGTCGCCTGACGGCCAAGATTTGCACCGCTGCTTATGGATTGCAGGTTGGGGATGCCCTCGCTCGGATCATGAGTTTATGGGGGGCGCAATGTGCGGATTCAGGCTGTGATTCGCCGATGGCGGAGGAAGCCGCAGAGAAGCTGAACGCAGCATTCCAGCGACTGCACGCCAGCGGTAAATTTTTTGGTTGGGTGGCAGAACTCGATTTGAACGAAGAGGGCGTCATCGGTGCGGAGTCTGATGGTGATGGAAATGAATTCATCGCTCAGTTCGTTCTTCCCCGTGGCGTCCAAAATGTGGCTGGTCCGCTTTCCATCATCCGCAACAATGGCGGTGGCGCTGTCTTGGAGTCGATTCCCTTGCGATCGTTGCCGTCGCGCAATGCGCTGGAGTCGTTTTCCCGTGAGTATGCCGGCATGTCATGGTCTGATGGGGTCGAAACCAAGCCTCTCGCATATTGGGCGCATTCGTATCAATCCGGGAATTCCACTTTGATCGAGAGGGTTGAACGCTCGGCACATGAGGGGGTTTGGATTTATTTGGCTCCGCGCATTGAAAATTTGATCGGCGGCGTTCTGTCGTCGGTCTTCACTTTCGCTGCCCGGTGCGCCATGAAGCCACCGCGGTTTTCGTGCATGGAGCCGTGGACGCGGCTTCCTGTCCCTCTGGATCATGCCGAAACCCTGTTGTTGCCATTGGCCCGCTACTACGCCATGAGCAGCCGGTATTTCACAAGGAAGGACGCCTTGCGCGAATCGGTCATGGAACAGGCGGCGGATGTTTTGAGGTTGCTTGGGGAAATGGAGCCGGTGCCGAAGGAGGCGGCACGCAAATGAATTCCTTGCAACTCATTCAGAGGGTTTGCTCAGCCTGGTTGCAGGACGCGGAAGCCTCGGCGCTGGAAGTCCGTGACATGGAAAGCCTCCTTCTCGGCATCAATCAGTCGGTGCAATTCGTTTGGCCCCTGCTGCCGTCCCATTACCGGCGCAGGGATCTCTCGTTCCATTTTCAAGCTGTCTCCACTGGAACGGCATCCTGCACGGAGAATTCCCGGACGATTTCAGCCCTTTCTGTCTCCAACGCTGATTTTTGTTCTGTCATCATCGATGGCGATTCGACGACCAACGAATTGCGCAGCACGACGGCCTTGTTGCATCCCTATCGCGGGGCGACGGGATCAAGGGCGATTTCTGTTTATTTCGATGCGCTCAAGTTGTCTTACAACATCGACCGCTTCACGGCGCCTGTGGTGTGTGTGGATACGCGGCGGGCTTGGCGCCCGGTCAATTCCAGCAGGAATGGGCTGCTGGGCTATGGCGAGACATATCACCTTGACCGGATTGTCTCGGGTGGGGCGGATTTCACCGTCATGCGTATCGATCCGTTGCACGACACGGAAATTGTGCTGGAATCCGAGGGGATTGTTTCCCCACTCGCTCTTACCCTGGTGGATTCCATGGCGGCTGCTGAATTGCCATACAACGATCAGGTGGCCGGGTGGATTGTCGCTGCGGCTGGCCAGTATTTGGTGGTTCATCCGAAATTCCGGGAGAATCTCGCCGGCCAAGCGACTGCGCAGGCGAATCTTGCCGCGCAGGGGATTTCACTCCTGGCTCCGGCGCAAACTTCTGCTTTCAATGAGATCGGCCCTCCGTGCGGCTGGTGAAAAGAAAAATCATGCGCCTCCCAGTTTCAAAACTTTCCGAACTTTTGGTGGCTGCCGTCACTCAACTGAGGGATGCGCAGTGCGCTTTGTCCAAGGGGTGCATTGCCGATGTGGACTTGGTTGATGATGAATTCACGGTGGCGGTTGAATTGGTGGCGGATGACGGTTGGAATGCCATTGTCCGCGAATCGACGCAGGTTTCCGGGGAGCAAACGACGCTGGAGGAGCGTCCTGAAATCACAGAGACAACCCAAAAAGATGCGGCGGAAACGGTGGTGATTGAACAATCTGCTGTCATTACCAGAACGGAGATCCGGACATCGGAATCGAGTGTCCAGCAGCGTTCCGAGAACCCGGTGACGCGGATTTCTCGGAAAATTGAAGACGGCAGCGTCATCGAGGATGTTGCGCAGCATGAAACGAAGCAGGACAGTGGCAGAGTGAACAATGGCGGCGACGTGGTTCGACAAGATTATGAAGTGGAGGCGACCTGATGGCGGACATTTATTCCAGCACTACAACGACGACTCGCGGCGAGGGCCAGCGTGAGGAAACGCTTTCGAGACAGACCACGACCTCGCGACGGGTGACTTCTCCCGGCTTGTCCGTGACTGAGGAAACAACCGGGCTCCAGGTGTCCGAAACGGTGGAAACGCCCGGAAAAGTCACCAGCGTTTCGACGGAAAACAGGCCGGAAATCCGGCGCGTCGAACAGCAGCCGGCCGTTGTGTCCCGGTCCATTTCGCCTGCGGTGGTTATCAAAAAGATTGCCGGTGCGCAGACTACGGTATCCCGGCAAGCTGATGATTACGGCATCGTGCTGACGTTCAAAATTCGCATCCGGGAATTTTTGAGCAGTTGAAATTCAACCCTTCTTCCTTCACATTGTCTCTGTTTCGGAGACGCTTACTCCCAACCTGTTCTTGTCCATGCTCATTTCAATCACTGCTGGAACTGTTTCAAAAATTGCCGACGCATCCGGAATCAATCGCCGGCTGGTGCAAAATCTTACTGCTGTTGATGTGTATGTTACAACGGATCCGTTGGCGACGAATGCCGTTGTGTTGTCGGATGGCGTGCTTCTTCCGGCTAGTTCAAACGCGGCTTTAGTGATTGACGGAATTTCAGCCGGCCAGGCGCTCTATGCTGCCGCGGCGTCGAATGCCTCACTTCGCGTTATTGATTGGGGGAGGGTATTGCCATGAGTTCTCTTTTCCCGTTGCAGGTAACGGATCACGGGCTCCTTTCCCCCTCTGGAGATCCGCCATCCAATATCCATGATCCTGTCGGTAGGTCCGGGCAGTTCCGCTATGATGCGGATAAAGGAATTCGGTGGCACAGGATGGATGGCGATTCTAACAAGCAGAGTTTCAAGCTGGATTTTTCCCAATTCCTAACCGCGGGCGAATTCAATCAGGATGTCCACTGCTACGAAGAGCCATCGCATCAATGGACGTTCGATCTGACGAACGCACACGCCACGGTGGATGGAGTGCATTTCGATAATGGCACGCAGTTGTTGGATATTGATTCAAACGTAATCGGCGGTCCGTATACCGGCACGGAGAGCATCCTCGAAGTGCTGGGGGTGTTGCTGCCAGAATACTCGCTCGAAATCATCGCGTCCGGACCTTCCTACACACTGCTTATCACGGGTCGTCAGGGGCTGTATCCGTGGACCGGTTCGACATGGCTTGTCACCATTGCGGATGATGCCTTAGATGAAAATATTCCGGATGTTGTCTTAGAAACTGGTCTGCCGGTTACATCCGAGATCAACGCCAAGCTCGGTACTGTCGAAGGTGAAGCGACTACATCCTATCATCACGACGGGATGGTCACGATTGTGCAAAAAGTGGGGGATCCGGTTGTGGCCTCGCCGCAGGCTGGTGCAACCCCTCTTCTAGCATTCGTCGGGTTCATAAATGGAACGGTTGTCTCAGACATGATCCGCGGCTATCCGCTCCCGCTATGGGTCGATGATGCCGCCCCATCCACTCAGATTTCCAGCGGCTTAATCTCAGACAACCGCCTCTTCCCGCTCCGCCCCACATCGTTTGCCGGGCCGTATGATGACGACTTCACCGGGGCCGATCTGGACCCCAAATGGACGCGCCACGGCCTGGTGGCCGGAGACCATACCTATCAGACGGGTGGTGGCTCATGGACCAGCATGAACATCCCCGCCGGGACCGTCGGTGCTGGTACCGTGCGCAGCATCAGCCAGTCGTGGACTCCCACAGACACCAACATCAGTTGCCGGTTGGCGTATCAGCAGGTTGGTGGCCCCTACCAAATGATGGGGCCGTTCATCACGGACTCCAGTGGCAACGGAATCGGCCTAACGGTTTACAATAACGGACTCATGTTGGCTTTTGCCAATCTGTCCGGCTGGTCATTCAACAGTTTTCGTCTGACAGCAACAACGTCGTTGCCACCCTATAACATCGCGACACCATCGACCGGCATCTGGCTCAAGCTGCGGAAGTCTGGCACGACATATTATGGTAGCGCGTCATACGACGGGCTGTTCTGGGGTCCGGAGATCTCTGTGGTGATTGCTACTACCATGACCGACGTCGGCATGGGGTTGTTTTCCAGGGCCGCGAACGGCACCGACTATGGGGCCAAGATGCACTTCGATTTTTTCAAGGTCCATTAACGCATCAACCCAGATACACCATGCCACTACCATTTTCCGCCGACATTCCGGAAGTTCCTGCGGTGCCCAGTCGCACAATCTCGCACGGCTGGCTCCGCCGCCTGATCGTCAACGCCTCTGATGGCCCCACGGCCCCGGCCCCCGACACCATCGACATCGACGTCTGCGGCTATGTGCCCGACACGGGCGAGATCGTCCACGGCGTGAGCAGGCGCGTGGTCCTGCCGTTGTGGGAGGCGATGCAGCATGTGCCCGAGGCGGCAGATGCGATGAAGGCGGTGTTGGCCGCCGTCCCCGCGCTGGAGCTATATGCGCAGTCGCGGGAAAAATGAGCCGCACATTCCCATCAGCACATTCCCCATATCCATGACCTATTATTTTTTCTGCGTCACGTCGATCCCTGACAGCGTCATCATCTCGCTACTCACCGCTCTGATCGCGAGCGGTGGGGCGTCGCTGAAATACCTGTGGACGCGCGTGAACCGGCTCCAGGCGCAGGTGGCGAGACTCAGCGCTCAGCTCTCAATCTTCCGGCAATGCCCGGTGACTAATTGCCCCGTGCAGGATATGGCGGCGAGCGTCACAGCCATCGACAGGACACTAGGGGGTGCTGCATGAGCCTGCTGGAGAGAGCCGTCCTGTTCGCCCAGCACGGAGACGTGGTGATGCGGGCGCGGAATCCTGACACAGGTGAGCCTCTCCCCGCGCCCACGGCCAGCGTGAAGATTCTGGCCTGGTTCGCTAGGACATCATGGGCCAAGCGCCAGGCGCTCAAATGGATCACTGCCGGAGCGGCTGCCGTGGCTGCATGGATGCTCGCTCACGGCGGCACCAGTGAGCAGAGCACCGCCACCACGGCTGGCCTAGTGGCCATATTCACGTTCGGCTATGAGCAATGCATCTCATGGCTGTGCAACCGGGCCAAGATTGCCCCGCCTCTGCATATGGGCGAGGGGACGCCTGACGACTACGACGAAGACGAACCTGAGCCCAGCCCCCCTGCGCGGAGCCTGGCCGCCAGCGCCAGTCCGTTCGCCCCTGTGAGCCCTGGGGCGTTCCCTAGACCTCGTTTTTTCACGACTCCATCATACACTATGAAGCCAGACGAACATCAAGAGGCAGAACCAATCCCCCCAATGCCGCGTCGACCCCAACGAGGACTGATATTGGGAGTCAAGGGGTGCAGGGTCATCGCCGAGAAGACATCGGAGGATGCGGCCCCGCCGGAAAGTGTCCGCGGCACGCTGCGCAGTGAGGCCGACGATGGGACGCTGGTGATCCTCACCACCGACTCCGGTGTCGTCACCCTGGAGCGGAGCGCATGGACCTTTTACGTAGCTTGCGAATGATGAATCTGCTCACCTGTGCCTGTATCGCTGCTTGCGCGCTCTGCCTGTCTGGATGCCAGACGGTCAACGGGAAAAAATACTACGTCGGCCCCAAGATCCGATTCGACCTCACCGTGAAAGGCGTCGGGCTCGGAATCACGCTGTATGATCCGCTGAACCCCGAGGACACACGGACCCTCGACATCACGCCGCCCCCGGCCACCAGCGGGAAACAACCCATCACCCCATCCCCATAATGGAAGTCAATGCAGGAACAGGATGCGGAGTGTTCGTCATGCTCGCCGTGGTCCTGGTCGGGCTGCTCCTGCTTTCGAGACCTAACAACCATGAGTGACAACAACCAACGGGAACAACGCCACCCTGAAGACGACATCCCCGGCAGCGCCTTTGCGGGATGCCTCTTTTGCGCCGGGATCATGCTGTCGTTGGTGCTGTGGTATTTCGTCATCAAGTTCGTCGATCATTGCTGCCGGCAGGAGGCCCCAGACTTCCCCGCGCCTAGTGGCGAAGGAGGTGAACAATGAACTGGAAATTCTGGACATGGTTCATTCGGCAAGCGGCGGCCAAGGAGCGCCGCACGTTCGCCGGGGATGGCACCTGGCCGTTTTGCGTCATCCTCGACGGAGACGACGCTGTGCTCATGCCCGTCCGTGGACGGCAGATGTTGGCGACGTGGTTCGGCGGGGACAATGACCCTGACGACTCCGGAGAGACCGCCAGCGGCGTGCGGACTCGGGGGAATCCCTCCATCATGGGCTGTGCGCTTCCCATGCAAATCAGCAACGGCCGTCAGGTGTCGAAGTGCGCGGGCTCCCCGATTGTAAACATTCCGTGGCGAACGATGGTCACGGTGACAGCGGGTGGAGTGACGCTGAAAGTCCCCTTGATTGATGTTGGTCCGGCCAAGAGGACGGCCGATTCCCTGGACTTGACCCAGGCGGCATTCAAGAAATTTGCCCCGCTGCGCCAGGGGGAATTCAAGGTGGATTCGGTGAGAATTCACGGCGGCGCGAAATACTTTAACTAACAAATACAATGTCTTGGGGAATCAACAGCATCAAACGGGGAATCAACAGCATCAAACTTCCGTATCGCCAACCGCAACCGGGCATGATTGCAAATTTGCCCGATCCTGAACAGGTTGCCGTTGTCGCGTCGGATGAACAAAAACAGGCTGCTGCAATTCGTCGCGGGCAGTCGGGATTTGCTGCCTTTGCCGACAAGCAGCTTGGAGGCGCTGGATTCAAGGCGTCCACGTCGGATGGGAAGGCGGGGTTTGTCGTGCAGTCCGGTCCGTTTAGCGGAATGACGAAGGATTCCGCCATGGCTCAGTTGCGCAATCAATATGCCGGCATGTCGCCGGAACAGAAACGAGCCTACGAAGCCCGCGGCACCGGTGAAGATCTGGCTTCGGATTACTCCGGGAAGGTAGCCAGTTTCGGCGGCGGTGGCATGAGCGGTCAAAACATGAAGGCCAACAGCAGCCTCGGCGGCGGGAGCGGATTGGATTACTTGGCTGCGAATCGGATCACAGGGGATGCGCTCAAACAGGCTGAGTCAAATGTTGCGGCGACTGGCGACAGGAATCGTGCGGCATCGTTCCTACCGACGCCCGGCGGCGCCTACGATCAGGCATTGCAAAAGAGTTTTTCAAGACAGGCTGCGTTGGCGGTTCCTGGGGCAAAGGAAATTGGAACATTCACTCCAAAGCAAATGGCTGATTTTGAAACCAAGCAGTCAGCCGGGCCGGCGAATCGCATTGCCGCGGCGGACAAGTCGATTCAATCCATCGTGGATCAGTTTTCAAAAGATGCTGATTCCTTGGTCGCGAAGTCGGCTGTGCCGGCGGCTCCTTCTCTTTCAATCCCGGAGGCACCCACGCCTCCGACGGCATCTGCGGATGCGGCGGCGAGTGCCAAACTGGCATCGGGTCAGGAATATTTGCGCTCTCAAAGACAGCAGAATCTTGGAGCCATGACGAATGGCACTCCGGGGAATCCATCTACTTCCATGTCTTCTGTGGATGCTGGGGAACTGGAGAGATTGCGCAAAAAATTCCTACCCAAACCCTGACATGGCACAACGACGAATTCTCTCCCCCTCTTCCCAACTTCCAGCCTACGACGGAGCCGCGCTTGATCCGCGGGCCGTCCAGTCGTCTTCCCTGCGATCGGTCATCGAATCCGATGGTGGTTCGACCGTGGACGAATTGAACCGGGAAGATGAGTGGAGACAGAAGCAGGAGCAGGCGCAGGCCGTGCAAATGCAACGGCAGCAGCAGCAGCAGGTGCGGGAACAGGCTGCGGCACAGAAAGAAGCGGAGGATCAGCAAAAGCGATTGGTGAATTCGGTTCAGGAGGCGAAATTACGCACTGCTGGAACCCCAACCTACACGGATGCGTTTGGGAACATTCAGGCGGTCACGGACCCTATGACCGGGAAGCCGAAACAGACGGACACTGTGGGAAAAACCGAATGGGACCAATCCGGCCGCGCCTATCGCATCGAGCGCAAGGATGGTCAAGTGCAGCAGAAATTCGTTGATGAAGCGGCGGAAGTTGGTCCGAATCCGGAAGACCCGAACGACCGCTACATTTACCGCAAGAACACGCAGGCTCCATGGGAAACCATTGATCCGGAGCACGGGATATTTTCCCTGGACAAGGGGATTCGTGACGCAAGCGCCAAGCATTTGCGAAGCCAGCAGATTTCGGCACTGGAGCGGGAACGAGCCAAGCTGAAAGTCGATCTGGCCAAGTTGCCGGCGAAATCATCCCGTGCATTCTCGACGGAGGAAAAAGAAGCCCAGGCCGCCCGGCAGAAGGCGGAAGTGCGGCTGGCTGAGATTGATGCGGAGAAGGTTGGAATCAATGACAAGCCGCTGGGGGACTTTGCCAAGGAATTGCAGGCGAAGCTCGGGCCGGCCAAGGGGGCGGAGGCGGTCAAAATGGACGTGGTGAAGCGAAAACAGAATCTCGAGCTCCTGCAATCCAAGCTCGCCGAAGAAAAGCGCCAGATGGACGGGGAGGCTGTCTTTCTGGACCGGAAAAAGGAACATGGGCTCACTCCTGACGAAATGGTGGGCCATGCGGAACGGACGACGGCGCTTGGCATCCGGCAGCAGGCTTGGGCGGCGAAGGCGGCGAACATCCAAAAACTGGCCGATCAGACCGCCACCATGGAAATTCCGGCGCTTCCCGACAAGGGGGGAGAAAAAGAGGCCTACACTCCGGCCAAGCTCAACGAAGTATCCGGCAGCATCAAGGCGGAGGCGGATCAATTGAAGTCGGAAGCCGCAGCATTTGAGGCGGAACGAAAGCAGCGGATGGCCGGGGTGACGAACGAAGCGACCAAGCAGGCATTCGACACCTGGCAGCAGGCGGAAATCGACCGGCTCAATGGACGCTCGAAGTCGATCAATGACCGACAGCTTGGATTGCAGCAGGCGCATTCTGACCTCATTTCCAAAGAAGTGGAAACCTTCGCCGGCATCCTGGAAAAGGAGGCTGGTAAGGCGGGTGATATTCGCAAGTCGTGGACGCATGTTGCCGATGCCGAAGAGCAAACGGCCATCCGCAATGAAGAGCGGCGCGTTGTGGCTGGTGGTGAAGTCGCCAAAGAAATCCGGGAAAAAGACAAAGTTGGAAAAGCGATGGATGAGGCATCCCGCGGCCGGCTTGGCAATGCGGCGGCTGCGATCCCAGCGGTGCAGTTCGCCATGCGTTCACTCGGCATTGATGATGCGGCCGGGCTGCAAAACATCATGCACCGGACGGCGCAATTCATGCGCGGAGAGGCGGTGCGGAAGGGAATCGAGGCTGTGTATGATGG
>JAGNEJ010000059.1 GCA_018003315.1 Verrucomicrobiales bacterium
AAGCAGTACTGCCCGCAGCGCTGAAAATCCGACCGCCGGGGCATCTCCCTTCGGCCGCAACTCCGGTTCCCCAGCCACCCCGGGCACCCCCCGCCCCGCAGTGCACGAAACCGCGCCGCCCGCCCCGGCGGCGGCGGATGTCAAGAAACAGTGGGAAGCGCAGTCCAACCAGAGCATCAGCCGCACAGCCAGCAACGAAGAACTCTGCGGAATCTCCTCCGCAATGACCACGGATCAAATCCGTGAACTGCTGGCCATGCTTTACCGAAGGCACAACCGGGCGGCATCCAGTCTGGATGAAAAACTGCGCGACGAAGCAGAACACATGCTGGAAGCGATTGCGGCGATGAAGGAAAAATACCTTGGAAAAATTTAGTGCGGCCCATGAGCGAAAAAACATTCCGGGCCAATATCGATTACACCGTGGTGGATCGCTCCCCGCTGCAGCTCGCCGTGGGCGACGCCGTCACGCTCGGGCCGCGTGACCAGGGCTGGCCAGGCTGGATCTGGGCCGCGACTGCCGACGGACGGGCGAGCTTCGTTCCGGAAGATCATCTGAAAATGGAAGGCCGCAAGGCCGCCACCGTCGTCCGGCAGTTCAACGCAAGGGATCTTTCTGTCAGGAAAGGCGAAACCCTGACCGCCCTGCGTGAAGTCAATGGCTGGCTCTGGTGCCGCAATGCCGCCGGCGAGGAAGGCTGGCTGCCGAAATTCGTCCTCTCCTGAACAGGCGCGAGGGCACCATTTACAGGCCGACTTTCAATAGTCCATTTCGCGAAACTGCATCCGCATCAGCTCCGCCTGGCGCAGCATTTTTTCGCTGTTGAAGCGAATCCGGTGGCACAGTTGCCGCCCCAGCCACAGCAGGATGTGACAGGCGTCCAGCGGACTGTCATCCACAATCGCCCGGAATTCCGACTGGTCGATCTGCCAAACATCCGACTTTTCCCTCACGATCACATCGGCACTCGCCTTTTGGGGGTCAATCATGTTCATTTCCCCGATGGTTTCGCCAGCCCCCAGCGTGGCCAGCTCGACGTAATCGCCATGGGCATGCACGGAAACAACCACCTTGCCCGAGAGAATGAGCGACATGGTGTGGTGCGGCTCTCCCTGGACGGCCAATTTTTTGCCGGGCATGTAGGTTTCGAATCTTCCGCGCTTGGAAAGTCCCTGACGAAGATTTTCATCCAGCTGTTTCAACAGGCCGATGGCCGGCAGGGTATTCGGTGGGTTGGGTGTTTCCATGTCCGCTATGAAATCGGAAAGCCGCCGCCATGCAATCGGTTGTTTTTAGGGAAATTCCCTCCGATCAGCGAACAGGGTCCGGCAGAGACCCCTCCACGATACCGCCCAAGAATTGAGAACTGCTCGCAGGAATTGAATATCCCCCCCCGGGATGGAGCATCCAGTTGCACCCCGCGTCCGTTGACTTCTGCCGGTGGAAACCGGACGGACGTTCCCCTCACAGTTTCCGCTTTTTCTTTGGCTTGCCGCCATCGCTCTCCATCTGATCCAAAATCTCTGCCAGACTCAGTGTCTGGTGATGGGGGTGATGGCCATCTGAACCTGCGGATGCCGGCCGCTCCTCCTCGCCTTGCCGATGGTCGGATTCGTTCGTCTCCCCGCCTGCTTCATCGTGCTCCTCCTCATCATCATCCTCTTCCTCCTCCTCATCGAATTCCTCGGACTCCACGTATTCCGTGACCGGTTTTGCAAATTTCCGCTGGCGCAGACTTTGCCCCAGCGGTGACAGCATCATGCTGATGCTGCGTCCCGCCTGCCTGGGTTCCATGTCCACGTGGCCCATGGTCTTCAAATCCTCCTTGATCCGCATCATCAACTGGAAACCCAGCTCGGGATGCGCGCCCTGGCGGCCGCGAAACTGCAGATGGATTTTGATTTTGTTGTTGTGATCCAGAAACTCTTCCGCATGAGCCAGCTTGATGCCGTAGTCGTGCGGGTCAATGTTGATCCGGAACTTGATTTCCTTGACCTTGCCTCCCTGAGCTTTGACTTTTGCCTTGTGCTTGGATTGTTGGTATTTCCACTTGCCATACTCCACGATCTTGCAAACCGGCGGCTTGGCGTCCGCGGAAATTTCAACCAAGTCCAGTCCCCGCTGACGTGCGATCACCAGGGCCTCCTGGCTCGACATCACACCAATCTGCTGGTTGGTCACGCCATCAATCACCCGGATTTTCGGCGCACGAATCCGGTCGTTGATGCGGGTCATGTCCCGGCCACGAAACGGCCGGTTGGGTCCTTGCTGGCTGCGCGGTTGCTGGCCTCCAGTGGGAGGCCCTGGGGGTCTGTAGGGGGGAGTGGCGATAAGCGTGTTTGGTTTTGGGTGTTGTTAAAAATTCATGACGCTGTCCGGGAAAATCCTTATTCCCGATACCTGCCGCCATCCGCTGCCCGCTTCCACAAAGAGGAAAAATCCTTCACTCATGCGGCTGAACCACTGCAAAAAACAAGCCAACCCAGCCTCCGCGATCGAATACCTGCGGGCTGCAATCCAAAAATCTGTCCTGGAAAATTGGCAATGCGGCGAATCTACCGGAAGCCTCCGATTCGGCAAGTTGATTTTCGCAGGTTCCACGGCGCGAATCCATTCAAAACGCACGGTTGAACCACATCCCGAAGCCCCGGCACCCCTCGGCATCCTGACATCATTCACAGTGTGCCAGCCGTGTGGCCGCGAGGAGAAATGGGACCGGGCGAAGCGTCCGGGCGTTCCTGAATTCCAGCTTCGACCAGGTCTTTCCCAGCGAAGAAAAAAAGTCCAGCGCTGCGGCACCTTCCGCGGCTCCCCCCTCATGGCCCGGATAAACCGCCACGGCCAAAATGCCGCCGGACGACAACATTCCGGCAGCTTGGCGCAGTGCCATGCAGGTGGTTTCGGGACGCGTCACCACCTCCCGATTTCCTCCAGGCAAATACCCCAGATTAAACATGACGGCCAGAAGTTGGCGGGATGCATGCGGAGGCACGTGATCCTGCATGCATTCATGTCCGACCTGGTGGAGGTGGACGTTCTCCATGGAAACGCCGGCGCTGGCAAACGTGCGCCGGGTGGATTCAATCGCCTCCGGTTGAATGTCAAATCCATGGACTTCCCCACCCTTGCCAACCAGCCTGGCCAGAAACAGGGCATCCCGGCCGTTGCCGAGTGTGGCATCCACCGCCACGGCACCGGGAATCAGCCGTTCCCTGACCAGTTGCTGGGCGAGTTCCGTAACACGAAGCATGGGCGGCACCGTCAATTGTTCTTTTGCACGTCCAGGTCGGCGTCGATATCTCCAGCCCCATCCAGAAATGCCGCAAATTGCCTGGCGAAGCCGGGTGCATGCAGCGAGCCTTTGGACCCCAGACCATTGAAAAAACCCAGGGTCGGATGCGCGGGGTGCTGGCCGAGCAGAGCCTTGCTTTCGCGGATGATCGGGCGCACCGCGGCACGGTGCCCGGTCACTTCCACCGGCTGCTTGACGAAAGTTGAGAGTTTTGTCAGGATCTCATTGCGGCCCGCGGCAGTCGGCTGCTGGTCCAGATGATCCCAGTCATAGGTGGAACCGGCTCGAAAATCCCCGTTTCCGAGCGGTGCGAGCCACACTCCCACATGGAGGCTGCGGGTTTCGGTGCATTGCGGAATGCGCAATGACAGGATTTCCCCCTTGGCCGCCTTGAACGGAATCCAGCGGAAGAAAGGATTGGAAGCCGCAGCAAATCCTTCACACGAAATCAACCGCCGGGCAGACACGCCGAGTCGGGGGATCTCCGCACCTTCTTTTGTCAGGATCACCTCACGCTCCCAGGCCAGACTGGTCGTCACCAGGAAATGCTGCGCAACGAAATAGCGGCGCGATGCCTCCAGATACGCCGCCACATCCAGCCGGGCCGTGGCCATGCTGAATCCGCCACCAGAGGCGTCGAACCAGGCCGAGTTTACCAGCGGGTTCGGCTGCGGCGCCAACAGATGACGGCGGATTTCGGGCAGGTCCTGTTTCTGTTCCCAGCGGTTCCGTTCGTCATCGGTCAGGAAGAGACGCACCGCACTTTGATCGAAAAAAAAGGTGGTGCCGGTCAACGATTCCACTCGCCGGTAAAATTCCCGCGCCGCAGGCAGCAGTTCGTCCACGCGCCAACTGAGGGCGATCCGTTTGCCGGTGATGGGGGTGATGAGTCCGGCAGCGATTTTGGATGAGGTAACCGGTTCATTCGGATCGAGCACCAGCACCCGCCAACCGCGCCACAGCAAATGCCAGGCCAGCGTCGTCCCGGCGGTCCCCTGCCCCACGATGACCGCGTCATGCGATGGCTTCATGGGCCAATATAATTGAAAAGCTGCTCAAAGCGGGCAGCCGCAGCGCCCTTTGCCGCCAGGCAATGGTTGACTGCCGCGAGGATTTTTCTTTGCATCCTCGCCGTGAGCCGTCGGCCTTTGCGGGCCTTGCCCACCGCCTTGTGGGTGGCTCCCCGGGTGGCATCCGCCGCTACCACGTCATGGTTGCCAATGTCGTGCGCGGCCAACAGGGCATCGATCGGCTGCGGCCCCATGTTCATTTCGCTCTTGAAAATCTCTGACATAAAGGGAGAACGTAGCGGAAGGAACGCGGGCGGCGAGTGATAAATCCATGTCGCTGCGCTGTCAGCAGGCCGCCGTTCGGAAACTTTGAGATTTATCCCCGCTTTTTGCGGAAAACGGCGACGTGCCGGTCCACGCTTTTTCCCGGAGATGTCAGGGCGATGCTTTCCGCGTGGCGTTCCGTCACCACCAGTTCGGCGCCGATTTCTTCCAGTGCCTTGATGGCCAGCGCATGTTCACGGTCGAAATAGGAAGTGATCACCAGATGCCCGGCTTCATGGAGCCGCTCCAATCCCTGGACGAAAATGCGTCTCCAGACCGCGGGATCGTGCCAGAAATTCTGATGCCGCAGAAATGTCAGATCAAAATCAGCATTGATTTGGCGGTGTTGCTCCAGTCGGGATGCGTCTGCGGCCAGAAATTCGAATTGTGCGTCAGCACGACTGCGAAAACGTTGTTTTGCTTCGGTCACTTCGCGGTTGCGGATGTCCGCGCCAAGCAACCGAACCTGGGGCACTGCCGCTTCCGCATCCTCCGCCAGAGAGTGCACTACCCGGACCAGGGTTTCCGCTTCGCGACATTCACCGCAGGCCAGATCCAGAATCTGAAAATCACGACGTTGCGCAGCAGCCACGCCTGCATCCCGCAGTATACGCCACAGCAACGCTGCCAACCGGCGGTTTTCCGCTGCTTCCTGATGGTTCCATTGGCTCTGGGTCATGATGCAGAAAAACTCGGATTCTGCTGCAGCCTCAGTCAACTGGCAAGCAGCGCCCATCCACGAACATTCAGAAAAAACAATGGGATGCACCGCATTTCAGAGCTAGGAAACCGGATGCTGCCACCGCTCATACTGATTCTCTGCACGGGCAATTCTTGTCGCTCCCACCTGGCCGAGGCGATCCTGCGTGAGGCGGCCGGCGATGCCGTCCGGGTCGCCAGTGCTGGAAGCAAACCGGCTGGATTGGTGCACCCGCTGGCAGTCAGAGTGCTTGCGGAAATCGGGCTGGATGCCAGCCAGCACCGTTCCAAACACCTCGATGAATTTCGCGGCCAGCCAGTCGAAACCGTCATCACCGTCTGCGGCAATGCCGAGCGGGAGTGCCCGATCTTCCCCGGACAGGTGAACCGTCACCACTGGGCATTTGAGGATCCCGCTGCTGCAACCGGCACGGAGGAGGATCAACTGGCGGTCTTCCGCAGGGTGCGCGATGAAATTCGCCGCGTCTTCACCGCCTATGCCGCGGGACGCCGGGACGGGATGATGCAAAAAAGTTAGTCAGATTCTCCCTTGCGCCTGGTAACGCCGCTCTCCGCCGACGTAGGCGGCGCGGACGTTGAAGTCGCCATCCAGCAGCACCAGATCCGCGAAAAATCCGGGTTCAACCTTTCCCAACCCGGGCAGACCGAGGGATTGGGCCTGGTTCCATGCGGTGGTGGCGACGAGTTCCTGCAGTGGCAGGCCCGTAATCTCCGCTACATTTTTCAAGGCCACATTCATGCGCAGGGTGCTGCCGGCGAGGGCACCGGAATCCAGGCGGGCCTCGGCGTTTTTCACCGTCACCGCGAGACCGCCCAGGTCGAAGACGCCATCACCGAGATGCGAGGCGGCGATCGAGTCAGTGATGAGCATCATCTGGCGCAGGGGCTTGGTCTGGAACACCAGGCGAAGCATGTCCGTGCAGACGTGGATTCGGTCGCAGATAACCTCAATGAGAATGTCGGAATCCAGCAATCCAGCGCCCACAATGCCGATTTCACGGTGGTGCAGCGGCGTCATCTGATTGCAAAAATGGGTGAGATGCGCGAGTCCGGCCTGCTTTGCCGCGAGGAACTGTGCGTGGGTGGCCTGGGTGTGGGCGAGGCTGCAGCGGATGCCCAGTGCGGTGGCGGCCCTCACAAATTCCACGCCGCCGGGCATTTCCACGGCCATGGAAACGATGCCCACCCTGGCAATGGCGTGGAGCTTTGCGAGTTCCGCGATGTCCGGGACCCGGACATGGGCAGGATTCTGGGCGCCGACCGCCTTTGGGTTGATGAACGGTCCTTCCACATGCACGGCGGGAGCGCGGGCAAATTCCTGGTCCTTCATGTAGGCGGCAATGACGTGCATGGTCTGCTCCAGAGGCTCCGATGCGATGGTCAAGGTGGTGGGCAGAAACGAAGTCACGCCCTCCGCCAGTTTGGTCCGTGCAATGGTGCGCAGGCCCTCAGGGTCCGCCTCGCAGACATCCCTCCCGCCTGCGCCATGGGTGTGGATGTCGATGAACCCCGGCAGAACCATGGCTCCGGCGGCATCGATCACCTCGTCGGCCTGCGGCTGTCCCGCCCCTACCGACAGCACCTCGATGATGCGTCCGTCTCGCATGGAAACGGTTGCGTTAGGGATGTCCACCCCTGGGGAAATGACGCGGCAATGGGTGAGGAGAGTAGTCTTCATGGGTGGAACTGGATGGAGGAAAGATTTCACCGCGCTTCGGATTGCGAAAGTGGCAATCGGCAGCGAATGCGTTGCCCACATGGATGCGAACGCCGCAGAATTTCTCGCCGCCGCCGGCCAGTTTCAACTGGGTGCCCTGGATACGGAACGCCCGCATCCGCTGACAACCCGGCTTTCAGAACTCGCGCAGCATCGGTTGCCCGAGGCCATCGAAACCCTGAAGGCCGTGGACATCCAGGCGCTGGAATGTTTCAGCGCAAAAGCCCCCACCCTGCTCCCGTTGGCGGAATCCATTGGGAGAGCGCTGGAGGCCGGAAGGCGGATTTTCCTTTGCGGCTGCGGAGCCACCGGACGGCTTTCGGTGAGCCTCGAAGTTTTCTGCCGCGAGGGATTGGTGCCGTCCAATGTCCGCGATCAAGTCGTTAGTGTCATGGCCGGCGGGGAGGTCGGGCTGATTCGGACGGTGCCGGATTTCGAAGACCGCCCGGACCGCGGGGCGCGGCAGTTGGAGGAGGCTGGATTCCACGATGGCGACCTGCTGCTTGCCTCGACCGAGGGAGGCGAGACGCCGTGGGTCATCGGCGCGGTGGAACGCGCCGCCGAGTTGTCCGCGGCTGCACCCTGGTTTCTCTACTGCAATCCGGACTCTGTGCTGACCGCTGTTGCGGGGCGTTCTCGTCGCGTGCTGGCAGATTCCCGCATTCGCAAACTAAGTCTGGCCGTCGGACCCATGGCAATCTGCGGGAGCACCCGCATGCAGGCCGCCACAGTCCTGCTGGCGGCCATCGGCATCGCCCTGCAGCATCATCACCAGCCGGAAAACGTGCTGGCCGCTCCGCAGGCATTGCATTCGCTTGTGGCGGGCACGGAATTTGGATTCCTAACGCCGTTCATTGAACGGGAGGCGGCAAGTTATCAGACAAACCGCCATGTGCTCTATTGCCCCGGCCAGTATGGCATGACGGTGCTGACCGACACCGTGGAACGCTGCCCCACGTTTGCCCTGCGCCCATTTGAAAACCAAATCAACCCCGCTGAACCGGCAAGCTGGTGCCACCTTTGGATGCAGGGAACGTCCGATTCCGGCGCGGCGTGGCGGCAACTGCTCCACCGTGCGCCGCGAACCCTGGAATGGGAAGACCTGCAGGGCGCTGCCAGCGCTTCCTTTCTTCAGGGTTTTGATTTCTCTGACGCTCTGCCGGAAAAGCGCCGCCAGCGCACCGAGGAGGCACCGCATCTGATTTTTAGCATTGGCGACAGCGGCGATGAATTGGAATTCCGCCTGGGACCGCAGCAGCACCGGGTGCCAATCGCCTCGGCGTCCGTGCTCTTTCGCCACCTGCTGCTGAAGCTGCTGCTCAACACGCACAGCACTCTGGTCATGGGCCGGATGGGCCGGTTCGCGGACAATCTGATGACGCATCTGCGACCGGCGAACTTCAAGCTGATTGACCGCGCCATCCGTTATGTGCGCCTGCTTGCCGAACGCCGCACGGGCGAGGCGCCGCCGTATGAAGCCGTAGCCCGGCAGCTTTTTGACGACCTGCTTTCCCTCGCCCCGGACGAGTCCATTGTGCTCAAAACCCTGGCCAGCTTTCTCCCGCCACCCCCGACGCCGTGATGCTTCATTGAAATCGGGCACCGAAACCGCTTGAAAGGAGAGCGGCACCGCGAGGAACCCGACGGGAGTGCTGCATGGAAGCGGCGTCCGGCCCGGAAGCGATGCACCTATCCCAGGTGCCTGTGACACCGCCGACCGCGCTCGGGCGGGTTCAGCGGGAAACATCGTCCCTGCCCACGAAGCCACTCGTGGCTGGTGCCAGCCATCCGTGTTCATCGGGGCAGGGACGCCGCCCGGCGCGTCGGGAATCAAATGTTGTCCAGCAGCACGTCGGCTTCCTCGTCCACTTCGTCGAGGCCTTCGCTGCGGCGGACTTCGCCGGATTCCTTGACCTTGATGTCCCGGTGGCAGCCGAATCCGGTGCCGGCCGGAATGAGATGGCCCATGATGACGTTTTCCTTGAATCCCCGCAGGACATCCACCTTTCCAAGCGTGGCAGCATCCGTCAGCACACGCGTGGTGTCCTGAAAGGATGCGGCGGAAATGAACGAATCCGTTTCCAGCGATGCTTTGGTGATGCCCAGCAGGACCGGTTCGGCTTCGGCTGGCTTGCCACCCTGTTCCGTCATCCGGCGGTTCTGCTCTTCGAAATCAATGCGCTCAACCTGGTCGCCCCAGAGGAATTCCGTGTCGCCAGGATCGGTGATTTTCACTTTGCGCAGCATCTGGCGAATGATGATTTCAATGTGCTTGTCATTGATTTCCACCCCCTGGAGGCGATAGACCTCCTGGACTTCGCCAACAAGGTGCTCCTGCAACTGGTGAGGGCCCAGGATGTCGAGGATTTCATGCGGCACCACTGCGCCTTCCGTCAATTGGTCGCCTTTCTTCACGGTGTCTCCTTCAAAGATCAGCAGGTGCTTGCCGCGCGGCACGAGGTGCTCTTCCTCCTCACCGGATTCAGGCTCGCGAACGATGATCTTGCGCTTGCCGCGCACCAATCCGCCCATCGACACCACTCCGTCGATCTTGGCGATTTCAGCGTGGTCTTTCGGCTTCCGGGCTTCAAAAAGTTCCGCCACCCGCGGCAGACCACCGGTGATGTCCTTGGCTTTCGAGGCTTTCCGGGGAGTCTTGGCGAGGATCGTTCCCGCTCCCACGTGTTCTCCCTTTTTCACAATCAAGTTGGCACCGGCTGGAATCGAGTAGCTGGCGAGAATTTCCTTGCTGCGCTGGGCCACGATGACGATCTGCGGATGCAAGTCCTCCTTGTGTTCGAGCACCACCTGGGTGTCTGATCCTTTCTCCGCCTTGCCCAGGGTGACCCCTGGAATGAGGTCGCGGAACTCGACCACCCCCTCCTTCTCGGTGATGACGGGCACGGCGTGCTGCTCCCAGGTGATCAATGTTTCTCCCTTGCGAATCCGGGCGCCGTCGGCCACGTAGATGATCGAGCCAAGAACCAGCTTGTGGGATTCCAGTTCCCTTCCTTCCTCATCGTGAATGGTGATGGAACCGTTCTTGTTGAGCGCGACGAAGTTGCCGTCCGTTCCTTTGACGGAGCGGATGTCGTTATAGCGCACGGTGCCAGTCGCCTTCACTTTGACGATCGGCTGCTTGAAGGAACCGCCGGCGGTGCCGCCAAGGTGGAACGTCCGCATGGTGAGCTGCGTTCCCGGCTCACCGATGGACTGGGCCGCGATGATGCCAACCGCCTCGCCAATGTTCACCGAATGGCCGGTGGCGAGATTCAACCCGTAACAGGTCGCGCAACAGCCCCGGCGGCTCTCGCAGGTTAGAACGGAGCGGATTTTCAACTGCTCCACGCCGATGTCCATGAGCCTGAGCGCCTGTTTTTCGTTGATGACCTGACCGGCCTTCACGATGGTTTCCTTGCTCACCGGATCCTTGATGGTTTCGCAGGAGGCGCGTCCGTAAATCCGCTGCTTCAGATCCACCACTTCTTCGTCCCCCTCGTAAACCGAGGAAACGGTGATGCCGTTGGTGGTGCCGCAATCCGGTTCGGTCACGATCACGTCCTGGGCCACATCCACCAGCTTTCGGGTCATGTAGCCGGAGTCCGCCGTCTTGAGCGCCGTGTCAGACAGTCCTTTACGGGCTCCGTGGGTGGAAATGAAGTATTCCAGCACGGTCAGCCCCTCACGGAAGTTCGAAGTGATCGGCCGCTCAATAATTTCACCGGATGGCTTGGCCATGAGGCCGCGCATCCCGCCCAACTGCTTGATCTGCTGCTTGTTGCCCCGCGCTCCGGAGGTCACCATCATGTAGAGCGGGTTTGCATTCTTCTTCCCATCATTGAATTCCAATGTCCGGAAAAGATTCTGCGTAATGTGGTCCCCGGCGTGGGTCCACAGGTCAATGATCATGTTGTGGCGTTCCCGCTCGGTGATGATCCCGCGCTTGAATTGCTTGTCCACTTCATCCAGGCGCTCATAGGCCTTCTTCAATTCATCGGATTTCTCATCAGGGATCACCATGTCCGTGATGCCGATGGAACAGCCCGACTGCATGGCAGCCTTGAAGCCCAGCTCTTTCAAGCGGTCCAGCGCACGCACTGTTTCCTCATGCCCGGAAGCCTGCCAGCAGCGCCAGATTACATCCGAGAGTTCCTTCTTGGTGATCGTCTTGTTGATGAAACCCAGCTGCTTTGGCCAGATTTCGTTGAAGCGCACCCGGCCGGGCGTGGTTTCGATGACGCTCTTCTCGGTGTCCCCGAACATGGTCGTTTCGCCACGGTTGGGATTCTTGAGCAGGATGGCCTGGTGCAGTTCCAGGTTGCCTTCGGAAATGGCGAATTCCACTTCTCCCACGTCGGCGAAGAGCGGTTTGCGCGCCTCTTTTTTATCCGAGGCCGGCAGCACGCGCGTGTGAGTCAGGAAATAACAGCCAAGCGTAATGTCCTGGGACGGTGTGGTGATCGGTTTTCCGCTGGATGGCGAAAAAATGTTGTTGGGGGCCAGCATCAGCAGCCGGGCTTCCATCTGCGACTCGACGGAGAGCGGCACATGGACGGCCATCTGGTCACCGTCGAAGTCGGCATTGTAGGCCGTGCAGACCAGGGGGTGAATCCGGATGGCCTCACCCTCGATGAGCACAGGCTCAAACGCCTGAATCGACAGCCGGTGCAATGTTGGTGCCCGGTTGAGCATGACCGGGTGGCCCTTGGTGACTTCTTCCAGAATGTCCCACACCTCCGGCGTCCGGCGCTCAATCATTTTCTTGGCGCTGCGCACGGTGTGCACAAAGCCCATTTCCTTGAGTCGCCGGATGATGAACGGCTCGAAAAGCACCAGCGCCATCTTCTTCGGAAGCCCGCACTGGTTCAGTTTCAGCTCCGGACCGATCACGATCACCGAACGGCCGGAGTAGTCCACCCGTTTTCCTAACAAGTTTTGACGGAAGCGTCCGCCCTTGCCCTTGAGCATGTCCGAAAGCGACTTCAGCGGGCGGTTTCCGGCACCAGTCACGGCCCGACCGTGCCGGCCATTGTCGAACAGGGCATCGACGGCTTCCTGCAGCATGCGCTTTTCGTTCCGGATGATGACATCCGGGGTTTTCAGGGAGAGCAGATTTTTCAACCGGTTGTTCCGGTTGATGACGCGCCGGTAAAGGTCGTTGAGGTCGGATGTGGCAAAGCGCCCGCCCTCCAGGGGCACCAGGGGGCGAAGGTCCGGCGGGATCACCGGCAGCACCTCCATGATCATCCATTCCGGACGGCTTTTTGACGTGTGAAATCCCTGGGCCAGTTTCAGACGTTTGGCCAGTTTTTTGCGAACCTGTTTGGAACGGGTCCGGGTCATGGCCTCCTGCAATTCCACAATCAATTCCGGCAGATTGATGCCACGCAGCAGTTTCTGCACCGCTTCGGCACCCATGCCCGCTTCGAATCCATCCTCGCCATACTGCTCCTCCGCCTCGCGGAATTCCACTTCCGTGAGCAGTTGTCCCTTCACCAAGGGAGTCCTCCGCGGATCCGTGACGATGTAGTCCTCGTAGTAAATGACCCGCTCCAGTTGCCGCGCCGTCATGTCCAAAACCAGACCCAGCCGGCTCGGCATGCACTTGTAAAACCAGATATGGCTCACCGGCACCGCCAGTTCGATGTGCCCCATGCGCTCCCGGCGAACCCGTGAAAGCGTAACCTCCACGCCGCACCGATCGCAGACCACCCCTTTGTGCTTGATTCGCTTGTACTTTCCACAGGAACACTCCCAATCCCGTGTCGGGCCGAAAATGCGCTCGCAGAAAAGTCCGCCCTTTTCGGGCTTGAACGTCCGGTAGTTGATGGTTTCCGGATTCTTCACCTCCCCTTTGGACCAACTCCGGATCGTCTCCGGATTGGCCACGGTAATAGCCACATGATCAAAGCCTTGCGGACGAGAATCGCCGCCGAACAGTTCGCGCAGATGGGTTTCGGTGCTCATGAATTAGTGAAAAGAATGTGTTGTCAGCGCCGGATGGAGGGTGGTAGGTTCGCGGTGGATCTATCGGTTGAGTGCTTTTCGCAACGGGACGACCCCAATTTGAAAATCGGGGAATCCACACAATGCCGCGTACCTTTTTTCGCGCAAGGGGGATTTTTACAATCAATCATTGCGCAATATTGACCGGTCTGCCCCCACCCTCGTGGTCACTTGGCAGCACCGTTCCGGCGAAGGAAGGCACTCCGGGACCAATTGCTCGCCGGAAATGATGCCTTGGCTCGTTGCCGCGTTTTTTGGATGAAGCCGTGCTGTTTCCAAAGCAGGCGCCAAGGAAAATGGAGCCACGATGAATGAAACAGCGCCTAGAAGGCTACGCCATCGGGATGCGCGTACCCCTCTTGACCACGCGAACCACGATCAAAAAAAGTACGATCAGGGCCGCGCCTTGGGCGTTTTCCCGCCACGAGGGGGGAAACACCAAGAGGTAGCCTGCTTCCTTGACCAGTGCCGAAAAACTGGAGACACAAAACGGCATCAAAAACAGCCGGAACACCACCCACGGGTCCAGTCTGACTGCCTTGGCGGAGGAGGTGCGCATGCTGAGCACCAGCGCCAGTCCGATGATTCCGCTGAGCCCCAGGGAAGTTAGCCAGATGCGCGGGGTGGCATCAAAGTGATTGGCCACATTCACGGCCCACCAGATGAGATAACACCAGAGAATCGTCCGGCTGGTGGAGAGCTTGGAAAGATAGGAGATGAGCGGCATTGTGGGGCGCACCGTGGAGGCAGCAGAGGCCTCGCGCCAGCGCCAGTTCGCGCCTGCCGTGCAGGAGGAAATGTCGCCAGTGGTCCGTTTGAATGGTCACTGGGCAGGGTGGTGTCCATACGAGACCGGATTCCGTCTGCATGACGCCAGTTCCCAGGCCATTGCGGAGTCATCCGCAGTCGCGAAATCAAGGAGCATTGCCAACCAGGATGGAGCCAGCCATTGTAGAAGTCATTCATGCTGGCGGAACTTCAGTTGCATCCGGTGTTCGGCGTGGTGGGCGAAGTGGTCATCGCTCTGCTTGCCGGGGCGGCGCTTGTCTGGAACATCCGCCGTGTTTTTCAGGATTCAGGACGCTTTTTCTGGATTTCCGCACTGCGAATCACGGGGCTGCTCGCCCTGCTGACGCTGTTCTTTCAGGCACAGTATCGACACGAAACGGTGCGCGTCATCAAACCGCGGCTGGCGGTGCTGGTGGATGCCTCCGAGAGTATGACGGACCAGCCGGACCCCAGGCAGCCGACCCGTGAGTCCATGGTCCGCCTGTTTCTTAAAGAGGCGATTCCGGATTCAGCACAGCAGCGTTTTGAGGTGGAACTCTTTTCCTTTGCCGGGGAACTCAAACCGCTGGGCGAGTTTGATCTGGAAGCTGTCCCTGCCATGCAGGGGCACGCATCCAACGTGGTGGCTGCGGTGGATGCATTGAAAGAACGCTACCGCGGACAATCGCTCGCCGCCATTCTGCTGCTGTCCGACGGCATCGACACCAGCGGCTCCAGAGTCATGTCCGGACGGGTGGATCAGGGCCGCGTCTGCACATTCGAACTGGAAAAGCCTTTTACCGTGGAAAAGGCTCCACAACGGATTTCCCTGGAAGGCGTGGACTATCTCCCGCGGGTCGTCGTCGGATGGGAAAGTGAAATCACGGTGCGCCTCAACGCGCAGGGGCTGAAGGGTCAGGCCGTGACCGTGGAACTGTGGCGGGACGGCGCCAAAGCCAGCGAAAGTGCCGCCGCCTTCCAGGAGGACCAGCAGTCCCGCGAGGTCATCTTTCCCGTCGTCCATGACCGGGTCGGCAAGGTGAGCTATGAAGTGAGGATCGCCCACGCGGCAGCCACTGCGGAAGCCAAAAACCACCCATTTTCGGTGGAGGTCGTGGAAGCCGGCAGCCGGGTGCTGTATTTGCAGAACAGCCTCAGTTTCGATTTCAAATTTCTGCGCAAAGCCATCGTGGCCGACCGCAATCTGGACCTGCGCAGCTATGTCCGCTGGGGCGACGGGCGGCTGGTTTCCATTGGAGGAAAGCGCGGAGTGGACGCCGCCGCCGCGGAGAGGCTGGACTTGAGTGAAAGCGCCCTAACCGCTTATGCCGCAGTCATTCTTGGCGACCTCCCCGCCGATGCGCTGCGTCCGGAAAACCACCAGGCGCTCTCCCGTTATGTGGAAAATGGGGGCGGACTCATTCTCCTGGGCGGATCGAAATGCCTGGCCACCGCCCCGGGTTACGAAACCACCGCCATGGCAAACCTTTTGCCGGTACAAACTCCGGCAGCATACCTGGAGGGGAATTTCCCGGTGCAAATCAGCGAAGCCGGATTGCGGCATCCGGTGTTCGGTCCGCTTTTCGAAGAGGTTGGGAAATTTCCACCGCTGCTGACGACAAATGCCACCCCTGCAGCAAAATCCACCGCTGAAGTGCTGCTGCAGACCACCGCGCAGGGGCGGACGGTCCCGCTGGTTGCCGCCCTGCGCGTGGGCCACGGCAAGGTGGTGGCGGTGCTGACGGACACCCTGTGGCGCTGGCGCCTGGCCAGCGACGCCTGGCGCGGGAAAATATCTCCCTATGAAACGTTTTGGGCGCAGCTCATGGACTGGATGCTGCCAAAGGACGACGAAACCAAACGCCGGGATGAAATCGAATTGGTCGCGGAACGCAGCCGCTACCTGCACGGGGAAAAGCCGGAACTGCGCGCGATCGTCCGCCAGGCGGATCCCAAGGCCGTGCCGCCAGCCAGCGTTGCGCTGGAAGTGCACACGCCCGATGGCAAGGTGTTTCAGTATGCGATGAACAAAGCCCGTTTCCGTGCCGACGGGGAGAACCGGGAGATTGAAGGCTACGCCGCCGCAGTGGAGCCGCACCTGCCCGGCATCTACAAGGCGGTGGCAAGTTTCAAGCCGGCAGGTGACCCGGTCACCGGCGAAGCCAGTTTCGCAGTGGATCCGCCGCCCACCGAAATAACTGGACGCCCCATTGATCGCGACCGCCTCCAGCAACTCGCCCAGCGCAACGGGGGCAAATTTTATTCCGTGGACGACTGGCAAAAATGGCCTGCCGATGTGACCGGACAGGAGCAGCGTTTCTCGCGCGTGCAGCTTGCCTCCATTTGGAATCACCCGCTGATGCTGGGCCTCATCGTCCTTTGTCTGGCCGCGGAATGGTTCCTGCGCAGGCGGTGGAATCTGCCGTAACCCGTCCGTTGAAAGCGTTTGCACGGCCCATTTCCCAGGGCACGATTGGCGCTTTCCACCCCACCCCATGCACCACCCGTTTCTCGACCGCAGCTTCCACATCAAATGGTCCGCCCTGACACCGGACCGCATCATCCCGGACATCGAAGCCGCCTTGGCCGACGCCCAGGAAAAACTGGACGCAGTGTGCGTGACGGATCGGGGCAGGATGAATTTCGACAGCGTGTTCCTGGCATTCGAAAAGGCCACGGAAGCGCTGGGAGAAGCCTGGGGCGCGGTGGCCCACCTGGATTCTGTGTGCAATTCACCCGAACTGCGCAAGGCCTACAATGAAATCCTCCCCAAGGTCACCGAATTCTACGCCCGCATTCCCCTCAACGAGTCGCTCTGGGACCTTTTCCGCACCTATGCCAACACTCCCGACGCCCATTCCCTAACCGGAGTTCGCCGCCGCTTCATGGAGGAGACGATGGCTGAGTTCCGCCAGAGCGGCGCTGACCTGCCTGCGGAGAAAAAGCAGCGTCTGGAGCAGTTGGAGGCAGAACTGGCACAGGTTACGCAGAAGTACTCAGAAAATGTGCTGGACTCGACCAACGCCTGGGAAATGCTGGTCGATGACGAATCGAAACTGGCCGGCCTTCCAGAAACCGTAAAGGCAGCGACCCTGGCCGATGCCAAGAGCAAGGAGATCGGAACCCCTGACAAGCCGGTCTGGCGGCTGACCCTGAAAGCACCGTGCCTGCTCCCAGTCATGGAGCATCTGGAGGATGAAGCCATCCGCAAGCTGGTCTGGGAAGCCAGCACGGGCATCGGACGCAGCGGACCGTGGGACAACACGGATCTCATCCGCCGAATCCTGGCCTTGCGTCAGGAAAAGGCGGAATTGCTGGGAAAGCGGAATTTTGCTGATCTGGTCTTGGAGCGCCGGATGGCCGGTGACGGAGGGCAGGCGCTTGGCTTTGTCGAAGGGCTGCACGACCGCATCCTCGACGCGTTCAACCGCCAGTGCCGCGAACTGCAGGAATACAAGGCCGAGTCGCTCAGCCATCCCGCCGAGCCTCTGGAACCGTGGGAAACCGCCTTCTGGTCAGAAAAGCGCCGCAAGGAACTCTTTGATTTCGACGAAGAGGAGTTGCGCCCCTATTTTCCCATTGAAGGAGTGCTCAACGGAATGTTCCGCCTCTGCGAGCGCATCTTCGGCATTCTGATCCAGGAACGGCCCGTCATTTTTGTCCCTGCTGGGGAAGTCGCCCCGCCCACCGGCGGCGACGGACAGCCGACGGAGGTGTGGCATCCGGAAGTGAAATTTTACGAAATCCGCCACGAAAACGGCGTCCATTTGGGCAGCTTTTACGCCGACTGGCATCCGCGCGACGCGAAACGTTCCGGAGCTTGGATGAATTATCTGAAAACCGGCACTCCGCCGACGCAGGATAATGACCGTTCCCCGCACCTGGGGCTCATCTGCGGCAACATGACTCCGCCCGGTGAACACAAACCGGCCCTGTTGACCCACAGCGAAGTGGAGACGGTTTTCCATGAATTCGGACACCTCCTGCACCACCTGCTCGGCAACGTGGAAATCAAGTCACTCAACGGAGTCAACGTGACCTGGGATTTTGTGGAACTGCCCAGTCAGATCATGGAAAATTTCTGCTGGGACCGGGAAAGCCTCGATTTTTTCGCCCGCCATCATGAGACCGGTGAGCCCATTCCTCAGAAGCTGTTTCGGAAGATGGTCGCCGCGCGCAACTACAATTCCGCCATCATCACCATGCGCCAACTGGCTTTCGGCAAAATGGATCTCGAACTGCACATGCACCACGCCAAGGAGCCGCTGAATGACCTGGACGGCGTGGTGGAGCAGATCCTCAAATCCTACCAGATGCCAACCAAAACCCGCGTCCCTTCCATGGCCCGCCGGTTCACCCATCTGTTTGCCAGTGCGGTGGGCTACGCCGCCGGCTACTATTCCTACAAATGGGCGGAAGTGCTGGATGCCGACTGTTTCACCCGGTTTCAGAAGGAGGGAATTCTCGATCCGGGCGTCGGCAAGGACTTCCGCGCCAAAATTCTGAGCAAGGGAAATGCGGAACCGCCGGAAAAGCTCTTCCGCGACTTCATGGGGCGAGATCCTGACATGACCGCCCTGTTGGTCCGCAGCGGACTGGCGTAGCGTCCGGACGCCTCCGTTTGTCAGGGCAGCAGATCCGGACGATTCTGACGCGTGCGGCGCAGGCTCTGTTCCCGCTTCCATTCGGCTATTTTTCCGTGGTTTCCGGAGAGCAGCACCTCCGGCACCGCCTGCCCGCGGAAATCCGGCGGACGGGTGTAGGCCGGCGCCTCCAGCAAGCCGTCTGCCGTGGAGGAAAAGGAGTCTTCAGGAGCGCTGCGTTCATCCCCCAGCACTCCGGGCAGCAGCCGCACCACCGCATCCACGAAAACGGTGGCCGCAACCGCACCATTTGTCAGGATGTAGTCGCCGATGGAAATCTCCTCGTCCACCAGCGCTTCGATCACCCGGTGGTCGATTCCCTCGTAATGTCCGCAGAGGATGATCAGATGGCTGGCACTGCGGTAGTCTTCAACCAGGCGCTGCTGGAGTCGCCGCCCCTGGGGAGTCATCAGGACGACCCTGGTGTCAGCCCGCCGGAGTGCTTCGACGCAGGCAAAAAATGGCTCCGGCTTCATCACCATGCCCTGACCGCCGCCATAGGGCTCATCATCCACGCGGCGGTGCCGGTCTGCAGCCCAGGTGCGGAGGTCATGAACCTGCAGTTCCAGCAATCCCTTTTCCTGCGCCCGGCCCATGATGCTCCGGCTCAGCGGCACAGAGCACATTTCAGGAAAGATGGTGACGATGTCGATGCGCATGGTGCCAAAAAGCAAAAAGGGACAGGGACACGGTGCCCCTGCCCCCCTTTGCAGGAAAGCGGTCCGGGTTATTCCGTGACTTCGATCATGCCGTATTCTCCATCCTTGCGGCGGAAGAGGATTGAAAGTCGGTGAGTCTTCTGGTTGTTAAACACCACAAACGAACGCTCGCTGATTTCAAGATCCGTGATGGCTTCGTCGGGATACAGCGGACGAACCCGGTAGTTTTCCTTGTGAATGAGCGCCGGCTCCACTTCCTCGGCGTGTTCCGCCTCGAAATTCACGGAACTAAATACATGCTCGTCCAAATGGCGGATGGATGCGGTATTGCGCGGGCGGTGCGTCCTCAGCAGGCGCGTCTTGTATTTCCGCATCCGGCGCGCAATCTTGCTGATCGTCTCGTCGATGGCGGCATAAAGATCCTCGCATTCCGAACTGGCATCAATGGTGATGTGATTGGCGCAGAAGAGGATGATCTCCGCATGGTGCCTGGGCGCACCGTGGCTTTGGTGCACGTCGAGCACCACCTTGGCTTCGATGATTCGTGGGTATTCAAGGTGCAGCCCTTCGACCTTCTTTTTGGCATACTCGCGAATCGGTTCCGTGACGGAGACGTGGCGTCCTGTCACGACGATGTTCGGATCAATGTTTGCGGTTTGCATGGTTTCGTTTCCTTTTGGTTTGGGGTGAACTGGGTTCGTGAAATGGATGGGAAGCCGCCCTACATCTGGAAGCTTTCTCCCAGGTAGAGCTGGCGGCTGAGCGGATCATTGACGAGAAATTCGCGGGTGCCCTCGCGCTTCACCTGTCCTTCGTAAATCAGATAGGCGCGATCCACGATGGAGAGGGTTTCGCGGACATTGTGGTCGGTAATAAGAATCGCCAGCCCCACCTCGCGCAGGCTGGTGATGATCTGCTGAATCTCGCTGACGGCGATCGGATCCACGCCGCTGAACGGTTCATCCAGCATCAGCAAGGTTGGTTCGGTGACCAGGGAGCGTGCAATTGTCAGCCGCCGCTTTTCCCCGCCGGAAAGAGTCAGGGCCAGGTTCTTCTGCAGATGAGCGATCCCGAATCGCTCCATCAATCCCTCGCAGCGTTCCTCTTTCTCGGCACTGCTCAGGGTCAGCGTTTCCATGACCGCCATGATGTTTTCTCGAACGGTGAGCTTGCGGAAAATCGACTCTTCCTGCGGGAGGTAGCCCATCCCCAGCCGGGCCCGCTGATACATGGGGCGGCGGGTGACGTCTTCTCCGGAAAAAATGACCTTCCCTCCGCTGGGTTTGACCAACCCCACGATCATGTAGAAGGAAGTCGTCTTTCCGGCACCGTTTGGACCCAGCAGTCCGACCACCTCGCCGGGCCTGACATTGATGTCCACTCCGTTCACAACCGCCCGTCCGTCATAGACCTTCACCAGTTCGTGGGTGTGGAGCAGGAAGTCATTTTCTGACTGGTTGCGGAGTTTGGGCGGATCGGAAGTTTGCGGCGTTGTGGTCATGAACGGCCTGAAGAGAGGATATTGGACTATGTGCGAAAATTCAGGGAGTGGGTTTGGCCACCGGCGGTGTCTGCCTGCCAGGAGCGGCATCCGGCACTGGTGCGGCAGCAGGTGGTTTTGCGTTTTTCTCCTCCACGGCGCGGGTGCCCACCCGGCCGTTCGCCTGCAGCGTGCCTTCCTTGTCGAGGATCAGAATCGTCCCGGGGTCCAAGGCATAAATCGCCTTTCCGCCCTCCTGAATTTCCGGGTTCTGTTTCAGGGTGAGGTTGCCCGTCTTGGCCTCGTAAATGGCTTCGCCGCATTTGCAGACCGTCAGCTTCTGCGGACTGCGGCGCACGATGGTCACCACGCTGCCGCGACCCCGCGCCCAGGCCTTTTCGATCTTGTCCTCATCCGTCTTCGTTTCGTTGCCGGTGCCAGCGCCGGGAACCGCTCCGGAGGCGGGCGGTTTTGGGGCGCCTGGCTGGGCGTTTTTGCCGTCGGCGGGAGGGGTTCCGGGCTTCGCTCCCTCACCACCTTCCTTGTCGCCATCGAAAGCCCCATCCTTGAAAAGAACTTCCAGTTCCTCGCTGTCGATGTCCATTTGTGGGGAACGCAGTTTGACGCGCCCCTTGAAAACGGCAACTTTGGAATCCTGACGAAACAACAGTTCGTTCGCATCAATGGTCAGGGGCGCAGGAGCCTTCTTCTTGGGACCCTTGGGCGGCGGTTCCTTTTTGGGCGGCACTGGGACATTGGCGAAATTCACCGGGGGGCCCGGCTTGCCGGGCGCGACACCCGGCACCGGAGCGGACGGCTTGGGCGGCTGCGGGGTGGTCGTTTCCGCAGAATCTTTTTTTGTTAGAAACAGTTCGCGGACCTGTGGAGTGGCGTCCTTTAGAAAGTCGGCCACCCGGCGTTTCCGTTCTTCGTCGGTTAGAGAATCCTGGTCCACGTCATTGAGCAGGGACCGGATGGCGGCATGTTCCTTTGCGGTGATTTGGGAATTTGTCAGGCGACGCTCGTTCTCCTTGCGGATGCGCTCCAGGTTTGCCCGGCTGCCTGCGGCCTGATCCAGCCCGGCGGCTACGGCTTTTGCCCGTTCCGCCGCCAGCACCGCCTTTGCCTTCTCCGCTGCTGTCTGCTGCGCCCAAACCGGACACGCCCCCAAGGTGAGCGCCAGAAAAATCAAATGTCGTTTCATGAGTGTACTGCCGGTCATTTCGCCGCGGGATTTGCATTGCCAGCATTGCCGGACGGCGGCGGGGAAACGGCTGGCACCGCTTTCGCTGGGTCCGCTGTCCCTTCCGGTTTGGCCGCCGCGGCGTCGTCATCCCCGTTGAGCGCACCGGTATCGAAAATCATCATGCGCACGCGGCCGACCATCCTGCTGTTGCCAGAACCGCGGTCGTAGGCCAGCGAATCTCCCTCGATCCGGTAGCTCGGACTCTCAATCACCGCGGGCTGGCTGCTCATCAGCATGTTGGAGGCCTTGTTGTAAACGGCTGCGATCAGCCGGAACGTCATCGGATCGTTTCCTTTTTGATCAATCACCGCATTCTCAAAGGTCAGGCTGTTTTCATCGGTCCGCGTCATGCGCTCGCTTTCCACCAGAGCCGTCAGTGCCCCGTTGTCCATCACCGGGTATTTGACTCCTGAATGCGTCCTGCCTACCGGCACCAGTTTGAAAAGCGCATCGAGACTGCCGGTCTGCAGAAAGCGTGGTTTCTCAGGAGTTTGCGGTGCTTTTTCCGGCACGGCCGCACCCTCGGCCGACGGTGGCATTTTTTCTCCGGTCAGACCGGAAGGTGCCTCCGGAGTCGGTGCAGCCTTCGCTTCAGGCTTCTGAACGGGTGGTGAAGTAGGGGCCGGATTGGCAAAAACGCCCACCGCAAGGAAGCTCCAGCCCAGCATGGTCAGACGAGGTGAACATTTCATGGTTAAGTCAGCGGAGGTTGGTGGAAACAGGACGGGAAACCGCATCGTGCACGGCCAGCAGCGTCTGCAAAACGTCCGCAAGTCTGGCCAACGGCACTTGGTTCGGTCCATCAGAAAGCGCTTTGGTCGGATCAAAATGGGTTTCCATAAAAACGCCATCACACCCTGTGGCCACCGCCGCCCGCGCCAGCACGGGAGCCAGCACGCCATCCCCGCCGCTGGAATGCCCCATGCCGCCAGGGCGCTGCACGGAATGCGTGGCGTCAAAGACAATCCGGTATCCCGCTTCTCGGATCCAATGCAATGACCGCATGTCTGCCACGAGATTATTATACCCAAAACTGGCTCCGCGTTCAGTAAAAAAGAAATTTTCGTTGCCGCAGGCCAGGATTTTCTCGGCAATCGGCTTCACATCCCAGGGGGCAAGAAACTGGCCTTTTTTCACATTCACCACGCGGTGCGTTTCGGCAGCCGCCACCACCAGATCGGTCTGGCGGCACAAAAACGCCGGAATTTGCAGAATGTCCACGTATTCCGCGGCGATCCTCGCCTCCTCCGAGCTGTGCACGTCGGTGGTCACCGGCACTCCCAGTTCGGCCCCGATGGCCGCCAAAATTTGGCACCCCTCCCGGCAGCCGATCCCCCGGAACGAGGAGATCGAGGTCCGGTTGGCCTTGTCGTAGGACGCTTTGAACACGAACTGGATACCCAGCCTCCGCGCCAGGATCTGCAGTTCTCTGGCCATGTTCCACACAAAATCTTCGGATTCGATCACGCATGGCCCCAGGATAAAAACAGGGCGTGTGCCATCCATGCTCAGCGGACCAATCGGAACGGAACGGGGCGGTGCAGCGGCAGTCACAGAATCAAGGGGGAAATCACCATCGGAACCAAATTAAAGCGGGATTTTCCCATCGCCAAGCGCATTTCACAGCGGAATCCACGAATTGGTGGACTCTCCCCGGATCGCAATGCCTCGGCCCCTCGCGCTGCACCATTCATGGATGGCACAACGCGGAGCATTGCCCCGGACTGGTTTGCAGGCAGATTCCACCCGTGCAAACCTCCTGCGCGCTTCCCTCACCTCCCCGCGCACGGAGGCCCAATCTTCGATTCCTCACCGGTTCGCAAGGCAATCCACGTCTTCGTGAGGAAATCCGACTCCCATCATCCCATTGACGCCCCCATGCCATCTCCCCCGTCCGCACAGAGAAAAGGACTGCTTGCCGTTGGCATCGCCCTGGTCTCCGCGCTGTTTTTCACCCTGACGTATGTGCTCAACCGGGCCAGCGCCGCACATGGCGGGCACTGGGCCTGGACGGCCTGCCTGCGGTATTTCATCACCCTGCCTCTGCTGGCGCCGCTGGTGGCGTGGCAGGGCGGTGCGGCTGCCGTGTGGAAAGCCATCCGGACGCACCCGCTGGACTGGTTGCGCTGCGGAGCCGTGGGTTTCGTGCTTTTTTATTCGATGCTGAGCTTTGCCGCCAGCAGCGGTCCATCGTGGCTGGTGGCGGGCAGCTTCCAGTTTACCGTCATCGCCGGGATGCTCTGCGGGCCGTTCCTCTACCGCGACAAACGCCGCACCATTCCAAAAGCAGGACTCATGACCGGCATCCTGATTCTGGGCGGCGTCTTCCTCATGCAGCTGAGCCATGGCGGAGGTTCGCTGGATGCCGCCGGCTGGTTCGCCTTCTTCTGCGTCCTCCTCTCCGCGGTGGCCTATCCATTGGGCAACCGCATGCTGCTGCTCCACCTGGAAAACACCGGCGAAACGCTCAATGCCACCCAGCGAGTATTCGGAATGACCCTCGTCACCCAGCCACTGTGGCTGGTCCTGGCCGCCTGGGCCTGGCATCAGACGGGGCCGCCCCCGCTTGCGCAAATCGGCCTCGCGGGCGGCGTTGCCCTCAGCGCGGGAGTCATCGCCACCATTCTCTTTTTCCAGGCCACCGGCATGGTGCGCACCATTCCCGTGGCCCTCGGCGCTGCGGAAGCGATGCAGGCCGCGGAGTTGCTGTTTTCCATGCTCCTCGGCAGCCTCTTTCTCGGTGAAGCCTGGCCCGCGGGAACAGCCCTGCTCGGCAGCAGCATTGTCACGGTGGGGATCGTGGTCTTCGCCCTGGTCGTCGCGCGTCCACCCGCATCCGACGCTGACACCATGAGAAAACCGCGGAGCGCATGAACCGAGAGCGCGGAGCACGCCGGCATTTGGCCCTGCCCCTGGGCATCTCTCTGCAGCGGCAGGCCGCAACTTCAGCCGGGCAAACCAGACCGTATCGCGCAAAACCAAGATCGCCCAGCTACAGGAAAACGGGTCCGCACAGGAACAAGTCCCGCCCACATCTCCTTCCTTCCTCCTTTCCGTATCCCGAGCGTTTTTTTGCGTTTTTCCGCAAAATACCGGCCATCGTCCTTGGCCGGGCTTTTGCCGTAGAGCGTCGCCACTGCAAACTGTGGAAATCGCTTCCACAGAATGAATGCACCGACGCCAGTGCTTCGGGCAGGAATTTCTGGCCGATGGTCGCCTCAAGTTTCCGAGTGGCCGTTTTCCCAACAACCCCAAGCCAATTTCGCGCTGCGTTTGGAAAGGGAGTGGAGCATAGGAGATTCGAACTCCTGACCCCCACAATGCCATTGTGGTGCTCTACCAACTGAGCTAATGCCCCCTGACCGAGAACGGCGGCAGAATAATCGGGTCGGATGGAATGCCAACAAAATTTTCGCCTCCGTCCAAAAATCTCCTCGCCTGCCGAGCGTGTGGGGCATGCTGCGTCTGCGGCGCTTGCAATGGAGTGATGCTCAGATGCTGCGGCCTTTTTTCCCCGGTGCGGCAGGCTCCGGCAAATCCTTGAGGCGCTCCCGCAGCGTTTGGGAGCGCAGGATGTCGCGCTCTGCGGGGGTGAGTTTCCGCTGGTTGGAGATCTGGAGGTGTGCGGGTTGGATGTCCACGAGGATTGTGTCCAAGATCTTCCCCCACGCTTCGGGGAGTAGTCCCAGATCGGTCCCCATGCGGAGCATGCTCAGGTGCGCCAAGGCCTCCCTGCTGTCCAGACTGTGCGCGTAGCGCAGCACGGCGTAGCCTCTGCCCACTTGGTCGGCGATTTTTACCGGCTGTTCCTCCAGCAGTTTTTTGCGGGCGTTGCGTTCATGGCTGATGACCTGTTCGATGACGCGCTCCAGCCGTGCGATCAATGCCAACTCCCCAGTTCCCAGCGTGTGCTGGTTGGAAATCTGATACAGATTGGCCAACGCTTCGGAGCCTTCTCCGTAGATGCCGCGCACTGCCAGGCCGATCTTGTTCACGGCCTGGATCACCTGGGTGATCTGTTCGCCCAGCACCAGGCCGGGCAGGTGGAGCATGGCACTGGCCCTCATGCCGGTGCCCAGATTGGTGGGGCAGGCGGTCAGGTAGCCGAAACGCTTGTCGAACGCATACTGGACGGACTGTTCCAACTCGCTGTCCACCGCGTCCAACACGTCGAAGGCTGCGCGCAAATCCAGCCCGGACCGGATGCTCTGCATGCGCAAGTGATCCTCCTCGTTGATCATGATGGAAATACTCTGCTGACGGTTGATGACCGCCGCGCTGCCTGCGCCCTTGGCCGCCTGTTCCCTGCTGATGAGGTGTTTTTCCAGCAGGACCTGCTTGCGAACCTGGTCCAGCTTAGCCATTTCCTCGGAGAAGGCATCCTTCATTTGGGGAAGGGCCTCCACCTTTGGCTGCAAGGTGGCAAGCAAGGCCGCACGAGGTTCCTTCTGCGCCCAGCCGGGAAATGGGACATCCTTGAGGTTCCGGGCCAGGCGGACGCGGCTGGTGATGACGATGTCCCGGTGCGGTCCGTCCTGCTGCATCCATTCCGGACTGTGCCGGAGCAGTGTTTCAAACTTCATCATGGGCCTTTTGGGGGGGCGGAGCGCGGGGTGCGAAATTCGTCGGAACGCTTGAGTTCATCGCGCAACCGGGCGGCTTCCTCGTATTGTTCTCCTTCCACGGCGGCTCTGAGCGCCTCCTGCAGTTCGGCCATGCGGTCGGCAGACCCCTCCAGAAGCTGGCAGGAAACAGGCCGTTTTCCGACATGGCGCGTGCCTCCCTTGTGCATGGGCTTGAGCAAATGCTCCAGGGCATCGGCAAACGTGGCGTAACACCTGCTGCAGCCGAAACGTCCGGTTTTGCGAAATTTGTTTTGTGGCAGCCCGCAGGCTGGACAGGAGCGTTCTTTGGAAACGCTCTCCTCCGGCGGGGCTCCCAGTCCGGAGAGCATTTGCGCCAAACCGAAACCGGTAGGATCGGTCACCCCCATCGCCTTCGAACAGGGTTCGCACAGGTTGGCCTTCTGCATCTTCCCATCGATGATCTGGGTGAAGAACACAGTGGCCTTCTTCTGTTTGCACTCGTCACACTGCATACTGCTGGTTACGGTAAGGCGGCACTGGAAAAGTGAAACCGAAAAGTGCATTCGTTTTGCGGAATCCGAAGCGCAAAGAAACGCGAGGCAGGGAGAAAAAGGTGGCGATGACTCGCGCCACGTCTGAGTTTGCTCGGCTGCGGGGCGCTTTGCCGGAGTGGGCGCAAGGGATCGCGGCTGCCGCCCGGTTTAATCGGCAACGATTTCGCCGTAGAGCGTGAAGCCGTGGGATTCCTGAACGAGCACCGGTACAAACTGACCTGCAAAACGATCGGCCGAACCGGGAAAGACCACGATCTTATTCTGGCTGGTGCGCCCGGTCAGCCGTTCCGTGGTGGTTTTGGAATGGCCTTCGCACAGGACCTCCACGGTACTGCCCACTTGCGCCGCCAGCATTTCTTTGGCGATCCGGTTCACCAGATTGAGCAAATCCTGGTTTCGTTCCTCCTTGACCCGTTCCGGGATCTGCAGTTCCTCCGGCAGTTCTGCGGCGGGGGTGCCCCGGCGTTTGGAGTAACGGAAGACAAAGGCATTGTCAAAGCCGACCGTGTCCACCATCTCTCGGGTAGCTTGGTAGTCGGCCTCGGTTTCTCCGGGAAATCCGACGATGACATCCGTGGTGATCGCCAGGTCCGGCCGCGCCTCGCGCATCCGGCGGCAGATTTCCAGAAACCGTTCCGGCTTGTAGGGCCGGTGCATGGCTTTGAGAATCCGCTCGCTGCCACTCTGCAGCGGCAGGTGAATGTGGCTGCAGAGTTTCGGCAACCGGGCAAAGGCATCGATCAAATCCTGCTTGTAGCCAATGGGGTGCGGACTGGTGAAACGAATCCGCCGGATGCCGTCCACTTCATGCACGGCCTCCAGCAACTGGACAAACGGACTGATGCCGCCACGCATGGGGAATTCATGCCGTCCGTAAAGATTCACGATCTGTCCCAGCAGCGTCACTTCCTGCACCCCGCGGTCCGCAAGTCGCCGGACTTCGTCACAAATTTCGGGGATCGGCCTGCCGCGTTCCTCCCCGCGGGTATAGGGCACGATGCAAAAGGTGCACTTCATGTTGCACCCCTGCATGATGCTGACAAAGGCGGCGCCCTGGTTGTCGGATATCTGCTGGTCGCGGATGGAATTCTGGCTGCCCTCCTCCTCCGCCACATCCACGATGGAAAACCGCTCGTCGTCCATCTGACGCTCCAGACGGCGTTTGAGAATGGCATCCACATGATCGACCACCCGATGATATTTCTGGGTGCCGGCCACCAGATCGAGGTGCGGAATGTCCTGCAGCAGGTCCGCGCCGCGGCTCTGTGCCATGCAGCCGAGGAAACCAAAAACCACATGCGGCTTGTGCTTCCGGTAGCGCCCCAGCATTCCCATTTTCCCCACGGCTTTCTGTTCCGCCTGGTCGCGCACCGAACAGGTGTTGATGAGAATGACATCCGCCTCCGCTTCCTCCGGAGTCAGCGCATAGCCTCCACGATCCAGAAACATCTGCGCCACCTGGTCGGAGTCGCGTTCGTTCATCTGGCAGCCGTAGGTGCGGATGTAAACCTTGTGCATGGGCAGGACCGGGGGTTCGCCGGAGGGAGCGGAAAATTATCATGCCTTGTCCCGCCGCAAAGCGAGAAATTTCAATCTTCCCATCGCACGCATCGCACCCGAACAACTGAATTCCACCGACCTTGCCGGACCGGTCGGCACCAACTTTTATTCCCATTCCCCGCATCCGCTGGCCAGCCGTGGAAAATCTGCGCAAATTTAGTTGCAACCTCTCAATTCCCGACTATTCCCATAGGAAATAGGTATTTCATGGGATTTCTTTTACAAACACACGCCGATTTGAACGTGCACGTCCTGGCAGAAGCGATGGAGGGGTGGTCGCTGGACGAGTCCCTGACCTGGGCTTGGGAAACGTTTGGGACGCAGGCAGCCATCGGGACCAGTTATCAGGGTTCCGGCTTGGTGATCATCCACCACGCAATGCAACTGGGGCTGCGGTTTCCAGTGTTCACGGTGGACACTGGTTTGCTGTTTCCGGAGACGCTGGAATTGAAATCCCGTCTGGAGGAATTTTTTGGCATTCAGATTGAGTCACTGACGCCAGCCCAAACCGTCGCGGAGCAGAATGAATCCTATGGCGGTGAACTTTGGAAAACCAGTCCCGATACCTGCTGCACTCTGCGCAAAGTGCTCCCGCTCCAGAAAAAACTCTCGCAACTGGATGTCTGGATCACGGGAGTGCGGCGAAACCAGACCGACAATCGGGCGAAAATGAAGCACCTGGAGCTTTACGAATTCGACAAAATAAGGGAGCATTACTTATTGAAACTCAACCCGATGCTCAATTGGAGCCGGGAAGAAGTCTGGGATTACATTCATCAACACCGGATTCCCTACAATCCCCTGCATGACCGGGGCTACCGGAGCATTGGCTGCTGGACCTGCACCAAGCCGAAAGGAGGCGAAAACGAACGGGCGGGCCGTTGGGAAGGGTTCGACAAGACCGAGTGCGGCATTCACACCTTTTTGGGTCAGAACATTTAAGCTTGGGATATGACGCCTTCTGCAGCATCGTTGAACATGGAACCCACCACCGAATCGAACCTCTTTCCGGAACACGCCAGATTTCTGGGCCGCGGCGCCCGGGAAAAACAACTCCACCAGCGGGCCGGTGTCGTTTGGCTCTACGGACTGAGCGGGTCCGGCAAGAGCACACTGGCCACGGCGCTGGAACGGAAACTCTATGCCGATGGAAAACTGACCGCGGTATTGGACGGGGACATTGTCCGCACCGGATTGAATCGCGGACTGGGATTTTCCGACGATGACCGGCGGGAAAACATCCGAAGAGTGGCCGAAGTCGCCCGCCTTTTCCTGGAAACCGGCCTCATTACCATTGCGAGTTTCATCACCCCCACCAAATCGCTCCGGAATCTGGCCCGGCAGATCATTGGCGAGGAGGATTTTCTGGAGATATACGTCAAAGCGAGCTTCGAAGCATGTGCGCAAAGAGACCGCAAGGGCTTGTATGCCAGGGCTGAAAAGGGGAAACTTCCGCAGTTTACGGGCAAAGACAGCCGGTTTGAAGAACCGGATCGGGCCGATCTCGTTTTGAATACCGAGGAGGAATCGCCCGAGGAATCGCTCGCCAAACTGGTGGAGTTTGTCCGTCCCCGCATTGGCCTGGGATCCGACCCCCAGGCTCGTTAAGGCTCAGAGAGGATCGCCGTTTCCCATTCCGTTTTTTTCGAAAATTTCTTCTGTTCCACTCTTAGAACAAACGCTTTCCACACGTTTTTACCATGCGCAGCTACAACGTCAGTCATCTCAAACAACTGGAATCCGAAGCGATTTTCGTGCTGCGCGAAGCCGCTGCCCAATTTCACAATACTGCCCTGCTTTTCTCTGGCGGCAAGGATTCGATCGTGATGGCGTGGATGGCGAGGAAGGCTTTTCATCCCGGACGCATGCCCTTTGTGCTGCTGCACGTGGACACTGGTCACAATTTCCCCGAAGCGCTTGCCTACCGGGATTCCTTTGCCACCAAGCTCGGTGTCCAGCTCGTGATTGCCAGCGTGCAGGAGTCGATCGACCAGGGCCGGGCGGTTGAGGAGAAAGGCCCCAACGCCAGCCGCAATGCGCTGCAGACGGTCACGCTGCTGGATGCCATCGAGCGGCACGGATTCGACTGCTGCCTGGGTGGCGGACGGCGCGACGAGGAAAAGGCCCGCGCCAAGGAACGCTTTTTTTCCCACCGCAACGACTTCGGCCAGTGGGACCCCAAAAACCAGCGCCCGGAACTGTGGAATCTGTTCAATGG
>JAGNEJ010000117.1 GCA_018003315.1 Verrucomicrobiales bacterium
GCGACAGCCTCGTCCACATCCGCAAAAAAGGCAGCGGCACCTGGACCCTCGCCGGCACCTCCAGCTACAGCGGCTCCCTCGGAGTCGATCAGGGAAAAATCCTCCTCACTGGCTCTCTCACCTGCACCACCGGAGCCTACGCCGCCTCCGGCACCGAGATCATGCTGCAAGGCGGCACCCTCACGACCAGCCTGCTCGAAATCAATGCCGGCAGCAGCCTCACCGGACACGGCACCATCAACGGCGAACTCATTAACAACGGCACCCTCACCACCAGCAGCCAAACCCTCACCATCACCGGCCCCGTCACCAACAACGGCCTCATGCGCATCACCGGCGGCGGCACCCTCACCGCCAATGGAGCCTTCGTGAACTACGGCGTGCTCGACATCCTCACTGCAGGCGGCACGCTGCCGCCGAATCTCGAAAACCACGGCATCATCATCGACTCCAGCGGCCTCAAAGTCACCAGCGCAAGCATCACCGGCAGCAACTTCCAGCTCACCATCATGGCCCACACCGGACACAACTACCAACTGCAAACCCGCGATGACCTGACCACAGGCTCCTGGACCAACTTTGGCAGCCCGGTATCAGGCACCGGAGCACCGATCACCCTCCAGCACACCGGCGGCGCCACCGGCCCCCGCCGCTTTTATCGCGTGCAGGTGGAGTGATCTGCGGCGTCCCGGCCCCACAGATGAGCACAGTCAGGCCGCTGCATTCAAATCACCTCACATGAACTCATCCAATCGACTCATCGCAGCCTTGGCGGCACTGTGCATCACCGTCACATCATCCTGGACCTCAGCGGCGGAAAATCCGCAGGTGTGGGAACGCTGGGAGCACTCACTCACCAGCAGCCGCGATTACGCGAATGCCTACACCGAGGTCACGCTGCGTGTGCGCTTCACCGGGCCGGAGAGACGTGTCATCACGGGCTGCGGATTTTGGGATGGAGGTCGCAGCTTCCGCATCCGCTGCGCCTTTCCGCTGCCCGGCACCTGGAAGTGGGAAACGGAATGCTCGGATGCGGACAACGCGGGATTGCATCATCAGCGCGGCAGTGTCGAGGCCGCGCCTTACCGTGGTGACAACCGGCTCCACCGCCACGGCTTTCTCAAGGTCAGCCAGGATCGCCGCTACCTCACGCATGATGATGGCACGCCGTTCCCGTGGTTCGGCGACACCGCATGGGCCGGGCCGATGCGCTCCACGGAGGAGGAGTGGGGGCGCTATCTGGCGGATCGCAGAAAAAAAGGCTTCACGGTGATCCAGGTGGGCACGGCGGCAGCGTGGATGGGCAAAACGAACCGCGATGGCGAGGTGCCGTTTCACGATGCCGAACTCCAGCAAATCAACCCCGCCTTCTGGCAGACGATCGAACGCCGTGTCCATGCCGCCAACGATGCCGGGCTGGTGGTCACGATGGTCGGACTGATGGAACCCGTGGAACGTTATCCTTCAGCGGAGGTCGCTTGTCGGTTCGCACAGCACCTCACCGCACGGCTTTTCGGCAGCTTCGTTATCCTCTCACCCAGTTTTGACAGCGACTTCATGCCGCTGGCCGATGAAGTGGGCCGCGCCACGCGGGAGGCTACCGCCGTCCACCTCATCACGCAGCATCCCGGCACACCCTCGGGGCACAAGACGCCCACCTTCACCATGAAGTATTACGATCAGCCCTATCTCGACATCGCAGGAGTGCAAAGCGGCCACAATCGAGGCAACCGCGAGCGCTGCGCCTTTCAAAGCAGCGAGTGGATGCTGCACGCCTGCCGCCATGAGCCGCACAAACCCGTCATCAACCTCGAAGCCATGTATGACGGCCACGGTGAGAAGGCATGGCAGGCCGTGGACGCCCGCGGTGCCGCCTGGCGGAGCTGGCTCTCAGGCGCGAAAGGCTACACCTACGGCGGCGGTGAAACCTCCTCCAAGGCCGCGAACGGCAACGGCGGTGTTTGGAAATGGGTCAGTGATGCCAGCAAGCCCGATCACTGGGAGAAAGCCATCCAGTGGGAAAGCGCCTTTCAGATGCAGCATCTCCACGGCTTCCTCTCTGCCATCGAATGGTGGCGGCTGGAGCCCGCGCCTGAACTGATCCGCAACCAGCCCAAGGAATGGGCACGCCGAGCCGTGCTGGCAAGAATCGCGGCCAGCAACCACGCCATCGCCTACCTCCCCGATCATGAAGGCATCGACGTGGACCTCTCTGCCTTCACCACAGCACTGACCGCCCGCTGGTTCGATCCCGTGCGTGGCCGCTTCGATGCGCAGAGCGACCAAGCCCGCAACGAAGGCGTGCATCGTTTCACTCCGCCTACGAAGGGCGAATGGGTTCTGGTGTTGGAGGCTGCCAAAGCAGCGGGAGCCAAGTACTGACCCTGCGAACAAAATCGTCCCCCGCCGTGTCTGTGAATCCTGCGCCTGCTTCCCATCCAGCCAAGTCGCGCTGCCTGGGACCGTTGTCATCGTCGTTCCGCAGGACGGCGGGGTGCACTTCGTCGCGCAAAAGGATGGCTGCGTCACATTCTGGGAGCATGAGGCGTGATGCGCCACTTGTTGTCAACTCAAGTGATCTGGCGCTGCCGCATGTCGAGGAGAACGGTTTCCAGTTTCCGATGTGGGACGTGCTGCGGCCGATTGTGACACGGCTGAGTCGATTTTTTCATGGCTGAGCAGCCCTTTGGATTGTCCGCGCCACAGCTCCCCGTAGCGTGCGAGATACCAAGCCTTGCCGTCGAAAGTGCTCTCGCACCAGGTATTCGGGACGAGAGCCTTTCGCACAGGGGTGCCGATGTTGAGTTTGAAGCCGCCCCCGCCGCTGCGCGTGTGGTGAAGCTCGTGCCAAACGACGCGCCACGCGTGGAAACCGTCACGGTGCGATCGGCGGCGGGCACGCCGAAGTGTCGGATGTGCCCATCGTGAAGGTGGCGGTTTTGCTTCGCGCCGCCTCACGGCGCTCACCCCTTCGGTGCAGCCTTCGGCTGGCTACCTCGTCCCACGGTTCGACGACACTCCAGAAGAAGTGTTCTTTGCCATCCTTGAGCCGTTCATTTGCCGCAACGCAGGAACATGATAGCCGGTGAAGATAGCCATCGAAAAGAGGCTGCCACCACCAAGGTCTGAACTGCAAGCTGTTTTGGAGGGCACCTCCTTGTAAAATCAAGAGTTTCAGTGCCGTGAAAGGTCGAAAATCGTTAAAAATCAGATCGAATCCGCGAGGTTGGGGTAGCACTTCCCCTTGCCAGATGTGTGGCGGATTTGAACCGCCCAGTGAGTGCGCCCTTGCCGGGGGCACAAACAAGACAGCCCCTCCGGACCGGGTGGTCCGAAGGGGCCGAAATGGGTGGGAATTGGAGTTCGCCACACTCTCATCCCGGATACTGGCATTTGGCGCTCTTCGTTTTGGTGGGAAGGCTGCCAGCTCCCCGACGCTATTCTCCACGGCAAGCGGAGTTCTACGGCCTTGGTAGCACGGCCGACTGCGGGGTTGTCCCGCCGCAGTGTATTGAGTGAGGCCTCTTTGCCTGGTTTGGGCGGCACCCGCCGGTGTCGCTTGCCAGACAGGGTGAAAACATGCCTGCGAAGGAATTTCACATTTTCACCGGCTGCCACGGGGTCGGCCACTGCTTCTGGCAGCGCGTTGGCCCCGCGTTACGGGTCTGACCTCTTACCTCTCAAGTTGCATTTTGTCTCGCAGTCAGGCGGCCGCCGTTTTTAGCGCTGCCTGAGTCAGGAGGTTTTGCGAAGTTTGCCTGCTTCGCCCGCTCCGCGTCCCGCACTTTTCCGTTGCGCTCCCCAGTTGCGAATCCGGGGTCTTGTGGCGAGGTGGGCTCGCCGGAAACAGTGGAAACACGCTGGACTTGGTCGTAGCAACTCTGCCCATGATCGGGCACGACATTCATTGCAGGGCCGAAACTTCCCCGCAAATCTCACTCCGCCAGCAGTTGTTTCTGCGGCACCTTTCGGCACCACTACCACCAGCGGCAGACTCTCCAGTGTCGCAGTCAGGACGGTGCGACCCGTCCTGGGAGGATCCGTGACCGTTTGCCCAAGGGAACCTGTCCGGTTAAAAACAGACCGCCGTGGGTGCCGGGGCACCAGCTTGGCCCGGCATTTTAATCGAGAGGACTCGATGTATCTTTACAACCTAGGCTCCTGGTCTCCTTGAAAACCGGCGTTGCCGCCAGCCCCATTTCTGCCGATTGCTTCGGTTGCCTTTTCTGTCAAAGAACTGCTCAACCAATATCGCATCACTGCATTTTCTTCAAGATGTTTTTCAAAGATTTTTTCTTTGCAATGCATAGATAATCAGCAACTTGTGATCAATTGCGGTAAACAACCCGGTGAACAACTAATGACACTTTTTCCTGTTATTTTGATGGTCAATGACTTGTGTTGCGGCAGTTATTCACCAAGCATGAATCAGGCCAAAAAGCGCGGGAAATCTGGGAACCTGTAAAAACATCAAACGGTGGTCAGAAATCTTCGTTTCGGACGCCGTGACGGAAGAAAGTCGGCGCTGGACTGCCCGCTTTTCACTGGGAAGTGGACCGCTTCAGAGCGGTGAGAATGGTCCAGGCAATGCGGCCTGGCTTTCGCCGACTTTTGCGGCCTGGCGCTGGCGAAAATCCCTGAGTTTCTCGGCCAGACTGGGATCGTGCAGGGAAAGAATCGAGATGGCGAAGAGGGCAGCATTGGCCGCGCCGGCCTTTCCGATGGCAAAAGTGGCCACGGGTATTCCGGAGGGCATCTGCACGATGCTCAGCAGGGAGTCCACGCCTCTGAGTGTTTTGCTTTCCACGGGGACGCCGAGGACTGGCAGCGTGGTGTAGCTGGCCGTCATGCCGGGCAAGTGAGCGGCGCCGCCCGCTCCGGCGATGATGCATTGAATCCCGCGGCCAGAGGCGGATTTGGCATACTCCGCCATGGCGTCGGGCGTGCGGTGGGCGCTGATGACTTTTGTTTCGTGCGGGATTCCGAATTCTGTTAGGAAAGCCGCTGCGTGCTGCAGGGTGTCCCAGTCGGAGATGCTGCCCATGATGATGCCGATTTTTGGTTCCATGGCGGAGAAGGGCGAAGGGGACAATTCACGGATGTTCGGCCAGATAGCGTTCCGCATCGATGGCGGCCATGCACCCCATGCCGGCGGCAGTGATTGCCTGGCGGTAAACACTGTCAGCGCAGTCGCCGGCAACAAACACACCGGGGAGGTTGGTGGCGGCGCCTTTCACCGGGCGGATGTAGCCGGCGTCATCCATGTTGAGCACCCCGCGGAACAACTGGGTGTTCGGCACATGGCCGATGGCGACGAAGACGCCAGTGCAGTCCAGAGTGGATTCCTCTCCGGTTGCGGTGTTTTTCAGACGAACGCCGCTCACATTGTCCTTCTCAACGTCAAGAATCTCGGTGACCACGGAATTCCACACCGGCTTGATTTTGGGGTTTGCCAGGACGCGGTCGGCCATGACTTTCGACGCCCGCAAGGTGTCGCGGCGGTGCACCAGATAGACGATGGAACCGAAGCGGGTGAGGTAGCTGGCCTCTTCGCAGGCGGAATCCCCGCCGCCCACGACGACCAGGGGTTGGTTGCGGTAGCGCGGAAAGGCACCGTCGCAGGTGGCGCAGAAAGTGACGCCCTTGTTCTCCAGTTTGTGCTCGCTTTCCAGCCCCAAGTGGCGGTGCCCGGCGCCCGTGGCGATGATCAGGGTGCGGGTGGAAATCGTCCCGCCATCCACGGTTAGGGAAAGCGGGGAGTCGGTCAGATGCACCGCTTCGACGGTCGATCCCATCCGGAATTTTGCCCCGAAGCGTTCGGCCTGCTGCTGCATGTTGGCCATGAGCTGGAATCCGTCGATGCCGTCCGGAAATCCCGGAAAATTTTCCACGACGGTGGTGGTGGTGAGCAGTCCGCCCGGCATGGTCCCGCTGATGACGAGCGGCTGCAAATTGGCGCGAGCGGTATACAGGGCGGCGGTCCATCCGGCGCAGCCGGATCCGATGATGACGACGTTTTCCATGGAGGTGAGGGTGAGGGCAGAGCAAAAGAAAAAGTGGAACGACGGGTGAGAGTATGGACGTGGGACGCCACGGCGCAAGCGCGGGATGGCCTTGGCGGCGGCAGATGCCTCCGTGGCGAATGATTTTGACTTGGAGTGCGGGACTGGCGGATCTAAGCTTCCGCCCGCTGGAACATTCGAACCATTGCCATCACGCCCATGAAAACCGCGCCCATTGTCCTATTGTCCGCAGCCGCCGTGCTGCTGCCCTGCCGGGCACAGCAGCCCGCCGTATCCGCCGAAGTTTGCGGAGTCCAAGTCGTCTCGAACGTCTATCCGGCCAGTTCGGGAGAAAACTCCTTCTCGAATGACCGGCTTGTTCCGTTCAACGCCTTTGAAGCCGGCACCGCTATTGCCTTTCTGCTGAACTCCCCCGGAGGCGGCCTGACAAACATCGACCTCAAGACCAGCCGCATCGAAACTTTCTCCGACGACAAGGGCACGATGCTCTGGGACAAAAAGGACCAGTTCAAAAACGGTTTCGGTGCCTTTCCCAAAGTCAGTCCGGACGGCAAGGCGGGCCTGTTCACGGTGGAGGGAAAGGTCCCTCCCGCATCCGATGCCAGCAGCCTCATTGCGAAGGGCACGGTGAGCGTCACCACCGCCTCCAAAAAATCCACGGCCAAGGCAGGACCGGTGGCCTTGAAAAAGGGCACGCCGGTCAAGGCCGGTGCGTTGACGTTTGCGGTGGAAAATGTGAATCCCGGCGGCTCGGGAGTCCAGGTGGACTTGAAAACCACCGATGATCTCGCGAAACTGGTGGAAATCCGATTTCTGGGACCGGATGGCAAACCGATCAAAGCCGACAAAACCGGGACTTCCAGTTTCAGTGCCTTTGGCGGCCCCAAGACCTCGGTCATCGGCTTTGAACTGGAAACCAAGCTCGCGACCGTCGCCGTCGAGGTGGAAACCTGGGACGACCTCAAGACCGTAAAAGTGCCGTTCACCGCCACCGTGGAACTTCGTGTGAAACAATAGCCTGCCGCCCGCTTCATTGCATGAAATGCCTGCTCCTCCCACTGCTCTGGTCCCTGTGCCTGCTGTTCGCATCCGCACAGGATGCTGCCGTTCCGCAAAAGCAACCACCGCACCCAGCGGTGTCCAAGGGCATGGTCTGGAAAGTAACTGGCGGAAATTGCACCGTGTATCTGGCCGGATCGATCCACCTCCTGCGGAAAAGCGACCACCCGCTTCCGCCGGTGTTCGAGACCGCATACCAGGATGCCAGCCAGTTGGTATTCGAAATTCCGCCCAGCGAAATGAACGACCCGAAGGTGGCCATGAAAATGCTGGCCGCTGCCATGCTGGAGGATGGCAAATCCCTGAATGAGGTGCTGTCGGCGGACGGTGCCAGAGCGCTGCAGGAATGGAAAGGCGACGCCCTGACCAAGTCGGTGGTGGCCAAAATGAAACCCGCCATGGCGGCGCTAGCCATCATGGAATTTGAATACGCCCGCTTGAAAATCCGCCCGGAGCACGGAGTGGAGGCTGCCTTCGAAAAAAAAGCCGCGGCGGATGGCAAACCGGTGACCGGCCTGGAAACGGTGGATTTTCAACTCGGTCTCTTCCTCGACATGCCGCTGGCTCTCCAGGACCAGATGCTGCGGGAAACCCTCGCCCAGCTCAAGCGAACGGGAAAAATCATGGAAGAAATGATCGGTTGGTGGCGCACGGGCGATGACGCCGCCTTGGGCAAGTCGATGCATGAGGAATTTGCCGACTTCCCGGAAATCGAAAAACGCCTGCTGCTGGACCGCAATGCCGCCTGGGTTCCCAAAGTGGAAAAGCTGCTGGCTGGAGACAAAAACACCCTGTTGATTGTCGGTGCCGGCCACCTCTGCGGAAAGGGCAGCGTGATCGACCTGTTGGAAAAAACCGGGCGGAAAGTAACCAGGGTGGAACCATACTGACTGGTCCTTAGCATAGGCTACACTTGGCGCGTGGAAAAACGACCTGACGAGTTTTGGTTTGGATTTGATCGCTGCCATGTCCGCCTTGACCCGCGCTTTGAGCGATTCGTTCTTCTTGAGCGAGCTTCTTTGACATCCCGTTGGTCTTTGCGTATTGCCAGACGAACTCATCCGGGTTCAGATCGGGCGTGTACGGCGGGAGGAAGTGCAGTTCCAGCATGCCTTTGGTTTCCCAAACATACTTTTTGACGACCTTGGCGTGATGACTCGGGTGGCCATCTGGTGGCGGCCGAAACCACCCCCACGACCGCCAGTCCCTTGAAGGCCACCCCCATGACGCGGCCCAGAGGGGCGAGGACCGTCTTCAATTCGAGTTCCAAGCCGCACGTCATGCTATCCAATCCGCTTCGAGTAGGTCCAGCGGTCCTTTTCTTCTGGATGCAACACGTCAGGGAAAAGCGGGTTGGCTTCCGTGTCCAGCATGCGTTCCAACCAGGCGGCGAATGAGTCATCGCAGATATAATCATTTCCCTCAGGCCCCTCCAGTTCGCTGTCGCTGCAATCACGTGTGCTGGACACCACTTTCCAGGAGCCGTCAAAATGGCGCAGAGCGAAGTAAAGATCGTTCCCCAAATCTGCGAAGCGCACGAATCCGAGTGGCGGTTCGCGGCGCAATTTTGGATCGACCGGGCCCATGATTCGCCGCATTTCCAGCTCATTGGCCAGCATCTCATCCAGCGGCATCAGCCAGACGAAGTTTTCAAAGCACAGCATGCCCGCGCGGATGTGGCTGTAGAATTCCACAAAATCCTCCGGCAGCGGGTCATACCAAGCCTGCAGTTCCGTAAAGTCACTCTTTCCGTAAACGAAGAAATGGCTGGCAATAAACTCTCCCGGGTGATTCAGGCGAACCGCGTCGATGATCTGAAGCCTGTCCGAAAAGTCCTGAACGCCAGTCAGGGAAGTCGCTTGTTTCAGCCGTTGCTGGATTTTCTTCGGGTAACTTGTTTCCGTGAAGTAGCAGCGCTTTTCCTTTTCTAAAGCTTTGAGACGGTCGATGAGGTCCAGAATGTTCATGGGCGTGAGCGTTAGTTGGTGAAAAAAATGGAAACGCGATCCCCGACCTAAATGTTCTCGGTGCGCTTGGGGTCCCAGCCCCAGACGCCTTTCTGCTGGTAGGTCTGGTTGCGGTAGCCGGACATGTCCTTGATTGCAAGATCCACGACGCCGGGCTGGCTGGTGGTGGTGAGGGTCTGCACCACGCCGCGGATGACCTGCGTGGCAACGATCCCTACCTAACGCCACCCTCCGGTGTCATTTTTTGCTGAGGCAATACGCGGTTGATGGACAGGCGTGGTCCACCTGCCAACGGTCATGGCATCGGCCATCCCGCTCCGTACAATGACGACGAAAAATGCTTGTCAAGCGGTGGGGGAAATCGTTTTATTGGAATTAGCAATCCATCAAACTGCCCCATACCTCTCATGAACCGTTCACCTTTCGCCACCTCTGCTCTCTCCCTCTGGCTGCTGGCTACCGTGTTGCCAGCCGCTGTGGTTTACCAGGATGACTTCGATGCCGGAACCAGCGGCGCCGGCTGGACAGCCAACCTGTCCCATACCGATGCAAGTGCAGATTTTGCGTTCGACTACAGCACGCTGGGCATTCCCTCCGCACCGGGGTCTTCCGGGGGCTCAACGATGGGAATGCGCTTTCTGGCGAACCAATCTGCGGGAGTTTTTCAGGGAATCTCCGCTTCCCCCAACGGACAAAGCTTCTCCGGTGACTTCAAGCTGAGCTTCGACATGTGGCTCAACTACGTGGGTCCGCTGGGAGCGGGCGGCAGCGGAACGACTCAACTGGCAACTGTCGGCATGGGCACCAACGGGACGACGGCACAGTGGCCGGGATTGACCAATGGCATCATGCTCGCAACCACCCTGGACGGTGGATCGTCGCAGGATTATCGGCTCTACCGGAACAATGCGGTGGATACGAATGTGGCAACGTATGCCGCCGGCTCGCAGAACAACAGCGCGGCCTACTATACGGGTGCCTTTCTGTCTCAGGGTGCACCCCCACCCCAAACCACCCTCTATCCTGGACAAACCGGATCGACCGATGCCGGTGAAGTCTCCTTCCGCTGGATGCAGGCAGAAGTGGAGCGGGTGGGCAATCTCCTGACGTGGAAGCTCAACAACACGCTCATTGCCAGCACGGACTTGTCCACTGCTTCACTCGCGGGAGACAACATCTTCTTCGGCATGGCGGACACCAACTCCACGAGTTCGACCGACCCCAATGATTTTCTGAACACCGCCATCTACGACAACATTGTGGTCACCGCCATTCCGGAACCGCAGGCTGGAATTCTGACTCTTGCATGCTGCGGCCTTCTGGCACGGCGCAGACGGCGTTAGGGTTCCGTCCGGGAAAGCATCTGCAGAAGCTGATAGGCTTCCGGAAAATCCGGCTGGATGTCCAGGGCCTGTCGGACGGCAGCGAGGGCTTCCGCCCGCTGGCCAAGCCCCAACAGGATGGTGGCGCGTGCGTAGGGCAGCGCGGAGTCCCGCGGATTTGCCTTTTCTCCATTGGTCAGGGCAGCCAGCGCTCCGGCAGTGTCACCCAGGGTGTTGCGAGCCAGACCCAGATTATACCAGGCGCGGTGCAGCGCAGGGTCGTGCCGCACCGCATTCTCCAGTGCGGCGACCGCCTTTGGCAGGTCACCGGCTTCATTCCATGCCAGACCGAGCTGATAGGCATACACGGCTGAGGAGGGATCAAGCCGCGAGGCCGCTTCCAGCGCTTGAATGGCCTGTTCAGGTCTCCCGGCGGTGCTGAGGAGAATGGCCAGGTCGTGGTGGAATGGCGGTGAATTTGGATTCCACTCAATCGCCTTCCGCAGCTGCGGAATGGCCG
>JAGNEJ010000118.1 GCA_018003315.1 Verrucomicrobiales bacterium
AGCACCCGGACCCGCAGGGTGGCGCCCGCAGCAGGCTGGACCACGGCGCGCACCGACGGCAGCATTTCTCCGCCGTCCGCCGCATCGCCGTCGGCACTGGCCACCAGCGCGGAAGTCAGTCCGCTGAGCACATTCCCCCGCCACACGTCCACCCCCGCATTCGCCAGACCGCCTTCAAATTTCAACAGCCAGAACCCTGCTGCCGGAGCTGTCCACGTTCGCCAAACGCTGCTGTGCCAGGCGGTTCCTGTGCGCGGTTCGGCTGGTTCCAGAGTGGCTTGGGCCGTGAGAATTTCGCAGTTGGCCACCACTCCAGGCAGCGCCTGGGCGGCGGCGAATGCATCCTGTGCGGGCATCCCTGTCAGCGGACGCAATGTGAGGGAGAACTCCTGCGCCCCATTGCTGTACACCTGGAAAGAGTACTGCATTCCCGGCGCGGCATAAAAACGCGCTCCCTTTGAGGATGGGTAATTGTCACCTGTCTCCGGTCGCTGAAACGAAGCCCGTGCTTTCTCCGCCAGCGTCCCATCCGGATGCTGTTCGTATGCCGTCAGACCGGTGTAACCCCAACCGGACTCCACCCGCACTTCCCAAGGCCCAGGCCCATCCGCGGTCCACGCATACCACACCGTATTCTCGCGCCATTCAGGCACCGGTTCGCCCTCCTCCAGCGTGGCCCCCGCCGTGGTGCCGGAAAGAGGCTGGTCTGCCACGAGCGCAACGGCGTTGGCGCGCACATCGTTGGGCGGCGCTTCGCCGCGAACGTCGGAGACCACGGGGAACAGAACAACGCTGACGAGACAGAAAAATGGGGAGGGTTTCATCGAGGTGAAAGCACCTTAACTGATTACGGAATGATGGACAACCGCACAAAGGCGCGGTCCTCGCCGGGGTCGATGGGGAATTTCACCCGGAGCCGCTCGTCTCCGTTTGGCTGGGTGGAAAGCAGTTCCTCGGTGCTGTTCGGAGCATTGGTCCACAGCGCAAGATCGCTGCTGCGCTGGCCTTTGATGGCTGTCAGGGCGGCGCGACGGCTGAGCGTGTATTCCAGGGCGAGGAAACCGGGAAGCGTGGCGGCGGTGATCCCTGAGGCAGCGGCATCCGGCGTCAGCGGATTTGATCCGGCGAGGAATTCCACCGCATTGGAAATGCCGTCGTTGTCGGCATCGCCGTTGAGGCTGACCAGGCCGAATTCCGCTGCCCAGGCGTCCCAGGCATAAAGCACCGTCAGGTGTGCGGGTGGACTGGTGACCGTGCCGGCAGCGTTGGTGAGGGAGATGACGTAGTCGCCTTCGGTGGCGGCGGTGACTGGGTCCAGGGTGAGGATGAGTCCGTCGGCACCGGGGATGGGGCTGCCGTCCTTGAACCACTGGGCGGCGGTGAAATCGCTGCCGACGGCGTTGAGGATGACCGGCTGTCCGGCGGGAATGGCCTGTCCGAACGGCCAGGCGGTGAGGGTGGGCAGCGCGGCGTTCCCGAGGTTGGAGCGTCCAGGAGTGGGAACGAGCGACGCGAGCGACGCGCTGCCGTCGGGGGTGCGCCCCTGGGAGTTGGCAGGGGCTGCTGACGGACCGAAACTGACGCTGTCCACAACCGTCAGGGAGGCGTCGTTTTGACTGAGGCGCAGGAAATCCCCGGTGGAAGCGACATTGAAGTGGAAGCGCGCAGGATTGGTTTCGCCTCCGCCGCTGTTGAAATAGGCGTTGAAGCCGACGGGGGCGATGAAGGACAGTGCGGGCAACTGCCATTTGGCGCGTCCGGATTCACTGGGGGCATCCCCCAGCCAGAGGCCGCCGAGGGAAACTGGCGAGGCAGCAGGGTTGAAGAGTTCGAGAAAGTTTTCCGCGGCGGCATGGCCGGTCCATTCGTTGAGCTTGACGCCGGTGACTGGAGCAAGGGCCGCGGCAGCGCTGTTGGCGCGGTCGCGAGTGGGAGTGTCGAGCAGCGTCCAGGTGCCGTTGGGCAGGCGTCCGATCGATTTGTCAGGAATCTGATGTCCCCAAGTGATGCGGTCCGCGACCTGTCCGCCGGGAGTGAGGAGTTCGATGCCCCAGGCGCTGGCGTCGAATCCGGCATGCTGAGCATTGCCGAGCGCCAATCCGGAATTGAGGTGACTGCCGGGCGCAGCGCTGGCAGGCGCACCGGCGTCACACCAGACGGCAAGGCGGCCCGTGGCGGCGATGGCGGCGGAGGGGAAGGTCCACTGAGCCGGAGTGACGCCGACGGTCCGAAGCGACCATCCATTGAGATGGATGGAACTGGCGGCGGGATTTTTGATTTCCACCCACGAGGAGCGGCGCGCCCAGGGGTTGTTGTCGCCGTTTTCGTTGAGGACCAGCACTTCGTTGAAAATGGGGCCGTCCGCGGGGAGAAGGATGTTTTCGAGTCCCGGCGACGGATGGGTTAGGGTGACCAGCGGAGGCACGGCGTTGAGCAGGCCCTGGCTGACGCCCTCCTGCTGCGGGCCATAGGCGAGGGTTGCGACGACGCTCCATGCGGTGTCGCGCAGAATGAGGGTACCGCCCGACGAGGGAATGGCAAGGTTGAGAGTGTCGGCGCGGGTGGCTCCTGGGTCACACCACAGCCGCAGATAACCGCCGGGCGCCATGGCGGAGGGCGCGGCGATGGTGGAGCTTTGACCGCCGATTTCCAATGCTAGTCCGGTTAGGACCACCGGAGATCCGGCGTCATCATTGCAGAGTTCCAGCCAGTCGTCCTCGCCGGGAAGCGGATTGGCCATGATTTCATTGAGGACGAGATGTGTTGGCGCAGCAGTGGCCAGCGGCGAACCGGCCGTTCCGGGAGTGGGCGTTCCCAGCGTCCAGGCGGCGCCGCTGCGGTGGAATGACGCGGTGCGGAGCTGCGGCCCGTAGCGCACACCGTCCACGGTGGCGGAAGCGGCATCGCGCAGCAGAATTTCGCCCTGCGTGGAATCCAGCGGAACACCTGAAAAAGGAACCACGACACGCTGTCCCGCGGCCACACTAGCCACGCCTAGGGAGGTTCCATTGAGCGTCCATCCGGTGACATCAGCAGGGGAACCTCCGGAATTGTAAATTTCGACAAAATCGGCCGTGGGCACGCCGCCGATGGAACCCTGACCGCCTGCGGCGAAGAATTCGCTGATGAGCACAGCGGCGGCTGGCGGAGCGCTGTTGGCAGCGCCGGGCGTGCCTTTGAGGGCGGTGCTGGCACGCCAGTTGGCGGAGGACTGGAGATCGCCGGCGGGGTTGATGAGTTCCAGCGAGTAGCCGCCGTTGTCCGGTGAAGTGGGCCAGGGCGGAGTGTCGTGAAATTCCACGGAACTGACGATGCGTCCGGCGCTGTCGAGCAGCGAGAGGCGTTCGCCGCCGTTGCTGAGGCTGCCGCCGAAGTAGCCGAGCACCACGACGCCGGGATGCTGCGCTGCAAAGGTGGCCGGGCTGTCATTGCTGGCAATGACCAGGCGCTGTCCGGGCTGGAGCACGGTGGCGGCAGGAAATACGAACTCGATCCCGTTCAGATACCAGGAGGTCATGTCCACGGGCAGAGTGCCGAAGTTGAGGAATTCGACAAACTCTGCCGCGCTGCCGCCCTGGCTGCTGGGCGGGTTGTAGTGGATTTCGCTGATGGCCACGGTCGGCTGGGGAGGTCCCGCTTGGAGCGTGATTTCCATGAGGGCGCTCCATGGACTGAACGGCTGGGTCGCGAAACTGATCGCGGTTCCGGTCGCACCGCCCACGGTGATGGAACCGTTGGTGGCCACGCGCCAAATGCCGCCTTCATTGGTGCTGACGTTGTTCGTGGTGAGTCCGGCATCCACCCGCACCCAGGTGCCGGTGACGACATCCCCATTGGCATCCCAGTCGGCGGCGCGGTCCCACACGCCGGTCGATCCGCCGCCCACGGTGGTGACCGTGTAAATTCCGTTCGCGGCCGCGGTGGTGTGGTTTTTAACCAGAATGCGGTCACCAGCGGCCAGGGCGATGCCGTCCAGGGTGGACGGGGCTGCGGTGAGCTGTCCGCGTCCGGCGGCACCGGCGGTGGCATTGTAGGTTCCCGCACTGGCGGTGGTGGCGGCCCTCACATCGGCCTTTTGCGGAAACACGGCCGCGCCGCCGCGCAGCCGCGCTTTGACCACCGTGGGGCCGTTGATCGCGAAGGGCGCGGAGTATTGGACCGCCACGGCCCGCGGAGTGCCCGTCTGGTCGTAGGCAGGGCGCGGATCGGAGCCGTCGAGTGTATAGAAAATTTCCCCGCTGCTGCTCCCGGTGCCAGCGGCTGGCAGGGTCAATTTCACCAGTGATCCCGCGGCGACGGCGGCATCGCCGAGCAGTGCATTGCTGGCGTTGTCGCGGAGTTCCGGCGCGTTGAGGTGGGTGTAGAGCCCGTTGGTGCGGTATTGTGCCAGGACGTTGCTGGTCCTAACAGGGAAATAGATTGTTCTGAGGCGGCGGATTTCGTCAAACCAGGCATTGCACATCCCCACGCCAGAATAGGTGCCGAGCTGCGAGGCCTGGGTGCGTCCGGTGTTGAATTTCATGATTCCCGCTGCCCAGGCACCATTGAATTGTGCGGCGGTGCTGTTGTCGTACCAGGCACCGTTCCACGAATAGACCTGGTTGGTGGTGCCGCCTGAATAGGCGTGGACCTTGTAGCGATAGTCTCCCCAGCGCGCCGACTCCAGACAGATGGCGTCTGGTCCGACGACGCCGACCCATTTGTCCAGGCGGGCGATGTTTTCCTCCGCAGTCAGGGCACCGCCGGGCTTCACCAGGTGCCGCCAGGCGCGGTCGGCGAATTCCAGGCGGTATTCGGCGTTGGATTTGATGCGCGGGTGGATGAGAACCGGCGGAGCGAGCGATGGGGAGGCGATGGGCGATGACGGATTGAAGCTGTTCGTGGCGCCGGTGATGCGGTCCTCGCTTTCATGCCAGAGCAGGTTTTCCATATCCCACGGCATGGGGCGAAATTTTCCGTCCTGGGGGCGCACGAAATACACGTTTTTCATGTAGCGTGCCGCGTCGGAGTTGTCGTTCGCCCAGTCGCGGTGTCCGGCGAATGTTTGCCAGATCATGTAGTCCACGAACCACGGCACGTCGAGCATGGTCTTCAAGGTCTCATGCTGGGCATTGGTCCAGGCGTAGGATAGCACGGTGGCGGTGGGAGGCACGTTGCGGTCCATGGTGGCGCTGCCGCCGGTCCAGCCGAGGTGCTGTTTCATGGCGGACCAGACGCTCCAGGTTCCGCTTTTGAGCGAAGCCGACCGGTTGTTGAGCACGCTGTCGTTCTTTTGATCGACCACGTCGGCCAGGTCTTTTTCGCCCCCCATGTAGGCGGCGGTGAAGTCTTCGGCTTCATCCTCCATGAGTTCATAGCTGCCCCAGCAGACGCCATTGATGAAGAGGTTGACGAAGCGGTGATGGCTGGCCACGCGGCCCATGTCACGAAACGAATTTTTGCAGAATGCCTCGCGGATTCGGATGCCGCGCGGACGCTGGCTGGAATCGCTGTTGACCGGACTGCCGTCCGCGCCGCTCTGGTGCAGCCAGCTTCCGCCAAAGTCCCCGCGCAGCACCAGCTTGTCCCACTGCTTCACCGGGGAGTCCGGAAACAAATCCGCCTCGAGCTTGCTCGCGCCATATTTGCTTTTGAAACGGATGGTGAAGCCGTGCTTGGGATTCTTGAACGGATCGCGGCTGGCATTTCCGTGCAGGTCGATGCCGGCCTCCACCACGAAGACGGTCTGCCCATCCGCTTGCAGCAGCTCCATCGAACAGGCCTTGGTCATGTCCGTTTTCACCGAACTGCGCGAGTTCGGATACAGCGGCAGCGCCGGATTTCCCGCAGTGCCGGACGCATCCTGACCGTTCGGATAGGTGCCGAAAAAATCCGTGCTTTTGATGACCACCGAAAGCGCTGGCAGCGTGCGCAGGGAGCGTTCGATGCGTTCGCGGTTGGTGACGCCGTTGACGCTGTCCACGGCTCCGAGATCGTTGTATCGCGTCGGGTCCGCCCAGACTTTGACATCCATGCCATAGTCGGCCGGGATCTTTCCGGACGCCAGACCCGGAATGACTGAGGATGTCAGGTTGTTGGAACCCGTGGCGGTTCCGGAAGGGAATCCCGGCAGCGTGGCGGCGGACGTGAAGGTGGAATTCGTGCCCCAGGCAATAGGCAGCGGGCTGCCGCCGGGGGCTGGCGGGTCGGGATTGGCATCGTCCGCAGCGGTGCCAGGGTGGTTGTACGGCGGACTGGGTTGGTCGGGACAAACGTGATCGGGAAAAAGATAGGTGTGGGTGACGGTCCGGCTCGGCACCTGGCCTGCGGCAAAACAAGCCGCACGGAGCACCGTGGTCGTGGCCACGTTGAGCGGCGCACTGAAGGCCGTGCTGGCGGCGGTGGGCGGGCTGCCGTCCAGGGTATAGCGCACGGTGGCCCCGGCAGGCCCGCTGAGAATCACCGCGAACGGTTCATTGAAGAACCCGCGCCCCACGCTGGGCGACGGCTCGGCCAGCACTCCGGTCAGTTCCGTGGTGGAGTTGGCGGATCCCGCTGGGGATGGTGGTCCGGTGACGGGAGTTCCGGTTTGTCCGTCGGAATTCGGAGCGGTGTAGGCCGCCTGAGTGACCGAGGGCGGTGAAAAATAGTGTGCGGATCCATCCGCAGGCAGCGCACCGTAGCTGTAGTCGTAGCGCTGCGGCGGATAGTCGATCCAGGACGAAGCCGCCACCGCCGCGCCGGGTGCGAACATGGCGAGGGTGCCGCCGTTCCCTCCGAGGCCAAAATTCGTGTGCAGGTTGCCGGTCGCGGGCTTGCGGTCTTTTCCCGAGGCGAAAACCACAAGCCGTGCTCCGGCGGCAAGGGTGCGGGAAGGGAATACCCACTTTGCCGGGGCCGCCAGATCATCGGTCAGCGTCCAGCCTAGCAGATTGACCGAGGAAGCTCCGGGATTGTGAAGTTCGATCCACGAGGAAAGCTCCCAGTTTTCGTCGCGCACGCCATCCGTGTCACTGCCCGGCATGACGGATGCGCCGGCATTGAGGGCGAGAAATTCGGTGATGTGCACGGTCCCCGGCACTCCAGCGGTGATGTTCCAAGCGGTTCCGGCAAACGGATTGCCCGCGAGGTCGGCGATGCCATGTCCGGCCGCCCAAGTAAAGTTCACGGTTCCGGCGGGGGGCACGGGAAAAATGAACCGGTAAGGTCCGGCACGTTCGCCGGTGAGTGCCGTCGCGGCGGTGCCATTGATGAGCAGATCCCCGGCGCTCACGCCGGTCACGGCTTCGGCAAAGGCGATTTCCACCTGAGTCGGCATTTCCACCACCGAGCCGGGAGCAGGCAAAAGGTGAGCCATCTGGGTGCCCGTGCCGGTCTGTGGCGATGCCGATGACCCGTAGATCCAGGTTCCGGATGTCGGCAGCGTTGCCAGCACTGGTGGGATGCTGTCCGCGAGGGCATACGTCCACGCAGGCGGCGTCACGAAGGGTCCGGTGCCAATGCCGCTGACCACCTGTTCCGTATCCCAGCCTGCCGTCACGGTTCCTGCGGGCGGTTGCGGAAAACTGAACACATACGGCCCCGCGCCGCTTCCAGTGACAGCGGCTGCCGGTTCGCCATTGATGAGAAAATCCCCCGCCAGCACTCCGGTGACCGGTTCACTGAAGGTGATCCCGATGCTGGTGATGCTGCCAACGGAGGCGGACGGCGCGGGATCGGTCAGCGTTACCGTGGGTGCAGCGTGAAGGACCGCAGCTCCGGCCAGTGCGAGGACAAGAATCGTTTTCATAGTGGGGGGAGAAATCTGGCTCAGCATACCGCTTCCGGGGCATTTCGCCCATGCAAAAAGGCCGGGGCAGCGCTGCTCCGGCCGGGAAAGGATGGTTAAAGGAACCGCACCGCCATCCATTACAGCGGCATGGGATACACCCGCACGCGGAACTGCCGACGGGCGAGGGGGGCGGTCTCCCGCACATAGAGGGTGCTGGCGTCGTTGACGATGGTGACAAGGCCGTCGCCGTCGTTGCCCGGATCATCCGCGGTCCAATTCAACAGATCCGTGGAGGTTTCAATGACATGGCAGCAGTAGGGCCGTTTGGTGATGGAAATTTCCACCAGCCCGCCCACCGCCGTGCTGTAAGCCAGCCCGGAGATGTCGCTGACGGTCGGCTTGAGGTTGAAGGCATATTCAATGAGGTTCACCAGTCCGTCGCCATCATCGTCGGCAAGGCCGGTGGTGGCGGCGGGAGTGAGGAAATGCGTGGTCTCCCAGGCATCGGGCAGTCCATCGTCATCGGCATCCGCGGGCACGGCACCGCTGTTCATGGCCAGCGCAACGGCGCGCAGGAACATGCGCTCGCCGACCGGAGTGAAGGATTCAAACCCCGCATTGCGCACTCCATTGTTAGGGGAAGTGGCGGACTCCCGGATGCCGGCCAGGAATTGCAGCCGGTAGCCGCCGAGTTCCTGACCATTGGCCGGACCCAGTTGTGCGGGGTTGGCAGCGGTTCCGTTGTTCACCGCGAGGATGGTTCCCGCAGGCAGGGAGGCAATGTAGGGGCTCGTCAGGCCATCGGGCACGTTGAGGGAGGTGGCGTGGACCGTCCCGCCGGCATTGATGGTGCTGCCGGTGAGCAGGCTGATGCCGCGGATGTCTGCCGCACCATTGTTCGGAGGCGTGGTGGGGTAATTGATGATCTCTGTAATCGTGTCGTTGGTGGTGTCGCCGGTGAGGGCGACTCCGGTGGCGAGATACGCCTGCACCGGATCGGCGATGGCGGTGAAGGTCAGCGGATTGAGCAACTGGTCCGGCTGCACGGGCGGGGCAGAAGATGAAAACCACCCCAGACGGTTGGAGCGGCTGAGGTAGGTGTTGGTGCAGAGCAGGGGCTTGGTGATGGAGGAATTCCACGCAAACGTCTCCGCCGCCGTGTCAAATGCCCCGCTGCCCGTGCCGCGGCCAAGAATGACGAGGTCAAAGGTGTTCAGCGTGCCGATGTCCGCGGGCGTCAGCGCATTGGGAGAGTTGGGCGGATTGCAGCGGACGACGGTAAATCCGGCGCTGCGCAGCAGGGTGATGAATGCTTCATCCGCGTAGGGTCCGGCTCCGGCGGAAAATCGGCAGTCCGGGCCGCCGTCGTTGTCCGTCGCATCTGAACCGGCATTCTGCACCAGTTGGTCACTGATCCAGGCGATGGTGCGTCCGGCAAACGCAGGATGGGCCGTGAGCAAGCTCGCCGCCAGGAACGGCAGGAAGCGTTTCATGGGGTGGTGGGTTGGGTGGTGGGTTGGGTGGTCGGAAAATTCCGCACACCGCCGCGCGCTGGCTTTAGACGGGGCCGGGAACAGGCTCAGGCGCGCCGACGGCGCAGCAGGGCCAGCCCGGCCAGGCCGGCCAGCGTGAGGCAGGCAGGCTCCGGCACGGGATGAATGTCATCCCAATTTTCCCCGATCATGAAGTTGTCGAAGGTGCCGTAGGCGGCGTTCCGTGACGCAGAAACACCGTCCACAGTCTGGTTGTTCCGGTTCCCGGCAAACGGGCGGACGCGATCGAAGGTGAAGTTGCCGGTCGTGGTGGCGGCAGGAGTTTGCAGGGTGGGATCACCGGGAGCGGGGTCCATCCACAGCGTCGCGGTATCCACATTTCCCGCACCAAACTGGACGCGCACCAGGGCGGTGCTGAGCAATCCCACGGAGGTAGTCGTCCACACCGTGTTCGCATTTCCGACGGAGCCCGCCACCAGCAGGCCAAAGGTGTCGGCATCCGCGGAGGTCCGGGTGCCCTCCCCGAAAGAAAGCCGCTCGCTCTGTGCGCTGCCACTGGTCACATCATACAGCGCCCAGTTTTGCGGGCGAATCCAACTGGTGGCTCCCCCATTGGCATCGGGCGCAACGCCATCGGGTGCACCGCCTGGGGTATCCTTCGGTCCCAGGCGCTGCATTTGGAGGGTAATCCAAATCGTGGATGAATCCGCGCCGTATTCCACGGCGAGCGGTCGAAAAATCTGACTGGTTGTCGTGCTGGCACCGGTTGCGTCACCACTGGCAAGGATTCCCGCTGTCACCATGTTGCTGCCGGAGGCGCTGCCCGTCGGAGAGGTCAGGCTGCCCCAGGCACCACCCCACCCGACGCCACCATTTTGTCCCACCAGCGTGCCGTCGGCGTAGCTGAAATCTTCGCTAACCAGCACAGCCGCGCTGGCGGAGGAAACGAGGGCGGCCAGAGCAGCGCCGGTCAGCGCGAGAAACCCTGCGCGGGCGGAGCGCGAATCAAGGCAGGGGAGCGTTGGGGGGATCGATTTCATCGGTGAATTCAGGTTGGAATTGAAGAGGGAATGGAATCGGTGACCGCCAAGCGTTTCGTGTCCGGTTCGCCCGGCACCCGGAAAATCATCGAAATTTAATCCTTTTTAGCAGAACGTTTGAAGTGAAATCAACCACAAAATGACATTGAATGCAAGATTCACCTACGCTCAACCACCGGCTTCGGGTTGCGATCCCTCCGGGATCATGATCCTCCTGACCGCGCATTGGAATTAGACGCTCTCTCCTGCCAGTACCGAAACAGGGTCAGCGAAAGTAGTCTGCCGAGTGCGTCCTGACACGATGCGGGAGCCCAACGCAGCGCGCAACGGCACTGAGCGAACGCACCCATTTTCATGTTCAGGGTGATTTGCGCCGCGGCGGGTTGCCGCTACGGTGGCGCGCAATGCCTGAAATTGCTTCGCCGGGATGGATTTGGGGGGCGGCAGCGGTGTTGTGCTACGCCGCGATGCTGTGGGTGCACCCGTGGCGCAAAGGATTCGGCGAAGGCTGGCGGTTCGCCCGCTGCTGGCAGCGCACCTGGCTGGTGCTGG
>JAGNEJ010000119.1 GCA_018003315.1 Verrucomicrobiales bacterium
CAAAAGCGGCGATCCCCAGGGCATCCAGTCGCCCGTGTTTTGCCTGTTGGTCTAACAGCCATCCCGCGACCTGGAGCATCTGCCCCACTGCGTCGGCGCCCGTCGGAAATTCCGTGCGTGCCAGCAACTCCTGGCTGAGACCGGAACCGATCCCGCAGACAAATTTCGTTCCTCCGGCTTCGATGGCTCCGAAAAGCGGTGGTGCGTGTGACTGCATCATGGCGGAAGGGTGCGGGGTGAAGTGGTCGCCGTGGCTTTCCTGACACCAGGATACCAATTCCAGTTTCCTGCCAGACGCATGAATGCGGGAACGAGCAGCACACGGACCAGTGTGGCATCGACAAACACCGTCACCGCCAGACCGAGACCGATCATTTGCACGATGACCACTTCCGCCCAGGCGGAAGCTCCAAACACGGCAACCATGACCAGCGCCGCCTGGGTAATGATGCTGCCCGTGGCAGCCAGGCCTTCCGCCGTGGCCCGGGTGTTGTCACCGCAGCGATCGAAGGCCTCCTTGATTCGGGAAATGAGGAAGACTTCATAGTCCATCGACAGGCCAAACATGATGCAAAAAATGACCAGCGGCACGTAAACGGGAATGGCGCCAAGCGGCCCCGCGAGGGAAAAAAATCCCCCGCACCAGCCTTCCTGAAAAACGGCAACCACCACGCCATAACCTGCCGCCACCGAGATCAGATTCATGAGCACGGCTTTTACCGGCAGCAAAAACGAACGATAGGCCAGGAAAAGCACGACCAGCGTGGCGCCGACCACCAGCGACAGAATCAGCGGATAGGTGCCCAGCACGCTGCGGTCGATGTCGTTGTAGTAAACCGCCTGTCCTCCGATCTCCGGCGGTGTCAGGGTGGCAACGCGGAGCGATTTGATCCGGTTGGCCAGTGGAAGCACCTCCAGCGGGTGCACGCCCGGCGCTGGAAAAATTTGCAGCAGGGCCGCCGTGCGGTCGCGGCTCAGGAGCCAGTCCAGACTGCCCTGGTTCGACTGCAACGCCCGCAGCAGGCTTCCCCCACCCCCGGCCAGCATCATCACCGGACTGACCACGGTCCCCACTTTGGGATCCGACTGGAGTTTTTTCGTCAACTCCAGCAGTGCAGGAATGCGCCCCGGAAGGATCGGGGTGCCATCATCGGTCCGCACCACCATTTGCACGGGAAACACCGTGCTGGTCATCCCCATGTCACGAATCAGGGTCACTCCCTGCCCCGACTGGGTGCTGCGCGGCAGCCAGTCGCTGGTGGGGAAACCCAGGTGGAGCCGCAAAGCCGGCCGGGCCATGAAGGACAACACGAGCAGTGTGACAGCCAGGATGGGCCATGGACGACGCATGACTGCCATGGCCAGCCGTTGCCAGCGCTGCAGGGCACGCGGAGACTGTGCCAGCGGACGGGCCAGGCACCGCGGGACGTCCAGCCACTTTCCAAACGCGGCCAGCAGGGCCGGTTGCAGCGTGGAGGCTGCCAGCACGCTGACCATGACCACCGCTGCGCCGCCAAGTCCGATGCTGCGGGTCTCCATGAGCGGACTGAGCAGCAACCCCGCAAGGCCGATCATGACGGCGAGGCCGGAATAGAGAATCGCCGGTCCGGTATGACCGACCGTCCGCGCAATGATTTCCTCCCGAGTTCCTCCGCCCTGCTGCTCTTCGCGATAGCGGCTGACGGTCAGCAGCGCATAGTCGATGCCCACCGCCAGACCGATCATGGTTCCAATGTTTTCCACCAGATTGGACAGCGGCATCACAAAGGTGAGCAGATACGCCAGCCCCCAGGAAACCACCGTGGAGGTCACTCCGGAGAGCAATGGCAGTCCCGCGGCGAGCGGAGTTCCAAAGGCGATCAACAGAATGATCGCGGTGATGGGAAGGGTCACAATTTCCGTGTGCCGTGCATCGCGCTGGCTGGCCTGGTTCAGGTCGTAGGTGATGGCCGCCGCGCCGAGCACCAGCAGGCTGGCGTCGGCATCCGCTTTCCGGATGGACTGCCCGATGGGTTCGACCAGTTTTCGGATCACCGGCACGAGCCGTTCCTCCTCCTCGCGCGATGCTGCATTCAGGCCGATGAGCACCAGCGTGCCATGGCCGTCCGGCGACCGGAGCTGCGCATTCGATTGCTTCGTCCAAGTCGTCACGGCCTTGACTTCGGGAGCCGCCCTCAGCAGCTTCTCCAATTCCCTCAGCCACGCCTGAAACGCATCGTCCTCAACCTGGAATCGGGGGGAATGAACCGCAGATGCCAGTGCCCGGGAAAAAGGATAGGCAAATTCCGTCTGCAGGACCTGCTCCATGCGGTGAGAGTCGCTGCCGGCAATGCTGCCGGAGCCGCCGAGCAGCAAGCCCGGAAGCCGGCTGGTTCCAAATACGCCAAATGCGAGCAGCACACCCCACGCACCCAGCACTTGCCAGCGGTGCCGGCACACCCACCCTGCCAGGGAGCGGAAGCGCTGCTGCATCATGGACTGAAGGGCAACATGCGGTGGAGACGGCGACGGCGACTGGGATTTTTCCGCAGCAAGGGAGACCCGCTACCAGGCCAGGTAAGGCAGCAAGCCGTGGAGGCCGCCCTCCCGTCCGAAACCGCTTTCCCTGTAGCCGCCGAAGGGACTTGCCGGATCGAATTTGTTATAGGTGTTGGCCCAGACGACTCCGGCCCTGAGCCTGGTGGCCATTTTGAAAATCTTGCTGCCCTTGTCCGTCCAGATTCCCGCGCTCAGTCCATAGCAGGTGTTGTTGGCCCGCTCCACGGCTTCATCCGGAGTGCGAAACGTCATGACCGACAGCACCGGCCCGAAGATTTCCTCCCGTGCGATGCGATGACTGGCGGTGACGCCGGTAAAAAAACTGGGCCGAATCCAGTAGCCTTTGTCAGGAAGTCGGCAATCGCTCTGCGTCAACTGTGCGCCTTCCCGGACGCCGCTGTCCACCAGTTCATTGATCTTCTCCCATTGGGCGCGGGAATTGATCGCCCCGATGTCCGTATTCTTGTCGAGCGGGTCGCCGACGCGCAGCGTGCGAATGCGGTCGGAAAGCTTGCGCAGCACCACCGGACAAATGCTCTCTTCAACCAGCAAGCGGGATCCCGCGCAGCAGACATGCCCCTGGTTGAAATAGATGCCGTTGACGATGCCCTCGACCGCCTGATCCAGCGGGGCATCCGCAAAGAGAATGTTCGCGGCTTTGCCGCCCAGTTCCAGGGTGAGCTTTTTCCCGGTTCCTGCCAGGCTACGGGCCAGGTGTTTGCCCACTTCTGTGGAGCCGGTAAAGGCCACTTTGTCCACGCCGGGATGATTCACCAGGGCCGCTCCGGTCTCACCGCCGCCGGTGATGATGTTGACGACGCCCTCCGGCAGTTCCGCTTCCTGGAAAATTTCCGCCAGATGCAGGGCGGTGATGGAAGTGGTTTCCGCCGGTTTCAGCACCACGGTATTGCCTGCGGCCAGTGCCGGGGCGATTTTCCACGCGGCCATGAGCAGCGGAAAATTCCAGGGAATCACCTGGCCCGCCACACCCAGCGGACGCGGCGTCCGGCCCGGCACCGCATGCTCCAGCTTGTCTGCCCATCCGGCATAATAAAAAAAATGGGCTGCCGCCAGCGGGAGATCCACGTCGCGGCTTTCCCGGATCGGCTTGCCTCCGTCCATGCTTTCCAGCACGGCCAGCTCCCGGCTTTTTTCCTGAATGATCCTGGCGATGCGAAACAGATGCTTGCCACGCTCCCGACCCGGCATCGTGGACCAGACATCCGTAAACGCCTTCCGTGCCGCCCTGACCGCCGCATCCACCTCTTTGGCACCGGCTGCGGAAATGTTCGCCAGCGGTTTTTCCGTCGCCGGATTGATGCTGGGAAAGGATTTCCCTGACGATGCCCTGACAAATTTCCCGCCGATAAAGAGCCGGTATTCCTCCTTGAGTGGCACCTTGAGCGATTCCGGTGCCGGGGCGTATTCCCAGGCGCTGCCAAACTGAAGGGCCAGGGCAGCGGCATGGGGAGCAGCCTGGCGGGCGGGTTGCAGTGCGGTGCCGGATGGCTTTCTGCGGGCAGGCTTCCGCGCAGCGGTTTTGGAAGAACGGGATGGTTTCATGCGGTGAAAGGATTTCCCCGGAACAGCCTCACGGACCGGGCGGAGGTGCAGTGGTCCCTGCGGGCGGAGGCGGTGCCGGTGCCGGAGGCGGCGTGGTCGTGGCTGCAGGTGGGGCTGCCAGTTTCCCCTTGAGTTCTTCGATGGCTTTTGTCAGGCCGACGATTTGCCGGATCAGATAGTCACGCACGAAATGCTTCAGCCGCATCTTTTCCTCCGCGCGTTTGAACCAGTCGAGCGCGCGTTCATAAAAGTCCAGACGAGTCCGCAAATCGGAACTCGCCGCAGCCTTGCGGATGAGGTGTTCGCCATAGTGCATGGCCAGACGGCGGGAAGCTTTGCCGTAGGCAAATGCCCGGCCAAACCAAGTTTCTGCAGAGGCAAAGTCGCGCAACTGGCTGGCGCAGTTGGCCGCCCCCATGGCCGCATAGGGGTTTTGCGTGTAGAGCAGCCAGGCCTTTTCATACTGGCCGAAGGCGCTGCGCAGATGGCCTTCGCGGACTTGCTCGCGCAACTGCTGCTGCAATTGGCTGGTGGGCGGCGGCATGCTGTCGATCCGGGCCGTTTCGTCCTCGTTCAGATGCCCCCACACCATGTAGGCCGAGTAGTTTTGACTGTCGCAGTCCACTGCCTTCTGGAGGTCTTGCACGGCTTCGTAATACTGGTCCTGCTCGCGGAATTGTTCCGCATGACGCAGGGCCACCTCCCCACGGAACCAGTCCGGACCGTAAACCCAGACGAAACCTGCACCGGCCACCGCCGCCACAAAGAGCACCGGACGCAGCAGAACACCGTGGCGCGGAATCAATTCCTCCCCGCCCGCTTCCGGAGTCACCAACTGTTCCCGCCCCGGATTGGCGAGCAGCGCCAGCAGCCCAGCGGCGACAATGGCATTGACGGCGATGTGCAGGTTGAAATCAATGACCGAATGGACCGCCATGGCACTGAGCGCAGCCAGTGCGCCGACCGTCCAGGCCAGCCGGTCATCTCCACCCTTGATGCGCCGCTCCTGCCGCTGCCGGGCTCGACGCCACAAAAAGGCTGCCCCGCTGGAAAAGTGACTCACGAGAAGCGCGGCTCCCAGCACCCCGCCAATGATCCCGTAATCCGCGAGCAACTGCACCCAGTCGTTGTGGGCGAATATGGCATCGCTGTCCTCCGGTCCGTACCAGGTCCAATGTTCCGTTGCCAGCGAGCGGCGGGAGCGTTCCTCGTATTCGTAGGAGCGGGCGCCGGTGCCGGTCACCGGCTGGCTTAGGAACTGCTCCCAGCCCAGTTTGGTGAATGCCATGCGCTGGGTGAGGTGATCCTTGCTGACCACTCCGCCCTTGGCATATTCGTGCCGCAAGGCAAGCATTCCGACGGCGGCCACCGCCCCCAGCAGCAGCACCAGGACCGCCCCGCCCAGCCGCAGCGCAGCACGTCCGCTGGTTCCTGCTTTCCGTGCGATCAAAAACCAGAACAGACAAAGCACGACCGCGCCGAAACAGAATGCAACGTAAGCGCCGCGGCTGGTGGACAGGATGATCCCGGCAGCACTGGCAAAAAACAGAACGAAGCAGACCACACGCCCCACGCGCCCCAGGTTTCCCAGCAGCGCCCAAGCCAGGCTGAACAACCCCAGCATCTCAACCAACCCGGAAAAATGGTTTTCCGATCGGAAAAAACCCGCCACTTCATTCCCCAAAGGCTCGCGTGCCATGCCATCCCATCCGAGCCAAACTCCGAGCTTTGGAAACATCCCGGCCACCATTCCGTGCGGAAGAAAATCATTTCCCGCAGCCAACTGCCTGGTGGCGGCCAAAAGATTCACTCCCAGCAGCACCAGCCATCCCACGGAAATCCAGCGCCGCTGCGCGGCCGACTCAAAAACCGCCGCCACCAGCACATAGGCGAACCACGCTCCGAGGCAGATGACCATGTCTTGTCGGGCCAGCCACTTCACGTCGGACATCGTCCCCCGTGTGAGAATCCAGGCGGCAAAGGCGAGGGCGATGACCAGACAGGCACGGTTGGCACGGCCATGAAAGCCGCGAGCCAGGGTGCATGCCGCAAGAGCGGCCGCCACACCAAAAAGCAGCACCCCGGGCCAGAGCGTCAACAGTTGGGTGCTGCTGGCAAACGCGGTGACCAGCCAGGCCACTAGGCTGAGGCCGAGCAGGAGATTCGTGAAAACAGGTTTTCGAAACACGCCGCCAGATTAGCGTTCTCGGAATTTCCTTCAAGGGACTTAAACATCCTCCGATTTTTTGCTTTTCACACCCGGCATCCCCGCTCAGATATTCGCCCATGCAAACGAAAGGCATCATTCTGGCTGGAGGCGCCGGCACCCGACTTGATCCGCTGACGCGCATTGCGTGCAAGCAACTGCTGCCGATTTACGACAAGCCGATGATTTACTATCCGCTGTCCACGCTCATGCTGGGCGGCATCCGGGAAATCCTGATCATTTCCACCCCGAAGGATCTCCCCATGTTCGAGCAGCTCCTGGGCGATGGCTCGAATCTGGGCATCCGCCTGGAATACCGGATGCAGCCGGAACCAAAGGGCATCGCCCAGGCGTTTCTCATCGGTGAATCATTTCTGGACGGCACCGGGGCCACCCTCATTCTTGGGGACAACATTTTTTACGGCAAACTGGATTTTTTCCGACAGGCGCTGGATCTGGCGGAAGGAGCGTGTGTTTTTGGCTATCATGTGCGCGATCCGGAACGCTTTGGCGTCGTGGAATTTGACGCGCAACGCCGGGTGCTCAGCATCGAGGAGAAGCCGGCAAAGCCGAAATCCAGTTATGCCGTTCCGGGACTGTATGTTTATGACAACACCGTGGTGGACCGGGTGAAGCGGCAGCAGCCCTCGGCCCGCGGAGAACTGGAAATCACCGACCTGAACAACGACTATCTGCGCGAGGGCAAACTGCAGGTGCGGCTGCTGGGGCGCGGCATTGCCTGGTTGGACACCGGCACTCCCGCAAGCATGCTGGAAGCGGGAAACTACATTGCCACCGTGGAGCGCCAGCAGTGCCTGAAAGTCGCCTGCATCGAAGAAGTGGCCTTCAACCGCGGATTTATTGACGAGGCACAGTTTGAAAAGATCATAGGGGAAACGCGCAGTCCTGACTACCGGGATTACCTGAAAACCGTGCTGGAAGAAAAGCGCAGCAGACTGGTCTGACCCGCCCAAGCATGTCCGGCACCCAAATCCCAGCGGCCCATGATTCGGAATACGAGGGGCGGCCGTTTCTCACCTGCACCCGGTGCGGGGAGATGCTCGCGGAAATTCCGCAAGGCCACCAGGTCGTCAAATACTGGCACAACCGCGAGGTGGTTTATGAATTCGCAGTCTGTCATCCGTGCCATGCCAGTGTGCTGGGCGAATTTTCCGAAGAGTCCTTGGACCGCCTGCGGACCTTTCATGCCGAACGGTTCCGGTTGAACCTGGGACGCGGTGCCTGCGCCGTGTGCTGCCGCAGTGCGGCGGAGCTTCCGGAGGATGAATTCAGCCTGACAGGATTGTTTTCCGGAAACACCCTGCAGCACGAAACGCTGATCTGCGGCGCCTGCACCCGGGAAATGGAAGCGCTGATGTCGGAAAAAACCCGCGGGGTCTGGGAGCGGTTTGTCGAGCACCACTTTCCGACCGCACCCGCTGACGTGCTCACCACCCCTGGCACCCTGCTCACCACTCACTGACAAAACAGCACCGCCGCCGGATCATCCAGCGGCGGTGGCGTAGTTTTGGGAATCGGGTGCGGGAGTCCTCCGCGGGGCTACTGGGGGGGCGGAGGAGGGTCGCCGGGAGCATCGGGAGGAGGCGGTCCCTGCGGCGCACCTTCATGGGGCGGCGCTGCGGACGGTTCCTTCCCGGAACGGTCCGGACGGGGTCGCTGCGGTTTTTCCCCGCTGCCCGCACCGCGGATTTCCGCCAATGCCTTGGCCAGCTCGGGGAATTCCCGGTCCATCGTTTCCTTCACCAATTCCCTCACCTTGCGGGCCGCTTCGCGCTTGCCATCTCCTTCTGCGGCCTGCGCGGCCTTGCGTGCCTCGACGATCGCGGGTAATTGGTTGATCGTCTGCATCGCCTCGCGGAATTGTTTGCGCTGTTCCTCGGTGAGTTTCTCCAGGACTTCCGCGGGGAGATGCATGCCAGCACGCGGTCCCCCGTCGTCGGCACGGCGGTTTTCCCCAGCCTTGCCTGCAGGCGGTTGGCCCGCATCCGGATCACCACCGTTCCGCGGCGGCCCATCCGGCCGGTGTTTTCCAGGCCGAACATTTTCATTGCCCGGTGCGCGGCCAGCGGCAGGACGGGGCTCGTTCATGTCCGGCGGGCCTTGCGGTGGCGGTCCGTCCGCTGCCGGTGCCTCCCCCAATGGCGGCGGCCCGCCTCCTGGGCCGGGAGTTCCCGGCTGCGGCATCCGCGGCCCGATTCCCTCGCGCCGCAGTCCTGGCGGTGGTTGCTGGTTCGGGCCGCCGGGGCCAAAGTTTTCCGGACCTCCATTGACGAGAATCCGCTCCAGCAACGGGCGCACTTCAGGGTCTGCGGCAAGAACCGCATTGCGCAGCGCTTCCCGGTAGTTTTTGGCGGCTTCCCAGGCGGAGTCACGGGCAGCCTTCACTTGATCGGCATTCCAGACCTGCTCCATGGCGCGCCTCAGGCGTCCGCGTTCCGCTTCGCTCATTTTTTCCAAAGGGCGGGCTCCCTGGAGCCGCTGCTTCATCTGTTCGGCGAACGGGCGATGCGCCCGCGGACCGGCTCCGCGGGGGCCGGTGCCTTTCGGTCCCGGTGGTTCCGGCTGGTCGGCGGATGGCGGTGCCCCCCCGCGTGCGGGATTCGGACCATCGGGCTGCTGGGCAAATGAAAGGCCAGCCAGGAGGCTGGCTGCAATGGGTATGAAGAGTGGCGTTTTTTTCATGGCTAGGGTTGGCTTGGGTCCGGTGCCATCCTGAAATGGAGTGCGGACCGGGTGATGCAGCATGAAACCATTCCCAGCGCCACTTGGTTGCGCGAAAAGTTCGCACCGGCAGCAATCATCCGCCGTGCCTCCCTGAAAATGCGCCGCGAAGCGCTAGGGCAGGCGCTTTTTGAAGGCGCTTTTCGTGGAGCCGCCGGTGCGGGGCGGCTTGGGACCCTTGGGTTTTTCCGGCTGTCCCCAGCCGCCCGCAGGACCTGCTCCGGAAACGCGCGGCAGTTTGGCCCGTTTTTCGAGCACCGGCTCCGGAAAGAGTTTCATGATGGAAGTCTGGCCGATGGATATGATGTTCTGCACCGTCCAGTAGAGCGCCAGTGCGGATGGGTTGAAATAGCAGAAGAAGAGGAAAAACAGCGGCATGAATTTGAAGATTTTCATCTGCAGCTTCACGTTCTGATCGTTGCTCTGCGGGGTGGGCGAGAACTTCATCTGAAGATACATCGTCACCGTCATGATGAGCGGCAGAGGATTGATCGGAAAGCCCCAGAGCTTGAACACCGTGTCCGGCAGGGTCAGGTCGGGAGCCCAGGCAAAACTGTGGCCGCGCATTTCCACGGCATGGTTCAGCATCCCAAAATAACCGAAAAAGATGGGCATCTGCAGCAGCAGCGGCAGACAGCCGCCCAGCGGGCTGACGTGGTATTCGCGGTAGAGCCCCATCATTTCCATCTGCATCTTCTGCTGGCCTTCCCGGGTCTGCGGCTTGTCCTTGTAGCGGTCACGAATTTCATTCATGAGCGGAGCCAGCTGGGACATGCGCTTCATGCTGCGGGTGGCCTTGATGTGCAGCGGCCAGATGGCGATCCGCACCACCAGCGTCAGCAGAATGATGGCGACGCCGAAACTGCCGGTCCAACTGTTGAAATGGTTCATCAGCCAGAGAAACAACCGGCTGAGACCTCCGGTCATGCCGTAGAACATGGCGTCCTGCCGCTCGCCGCCAATGCGCCCCAACAAGGTCCCGGAGCGGGGACCGACAAATACCTGATAGTCCAGCGAAACGTCCTTGCCAGGCTCCAGGCTGACTGCCGGCAGTCCCACCCCGGCGTGCAGCGCGTATCCGCTGACCTCCTTGGTGTCGTCCATGAATGTTTCCTTGATGCGCCGGGCCCACAGTTGCCCCTTGTCCGGCGTGACCGGGCTGATGAGCGTGGCGTAATACTGGCTGACCACTCCACCCCACGTCAGTTTGTCGAATTTGGCTTCGATGGTTTCGCGGGCGGGGTGGCGTTCCCACAGGAAGCCCAGAAACCGGCTGGCGTCGAAGTCCGACGCGGGAATTTCCGTGGCTTTTCCATCCGCCAGATAACCGGCCAGGACATAGCGTCCATCAATGGCGTGCAACTGGCCCGCTGCTCCGGTGTAGAGGAAAAAGTCATCCTCCGAAAATTTTGCAGTCCCGGTATTTTTGATGGTGACTTTCAAGTCCCACAGGTAGCCGGACCCGCGTTCTGGACGGTCCTTGTCCTTGCCTTCCCCTTCCACCATGGTCCATTTTTTCGTGATGACGAGACCCGTCATCGCGGTTGATTCGAAGGTGATGGATTTCGGCGTCTGTTCCTTGATTGTGTAGGGCAGGCTGTCCATCTCGGCCGCCCCCACGGCCAAGCCACCGATGGCTCCGACGTTGATCCTTGCATTGAGTTCCTGTTCGGTTTTTCCCGCAAAGGGCGCCGCCTGCA
>JAGNEJ010000120.1 GCA_018003315.1 Verrucomicrobiales bacterium
CCCAACGGCTCTCCATGGAATGACGGCCTGCATTCAACTGTTAGGGAGCAGTGTCGAGGTTGCTTATTCCATCGGGACGCACGGGTGCGGGCCGGTTGCCGTCACTCTCAACGGTGCCGCGCTTGCGTTCTCGCGGGAAGCCAATGCTTATCGGACTGGCGGCGTCCGGGTTTGCATGGAGGAAATTGCCAAACGGCTCACCGGCGGGGACGATCGCCTGGAAATTGTGCTGGGTTGACAGCCGCAGGGCTGTGGACCTGACACAGGTGCTTGCGTGACCGGGATGGTGAGTTGCGGAGTTGAAGAATGCTGGAGACCCGATAGGATCGCCACCATGTTTATCCGGCGTCTCACCACCATTGCTGCCCTGTTTTTGTCCACTGCTGAAGCCCAGGAACTGGAGGGGGTTTACGCGCCGACGCAGGGTCCCTGCCCCACCGTGGAGGAAGCACTGGGGAAGATGGTTGTTCCTGACGGATACCAAGTTAGGAACTTCGCGGCGGAACCCCTTGTCATCAATCCAGTGGCCATGACCTGGGACCACCGGGGACGGTTGTGGGTAGTCGAGCTGTATGAATATCCCACGGGAGCAAAGCAGCCGAACGAGTATTCAAAAACGGCAGCGGACGAACGATTCCGCCCAGTTCCGCGTGGGGAAGGGCCGCAATGGCCCCGGGACCGGGTGGTGATCGTCGAAGACACGGACAACGACGGCAAAGCCGACAAGCGCACCGTTTTTGTGGATGGTCTGAACCTCGCCACCGGCATTCATTGCGGGTTTGACGGGGTGTTTGTCGGACAGGCACCGAACTTGTTCTTCTTTCGCGACACCAATGGCGATGACCGGGCGGACGATTACAAGACGGTCCTAACCGGATTCGGATTGGAAGACCGCCACGAGTTGTTGAACAGTTTCACCTGGGGACCGGACGGCTGGCTCCATTTCACCCACGGAGTTTTCACGCACAGCAAAATCCGTCGTCCCGGTGAGCCGCAGGACCAGGGGAATGTTCTCAATGCGGGCATCTACCGGGTCCGTTTTGAAAGCGGCTGTGCTGACAGCGGCCCGACCGCAGCGTTCCATGAAGTTTTCTCCGACGGCACGAGCAATCCATGGGGCTGCGATTACGATGCCGCTGGGAACTGGTTCGTGGAGGCTTGTGTCATCGATCACCTTTTCCACATGGCACCCGGATGCCACTATCAACGGCAGGGTGGAGCACCGGAAAATCCGTACGCCTACGGGCTGCTCCCGAGCATCGTAAACCACAAGCATTTCCGCGCCGCCTACGCCGGCATCCAGGTTTACCAGGGGGGGATTTATCCAATGGACACCGCGGGCCACCTGTTTTTTGGCAACATCCACGACAACTCCGTCCATGAGGAAATGGTGGCGCCGTCCGGGGCCACCTTCAAAGCCTCGCCGGTCCGGGATTTCCTCCGCGCCAACAATGGGTGGTTCCGCCCCGTGAGCATTCAGACCGGTCCCGACGGCTTCCTCTGGGTCATGGACTGGTGCGACAAATACCCCTGCTATCAAAATGCGCAGGCCAACCCGGAGGGAGTGGATCGGGAGCGGGGGCGCATCTGGAGGATTTGTTATGTCGGCAGCGAGGAAGGGAAAAAATTGGCCGGCATGTCCCGAACAGAAACCGGCTTGAACCTGCAAAAATTGAGCGATGAACAACTGGTTGAGTCTCTGCTGCAGCGGAACAGCTGGACCAGCAGAACCGCTGCCGTGGTGCTGCAAACGCGGAAGAGTGAAGCGGTGACGAACGGATTGCGCGGCATTCTGTCCGGACGCAAGCCGCTGGCGGCGCAACTGCAGGCCCTGGGGTTGCTGCAAGCTCACGGCTTGCCAGGTGATTCCCTTCCGGAGATTTTCACGGCGAACGAGGCGGATGAGCTTGCCCTGACTGTTGCCGCCTCTGCAGAAGCCATCCGATGCAGCGCCCATCCCGAAACATCTCCGCTCTGGAAGACGTTCGAACGCCTGTGCGGAAGCAGTGAAGATCCTGCCGCCCAGGCGGCAATCGCCACTGCGATCCGCCGCATTGGCGCGCAGCACCTCACCACGGGGGGCATTCGGGACATTGGAAAGCCGCAGCCCGGCCTGCTCCAGTGCATCGGCGAACTGTTCAACACCTTCAAAAAAACCAGCGACCGCACGCTTATTCATCGCGCCTGGCTGGCCTTTGAACCGTTGCTGGCTGCTCAGCCCGAACACGGACTGCGGGCGCTTGAATTTGTCCTCCAGTATCCTGACACGGCTGCCGCAGCCGTTCTCGCGAACAATAGCGCGCGGCGTCTCGTTGACACCAGGAGCAGTGGCAACGTGGATCTGCTGCTGGCGAACATGAAATCCTGGCAGGACAAGCCGGCCATTGTCGCAGCAGCTCTGGAAGGAATGCTCAAGGCCCAGGAGGCGGGAGCCGTAAAGCCGTCGAAGGTGGATCCCACACCGATTTTCGAACAATGGGGCAGGAGCACCAGCGCGGATGTCCGGAATCTGGCCGGGCGGCTTGCGACCTTGTGGGGCGACCCCAATGCCGTGGCGGCACTGATGGGACTGGTGCTGGATCCATCCGCGGATCCCAACAAGCGCATTGAGGCCATCCGCACCGTGCGAAAACTGCGCAGCGACCAGGCCCGGGCCGGCATTGCAAAACTGCTGACCGAAAAGAATGGCGATGCCCTGACCATCGAAGCCTTGCTGGCCGCCGCGGAACTTGGCGGAAGGGACCTTTCCGAAGCGGTGCTGAAAGGATGGGAGCAATACAGCCCGTCCGTCCGGACTTCTGCGGCGGAAGTCATGATTTCGAGACCGGACTGGGCCTCCAAGCTGCTGGACGGTGTGGAGGGCAAATGGATACCCGCACAAAAGCTGAATGCTGCGGACCTTCCCGCAACGGTGCGCCGGTTTTTTGCGGTTCAGGCCGACGCAGCCATGAAAGAGCGGGCGGCAAAGCTGCTGGGTGCATGGAACGAGACCAATGCCGATACCAAAGCGCTGATCGCTGCAAAGAAAACGGCCTGCCTGACCGGTGAACCGAACATGGAAACAGGCAAGCTCATTTTCACCACCACATGCGCCGTCTGCCACAAATTCCACGGCGGAGGCCAGGAAGTCGGACCGGAATTGATCGGGAGCGGACGATCCAACCTGGATGCCCTGCTCGCGAATGTGATCGATCCCAATCAAGTCATCGGCAATGGCTACGAGAATGTCGTCGTTTCCACCAAGGACGGACGGACGCTGGCCGGCCGGGTCGTCGAGGACACGCCCACGCAAGTGACGCTGCTGGGAATCGGCGGCCGCCGCGAAGTGGTGGGGCGCGCCGACATCGCCAAACTGGAAAACACGCACCAAAGCCTGATGCCGATGGGTTTCGGCGCGCTGCCGGACGAACAGTTTCGCGACCTGATCTGGTATGTCCTGGCACCGCCGGAAGAGGGGGCCCTGACAAAAGAGAAACGGGAAGCAATGATCCGCAGCGTGGACGACGTCGCGGATCCCGCAAAGCCTTCGGCAGGTGAAAGGATCGACTGGGAAAGCGTGAGCCTGTGGAATCCCGACTGGAAGGTGACGGCGCCTGAATTTGAAGGGACGCCGCGGAAACTGCCCGAACATCTCGGGCAGAAAAACGTGCTGGAGCTGCACCCGTTCGAACAAAACAGCCACAAGCCCGCCAGACTCGAACACACCGTGGCGGTTTCCTCACAAAAACCGGGGAAACTCCGCTTCCTTGTGGCCAGCCACGACAAGGGCGACTGGGAACTGCGGGTTTTCATCAATGGCAGCGAGGTAAAACGCCAGATCGTCAATGCGGAGGGGAGCCGCTGGCAAAAAATCGAAATTGACCTGACTCCCTGGAAAGGCCAGCAGGCGGCGATCAGCTTGGAAAACTGGGCCAACAACTGGATGTATGAATTCAGCTACTGGGGGCCGATTCAAATCGAATAGTTCCGCACCGCGCACCTCCGTAACTGGCCCTTCAGCCAGGGAAGATCAGCGTTTCAGACCGCCCATTTGGCAGATGCGGCGGAATTCATTCGGTGAAACGGGAGTGATCGAAAGTCGGCTGCCCCGCTGCAAAACCACCATGCCCGTCAGTTTTGGATCGGAGCGCAGCTTCTCCAGACTGACAAACGTTGAGAGATCAGCTTCCCACGCCACGTCCACCAGTTGCCAGCGAGGTTTTTCAGGAGTCGATTTCGGATCGAAATACTCTCCCCCCGCCTCAAACTGGGTGGGGTCCGGATACGGTTTGCTGGCAACCCGGAGGACGCCGGCAATGCCGGGCTCCGGGCAACTGGAATGATAGAAGAATCCCAGATCGCCCGGCGTCATCTGGTCCCGCATGAAATTCCTGGCCTGATAGTTGCGCACGCCGCTCCACGGCTCGGGCTGCGCCCGCTGCCTGAGGTCGGAGAAGGAAAAGACATCCGGTTCAGATTTGAAAAGCCAATGGTTCATGAAGAGGCGGCAGAATGCAGGCAGGGCGCCAGCATTGCAAACGGTTCGCACTTGCGGAGGCACTGGGAGTTGCCGTGGCGCAGGAACGGAGAATGGTGCCGGCCATGAAGCCAGCAATGCTGCTTGTTTTTTCCATAGCCACGGCCTGCGCCGTGGATCCTGCCAATCCGGGCCACTCTGCCCATGGGGAAAGTTTTGACGAGGGACCTCGGCGTTTTGCCGTGTTGATGGGCGGGACTGGCAATGTCCATTTTCCGGTGACCACCAGCAGCGCGGAAGCCCAGCGGTTTTTTGACCAGGGCATCGGCCAATTGCACGGTTTCTGGTATTTTGAGGCGGAACGGAGTTTTCGTCAGGTGCTCCACCTGGACCCAGACTGCATCATGGCCTACTGGGGAATGGCCATGGCAAATGTCGAAAATGAGCCCAGGGCGAGGAAACTCATCGGAAAAGCGGCAGCGGGAATTGGCAAGGCCAGCGAAAAGGAGAAGCTGTGGATCCGCAGTCTGGAAAAATTCCACGGAGAAAAAAAGGATGACGGAGCGCGGAAGGCAGCCGCGCAGCAACTGGTGCGGGACTGGGAGGAAATCGCGGCGAAATACCCCGACGATGTCGAAGCCAGAGCGCTGGTGGTTTATCAGGTGTGGAGAAATTCCTACCGCCAGGGCATGGAAATCGGCAGTCACCTGTCCGTGGATGCGCTGGCGGATCTGGTGCTGCAGAAAAACCGGATGCACCCGGTGCACCACTATGTGATTCACCTGTGGGACAAGGAAAGTCCGGAACGGGCGTTGCGCAGCGCGGCGCTGTGCGGGCCTGCTGCGGCGAACATTGCCCACATGTGGCACATGTCAGGACATATTTATTCCGACCTGCACCGGTATGAGGATGCCGTGTGGCAGCAGGATGCGGCTGCCCGCGTGGACCATCGAATGATGATGAGCCGGGGAATCATGCCGGATCAGATTCACAACTACGCCCACAACAGCGAATGGATGTGTCGGAACATGAATCATGTGGGGCGAGTCAGGGAGGCGGTGGCCGTTGCCAAAAACATGATTGAGGAACCGCGGATCCCAAGGTCCGGAAAAGTATCGGACAATCCGGATCAAAAATGGGAGGCTGCCGGCAGCGCTTGCAGCCTGGGTCGGCAGCGGCTGGTGGAAACGCTGCAGCGGTGGGAGCTGTGGGATGAAGTGCTGCAGTTGATGCAAACTCCCTATTTGGAGCCTGGCATCGATTTCGAGGAGCAGATTCAGCGGGCACATCTGGCGGCATTGGCCTCTTTTGGAAAAGGGGAGGCAGCGAAGGCTCGGGAGGCGAAGGCGGAGCTTGAGAACAGGGTGGCGACCCTGAAACGTGAGCGGCAGACAAAAGCGGAGAAAGCGGAAGCGGAGTCGCGGGAAAAGAACCGGAATCCTGACGAGGTGAACAAGGCGATGGCCGAAGCGATGCTGCCGTTCACGAAACAGGTCCAGCGACTGACAAATCTCCTGGATGAGGTGACGCTGCGGGATCATCTGGAGGCCGGCAGGAGGGAGGAGGCACTGGCATTGCGGCCCAAGCTTCGGGAGGTCCCTCAGGAGCGGCTGGCAGTCATGGACTTCCAGATGGGGAAAACGGGAGATGCCATCAACTCCGTGCGTGAGTTGGCAGAGAAAAGCCCCAACCAGGTCCATCCCCAGGCCCTGCTGGTGGATTTGCTGCGCCAGGCGGGGCGGATGGATGAGGCGAAAACGGAATTTCAAAAACTGAGGAGCATTGCCGGAAGCTGCGATCTGGATTTGCCCGTGCTGCGGAGAATCGCACCGGTGGCCCAGGCCTGCGAATGTCAGGGCGACTGGAGGCTGCCGTCGGCCCCAGCGAAAGACCTTGGTGAACGTCCGCCGCTGGACTCACTGGGGCCGCAGTTCTGGCAGCCGCGCACGGCACCGGAATGGAGGCTGGCGGACGGAGATGGGAAGCTGCTTGGATCAGCGGATTTTTCCGGTCGGCCCCATGTGCTCATTTTTTTCCTAGGCAAGGGATGTGCCCACTGTGTGCAGCAACTACAGGCGTTCGAACCAAAGGCGGCCGCCTTTACAGAAGCCGGGTTGCCGATTGTCACCGTCAGCACGGACTCGTCCGCGGGGGTTGCGGAAACCCTCAAGCTGGCAAAACAGGAAGGCGGATTTCCCTTCCCCATCCTTTCCGATGAAAAACTGGATGCGTTCCGGACATTCGATGCATTCGACGATTTTGAGGAAAAGCCGCTGCATGGAACCTTTCTCATCGACGGCAGTGGACGGATCCGCTGGCAGCACATCAGCTATGAACCGTTCATGCTGCCGGATTTTCTGCTGGAAGAGGCCCGGCGTTTGCTGCGGATGAAGCCGGGGGGAGGGGACATGGCGGGATCCGGAAATCACGCCGCCGCGACTCCGGCGGCGAGGTAAATGAGGTGACTCGTCACTGGCGGCTGGACTGGATCTGCTGGCTGAACATGGCGGTGAATTCCTCGCGGGCATTCTGTTCGGAGGTCGCCCCCCAGATGCCGACCTCCAGCATGCGCTGGCCGGAATTGCGCACGCCGTGCAGGGCGGCGCGCAGGCGGCGTGCGTAGCTGAAATCGAAGGCTTCGGCACCTGCGCGATGGATGCCGTCGCTGGTGACCAGATAGGCGACATAAAGCGGCATGCCGCGGTCCACAAAGCGGAGAAGCCGGGCTTGAACCGAAGCGTGGTCCACGATGAGGGAGATGGGGTCAAGTTCCCGGTCCAGTTCGATGCCCAGAGTGGCAAGGCATCCGCCGGGTGGATGAACATTCATGTTTTCCGGCGGCGTCTTGCCGGTATCCCATTCGATGTAATAACAATGCACGGGATGGCCGAGCGGGGTGTTCCATTTTGCCGACCAGGCCCTGGAGGAACGCAGCATGAAGGAGGTGCGTTTGTCGATGGAGACAAAGCGGAAGCGGGCGGCGGATTGCGGCGGAGTGAACGCCCATTGCGGTCCCGATTTTTGCTCCCTCAGGCCGTACCATGCCCACACCAGGGGCGCGAGGAGCACCAGGGCCGCTGCACAGATGAGTGAGCCGTGCCAGGTGGGAATGGGCGTTGCCATTTGTGGCCCTTTGCTAGGGACGATTTCGCTGCTGCAGTGGCGGGAGAGCAGTCTGGTGAGGAGAAACAGCAGGGCTGCATTGACCACCAGCACGGAAATGCCCGCGAGGTCATGCCAGTGTTCCGCGGCAGCCAGGCCGTGGCGCGCTGCGAGGAAACTCAGGACTACCGTGCGGCTGGCATTGGTCAGGAGTGCCACCAGCATTCCTGCTGCCGTCAGCCCGATGCGGGCCAGCCATTTCAGACGGTGAAGTTCACCGAGAAACAGCGCCATCATGAGCGTGGATTGCAGCGAGCGGATGCCACTGCAGGCCTCCTCCACGCCCAAAGTCCCTTCTGCAAGCTGGATGAGGTTGCCCTGGCGCACTGCGGGGATTCCAAGCCAGTGCAGCACTTCCAAGGCAATGGCGGCATTGGCCGGCATGAGCAGCGTGGTGACGGCTTTTTCCAGTGAGGAGGGCCACGGAATGCTGATGGCGAAGAAGCCCACGGCACCTGCAAAATGCCTGCGCCAGCCGCTTCCACCGCGGTCGGTGAGCCACAGGAGCGCGGCGGCAATGGAGCAAAATGTCAGGGAAATGCCCGCCAAGCGCCAGTCGGGATTTGCTTCACGGATCAGCCAGGTCAACGCCAGCAGCAGGGAGACGGCGATCCAGCCCGCGGTGCGCCACCGGGAGGCCGCCGCGGGGGCGGATTCGGGGCGGTCCTGCCAGCGGTTGTAAATCAGATAGGCAGTGAGGGGCAGGACGGTCCAGCCGTAGTGGTAGGTTTCATCATAGGTCCAGTCATGGCGCATGCTGCTGCAGGCAACGATGAAACACCCCAGCACCGGTGCGAGGCTGATGAGCAGCCCAGGGTTCATGGGGCTGATCGCACGAACTTCGCGAGCAGTTCGGCCTCTCCTGGACGCAATCGGGCTGGGTTGAGGGAAGCAGCTGCATCCCGTGCCGCTTCGTTGCGGCCATTCGCCGCCAGGGTGGCGGCATAAATCGCCAACCAGCCGGGACGCACTTGGGTCCAGTTGACATCGGGCACTTCCAGCAGATCCAGGGCCTCCTTGTGTTTCCCCTCGCGCAGCGCAGCCACGGCAGCGGTCACCCGTCTTGCCAGAAAGTGTCCGCTTTGCTTCAAGGCGGCGGCTGCCGCCTCCCGATCCGCCTGGGTGGCGGAATCATCGAGCAGTTTCAGATAGATCAAGTCATTGCGGGCGTCCTCGGATTTCGGCCAGAGCTTCAGGAGGGATTCCAGCGCCCCGCGCAGCGCCACGATCTGGTCCGGCTGCTGGTCGAGACAGCGCACCAGTCCGAGACGCGCGGGCAGGGCGGCACGCGGATGATTCTGCAACAGCCGATAGAGTTTTGTGGCATTGGAAAAATCACCCAGGCGTTCAAAATTTCCCGCTGCGAACAGAACATCATTGGCCTCGGCATGGGGTGCGCCGGAATGCACTGCGGTGGACAACGCTTCCAGTTCGTCAGGAGGACGGCCGGAAGCCAGGGCAATGCGGTAGGAAAACAACGCCCGCACCAGCCCTGGAATCGGGGAGTTCCGCACGTTGAGCAAATCCTCCGCATCCTGCCAGCGCTTCAGTCCGAACAGGGCATCCAGGCGGACCATGCACCATTCGCGCTGCGTTGTGACCAGGGGTTCACTCTCTGTTAGGGAGGTGACGGAATCAAAAAATCCCCGCTGGTTGAGCCATTTGCAGCCGGCCAGGCGCAGGGTGTCTGGAAGATCCTTCGCCGCTGCGGCGAGGGCGCCCGCAATGGCTCCGCGTTCGTCCGGACGCAGCGCCATTTCAAAGCCTATTCCGGCGAGACGGACGGCAAAGGCCTCCTCCGGTTTCAAATCGGGAGCCTTTTCCATTTCCGCAATGGTCTGGCGCAGCAGAGTCGTCCGCTCGGTGGTTGCGAATCGTTTGGCAGCCGGCTGTGCGAGCACCTGGATCAAAAACAAGGCAGCCTCACGGTGCACCTTTGCGGGTGCCGCCTTGTTGTCCAGAATGGTGAAGACCCTGCCAATGGCATTTCCGACAAGTTCCGTGTTGCTAGTCGCGGTAATTTCCAGCCGACTGAGCACCAGTTGCATTTCCGGTGCTTCTTCGGGTGTCGCCTTCGCGATGGCAAGGTTGAGGCGCTCGATGGCTTCCTGCATTTTCCCCCGGGAGGCAAGCCAGCGTCCGCTCAGGTCCAGTCGGCTGGCATCCAATGCATCCGGGGCAGACTCAGCCCAGGTTTTCAGGGTTTCTTCCGGCGCGAGTTCTGGGTGGCCCCAGGCAAAGGCCAGTCGGCAGAGCCGGTCCTGGTCGGACGGCGTGGCTTCGCCAAGGTTCACCAGTTGCCGCAGGGCGTAGAGTGCCATGGGATCCTGCCTGGGCTCGTTGAAATCCGCGATGGCCTTCAGCACCACCGGATCATTCGGGGCAAGAGTGCCGGCTTGGTCGAGCAGCGCAATGGCCTCCTCCTCGGACTTTTGTTCTGCGGGGTCCAAGGCTTGGTGCGCCAACTGCCGGGCCCGCAAGGCTTTCAGGCTCCGGTAGTCATCGCGTCCGCGCCACACTCCATAGCCGGCTGCGAACAAAAGGAGCACCAGCACCAGCCGCCAGCCTCGCATCCACCGCTGGTGCCACCGCAATTCGACCGGCGGCTCCCACACATCATGGGAAGCCGCGGAATCGTTGTCAGCAGGTTGGGGCATGGAAGGATGCTCAGTCAGCCACGAAACACCATTGCAACCGGGGAAGCAATAAGGAACCGACGATTGCTAGCGGCGGTTCAGGCGCAGATCGGAGTCCGCTTCCGGGGAGGGATCGAGAAAGCCGCACTCCACCAGAAAGTGATCCATCTCCGTGAGGGTGAGTTCATAGAGCCTGGCGTCCACATTGAAATTGAAAAACCCGTGCCCTTCCCGATCGAAGGTGGAGAGCCGGCATTTCTCCTTCTTCCACCTCCAGCGCATTTTTCTGACAAACGCCTTCGATGTGGCATGGGGTGCCACCCGGTCGTTGGTGCCGTGGAAGAGCAGCATGGGCGGGAGTTTCCCCCGGACATGATGCAGCGGGCTGGCCTGTTTTGCCGTTTTCTTGTCGGGAAACTTTTCCAGTGCCATGCCCTTGCGGGTGGTGTCGAGGATGGGGC
>JAGNEJ010000060.1 GCA_018003315.1 Verrucomicrobiales bacterium
CGACCATGTTCGCGATCTTCAAGAGCCTGACCGAAACGATGAAACTGCGAACGGAAAGCCTCATCACCGGCATCGCGGAACTTTTCAACGACCAGCATCCCGCGGCCAATCGGGGCTAATCAGTTACTTTCAACGAACAGCGTCCGGTGCCCAATGGGTGCTAATCAGTTAAGTCTGCGCATCGTCAATTTTTGGCTCGCGTCCAATCACTTCCAACAGTCACGCACGCCGCACGCGCAGCAGCAGCCGGTTGGTGACGGGCGGCGGCAGGGTGCGACCGGTGACGGTGGTGCTTGTGGCACCCGCGACTCCGGGCACCGGGGCACCCAGAGGGGGCCATATTTGGCCGTCGAGCGAGGTCTCGAGGGTGTAAACCGCGCAGGACTCCGAGAGGAATGAGACGTCCATCGTCCGGGCGGCGCGGTGGCAGTTGAAGGCTGTGATGCGGAACGGTGGGCGGGTGACCGGCCATGCGTGGGCGGCGATCTCGGCATCCGGGAGGGCGGAAGGATACACCCGGATCTCGTCGAGGGCTCCGACGAAGTGCCGGGCCGGATCGTCCGGGCCGTTCTGGCCGATGATGAAGTCGGTGAACCCCGAAAAGGTTCCCGCGGTGCCGGAGGCAGAACAAAATGCCTGTGGAATCACAGCCATCCCACAGGGTAGTGAGAAAGCGGGTGCTGGCGGGCCGGGGATGCGGCAGTGGTGCCTATGCATAACAACAACGTCACACCGTCCGGCGCGCCAGCGCGTCATCACTACGTCATCCTCGGGCAATTGCTCAAGTACATTCCCCGCTCCATCCTGGATGCTGCGGCGCGGGAGTGCGACGCTGATGCGAGGGCGCGTTCCTTCAGTCCGCTGAGCCATCTGGCGGCCATGCTGTTTGCGCAGTTGGCGCATGTGCTCAGCCTCAATGACCTGTGCGACTGGCTGCGCCTCAAGGCCCGCGCCATCGCCGCGTGGGGCGTGACGCCGCCATCACGCAACAACCTCTCCCACGCCAACAAGGTGCGCCCGGCCGCCTTCATCGAGACGGTGTTCTGGCGCACGCTCGCGCATCTGCAGCGCTGCGAACCGTTTTTCGGCACGCGGCGTCCGGGCAGCGGCGGCAAGGGCGCGCGTCGGCTGCTGCACCGGTTCAAAGTGCGCATCCACGCCGTGGACTCCACCGTCATGGAGTTGGTTGTGCGTCCCTGCAGAGCCCTGTCCTCTGCTGCGGCAGGGCAGCTTCGCTGCCCGCCACAGACCGGCCAGGACATTCGCACTCCTCCCTCAATTTTTCCGGTTTTGATCGCACAACGTCCGGTTTTGATCGCACGCCGACACATCTGGGCCTGGACGAGAAGGCCTATCGCAGGGGCCACCGCTACGTCACGGTGCTGACCGATCTGCAAAATGGCCGCGTTCTTGGTTAATATATCAGACAAAATGTTAATATCACGCTCCCCCGGTATGTTTTAGTATGGGCAACTCGACATGACGATCTGGCTTGCTGCGCCCTTGGAACCGTGGCTATGTGGGGGTTCAACGGTTTTCCCCACGAACATGGCCAGACTTTTCAGTCTTTTTGGCAGGATTTTTTTTCGATTTTGCTCCTATCTCGGAGAATTGGCCCTGTTGATTCGGGAAATGGCGGTCTCCGTGGTGCGGCACCCCGTACGCTGGCGATTGGCTGGGCAGCAGATCGTCTCCGTAGGTTGGGGCTCGCAACTGGTTGTCATTGTCACGGGTGCCTTCACCGGAGCGGTCTTCGCCGCTCAGATTTACATGAAATTTGCTCAACTGGGGCTCAGTTCCTCCGTAGGCGGGTTGGTTTCATTGGCCATGACCAGGGAACTGGGGCCGGTCCTGACCGCCATCATGCTGACCGGTCGGGTGGGCGGCGGCATGGCAGCGGAGATCGGTACCATGAAGGTGACCGAGCAGGTGGACGCACTGCGGTCTATCGGCGTCCATCCGGTGGACTACCTGGTGACGCCGCGGCTACTGGGCATGCTTGTCTCCATGCCGCTGCTCATTGCGGAATCGGTCACCTTCGGCATCTATGCCTCCTACGTCATCGCGGTGGGGCTCTACCGCATCGATCCCTCCTTCTACAACCGTCAGTTGGTCGATTACACCGAAATGGGAGACATTCTTTTCGGCATGACCAAGGGTCTGGTATTCGGCCTGCTCATCGTGCTCATTTCCTGCCACCAGGGGTTAAAAGTCCACGGCGGGCCGGTGGGGGTGGGCCGAGCGACTAATTCCTCCGTGGTCATCGCCTCCCTGTTCATCCTCATCTGCAACTTTTTCCTCACGATGCTCCTCAGTTACCTGTGGCCCATCAGCACCGGGACCTAGCAAAGGCGCACTGCCATGGCGGATTCCACCGACAATTTCATTGAAATCTCCGGGCTGAGAAAATCCCTGGGCGAACAGGAGGTGCTGTGTGGCATCGACCTGAACATCAAGCGGGGCGAGCGGCTTGTCATCATTGGCGGGAGTGGCTCAGGGAAAAGCGTGCTGTTGAAGCACCTCACCGGGCTCATGAGGGCGGACAGCGGATCCATCCGGGTGGCTGGCACGGAGATCACCGGACTTTCCGAACGGGAACTCACGCCGGTGCGCCGCAGGATGGGAGTGCTCTTTCAGGACTCAGCCCTGTTTGTCTCCATGAGCGTCTGGGAAAACGTGGCTTTCCCGCTGCGCGAAACCGGCATCCGCGGCGAAAAGGAAATTGACGACCGCGTCATGGCTGCCTTGGAGGCGGTGGGACTGGGGCGGCATTGGGCCAAGCAGCCGGATGAACTGAGCGGCGGCATGAGAAAACGCGCCGGACTGGCACGTGCGATTGTCACCAATCCCCAATGCATTCTCTACGATGAACCCACCTCCGGGCTGGATCCGATCCTTTCCGATTCCATCGATCGGCTCATTGTCCGCATCCAGGAACGCTTCCAGAGCACGGCCATTGTGGTCACCCACAACATGAAGTCCGTGGACACAGTGGCAGATCGCGTCGCCTACCTGCGCGGCGGCACCATCCACTTTCTGGGTACTCCGCAGGAACTGAAGGACAGCAAAGACGCTGCCATCATTGACTTTGTGGAAGGCCGCTCCGGCGAGTCCACGCTGTGACATTCCACGGTGCAGACAGATCTCACCGCCTCCGGCAGCATCCGGATTTCAACCGCGGCCCGAAATGATCGGGACTGGTTGGTTAATCCTGGGGCACCGCCACTTGGTCACCTGCCTGCAGCACGGGATTATTCTCGGCGGTGATTTTGCGCAGATCATACTCCTTGGCCACACCGTTGCGGATGAGCTTGACCCTCCGCATGTCGGCGAATTCCGTCGGTCCGCCGCACCGGCTGATGGCGGCGTAGAGGTTCAGGCCTGGGCGAAACGGAACATCGTTCGGCATCCGCACCTCGCCACCAACGGTGATCACCGCTTCCACCGCGATCTGGGTATTGACAATGATGGTGATGTTAGGGGTGGTGTAAATCTCCGCGGCGCGGTAGGCGGCTTCGATTCGTTTCTGCAGTTCCGTGGGAGCAAGACCGTGCGCATCCACTTCCCGGTCCATGTAGGGCAGTTTTACCTTGCCGCTGCTGGAAATGGTGTAGGTGCCGGAAACAGACATGGTTTCGTCCGCCGGCACGCCGGCGAGGCGCAGTTGGAACGACTGGCCGTTAGACAGGCGGACTTCATCCTGCGCCTGCACGAGGCCGAGGAGGATCAGACACAGGGTGGCAATGTACTGAATCAGTTTCATGGTGGGATTGGGTTTGGTTTGGAAAGGATTTGGCTGTAAAATTAGCCGGGCCAGCATCAATATTCTTCGCCGCCGGAGCTGTCTGCGGAACCCCGTCCTGCGGGTGTTGACGGAGCGGAGGGGCTGCCTCCTGCGGATTTATCACGGGAGGGCCGGGAGCGCGGCTTGCCTTCCGGGGTGCTGGGGCTGTAGTAGGTGTAGTAGCTGGTGTAGTATTGATACTGGCTGTCGCTGCGCACATCCACGTTGTTGAGGACCACTCCGAGGACGTTGCCGCCCACATTTTCCACCGCCTGTTTGACTCGCAGCAGCATGTTGCGCGGCAGTTTGCGGTGCTGGATGACAATGATGGTCAAATCCACTTCCGAAGCCAGCACCGAGGCATCCGAAACCCCGAGGATCGGCGGGGAGTCGATGAGCACCAGATCGAACCGGTTTTTCAAATCCTGAATCAGCTCGGACATGCGGCGCGAATTGAGGATTCCCGCGGCATCTGCCGGCAAAATTCCAGACGGCATAAAATACAGGTTGTCGATAGGCGTCTGCAAAATGACATCCTCCAGCATCAGCGCGGTGGTCAGGTAGTTGGTGAGACCGACGGAGTTGTTGATGTCAAAAAAGGTGTGCAGTTTGGGCCGCCGCAGGTCACCGTCGATCATGAGCGTATTGTAGCCGCCCTGGGCGCAGATGTAGGCGAGGTTGACCAGCGTGGTGGACTTGCCTTCGCCGGCTCCGCCGGAGACAATGGTGATGGCATTGGCGTCGGCGCTCTTGCGGTTGAATTCAATGTTCGTTCGCAAAATTCGGTAGGCTTCGGCGTCGGGCGACAGTCCGCTCTGCTTGTGCAGGACGCCGACGTCCTTGGGAATCACTGCCAGCACAGGCACACCCAGGTAGCGCTCCACGTCGTCCAGCGTCTTCACACTGGTGTCGAGGTATTCCAGGAAAAATGCCAGCACCATGCCGAGGATCAGGCCCACGCCCATGCCGACACCGAGCAGGAGCTGGATGTTCGGGCGTGCCACTTCGTTGCTGGGAAAGGCATTTTCATGCCGCTGCACCGGCATCATCGGCAGCGTCAGGTCCACCTTCTGCTTGAGCACATGCTCGCGCATGTCATTGGCCAGGGCGAACTGCTGCTCATATTCCTTCTTGGCCAGGAGGTATTCGGAATGTTTTGCCCGGTCCTGCACCAAATCCTTTTTCTTGTCCCCGGACATTTCCTTCATCTTGTTCAGGCTGGCCCGATTGATGGTGATCTTCGCATCCAGACTCTTTTTCAAGCCTTCGATCTCACTGGCGAGCATCTTCTGCGTTTCCTCGATCTGCTTGCGCAGCGTCAGCACCTTCGGGTGCTTGTTGCCCAGGCCGTTTAACATCAGCGATTCCAGTTCAAGCTTGAATTCGTGATACTTGGGAAGGAAAATCTTGAGATTCGGCCCCTCCAGATTCAACTGCGAGGCCACGGTGAGGAGTGGATCGCCTTCCAGATTTTTAATGGCGTTCAACTGCTCCTCGAAAGCCAGCGTTTCGGTTTCCAGCCGGGTCATGTCCTGCATGGTCGTCATGAACACCGCCTGCGCACCGGTATCGACGCCCCCGCCCACTCCGGTCCAGGTGCTGGCTACCGGGTTGAAGTCCACGATGCCGTGCTTTTTGGCGATGCCCAGCATGGCCACCCGCTTTTCCTCGGCCTTCTTTTCCTGGGCATCGAGTTCCATTTCCAGTACATCGACGGCTGCGGAACTGCGCCCCTTTTCGTACTCCTTGCGGCGCTCTTCGTAGGCATCCGCCACCGCATTCGCCAAGTCCGCCGCTTCCTGCGGATTGGAACTGAACACCTCGATGGAAATCATTTCCGTGCCCCGCTCCTCTTGTGGTTCGACCTTTTTGGCAAGCCGGTCCACCGCCAGGTTTTCATCATTCCCGAGGTTCCACTTTTTAACCAAGTTCTGCGATTTGACAACGCGCAGCAGGGTTTCGCGGGAGGTGATGATCTTAAACTCCGTTTCCAGCCAGGTGCCGGAAATTCCGCCGCCGTATCCTCGTTCAAAAATGGGATCCTTAGAGTCGTGGTGCACCTGCAGCTTAACCCGGCCGACATACTGCTTCTCCAGAAGATTGACGATGATGAGTGCCGCGAGACAGACCAGCAAGAAGGTCAGAAGGATGGTGCCCCAGCGGTTGCGGATTACCTGCCAGTAATCCAGCGCATGCATCTTGGTTTCAGCGAGTTGTTCTTTCATTTCGGGTTAAAAAATTGCGGGGATGGGGACGGTGCCGGACAGGCGATCCATGGGGGCAAACACCCTGGGCCTGGCAGCTAGCTGGCCAGTCCCGGCGGGTATTCGACGGTTTCAGATTACTGGATAATTTCCCGCAAGCCACATTTTTTGTCGGGAAAATTCCATGTGTTCCGCGGCCGACTCAGGAGCCGACGGTTTGGAGCATCAGGCGCACTGTGTTCAGCATGGAGAAATAGGTGCGGTTGTTGCAGCCGCGGCTCAGGCGTTCAATGACCAGTTCCGACAGGGTGCGGGCACCCGCGGGAATGAGATGGTCGGACCGCGACGGCCCGTAGGAGACGATGCTGCGCAAAAATTGCCCGCCCGGCTCCTGCTCCACTCGGCAGAAACCCGCCGGTCCCTGCACACAAAGCGATTCCACCGGCTGGTCGGATTCGGAAACTTCCAGCCTGATGTTCACTTCCAGCCCCTCCCGGCTCTCAAACCGGAACTCCCCCGCCCCGCCGCCCGGGTCGCGCCAGGTCCAGCCGGCCTGGTGGGCCATCCACGCCACGAGCATCCGGGCGGCCAGGCAGTGCGTTGCTCCATGCCGCAGTTCGACTCGGTTGACCCGCGGCAGTTCCGCCAGGGCAGCGGGGTCGTCGTAGCACGCTGCCAGGGCCAGCCGCAACGGCAGCAGCCGGGTCCAAGTCAAATCCAGCACGGCAAACCGCGTGGCCGGTTCGCGAAAGGCCGCCTCCAAACGCTCAAACTCCGCCAGCGGTGCCGCCCAGGTGCTGCTGTCGATCATCAATCGGTCGATGCGCGAATAGAGTGTGAAATCGAAATTCTCAGAAAACGGCCCACGCCACCAGAACACCAGCGGCAGGTCTGAATCGAGCCGCGAAAAAACCATGTTTGGCACCAGATACGGCCCGCCGCCCTCGACCAGAAAGGTGATTTGTTCCGAACAGACGCGTTTGCCGCCATTGCTGGCGACATTGCAGTGTGCGGTGACCCAGGAACGCACCCGCAACTCCGGGGCCGTCCGCTGCACCGCAATGAGCAGCGTGCGGCAGGCGTGCTCCCGTGTCACCGTGCGAATCAGTTCGGTGCTTTGCTCCAGCGAGCCGATCTCTTCGCTGTAAATCGCGAAATTCATCAGCGAGGCCCGCGTCACCGCCGCCTCGCTGGAAAACAGAGCCTTCAACTCCCTCTCGACGTGGGCAAGCGGTACTTCCAGACCAAGTTCAGCAGCGGTTTCAGGCACGGGAGGCATTGGGTGGGGGGATGGGGTGGTCCCGTTTCCATGCGCTGGAAATTTCCATCTGAAAACAGAAAACTTTCATCCGGCGATCCGGACGGGCGAATGCGGAGTTGATTCCACGCACGGCCTGCCTGAACATGCGGCAAATGGTGAGTCTCTCCCTCTCCGAAGCGCCGATTGACCCGGCTGAGTTCCCACCCGGGGACGGCTGCGGGGCGGAAGTGCGGTTTGTGGGCGTGGTGCGCGGCACGGAAAATGGAAAATCCATCGCCGGCATAGACTATTCGGCCTACCTGCCCATGGCGCAGGGCGTGCTGGAACAAATCACCGCGGACCTCACCCGCCAGCACGGGCCTCATCCGCTGCGGCTGCACCATCGGCTAGGTTTCGTGCCCGCCGGGGAGCCCAGCGTGGTGATCGCCGTCGGAGCGACCCACAGCCGCGAGGCATTCCTGCTTTGTCATGACTACCTCCGCCGCGTCAAGGCCGAGGCCCCCATCTGGAAAAAATTCATCCATTCATCCTGACCAATGACCGTCTGGCCTCCGGAACTCCCACTGTTGACTGACGACCGCTGGCTCGCCCCCTGGGCGGCGGACTTGACCCGGCGGAAGGAAAAAACCGCAGCAGCACTGCGGCGCATCGCACCGGGCGGACAGCTGGCGGATGCCGCTGCCAACCACCTGCGCTACGGACTGCACCGCAACGCGGAAGGCTGGGTCTTTCGGGAATGGGCTCCCCATGCCACCGAGGTGATTCTGTTCGGTGACATGACCAACTGGCAGGAACTGGATTCCTTTCGCTGCCGCCGCCTCAACGACCACGGCGACTGGGAACTGCAACTGCCCGCCGGTTCGCTGCACCATGGCCAGCACTACAAACTGCGCCTGCGCTGGCCGGGAGGAGAGGGTGACCGCCTACCGCCCCACGCCCGCAGGGTGGTCCAGGACGCGCAGAGCCTGGTGTTTTCCTGCCAGGTATGGGATGTCCAGCCCTATCAATGGAAACACCCCGCCCCGGAAGCCTGCCGTCGGCCAGTGCTTGTTTATGAAGCCCATGCGGGCATGGCCCAGGAACGTGCAGGAGTCGGCACCTGGATCGAATTCCGCGAGAACATCCTGCCCCGCATCGCTGCCGCAGGCTACAACACCGTGCAGCTCATGGCGGTCATGGAGCATCCCTATTACGGCTCCTTCGGCTATCATGTCTCCAATTTCTTCGCGCCATCCTCGCGTTTCGGCACCCCGGAGGAACTGAAAGAACTCATCGACGCCGCCCACGGAATGGGACTCGCGGTGATCATGGATCTGGTCCACTCCCATGCCGTAAAAAACGAAGCCGAGGGGCTTTCCAGATTCGACGGCTCCCTCTGGCAGTATTTTCACGACGGCCCGCGCGGCTTTCACCTCGCCTGGGATTCCCGCTGTTTCAACTATGGCAAGGACGAAGTGCTGCACTTCCTCCTCTCCAACTGCCGTTACTGGCTGGAGGAATTCAACGTGGACGGATTCCGTTTCGACGGCGTCACCTCCATGCTCTATGAACACCGCGGGCTCGGCTCCACCTTCACCTGTTATGATGAATACTTCACCCCCGCGACCGACGAAGACGCCCTGACATACCTCACGCTGGCCAACCGGCTCATTCACGAAATCCGGCCCCACGCCATCACCGTCGCGGAGGATGTCAGCGGAATGCCGGGTTTGGGTGCAGCCCCGGAAGGCGGCGGCGTGGGCTTTGACTTCCGCCTGGCCATGGGCGTGCCGGACATCTGGTTCAAATTCGCCGCGGACACTCCGGACGAGGACTGGAACGTGGAACACCTCTACTACGAACTGACCAACCGCCGTGCGGATGAAAAAACCATTTCCTACGTGGAATCGCACGACCAGTCGATCGTCGGGGGCAAAACCATGTTTTTCCAGTTGGCCGACGCCGAAGCCTACGACCACATGGCACTCGACCGCCACAGCCTGGTCATCGATCGCGCCCTGGCCCTGCACAAGATCTCCCGCCTCTTCACTCTGACCACGGCCGGTCACGGATATTTGAATTTCATCGGCAATGAATTCGGACATCCGGAGTGGGTGGACTTCCCCCGTGAAGGCAACGGCTGGTCCTATCATTACGCCAGGCGCCAGTGGTCGCTGCGCGACAACCCAATGTTGAAATACGGAGCACTGGCGGAATTCGACCGCGCCATGCTTGAAGTGGCCGGGGCGCTGGAGGTATTTGCCGCCAGGCCGGAACTGCTTCTCAGCCACGTCTCCGATCACCTGTTATTCTATCGCCGGGGCCCCCTCTTCATCGCACTGAACCTGCACCCCACGGAATCCTTCCCCGGCCGTTCCCTGCCGGTTCCTCCAGGCTCTTATGCGCTCGTGCTCGACAGCGATGATCCCCGTTTCGCAGGCCACGGCCGCCTCACTCCGGGCCAGCGCTTTTTCTCCACGCCACGGCAGGATGGCGGCCATGAAATCCAACTCTACCTCCCCAGCCGCTGCGCTCTGATTCTGCGTGCCGAAGAACTGACTACCGCCCCATGACGCACCATTCCACGATCCGGACGAGGGATGCCTTGAAAACCGCGGGACGGTCCTTGCGGCTCCTTTGGGTATTTTTTCTGGCCCTCGGCCTGTTCTGGCCCGGATGCACCCCGGCAGACGACCGGCTGGATGGCATCAAAAAGCAGGTGGTGGCCGGTTATGCAGAGCTTGGTCACCGAATCTACGCCGACAGCCTCGCCGGAGCGGAGTCCTTGGCCCAAGCAGTGGAGGCGTTCCTTGCAAACCCCACTGCCGACGGCCTGGCAAAGGCGAAGGCCGCGTGGTCCGCCTCCCGAATTCCCTATCTTCAGTCCGAACCCTTTCGCTACTACGCTGGTCCCATCGATGACGATGACGGCCCGGAAGCCGCCATCAACGGCTGGCCCCTCGATGAAAACTACATCGACTCTCCGGACGGCACCGGCATTTTGCAGGATCAAAAACGCTATCCGCAGTTGACGCCGGAAGTGCTCGAAGACCTCAACCAGCGCGACGGCGAGGAAAACCTCAGTTGCGGATTCCATGCCATTGAATTTCTGCTGTGGGGACAGGACAAAAGCAAGGCCGGTCCCGGCAACCGCCCGGTGACGGATTTCACCACCGCACCATTTGCCGCACGGCGGCGCGAGTTTCTCCAATCCTGCGTCAAACTTCTAGTTAGGGATCTCAAATACGTCGCCGACGACTGGCTCCCTGAAAAGCTGGGCAACTACCGTGCGTTTTTTGAGGAAGGCTGGGAAATCTCCGTCCAGCGCATCGTCACCGGAATGATCTTCCTGGGCGAATTCGAATTGGCCGGCCAGCGACTGCAGGTCGCTTACGACACCCAGGAGCAGGAGGAGGAACACTCCTGCTTCAGCGACACCACCCACCTGGACGCCATCAATAACATCCGCGGTATCAGCAACATCTGGAACGGCTCCTACCAGTCGCCGAATGGCACCGCCTATCATTTTCCTGGCTTTGTGAAGGTTGCGGAGGTGCTCGACGCGGAATTGGCGGCGGAAACCACCAGGCAGATCAGTGCCGCCGCACGGCTGGCAGCAAAAATCCCCCCGCCCTTCGACCAGGCCATCCTGGGCGCTGACGAAACCGCGGGCAGAACGGCCATCCATGCGCTCATCGTGGCGCTGGAGGACCAGTCGCTTTCGCTGCGCGCCATTTCACGGAAGCTCGGCTACGACATCTCCGATCGCCCCGACTTCACCGCCGAATGAAGTTTCGTCCCCCCATGAAGCAAACCAGCACAACCGCGGCGCTCCTGCTGCTGGCAGTCGGTCCGGTGGCTGCCGCACCGGATCCCGGAGTGCTCGCCGGCGGAGCCTGCACCAGCATGCAGACTGGCCGCGAAGCCTTCGGCATGCCCTTGGCCAACGCAACCCGCGACACCAAACGCAAATTTGTCGTCGGCAATTCGTTCTTCAATGAGAACTGGGTCATCGCCCCTGCGACTGCGGGTGGCCGCGATGGGTTGGGACCGCTCTTTCATGCGAAATCCTGCTCCGGCTGCCACACCCGCGACGGACGCGGAGCCCCGCCCATGCCGGGAGAAATCATGACCGGACTGCTCCTGCGCCTGAGCATCCCGGGCAAAGGACCGAACGGCGAACCAAATCCCGACCCCACTTACGGCAGCCAGTTAGCCGTGCGTGCCATTCCCCCGGCTCAGCCGGAAGCGGAAGTGGACGTGATTTGGGAGGAAGTGAATGGAACCTATGCGGACAAGGAACCTTTTTCCTTGCGCAAACCGCTCTGGAAAATGGTGCAATGGAACTACGGGCCACCCTCCAAAGAACTCATGATCAGTCCCCGGCTCGCACCGCCCGTTTTTGGCGGCGGACTGCTCGAGGCCATTGCAGAGAACGACATTCTGGCCCGGGCCGATCCCGATGACCACAATGGCGACGGCATTTCCGGAAGGCCAAACCGGGTGTGGGACGCCCAGACTGGAAAAATGACGCTCGGCCGTTTCGGCTGGAAAGCCAACGTCCCGGACCTGGCACACCAAACCGCCGACGCCTTTCTGGGCGACATCGGAATCCGCTCCCCGCTCCGCCCACAGGGCGATTTCACCGCCCCCCAGGCCGAAATCCTCGCCAAACTTCCCTCCGGCGGCGATCCGGAAATGAGCAAGGTGATTTTTGATCGCGTGGTGACCTATCTCCGTGCTCTGGCACCGCCAGCCCGACGCAGCCCCAACGATCCGGAACTCCAGCGCGGGCAGACACTCTTCCGCTCTCTCAACTGCACCGCCTGCCATGTGGAGGAATGGAAAACTGGAACCTCGCCGGAACTCCCCGAACTCAACGACCAAACCATCCGCCCCTGCACCGACCTCCTGCTCCACGACATGGGGCCAGACCTCGCAGATGGACGGCCCGATTTCGAAGCAAGCGGCACGGAATGGCGCACTGCCCCGCTCTGGGGTCTTGGCCTAAACGGAGAAGTCAACGGTAACTCCTTTTTCCTGCACGATGGCCGCGCCAGAACACCAGCCGAAGCGATTCTCTGGCACGGCGGTGAAGCAGCTGCCTCCCGCAACGCATTCAAGGCTCTTCCAAAAGAGGACCGGCAGGCACTGGAGCGGTTCCTCCTCTCGCTCTAACCTCACCTGTCAGGGTATCATCCAGCAGCGCTGAATCATCAGACATCGTTTCGCAAATCCCGCAGCGCATACAGCCCGGCATCGCGCTCCAGTATTCGCAGCCGCCGCGCACCGCTGGTCCGCTTCGGCCCAAATCGCTCCCGCGCACCGGCGAAGATTTCGTCAACAAACTCCCGGCTTCCCAACACCGCCCCCGCCGTGAAATGCCGCACCCGCAGCCGTACCAAGTCGGCCAGCGCCAGTTTGCCCCCGGCTTTCAGCACTGCCTCGATCTGCTCCACCGCAAAGCCCTTCCTGCCAGGAGTCGTCCCGTCCGCTTTTACCTCCTGACCCTCCCAGTAAATCCATTTCCGATACACCGCCTGCGCCTCATCCCAACGCATCGCCGCCGCATCCCCCAGCTTTTGCCGCCGCAAAGCACCCACCGCCATCGCAATGCCCCGCCTAGCCATGCGCCCCCCGCCCACCGCCTCCCCATAGCCACTCCACTGGTATTCCTTCGGATCACACGCCAGCCCGGCCCGCACCGGATTCAGATCAATGTAGGCCGCCATCGTCGCCACCGCATTGCCCGCTCCCTCCACCAGCACACTGGCAAAACGTTCCTCCCACAGCGTCCCCTTGCGCCCGTGTTTCCGGTTATACCATTTGGAAAACCCCAGCTTCAACGCCTGCACAAAGGCGCTGAGATCGAACATCCGCTTCCACAGCGCCGCCAGCATTTTTGGAATCTCCCCCGCACACCCATTGCTGCGCCACAGGCCAAACAGATCCCGATACTCCTGTGCCTTCCTCTTTCCCAAAGTCGCCTCCAAATGCGCCAGCATCGCCTCCTCATCCAGCATTTGTTCCGGCCGCGCCGGCACCTCCACCAGGAGGTGAAAGTGATTGGACATCAGACAGTAAGTAATGACCCGCAGCCCTCCAAACCCCTCATACTTCCGCATCAACCCGCGAAACACCCGCTTCGCCTCCTCATCGAACCAGAAGGCCCGATTGACAATGCGGCTGGTGACATGAGCCAGCATCGGTTGACCCGGTGCAGGACGAAATCGATGGCGCGAAGGCATGACAGAGAGAGTGTAGGACAGAATTCAGATCGTGCAATACTTTTCAAATATTTTGTCTGACATTTGACATTTATTCTCTCGTTGCACAGCTTGGCGTTCCGGTCGGAACTGTAATGTGGTTATGATCCGATCCCGCGCGGCACCTTGTCTCCGCCGAGTTTCTCTTTGATCGCAGCCTCGATTTCCGCGTAGATCACCGAGTCGTTTTTGAGGATTTCCTTGGCGGCATCCCGCCCTTGGGCGAGCTGGCTGCCTTTGTAGCTGATCCACGAGCCGCGTTTTTGCAGGATTTCGTATTCCAATGCCAGATCCAGCAGGCTGCCGACCGAGGAGATGCCTTCGTCATACATGATGTCGAATTCAGCCTCGGTAAATGGGGGAGCAACCTTGTTTTTTACCACCTTGATTTTGGTCCGGTTGCCGGTGACGACGCCGTCGGTCTGTTTGATCTGACCAATGCGCCGAATGTCAATCCGAACACTGGCAAAGAATTTAAGTGCCCTGCCGCCGGGTGTGGTTTCCGGGTTGCCGAACATGACGCCGATCTTTTCCCGGATTTGGTTGGTAAAGATGCAGCAGGTGCGGGCTTTGGAAATGAGTGCGGTCAGTTTTCGCATCGCGGAACTCATCAACCGTGCTTGGGCACCCACGGTGGCATCGCCAATTTCCCCTTCCAACTCCTGTTTGGTAACCAGTGCGGCCACGGAGTCCACAACGATGACATCCAGTGCATTGGACCGCACCAGAGTCTCGCAGATTTGGAGCGCTTCTTCACCAGAACTTGGCTGGGAAACCAGCAGGTCGGAGAGGTTGACCCCCAGTTTTCGTGCATAGCTTGGATCCAGAGCGTGTTCCACATCAATGAAGGCCGCCAACCCTCCGCGCTTTTGCGCCTGGGCGATGACGGTAAGCGTCAGCGTGGTCTTTCCGGAGGATTCCGGACCGAAAATTTCCAGGATGCGCCCCCGTGGCATGCCGCCGCATCCCAAGGCACGATCGATCAGCAGGTTGCCGGTTGGAATAACGTCGATGTCCATTTTGGTGCCCTCGCCCATCCTCATGATGGATCCCTCGCCGTAATCCTTCTGAATCTGCTGAATGGCGAGTTCAAGATTCTTTGACCGCAACGCGCCAAGCCGCGGGTCACCATCCGCAGCAGCAGAAGCGGCGTTGGATTTGCTGGATTTTGTGGAGATATCGTCTTTTGCCATGTGAGTGGGAGTTCGTTGAAACGGTCTATCTGGGTTTGGCGACGGCGTCAATTTCGCGTCGCGTGAAAATGGAAACTACGGGCACTCCGCGGGCTTCGATCGCCTCCCGCCCGCCCTCCTGCCGGTCCACCAGCACGAGCGCAAAGGCAACCTTTCCGCCTTCGGCTTCGATGGCGTCGATGGCCTGCAGGGTCGATCCCCCGGTAGTGATAACGTCATCCACGACGACGACGGTGGAGCCAGGAGAAAAATTCCCCTCGATGAGGCGCGTGCGTCCGTGCGCTTTGGCCGCTTTGCGGACATTGAAAACCTGAATGGGCGATGGCTTCTCGGGATGGTCCGAAGCCGCTGCCATGCCCACAGCCAGTGCGATGGGGTCCGCTCCCATCGTAAGTCCTCCAAGCGCTGCCACGGTCAACCCGCGCGTTCTGGTCTGGTTTTGGATCAAATTCCAGCCGACTTTTCCCACCAGCAGCGCACTGCGGGGGTCCAGCGTCGTTTGTTTGGAATCCACATAAAAATCACTCTTCCTGCCGGACACCAGCGTGAAGTCCCCGTAGCAGACAGACTGTTTCGCGAGAAGGGTGAGCAGTTGGGAACGGAGATCAGACACAGGGTCAAGCAGCATCAGATTGGGGTGGCGAAGGTCTGCTCCTGTAGGCGAAACACGACGCATTTGCCAAGGGAATTTTCCCTGACGGGCGAGGATGCATCAGCAAACAGGTTGCGTCTGTGCATCAGGCAAGCACGGAACGCGGAGGCGAGGTTTCAGGTTTTCGATGCGCAGGAATGCTTTCTCCGTGGTGACTGTGCGCGCCGACGCTTTTCCGACCTGCTCCCCACTTGACAAATGCAGCGCGAACCTTCAAGCCTACGGTCACCGCCCTGCTCTGCAGGCCACATCCAGTTTGGTCCCAGTCTTGTCCTCCATCCTCTACCGCACTCCCGCTTATGCTCCTTGCCAAAAAAATCATCAATGACCCCAATGCCTGTGCCGCTGAACTGCTGGAGGGACTGGTGGATGCCTACGACGGCGAGGCCCGCAAGGTGGGGCGCGGCTGCATTGTGATGAATGATCTGAAGCCCGGCAAAGTGGCACTGCTGGTCGGCGGCGGTTCCGGACACGAACCGATTTACCATGGGCTGGTGGGCAAAAACCTGGCCGACGGAGCGGCGTGCGGCGACATTTTTGCGGCACCGCCACCGGACATCGTGCTGGAAGGCACCCAGGCCGTCCACCAGGGCAACGGCGTGCTGTATCTTTATGGAAACTATGCCGGAGATGTACTGAATTTCGACATGGCTCAGGAATTAGCACGGGACATGGGCATGGATGTCCGCACCGTGCTCATCTGGGACGACGTGGCCAGCGCCCCGCCGACGGAAAAGGACAAGCGGCGCGGCATTGCCGGATTGGTGCCTATTGTGAAACTCGCCGGAGCAGCCGCCACAAAGGCGGCTTCATTGGACGAACTGGAGCGCCTCGTGATCAAAGCCCGTGACCATACCCGCAGCGTCGGTCTCTCCACGGCTCCAGGCTCCATTCCCGCAACTGGCAAACCCACTTTCGAACTCGATCCTGACAAAATCGGCCTCGGAATGGGCATTCACGGTGAAAAGGGCGTAGGCCTCATTCCCATGCAGACGGCCGACGATCTGGTGCCGATGCTGCTCGACATCATTTTCGGCGATGATTTGGCGTTCGAGTCCGGAGACGAAGTGATCCTCCTCGTCAACAGCCTGGGTTCTACCACCATGATGGAACTGCTCATCGTCCTCCGGAAAGTGAAGGAAGTACTCAAGGGCCGCGGCATCCGGGTTCACGACACCCTGGTCGGCCCCTATGTGACCTGTCAGGAAATGGCCGGTCTGTCCATCAGCCTGACAAAACTGGACCCCGAACTCAAGTCGCTCTGGGACCTGCCGTGCTCCAGCATTTGTTTCACAAAAATGTAGGGGTACCGACAAGGCGATGCGGGGCGGTTCCTGCAGAGTCTCAAGGGTCCGGCCGTTTCGGGGGGGCTGCGGGGGGAGCAGCCAAACTATCGCGCTCCGCTTCGGTGGGCGGAAGATCACGCAGGGATGGCAGGTCGATTTGCGGATCAAGCGACGCAGGGGAATCGCTGGCTGGCGAAGCTGATCCGTCGAAATGCAGCTTCGGCACCGGATCCAGCCTGAAGGAATCATCGGACAAGCCGGTTTTGGAGAAGTCGAAGGAATCGGCGTCCAAGTAGAGCTTAGGATCAGCAGGCATGGCGGCTGCGGGCGCGGCATTCCGGAAATGCCTGCAGAGAAACCAGCCATTCCCCAGGAGGGAAAGCCCGAGAAGCAGCAGAATAATCCGAACCTTGCGTCTGTCCATGTGCGTCACCTACTCCGGCCACCGTCCGTTTTCGATGGGTTTGGTAACGAGTTTTTTGGGATCGACCACCACGTGGCGGATGCGTTTTCGCTGCCAGGTGTAGGTGATGTGCACCAGGCCATCTGCACTCTGGATAATGGCCGGATAGGAGTATTCACCAGGTTCCGATTCCAGCACCAGAGCCGCTTCCCAATGGACTGCGTCCTTGGAAACGGCCAGATTCAGCGGCGTACGGGCTTTGGCGGTGTGGTTGTAGATCAGGAGGTGGCGGCCATCGCGCAGGGTAACGGCATCGATGCCGGAATTGGGATTCGGCAATGCCAGCGGGGAAAGACCGCTCCAAGATTCCCCGGTTGCATCCGCAGCTTGAGTGGCCAGGATTTTCCCCCCGTCGTCCGAGCGGCACAGGGCCACCAGGCCTTTTCCTTGCAGCAAGGCAGGCTGGATGGCGCCATCGGTTTTGCCCTCATTGATTGCCGCGCAGCGTTTCCAGGATTTCCCGAGATCATCTGTCCATTCGAAATGGACACGCCATCCTTTGTCCTCCGTGCTGGATCCGCAAAGAATGCGCCCGTTGGCCAGCTGGACCGGCTTGTTCTTGATGGGGCCTAAAATCCCGTCCGGCAGCCGCCGCGCCTCTGACCACGTTTTGCCATGATCCGGGGAGGTTTTCATCATCCCCCACCAGTCATCCGGGCTGGGACCAACTTTGTAAAACAAAAGCAGCGGCGCTTTTCCCCGGGGTTGAAACAGCACTGGATTCCAGCATGGATGGTATTTCCCGTCGGGTTGGATTCCGTCGGCCACTTTTTCAGGCGGAGACCAGGCTGCCTCTCCACGGCGCGCGAGCCAGATGCAGACATCACGGTGCTTTTCCCGCGTCCCGCCAAACCAGGCGGCCACCAGTTTGCCGTCGCTTTCCACAATGGTTGACGCATGGCAGGAGGGAAACGGGGCTGTTTCGTAAATGAACTCCGACTTGGTGACTCCCCCGGCATCAGCAGAGGAAAAGCCGGGGCAAAGGATAACTGTTAGGAACAGCGACGAAAGCTTGAAACAAAGCGACAGGTGCAATGGCATGGCGAGCATACTACCAGCCGAGGGCCGCAGGGCAACCGCCGGGAATGTCCGTTTTTGTGGGTATCACCCGCTGGGAAACGCCGGCAGCGAATGGACTCGATTTTGTCCAAAACCCGGTGCAAGGAATGCATGGAATCGAATGAGTCTGCTGTCCGCCACCCTTACGCTGCTGCTCGTCATGGACCCGCTGGGTAACATCCCTCTGTTCATGACCACGGTGAAAAACGTCCCGGAATCACGCCGCACCAAGATCATTGCCCGGGAACTGCTGTTCGCTTTGCTGATCATGCTGGCAGTGTTTTGGGGAGGGCAGGCGGTCATGCAGGTCTTCCACCTGAGCGTTCAGGCCCTGCGCATCGCAGGGGGCATTCTTCTGTTTCTCATTGCGCTGCGCATGATTTTCCCCGACAGCCGAGAAGAGCGCGGGGAACGCTTGGACGAAGAGCCCTTCATCGTCCCCCTGGCCACTCCCATGATCGTAGGCCCGTCGGTCATTGCCACCCTGCTGTTGCTGGTCAGCAACTACCCGGAACGCCGCGGGGCCTGGCTGCTGGCCCTGCTGATAGCCTGGGTCGTGGTCGCGCTGGTCCTCATGTCCGCCCCCTTCCTCGCCCGCATCCTGCGTCGGCGCGGCCTCATGGCTGTCGAGCGGCTTATGGGCATGCTCCTCGTGGTGGTCTCGGTCCAAATGTTTCTCGACGGCCTCCAAATTCACACCGGAGGCTGACGGTTGCAGCAACCCGTTCGCCGGAACCCATGATCGCCCTCGGTTCCCCTTCATGACCCATCGTGTTTTGCTTCTTGCACGTTGCTGGTTGCGGGGGGATTGGTAGCGTCTTTGACTCAAGGTACGATACTGACAATAATCCCAACATGAGTTTTGTGTTCGATATTCTGCGGTTCACCGGGATTTTCCTTCTGGTGATCCTGCTGTTCAACTTCGTGATTCTGGTCCACGAGTGGGGACATTTCCTGGCGGCACGGTGGCGCGGGCTTCGGGTGGACAAGTTCCAGATCTGGTTCGGAAAACCGATCTGGAAAAAGACCATCAACGGGGTGCAATACGGATTGGGAACCATCCCGTTCGGAGGATTTGTGGCCTTGCCGCAGATGGCTCCGATGGAAGCAATCGAGGGCAAAAGCGATGGTACAGAACGCCGGGAGATACTGCCCCCCATTTCCCCGGTGGACAAAATCATCGTGGCATTTGCCGGACCGCTCTTTAGTTTTTTGCTGGCAGTCTTTTTCGCTTTCATTGTGTGGGGCGTGGGAAAACCCACCACCGCTTCGGAAATGGACCCGCGCATTGGTTATGTGGCCAACGACGGACCAGCAAAAAAAGCCGGCCTCCAGGTTGGTGATGTGGTGAAATCCATCGACGGAAAACCCGTGCACCGATTCATGGGAATGATCGACAGCGTGGTCTGGGGCGTGGCCTCGGCGGAGAGTGACAACATCACCTTTGTGGTGGAGCGCGGGGGAAGGGAAATCACCGTGGTCGTCCATGCGCCGGCGAATGAGGCGGAAAATTTCAAGGAATGGGAAAAAGCCTCGTTTTGGACAAAATTGTGGGGCCGTCCGCCGCTGCGCCAAGTGAGGATCGGGCCGCATTACGGGGAATTAATCGTGGACAAGGTGCTGGACAACAGCCCTGGAGCGATCGCCGGCATCAAGCCGGGTGACAAAGTCCTCACTGCCAATGGAGAGGCGCTTGCCTCCCCAGGCACCATCAGCGATTTGATCGAACTGCAGGAGAAAGCCAACTCAGAAAAGCATTCTGCGGAGCAGAAAGAAATCACCCTGACCCTCGAGATTGAACGCGTCGGCAAAAAATTGGTGATGGTGGTGAAACCGAAAAACCCCGCAACACCCAAGGACTGGGAGGCAGGACCCATCACCGGAATTGCCTACAAAACCGACAAGGACAACCTCCCCAGCATCCACCTGACACCGTGGGCCCAGGTCTCCGACAGCGTACGGACGACCTTTGCAACCCTAGCTGCGCTGATCTCCCCGAAATCCAAAGTCAGCGCCTCGCACATGAGCAGCGCCGTGGGCATCATGAACGTCTTCTACCAGCTCTTCAAAATGGATGAAGGCTGGAAGCTGGCGCTATGGTTTGCCATGGTCCTCAATGTGAACCTCGCCATCCTCAACCTGCTTCCGCTGCCGGTAATTGACGGCGGGCACATCACGATGGCGCTGATTGAGATTGTCACCCGGCGTCCCTTGCGCGGGAAACTGGTGGAATACACCCAGGCGGGATTCGTGTTCCTGCTATTCGGATTCATGCTTTGGGTCATGCTCAAAGATTTCGGGAGCATGACGCAGAAGGAGGAGCCGATTTCCTTCCAGCCTGTCCGGGAAGGGGCGGACACCATGCCTCACCCCAAATAGACGCTCACCTTCGTCAGGGCCGCGCAGCACGCCCCGAAAACACCAGGCAGGTCGAAGCCTGGATTGCAATCAATTTTGATAATATGCCGGGTATATTATAGGCTTCTCGCTGCCGCGCTCGAACTCGACCACCAGACGCCGCCACTCCTTCGGGATTCGCTTCCTCATGCCGGAGCCTCACCCAGACCCCAGCCGGACGATAGATGTCTTGGTGGGACGGTGACGATCAGCACACCTGAACACAATCACGCAGGTCAAACACCTATGGGCTAGATCGCATTCATTCTGCAAACATTTTTCCTTTATTTGCCTGGCACATTAAGGAAGGTAGCTGGGGTGCTGAGCTGGAGCTGGGGTAGCTGAACTGGAGATCGCACTCATTTTGCAATCAATGTAGTCTGCCTGGCACATCGTCCTGTGCCCCCTGCCTCTGCCTCCACTGTCCCGGTGCAGAAAGCGCTTCTTGGCGGAGTTTGTTCAGCATTTCCTCTTTTCGGAGTGCCGTGGCCGGGTACCTCAAAGCGAGTGCGCCTCGCCGGGTCCAAAAAAGCAACAGGGCGGGAACCGAAGTTCCCGCCCTGCGCCAAAGCAACAAGCAACCTCAGGGAATTGGCGGTGCCTCGCCACTGGGGGGGGGCAGCAGCGGACTGCTGGCATCCCCGTCTCCAGGAGCACCCGACATGTCCGGAGAGCCGGCAGTAGCGGTGGGAGAGTGAATGTCGCGGCCAGCGGGATCAATCAAACGAGCAGTGACATAAATCATGAGATTTTTCTTGAAGTGCTCCTCTGATTTGGAACGGAACAGGCGTCCGAGCAGCGGGACGTCTCCGAGGATGGGAACCTTGTCTTCCACCATCTGAACGTCCTCGCGGATGAGTCCCCCAATGCCCACGGTCTGCTGGTCCCAGATGGTCACGGCGGTATTGAGCTTCCGGGTGGCAAACACTGGCTGTTCAATCCGGTTTTCTGTCAGGACCACCGTCGTGGGCACCCCAAGGGCGTTGATGGCGCCGGTATTGATGGGGCTGCCGTAGTTGATGAATCCTTCAAATTCCACAACTTCCGGGGCAAGATTCAGATCGATGGTATAGCCATCCTCAGCCACCACTGGATCCACTTCCATGCTGACACCCGTGTTCCGCACCTCGAACGTAGTGGGCGTTGTCGGGGTGACCGGGAAGCTGTTGATTGCAGTCGGTTGGGCCGCCGCACCTGGAATGCCAGGGAAACCACCGCCGCCGTTGAGCTGATTGTTGCCGAAATCCTGGGGAATCTGTGGCGGGTCAAAATCGGTCGGATAGGGGAATTCACGAATGATTTCAATTTTGGCACGCTGCCCGCTGCGAGTGACGATGCTGGGAGCGGTGAGGAGGTCCACGCCTTTTTTCTGAGCAAGCGCCCGCATCACCATTTGAAACTGAGGATCCGTGAAAACACCTGCCAAAGCGAAGACGCCAGGTGCCTTGGTGGAGATGTCCGCCGTCAGAATTTGCCGGGCGAGCAAACTGTCGATCGCATTCTGGGTGATGGCGGCGGTGCCGGAACGCAGACTGCTGGTCACGGAGTTTTGCCCGGTTGGCGTTGGATTCGCTCCAGAACTTGGATCGATAAACGGATAATCCGTAGGGCGGAGTTGCCCGGTATTTCCCGTAGTACCACCGGAACCGAACGCGCGGCCTCCGCCAACGTTAAAGGCACCGATCAGCCAGTCAAAGCCCAATTCCTCGGTATTGCGCTGGGTGACTTCCACAAATTTACAGGTGATATGCACCTGTTTGGTTACGTTCTTCTTGGAGTCTTCGATCAGTTTTTCAATCAAATCCAGTTGTTCCAAGGTGTTGGTCACCACAAGTCGGCTGGAACCGGGAAGGAAAATGGCGTTGGACTGCGGGCGTTCGAAATTCGCTCCCATGCTGGTCAACACGGTTTTGGCGTCGGCTTTTCCTTTCAGGGCAGAGCCGCCAGCCTTGTCCTTTTCCTCTGCGGCAAAGGGATCTGCAGCCGCGTCGCCACCAGCACCACCGCCTCCAAGATCACCGGCCATGCTCAAAAAGTTGGGCGGCACTGCGAAGACCCGGGTTTCAAGTTTGTCGATGGCCTGATCACTGATGATGACGCCGTGGCTTTCCACGCGATAGCGCAGGCCGGCCAACTGCACCACCTGCTGCACGGCGGTTTCCAAGGTGATTTCCCGGAGATCCAGCGTCACTGGCTGCGTCGGTTTACCGGAAGTCTGGAGGATGAAGTTGACCCCCGTCTTGTTCGCATCGAGCTGGTCCAACTCCATGCTCTTCGTGCGCAGGTAGGTAATGACATCGTCGATCGATGCCTGGTCGAACTGCAGCCGGGGCAGTTTGGTGTTGCGCAACTTCAGCAAAATCGGTGCTGTCTCAACCTTCGCGGTGGGTCCGGTGGAGGTGGGAATTGGCACCGATTTCGGCACCGCGGTTTCCCAGAGCTGGTTCACCTCGCGGATCATCTTCTGGCGTGTGTGATCCCGGGCCGAAACCAGGTAGTTGTCGATTTCGCGCTCGGTTTTTTCCAGCAGCCGACGTGCGGAGACGTTGTGAGGATCAATCGAAAGAACTTTATTGAATTGTTCTTCGGCAAGGTTGTACTGGCCCAGGTCATAGTAACCCAGTCCCATTTTGAAGAGACGCTTCACCTCTTCGGTATCCTTGTAGTGCGTCTCGGTCATCGCCGGATTGTAGTAATCCGGGTCATCCAGGCGCTTGAGCAACGTTTTAGCCTGGACGTTGCCGGGATCAATGTCATCGGCGAGTACGGCTTCCAACAGGGCTTTCGCTTCGGAAAATTTGCCCATCTTGCCGAGTTTGTCAGCCTGCTTGACGCTGGCGTTGGCAAATTTGGCGATGATGCGGGAGCGGTCGGAGGCGCTCATGGGGGCATTTGGAATGCCGAGCAGCGCTTCCTGGTATTTCTGGCGGGCGCCATCATAGTCGCCATCCGCCATCAAACGATCTCCGTCCGCTTCGGCTTGCCGGGCGTTTTCAATGCGCTGAAGGCGCTTGATGATTTCCTGCTCCGCCACTCCGGATGGTGCTCCGCTGCCCGGAGAGCCGTAACCGCCCGTTCCGGCAAAAAGGCTGGCAACGGGCAGGGTGGCGATGCAGGCCGCTCCCGCGATCCACGCGGGCTTTGTTAGTTTCAACTCAGGCTTTCTCATGCGAATTAGGTTGGAGAGATTCAAAATGGAATCAGTTTTAGTGGGTGATGGAAAGGGTAAAATGTATCGGGTGGCTATTTTTTCTCCAGAGTGCGCTTGATCGAGGCTCGTTCTGGTTTGGGCTGACCGGGTTTGGTGAATTCAATTTCAATGGAATCGTTCTCGCCTCCAGGGTCCGCCGCGCGGTCGAGATGAATTTTGTCCAGCCGAATCTTGTAGGACGGAAAGTCCGGCAGAACGATTTCGCCCCCCTCCTTGACCTCGGCTTCGGTGTTGGTGAACATGCCCCTGACCTTGGCGCGGTAGCTGGGACGATTGATGGTGGCCTTTTCCGCAATTTTCACCGGATTGCCGGATGTGTTCACTGTATCCTCGAGAAAGACGAAATTGGTGCCGCCTTCATTTTCTGCCTTGATGACCTTGAACCGTTTATCGTCCGCGAAGAGGACATCCCCCACCTTTTGGGTCAGGGTTCCCGGCTGCTTTCCTTCCTTGTCCAGCGGGCTCAGCCGTTTGATTCCCAGGTCCGCCCCGTTCTGGCCGACAAATCTGATCTCATATTTTTCCTCGACCACTTCGACCAACTGCATCTTGACATAAAATGGCGGCTGGCTGTCGGGGTCACCTGGATTGCTGAGGCCGGAGCCACTGGGATCGGTTCCGAATTCCTCGCCGTTCTTGTATTTGTCCCCATCGTTGTCGAGGTCGAGGATGTCGTCGCGGGTCAGATCGAGATTGTTTTCATAGAGCCACCAGTTCGGCACCACGCCGCGCAGCGGCATGGAGCCGGCATTGAGAATGGCGATGGGGGTCGGATTTCCGGCCTTTTCCACGAGGGGGTTGGCGGTGACGAGGCGGGCCTGTTTGTGATCGTCCAGTTTGACGAACGACCAAATCGGCTTGCCCTTGTCGGCAGCCAGCCGGGTCAGGGATTCCTGCACGGTTTTGCTTCTGTCCTCCCCGAGGTCCTCTCCTTCAGCGGTGCTTTTTGGCTTTGGCCCGTCAAGGTTTCCGAAGGCCTTTGCCGACAGCAGTCCACCGCTGACAAGGGCAAAGGTACCAAAAATCCCCAACAACAGTCGATCGTAGTGCTTCTTGATCCAATCCATGATGACAGTGCGATTCAGGTTCTACTGGGGAGGAGCCGCGGGAGCCGCTGAGTCCGCGGGGGTGGGCGGTGGAGCGGGTGCAGGTGCTGGTGCTGGTTTGGTGGCCGTGCCGCCCGCGGGGGCCTGGGGTTTGGCAGGTTCTTCGAAACGCACCAGGTCGAGGTCCAGAAAGGCGGTGACCTTTTCGTTCCCCAGAATGTAGCGGGCGTCGAGCATGACCTGCTTCTGTTCCTGGCCTTCCGTCGGAGGCGGAGCACTCGGATCCGGCGTCTGCTGCAGGGGTTGCGCCGCGAAACCAGTGGTCCGCTGGGGGCCGGTTTTCGTGTCGTTTTCCACTCTCAGGTTGTTGATGACAAAAAATGGCCCTCCGTCGCCAATGGTGGCGATGTCGTTGATGGCATCTGCAACGGATTTTTCCGGGCCAGTAAAGGAAAGATAGACATGGTAGCGTTTGAAGACCTTGTCTTCGTCCAGCACGGGGGCCACTTCCTTGGATTTTTGGGTCTTTGCGGCCGTCGTTTTGGCTGCGCTGGCAGTGGTGCCCGGTTTCTTCGCTCCGGTCGCCGGCGTTGCCGGGCCTTTTTCATAGGGCATTTCCGGGACATTGATGACGTCCAGCTTGGTAATGAGGCGGCGAAAGATGCTGTTGAGCAGGGTATTGACCGACTCCACGACGTAGTCCACCTGGGGTGTGGCGGCCTGCAGCGGAGCGGCGTTCATGTATCGGTCCAAACCGAGGTCAAAATTGCTGGGAAGTTCAATTTTTCGCCCCTGCGCCAGTGCTTGGAGCTGCGCCTTGAATTTTCCAAGTTTGGTGCGGACATCATCCGGGGTGACCACAGGGTTGAGCGGTTTCTGGTAGGCAAGCATGGCCTGATGGAGCTTGTCCACCTCCTGGCTGTAGGCATTAACCTGCTCCTTTTTCCGGACCACGTTTTCCTGTTTTGGGAAGAGCGGTTTGGCTTTCAATCGGACCACAGCGTCGGCCTTTTCCTGCACTTGGCGGGTCTGCTCATCGTGGGCACTGCTGGCGCCCATGCACAGCCAGGTGAGGATGCCCGCCCCTACAACGGTGACGACGCCGTAACCGATCAGAAACTTGTTTTGTGCTTGGCTCATGTTGCCGGTATGTCGAAAAGAATTGGTGAGTTACCGAAGCGTCAGGCGGAATGGCTCAGCGGGTTCCTCCGCTGCCAAGCGCCGGGGGTGTGTGCACCTTCAGTTTGTTTTTCAATGGCAGCCGCATGGTGAAGGCACTGGCCCATTCACTGGACTCCTTCCCGGTGTTCACGGTGAACCATTTGTTTTCGTTCTGCACCCAGTCATCCGGGATCTCGAAGAAATCCTTCAGGTCCTTGTATTTCAGGAACAGTTCCCGAACCTTGTTGGTCTGGTAGAGGCCGGAAATAAAAAGGGCATCCACAGTGGAAAGCTCCTGCGCACCTGCAGCGCCACCCGCCGGTTTTGCGGATTCATTCCGGTATTCCGCGGGAACGGCCGGACCTTCCGCGCCGCCCAGCGGCTTGAGGATGAGCTTTCCTTCGGCATCCAGCGGACCCACGTAGGTGAACCACATGGAGTCATCTGAAAACTGACTGTTGAGGGCATTGAGAACCGTGAGCCAATACTGCCGCCCGGCGATGGCGTTGTTCAGGTGGCTGAATCGGGCCTCCTCCTTGGACTGGCGGTCGGTTTCGGCACGGATCTGGCGGTCCACTCCGTCGAGTTCGTTGAACTCCTTTTCCACTTTCTCAAAGTCACCCCGCTTGGCGCTGGTGGCCTGGTTGAGATAAACATACCAGGCACCCAGACCGGCAAAGAGACAGGCGGCGGCGGTCAACAGCACCGGTTTCTTGGAACTGACATCCCGTGCTGCGGAAACGGAACGGGGAGAGAGATCCAACTCCAACGGGCAACTCATCTCCCGCAAGGCCAAGCCAACCAGTTCGCCCAGGGTATGGGCTTCGCGGCCTGCCTGGTCCACGTTGATTTTCGGGCCTACACTGACATTGGCCAGCGCATTGAACCAGTGAACCGGCACCCGGAATTTTTCCTCGAAAAACTCCTTGGTGTAGGGTAGGGCAGCCGCTCCCCCGGCCAGGTAAATTTCTGCCGGCGGGGAGCCTCCCTGGCTCTTCCACTGTTGGTTGCGCCGATTGATCTCGGCATGCAGGCGGGTGAACTGGTTGCGGATGATCTTCGACATCGCGTCGACTTCGGGGTCGTCGTGGTCCGCGTAGTTTCCTCCCAGATTCACGAAGCCCGCTTCCTTTTTGCGTTCTTCCGCAGTCTGGAAGTCGGCATCCATCTCCTTGGCGATGGCGCTGGTGACGTGGAAGCCGGCGTTGCCGAACGAGGCGACAAAAACCCGGGCACCTTCAATGTAAATGCAGTTGGTGGTGCGGGAACCCATGTCCACCAGCAGCACGCAGTGGTCCGGAGTGCCGTGGTTGTAGCGAAACGCGTTGTAGAGGGCCAAGGGAGCGGCATCCACGACCTTGGGAGCCAACCCGCCCCCCTGCACCACGGAATTCAATTCCTCCACCTGCTCGCTGCGGATCGCCACAATCGCCACCTCCACATCCTCGCCCGCTTTGCCCATGATTTGATAGTCCCACACCGTCTCGCTCAGCGGAAAGGGCACGGCCTGCTGGGCTTCGAAGCCGACGATTTTATCTACTTGGTCCTCCCCGAGCGAGGGCAGTTTGACAAACCTGGTGATCGTGTTGGGAGTCTGGGCGGAAGCGGCATAATTGACATCCTGCCCCTGGCCTTTTAGCCGGCCGACCAGGTTTTTCAATGCGCCGGTGGTCAGCGACTTGCGCACCCCATCGGAAGCGACGTCGGCTGGAATTTCCTCGAATGCGTACTCACGCAGCAAGAGTGCATTTCTAGCACCCACGCTGAACCGGGCCATGCCTACCCGCTGCGAACCAATGTTCAGTGTTAAAATCGATTTTTTCTCGGCCATCGGATGTTTCCTAGAGCGGTTACCGGGGAGTCTGTCAATTGGATTTGCTTTGATTTGCTGCACCTTGGAGCGGCGGCAGATCAACCCTCGGTTTTTTCTTCCATGTAATAGTCAAACCAGAGCGGAGCGAAGGGCGTCTTGTGCTTGGGAAGCAGGCGTCCTTCCTCGACCGGCGGTGCCTTGGCCGACTTGGCCAGCACTTCCGGCGTCCACCAGTAGGATTTGCCTTCCGATGACCAGCGTCCCACCACCCCTCCGCCGTATTCCGCCTCTGCACCAGCAAAGCGCACCAGGGCTTTATCCGCCATCCGGTCGCCGGTCAGGTTCAAAATCGTCGCGGGGGAGAGATAGACCACGCAGTGAGTGACCTCATCCACCGGCACGTTGATGTAGGTGACCTTGGCCTTGAGGATTTTCCGTTTCGAGGAGTCCTTGGGCTCCAGATAGGCGTAAAACGTTACGCTCAGTTCATCGAGGAATTTGGTGGTTTTCGGGGCGGCTTTTGGCGCCTTGCACTCGAGTTCAAACTCGATTTCCAGCCAGTCCTTGGCCTTGAATTTCTTTTCCGTGGTGTTCTTCACGGTGAAATCCGGCGCCTTCTGGCCGTTGATTTCGTGCTTTTTGAACTTCACCAATTCCTCCTTGAGGTCGTCTGCGCCACCGGTCTTCGCAGGAGCAGCGGCAAAGGAGGAAAGCGAAGGAGAAATGGAGGCCGCAAGGCCGATGCCAAGACCCAGAAAAGTGCGACGGGGCAGGTGGTTCATGGTGGAGATGGAAAAGGAAATTTGAATGAAGTTGAAGGAATTTCCGGGCACTGGCTACAAAAAAATCCTATGACCTATAAAATTTTTGTTTTTCGTCAGAAGGTGCGCACAAATCCGCCCTTGGCTCAGCACTGGACGGGCGGTGGCTGCAGGGAGTGGAAGACATGCACCATGGCCCCGATACCCCAGACGGGAACCAGCAGATTGACCACTGGCACCAGCGAAAGCAGGGAAATGAGCAGTCCGGCACCAAAGAGCACGCCGCGATTCCCGCGGCGCAGCCGGTCCATGGATTCCCGCGGCATCCGGCGTGCGGCTACCACTTCAAAATACTCCCTGCCGAACAATACGGCATTCACCAGGGCAAAAACCACGGCCCCGCTGCCCGCCAGCATCAGGAGCGCGAGATAAAGCGGAAGCGCCAGCCCGTTGAGCACCGTCAACAGGAACAGAAAGCGGATGCCGTTGCCCACTCCTGCCAGCACCGAAGCGCCGTCTGCCGGAGGCAGGTGGGCGTAGTGACGAGCCTCCACGGCATCCGCCACATTCTCCTGAAAAAACCCCAGCAGTACGCCGAACGTGGCTGGGAATAGCAGCAGGGCAACGACCAGCGCCAGCACCCAGCCGCCCCACTCCAGCGGGCTGCGCAGCCAGTCCCAGCGGACCAAATGCGCTCCGTTTTTCAGGACCCAGCCGAGTCCCGCCCACAAACTGCAAAAAACCGCCAGCGACAGCAGCACGGACAGGACCACGTATTTCCAGAGCCGCGGGTCTCCCACCAGTTGGACGAAGGCTTTGAGAAAGGCGGAGAGCATCGGCGGCGCTCAGTTTCCCGGCCGCACGACCCGGGCGGGAATCTCATTGGTTTTGAAGCCTGCGGCCTTCAGCGATTCCCAGAGCTTGATGAGCGTGCCAAAGGGAACTTTTTCATCGATTCGAAGCTCCAGTTTCATGCCCGGACGGGAGGACCGGGCCGTTTCCAGCGCCTGCGTCAGCCCGCTTGGGTCCACCGGTGCATCCCCCAGAAAAATCTTTTCCTCCCTGGTCACCACCAGGCCCACGCGCGGTTCCGCCTCAGCTCCGGTGGCCAGGGATTCGGTTTTTGGCAGGCTGACCTGCAAGGCTGCGACGTTTTCCTTGAAGGTCGTCGTCACCACCAGAAAAATCAGCAGGATGATCAGGATGTCGATCATGGAAATGATCTGCAGGACCGGCTTGGGCCGCCGTTTGACGAAGAAATTCATGTCCGCGGGTAGCACAGCATGGGACTCCTGCCAAGCGGACGATTGTTTCCGCCCGGCCATGGACCTGCCAGCCGGCTGCGCGCAGAAAGCGCCGCGCAGCAGGGGAAACACCGCCGCAGAATTCCCGCAAGGAGTTTGACACCCGGCGGATTCTCCCGCAAAAAGGCGGGCATGTCCGAAAGCGTCACCATCGCCCTGGCGGCCGTTGCTTCCTACATCATCGGAGCCACGCCGTTCGGTTATTTTGCCGGCAGGCTCAAGGGCATCGACATCCGCCAGCACGGCAGCGGAAACATCGGGGCCACCAATGTCCTGCGAGTGCTGGGAAAAGGCATCGGCATTCCCGTTTTCCTGCTGGACCTGCTCAAAGGCCTGATCCCGGTGCTGGTGACCAGGGCACTGGCAGACGCAAGCCAGGCGGCAGCCATTGCCTCCGGGCTTGAGTCCATCCTCGGCCACAT
>JAGNEJ010000011.1 GCA_018003315.1 Verrucomicrobiales bacterium
GCATTGGCTCCGGCAAGCCCCTTGCTCTGAGTCCAGGTCAGATACGGCCCTGCCGCGGTGCGGCTGACCTGGTCAACCCATGCCGCATCGGTTCCGCTGCTGACGGATCCATCCTTGGCGTAAGTCCATCGGATGGTGTGCGCACCAGCCGCCAGTATGTGACTGACCTGGACCCAGCCGCTGCTCCCGCTCACCGCAGACTGCTCGACGCCATCGACCAGGAAGCGGAGAAAATCGTAGTCTGCTTCAGAATCGACCTTCCACCAGAAGGAAAGCGTGGCCGGACCGGTGACGGAAATTTCCGCATGGGAGGCTTGGTCGTCAGTGATGTTACCACTCTGGATGGCATCCACCGCATCATGACTGGTAATGGACTGGCCGAACCACTGGGCGCTGCCGGCACTGCTCCAGGTGATGCCGGTGGTGTCTGCGGCCACAGGCAGGGAAAGGGCGTTGATGATGTTGAACAAAATCACCCGGGTGCCGCTTCCCGCTTCGTTGGTGGCGGAAAAAGTTACCGCATAGGTTCCCGCAGCAGTCGGCGTCCCGGAGACGATGCCGTCATTCGGGGTGAGAGCGAGGCCTGGAGGCAAGGTGCCCGCAGCGACGGAGTAGGAGGTGGCGTCTCCGTTGAGGGTTTCCAGTGTCAGGGAAAACGCCGCTCCGGTCGGTGCGGCCAACGGTCCGTTGGTGGTAATTTCCGGCGGCGTGATCCATTCGACCCTGTCCAGCCAGGCAGAGTCGGCCAATTCCGAAACCGCCTCGTCCTTGGAGTATTCCCATTTCACCTCGTGCACGCCGGCGGGAATGGTCCACGCATCCTCCGCCCAGTCCACGTATCCAGAAATGGCTCCCGCCTGCGCCACGCCATCGTAGTAAAAGGTGAGAAAATCGTAGTCCAGTTCCGAGGAGACTGCCCACTGGTAGCGCAGAATGCCCGGCCCGGTGAGGCGTGTGGCACACCAGGAAACGGAACTGTCCCCAATGGCGCCGTTAGTCCCCGAGGACCAGCCATCCTGGGAAACCGCATCGGTCCCAAACCACGGTGCGCTACCGCCGGTAGTCCACACCAGGTCGTAGGTGTCCAGCGCCTCCTCCAGTGAAATGGTCGAAACATGGACGGTGATTGACTGGCTGCTGCTGGCACCGCCGGTGTCCACGGCCGTGGCGGTCAGGGTATGGGTGCCTGCGGAAGCGGTCCAGTCCAGGCTGTAAACGATGTTCGAGGGGATGCTGGGCAGGGTTCCCAAAAGCGCACCATCCGCGAAAAATCTGACCTCTGCCACGGTTCCGTCAGGATCGGAGGCTTCCGCAGAAAGAGTCACCACCTCACCGGTGGCGAATGACTGCCGGTGCACCGGATGGATGAAATTCACCACCGGCGGCTGCGTGGAGCCGACGAAATTGGTGGTTAGGGTGATGGCTCCCGTGGCGCCCTTGTAGCCGTCCACCGCGATGAAATAGGAAACGCCTGCCGTCACGGGCACCGTCAGCCAGCTGGTGCGGTCCGTAAAGTAGTCGTCATTGGCTCCGCGTTGTGTCAGTGCGTTCACCGCCGTGCCGGTGTACACCGCCAGCAGGGTGTCGAAACCGCTGCCCTGGGTGGACACTTCCAGGCTGCCCGATCCCGGAGCCGTCCATTTCCACCATACGGACGCGACGGGTGCATTGCCAGTGAGGTGCGCCGGCTCGCCGCCTTGTGCCGTCGCTCCCGCATTGGTGCCCGCTGACACTACACGGGCTGGAGAGCCGGCAATGAGCGCAGCGCCGGCAAAGGCGTCATTGGCCAGTCCACTTGCGGTCACGCTTGCATTCAGTGTGACGCTGCCGGTGGCACCGTTGTATCCATCCACTGCCAGTTTGATTTCCACCCCGGCAGTGACGGAAAACGTCACCGCGCTGGTGCGCAGGCCGCCGGTGTCGTCGTTGCTGGCCAGCGCTGCGAGCGCCGCCAGGCTGCTTCCAGAATAGGCGGCCAGGATGGTGTCGAAGCTGCTTCCGGCCGTAGTGACGGTTGCCAGTCCGGAAATGGATGGCGTCCATTTCCACCACACGGAAGCGACCGGAGTGCGCCCAAAATGGCTGGGCTCGCCGGCTTCCGCTGTGGCGTTTGCATTGCTGCCGGTCACGGTGGCGGTGTTTCCGCTGACCGGGCTGCGGGCGGCAAAGGAATCGTTTGGTGGTCCCGTGCCGCCAACACTGGTAATGGTCACGTTCACGCCTTCGGAGGCGCGGGTCAGTCCGGTGTTGTCCGTGGCCACCGCGCTCAGCACATGGGCCCCCACAGCGCCGCCGGACCAGGATGCTGCATACGGAGAACTGCTGTCCGTGGAAAGGATGGCACCATCCACGTAGAAGGCCACAGAGGCCACGCTTCCGTCATCTGTCGCCGTCGCCGCGATGGAAACCGTCGTGCCTGACGGAAAACTGCTGTTGTTGGCGGGTGCGGTCAGCGACACATTGGGCGGCGTTCCCGTTCCGGTAATGGTCACCAGTGCGGTCATGGTGGCTCCGGCGGTGGAAATGTTGGTGATGGAGACTTTTGAGTCCGTGCCGTCATATCGCCGACTGTTTGGGGTGGAGGAGACCGTGAAGGATTTTCCCGCCGTGTAGTAGTCGGCGGCGTCGCCTCCGGAACCCGCTTCAATCTCCTCCAGTCCGTCCGCCTCCATGAGCCGGATCATTTTGTGCGCCGTGTAGCTGTTGTTGTAAAGATAGTCATTGCCGGATGCGTTGAGCGTGCCGTCGATGTGCCAGACCATGAGGCCCGTGCCAGGCCAGTCGGACGCGTTGTCATTGCCGGTCTTGGTGCGGTTTTGCAGCATGAAATACTCGCCAAACTGTCCGGCTGTCGTCGCCGCAGGCATGACCATGACGCAGTCCTCCGAGGTGCCGGAAGCCCGCAGCGTCACTGTGCTGCTGCCAGCGCTCACCACCGTGGGTGTCAGCCAGCCCAGCACCCATTTGCTGAAGCAGCTGTGGTCGCCCCGGTTGCCATCCATCATGTCCAATCCGCCGACACCGCCGCGGGGACCGGTATTGTTGTCGTAGTCGTAGTAGTCCGGCAGCCCCAGCGCGTGACCAGTCTCATGGATGATGACCAGCGGGGTGAAGGGATTGGCGATGTTGTAGTTTTGAAACTGGAAAACGTATTTCGCCAGCCGCTTTCCATCAATGCGGAAATTCTGGTCGGAAAAGCTTGTCTGGTAGGCCCACCAGAAGTTGCCCCAGCCGGTGTCAGCACCGGCGTAAATCACATAAAAAAGATCCACGTCACCGTCGCCATCGTTGTCGTACTGGGAAAAATCATGTCCCTGGCCGGAGTAATAATTGAGCACCTCCTTGAGCAGCGACTCCCGCCCAGTCGTCGTTTGCTGCACCTGAGACCGCGGATAGGCGGTGCGGTACCAGCCCAGGGTGTTTCCGGTCAGCGTCAGCTTGTTGTAGGATGCCCGCTTGTAGTAATTTGTCAGGCTGTCATAAGGCGCATTGGCAGCCTGCCCGCTTCCGAAGATGTTCTGATGGATCATCGCCTGCGTGTTTGCCGGTTCATGGACGATGTCGGAAAATTCCACCAGCAGACAGAGAACCTTGTTCGTTCCCGTCGTCGGCATGCCGCGCCAGTTGGGCGGAGGCGCCAGGCCGGCATCCCCCAGGCTGGCCGGGTCCACCCCCTGCGCCTCCAGCGTCAGCCGCTGCAGTTTGAATTTTGCTTGGGCGACCAATTCATCGGAAAACCGGTCGTTTCCCATGGAGCGCATGAATTCCGCCCGCGTTTGGTAAGTTCCGTCCTCCCGGTATTGTTTCATTTCCCCGGTCCGCGGCGGCGCGGCGGCCAGCGGAGTGAAAAGGAAGAGCCCCAGCCCGGCACAAACAGAAATGAGCGCTTTCATGACATCGTCAGGAAATGGTTTTGTTGCGCCCTGAAGTATCCGTGCCCCTCCGCAGCGGCGTCAAGACATTTGCGGCGGACACCGCTCCATTCATCACGCCCCGGCTGTGCTGCGGCGCGACGCCCTGGTGCCGATTTTCGCCTGCGGGGCCGGCGCCGGCACGCTGAGGTGCGGACTGTCTTTCAACAGAAAACGCCAGGGGAAATCCGTCGCCTTGGAGATGCCGATCCTGACATCGGTCACCAGTTGTGAGCGCGGGATGCGGGGGGCGGTGAAAAACCCTCCCGGCGCATGGTCGGAGGTCAGATCCACGCCGTGAGCCGAGCGGTCCAGCCCCAGTGCTCTGCCGAGTTTTCCCGGACCACTGCACAGATCTGTCAGGGCGGTGCGGTTTCGCCGGGATTGCATCGTGGGGATGCCGCAGGCAGGTTCCAGGGCGCGGATCAGCACAATGCCGTCGCGCACCAGCACGTTGAGCAGCCAATACATGCCGTAGTTCAGATACACGTAGGCCACTCCGGGAGGTTGGATGCGGAAAAACTCCCTTGCGCCGGGGCGGGATGCCAGGTGGCAGGCGGGATCCCCCTCCGCGGCATACGCCTCCACTTCGACCACCCGTCCGCCGCACCCCAGCCAGACAAATTGGCTGCCGACCAGTTCCCGCGCCACGGTTAGCAGCGGGCGGTTGAAAAAAGCGCGGGAAAGACGGATCATCGGACGACAACCAATGAACGCCGGCAACCCGCAGCCCGCAATCGGCAATCCCGCCCGCGAGTCGGACGCGGGTTGACAATGCTTCCTGCATCAACACCGTGCCCACCATGCCGCGTCGCGTCCTGATTGTTGAAGACGATCCCAGCATCCGGTTTGGGCTGGAGGAAGTCCTGCAGGCCGAGGGATTCGAAGTGCACAGCCTTGATCGAGGCGACGGCATTCTGGAGGAGACACTGCGCAGACAACCGGCGGATGTGGTGGTTCTGGACGTCATGCTGCCGGGTCGAAACGGATTTGTTGCCTGCAAGGACTTGCGGGCAGCGGGCTTTCGCATGCCCATTCTCATGCTCACGGCCAAGGGCCAGGAACTCGACAAAGTGCTGGGACTGGATGCCGGAGCCGATGACTATGTGACCAAGCCCTTCGGCATCCGGGAACTGGTGGCGCGCATCCATGCGCTGCTGCGCCGTGCGGAAAGTCATCTGCATACCACCCAGACTGAGCCGGTGTTTGAAATCGGAGGCTGCCGGGTGGATCCCAAAAATTATTCCCTGATCCGCAACGGCGAAACGGAAACGCTGACGCCGAAAGAAATGAGCCTGCTGGTGTGCCTGCACCGGCACCGCGGCGAAGTGCTCAGCCGCGACCAACTCCTCAACGAAGTTTGGGGCGTGCATTACTTCGGCACCACCCGCACCCTCGACCAAACCGTCGCCCAGCTCCGGAAAAAAATCGGCGATTCCGGCACCCATCCGAAACTGCTCGTCACCGTTCACGGTGTCGGCTATCGGCTGGTGGCCTAGCACCTACTGGCATCCGCCTCCGGCCAGTTCGAAGGCGCACCCTGACAAAGCCACGGGCTGCCTATTTTCGCGGAAGGAAAACCATGCAAACTGGCGAGCGCAGCGGCAGCGGCTGGCCGTGTTGCGACAGTTTTCCGGTGGCGGAATCCACCTTGTAGGAAACCAGGGTTTCCGCATTCTGGTTTCCCGCCAGCATCCATTTGCCGTTCGGGTGGGTGGCAAAATGGCGGGGTGCCGGGCCGGTGGTGGAAGTCTCGTCCTGGTAGGTGAGTTTTCCCGTGTCCGGATCGACGGAAAATCTGACGATGGTGTTGGCGCCGCGGTTCGAGCCGTAGAGCACCCGGGCGTTGCCGGGGTGCACCTCCACTTCCGCCGTGGAATTGCCGTCCACCGGCTCTTTCAGCGTGCTGACACTTTCGATTGCCTGCAGCACACCCTTTGCTTCATCCCACGAGAAGACCGTCACCGTGCAGTCCAGTTCGTTGATGACATACAAGCGTTTCCCATCCGTGCTGAATGCGGCATGGCGCGGACCAGCACCCGGTTTCAGGTCCCCGGCGGGTGGATCATTCGGTTCCAGCGATCCCCTGGCAGGATCAAACCGGTAAACGTAAACCTTGTCCGTGCCCAGATCACACGCCAGGACGAACTTGCCTCCCGGGCTTTGGTAAATCCCGTGGGCATGCGGCTCCTTCTGGCGGTCCTTGTCCACGCTGTGCCCGGTGTGCTGCACAAAGGCGGAATGGGGTGCCAGCGAACCGTCCGCCCGGATGGGCAGGCAGGCTACGCTGCCGCTGCCATAGTTGGCCACCAGCAGGTTTTTCCCATCCCGGCAGACCGACACATGGCACGGGCCGTTGCCGCTGGTTTTTTCCGTATTGAGCAGGGTGAGCTTGCCGGTGGTCCGGTCGATTTTATAGGCCGCCACCGATCCCGGCTGGCGTTCATGAATGGCGTAGAGGTGCTCTCCTTTTGGATCCAGGGCAAGGAAGGTGGGATTGGGCGCCGCGGCGACAAAGCCAAGGTTTTCCAGGGTGCCGGTTTCGTCATCCATTTTCAACAGGGAGATCCCCTCCTCCGGGCCTTTGGTGTAGGAGCCAACGTAAACAAAACTGGAATTGGCGGCAGCGGTCATGGCGGAGGCGGTGAGCAGCGATAGAATCAGCGGGTTCATGAGGAATGGTTCGCCTCATTTCTAGAAGCGTGTCGCCCCGCCGTCAACCTGCGCAACTTGCCGTCCTGAAATGGTTGACGGAAGCGGCATTTCCGCAGAAAACCGTCCGGCTTCCCCATTCACAACGACACCCATTTATGCGTCGCATCCACCTGGCCCTGATCGGACTTGTCTTCAACCTGGCCCTGCTGCTTCCAGGAATCCTGCTCCCAGTTATGACCGTCACCGGCCACCTGGAACCGGCAGGCATCGCCGCCATGGCACCTTCCCTGCTGGATGCAGGGATCTCGGACTCCGCCATCAAATCCTTCAAGCCCATGCTCAATCCGCTGGTGACTGGCATGCTTGGCAGTGACGCCAAATTGAAGGAGGAGCTGCTCAAGAAACTCACCCCGCAAATTGTCGAGAGCCTGACCGCGTCGGGCGATCGCATCGAGGTTTACTACCGCAGCCGCAGCATTCTGGGAACCGTGCAGTATCTCTACCAGGTGGACAGCCCGTTGGCGGCATCGCTGATTCTGATTTTCAGCGTCGTGGTGCCCTTCGGCAAAGTGGTGCTGGTGTTGTGGACATATTTTCAAACCCGGATCGGACCGCGCAAACGCGGCGCACGCATTCTGGCGCTCATCAAGAAATGGTCGATGGCGGACGTCTTTGCCGTGGCGCTGTTCATCGCCTACCTCTCCGCCAAAGCCACCCAGGAACCGGCCGTGCCGGGAGGCGATCCCAACCTGGTCACCTTCAACGCTACTTTTGGCGCGGGGTTCTACTGGTTCCTAGCCTACTGCCTGGTCTCCATCGCCACGCACCACGTCACCGTGAAAGCCGCGGATCACGCCACCATGCAGACCAAGGATCCCGCCTGACCCTTTGCGGCAGCAGGGCCGTTTCCGCGGAATGTCCAGCCGCTGCCGCCAAGCGCTTGCCGGGACTTGCTTCCCGGCCTAGTCTGTGCTACCGCTCAATGAGTTCTGATGGCCAAGAAGAAATCCACAACCCCCGTGAAGCCGCTGCTCACTGCCAGACGGGTGGAGGTCATCTTATCAAAAAGGCGCTCCGTCACCTGCAGAGAGTTCTACCATCAGGTGGAGGAACATTTAGGTCACCCCCTCTCGCCCGCCAAAAAGCGTGTCTGCGTGAATGGGCAAATGGTCTGGGTTTGCTGCTAGAGCCCGCGAGTCTTTTTGAACGACTCCAGCGGGGCGGACAGGAGCACGACATCGCCCTCGATGGTGACCGGGTGCTGAAGGCAACCCGCAACGGGATTTTCGGTCTGACCCCGGGTCTGGAACTTTCGCTCATTTCCGGCATCGGGGACAACCGGCGCTTTCACCTTTGGGAAGCCACTCCCATGGAATATCTGGAACGCCTGTGGCTCCAAAACCGGCTGGTTCCAGGTCTGAACTCCCTCGAGGGCATCCTGGCCGAGGAAGAGCAGGACGGCGAAATTGCCATCGTGATCGCCCAGCCGCGGTTCGACTTCCATCCGGTGACGCAACCGGAGATCGACGCCTGGTTCGCCGACAAGGGCTTTCGCAAAATCACCGCCTCCGGTTACTACCGTGCCGGGGACAATCTCGGAGTCTTCGACGCCCATGACCGCAACGTGCTGCGCTTTGAACGCGACCTGATTCCGTTTGATGTCATTCCCTGCCGTCCGGGGGGCGGATTTCTCCAGTTCATCGAAAACAGCCTGGCCGGCGGCCAGCCGGTGGTGGAACTGCGGCGACTTGGTTAGTCCGCGGCATTTCCTATTTCAAGCTGGCGGGCTTGACGCCTTTTTTGAATCCGCCGAACCCGTACATCGTCGGCGAATAGTCACCGCACGGAGTTGCGTTCGCCTTGGCCGGCACTTCCAGATTGAGCCCCCAGAAAACGCCGTTGACCACGAGGCGGCGCAACCCCTCGTTGGCCAGGTCCGTTGCGGAACCCATCGTCGTGCAGAGAATTTTGTTGGTGGTCCCGGCCTCGTTTTTGTATTCCCGGGTCCAGGCTACTGGCATCATCGGGTCGTTGATTCCGGTCTTCTGGCCTTTTGCCGTTTTTTTCTCCCGGGGTTCGGCGGGGGGATCGTCCGGCTTCATTCCCTTGAGCACCTGGCCGCGCACCAGAATCGTGGCATCCGCCGGGGGCGCTGCTTCATACACATCCGTATCTCCAAAGATCGCATCCACTCCACGCAGCAGCGGACTGGCCTTGGAGCCAATTTCAATGATGCCCTTCGTCGCTTCGTTTTTGTGATTTCCCCAATGGCTGACCCAGGTTTCCCCCAGCACTCTGCGGCCAAAACCGCCCTCGGAATTGTTCCAGGTGTAGCGGTGCCACTTGGAGTCCTTTCCGAAATTGAAGGCATGGGTGCTGGTGCGCAGGGCAATGATCGGCTTGCCGGCGAGAAACGCCTTTTCGAACCGTTCCATGGCCTGGTCATCCCAATGGCGGAAGCGCAGCGCCATGACGATGGCGTCCGCGGACTCCAGGGCTTCACTGCCGCTCAGCGAGGCCCCGTTGTTCGGATCAATGCTGCCGTCCGCGCCGATGGAGAAGCACACCGTGGTTTTGAAGCCGTGCCGTTCCGCCAGCAACCGGCCCAGCATGGGCATGGATTCCTCGCTGCGGTATTCCTCATCCCCGCTGAGCAGCACCACATGCTTTCCCTTGCCGGGGCCGTTGCCCCCAGCGAAAACCAGAAACGATTCCTCAGCCCGAAGCCCGGCGGCGGCAAGAACGGCGAGGGATGCGGATGCTAGCAACGTGCGGCGTGTCATGGTGTGTCGGATTTCCGGGTTACTGGCACAGGTCGCCAGCACGTTCAAACAAATCCCCCACGCCTTCACGGACACGTCCGCGCTGCGGCACCTGCCATTCCCGCAATGCCGGAATCAATTCAGCGGAAACCGGCGGATGTTCGCCTTGGCCTCCATTCGCTCGATGACCGCTTTCCAGGCCTTCTGCTTTTCCGCGATGTTGACCAGCTTTTCCAAATCCGCATCAATCTGCTCCTTGGGCTTGGCCTTTCCAGGCTGCCGCGCCTCCACGTAGAGCAGATAAAAGTTGTCCTCGTCTTCGATGATTTCGCTCATGGTTTTGGCCTTGAGGGAAAATGCCACGTCGGCAATGCGTCCGGACATCGTCTTGTCATTGATCCATCCCCAGTCGCCTCCCGCTTCGGCATGACTGTCGGTGGAATGTTCCTTTGCCAGTGCTCCGAAATCGGCTCCCTTGGCGATGCGCTGCCGGATTTCCGCAATGAGCTTGCGCTGGTCTTGCGGAGTGCTCGTCACATTCTGTCCGATTTTCGGAATGGTGATGGAACGCAGCTTGATGAAGTCCTTTTCCCGGAACATTTCGCCGTGTTCCTTGAGGAATTGCTGCTTCTTTTCCGGCGTGGCATAGCCGGTTTCCTTCACGAGGTGGCCGCGCATCATCTGCTCCACCAACATCTTCTCACGCAGTTCCCGGAATTTTTTCAGCGTCATCCCGTAGGCTTTGAGTTCCTTGAGGAATTTTTCATTGTCCCCGTTGTAGGTCTCACGAACGAAGGTCTTGATGTCTTCGTCCACATACTGCTGTTTGATCGGCTGGCCCTGGCTGAGTTTTTGGTATTCGGCGAGAATCAATTCCCGTTCGATCAGCCGGTCCCGCGATTCGGTGCGCAGCTTGGACACAATCTCCGCACGCTTGTCAGGGTCGCTGATCTGCCGGGCCTGGAGCAGTTGGACTTTCACCATCTCGTCCACTTCCGAACGCAGAATCGGCCGGCCGTTCACCGTTGCCGCCAGACCATTTTCCCCGGCACGGCACGGAATGGCAAAAACGAGGCTGCCAACGGCGGCCACACCAAGGATCAGGGGAAGAAAGCGGGAAATCATGGGACAAGTCAGCGTCGAACCGAAAGCTTTGGGGGGAAATCCGCTCCAGTCCAGCATGAAATTTCACGGTTCCGCCGCGCTTTGAGCCGCTGTTCATGGGCCAGCGGGCGGGGCTTTGCGTCCCAAACGACCGGCCCCAATAGCTGTGGATTCCTCCCCTGCGCGAAGATGCGCACCCGCACTTCTGCGCCACGCCCCTGGCCCCCGAACACGCCGCGGCGCGCTCCGTGCGTGGCTGAGCGAACACCACGGCGATCTCTCCCCCCCCCCCGACTGGCCACCGCCCACTTTTGGGCAGTGAGGAAGTCAGCCTGCTCCACTGCACGACCAGTGGTGCCCCCCAGTGCTCCAAAAAACCGCAGGCCCGAGCCACCCCCTGGCACGCGCAGCCACAGGTCCATCGCCACGGCGGCCACGCTGGGCCGTCGGCCAATATCAATGGGATGCTCTGCGGCGACTGGGGAAATTCGGCGCAACGCTGGCGCATGATCAACCCGCGAGCATTCCGGGTGCCCTGGCTCGCCTGGTAATCACAAACTGACGCCTGCCGAGCCGTCCTCTTTGACGGCTGCATCCGCGGCGGCTTTGGCGGCTCCTTCGGAGAGACCTTTGAGCACCGTTTCCGGGAGCACTTCCTTGGCCAGGGTGGCGGCAAACACCGCACCGTAGGAGGCGGCATAGCTTGCTCCGTAAGCCGCGCGTTCTGCGGTGGATTTCAATTTCGGCAGCATCGCCTCCGCGGCCTCCTTGGCGTCCGTCGCCGCTTTGCGGATGGCTGCTGCGATGCTTTCACCGGGACTGGAGGGTTGCGCTTCCGTCGCGGCGGGACTCGGAGCCGCTTCTACGGTAGGAGGAATCGTTTCGCCGGAAGCGGGCAGGATCGGGGGCGGGGTGTCGTTCATGGTGTACTGGGGTTCGGGGGTTGTGTTTGCAACGGCGCACTGTATCCGCCCCACGAAGGCAATGGCAATTCCACGAACGGGCAATTTTTGGAACAAGCAGGGCGGCGGCAGCAGGCCTGACGGTATGCCGAGGCGGGTCTTGGCGCTGGCTTGCGAGGGCCCAGCGGCGCTCATTTCATGAGATAGGCCATGAGGTCGAGGAATTCCTGCTCGGGGAGCTGCTGGAACAAGCCTTCGGGCATCCAGGAAACGGGCAGGCGTTCGATTTTACGGCAGGCGCTGCGTTCGAGCGTGCGGAGTTCGGTGAGGGTTTGCAGCGCGAGGGTGCGGTCATCCTCGCGAGGGACCGTTCCGGTGAGCACCTGGCCGTCCTGCAGGGTGACGACGGTCATTTGATAGTCACGGGGAACCACGGCATTGGGGTCGATGACGTTTAACAGCAGATAGTCTGCCTCCTTCCGTCCGGAGCCGGTGAGATCGGGACCGAGTTTTCCGCCTTCCCCGAAGAGTGTGTGGCAGGCGGCGCAGGTTTTGGCAAAAACGGCTTTGCCGCGGGTGGGATCGCCCGATTTTCCGGAGGTGAGCAGATTCCGGTAGCGTTCGATTTCAGATTTCCGATCGGAGCCGGATGATCCAATGCGTCCCCAGTGCTGTGCGAGCAACTGGTGGACAGCGGGATCCTGCAGCAGCGAGATCTGCCGCGCCTGTCCCTGCGAAATGTCCTGGCGGGCGACCTTTCCGGCTCCAAGTGCGTTCAGGAGTTCCGATGCCCAGGTCGGGCGTGATGCCAGGGTGTCGATGGCCGCGGATTTTTCCTGCGGCGTCAGGTCAGTCCAGGCGGCGAGAAATTTTTCGGGAAGCTGCGGATCTGAAAGAGCGGCAGCGGCCTGAATGGCGGCCAGCCGCACGGATTTGTCAGTGAAAGCGCCACCGACCAGGACATTCAAATCAGGGATGCTGACCCGGGCAAGTGACAGCAGCGCTTGCGAGCGCAGGTCCGCGGGCGTCGCGGCGTCGGTGGTGCGCTTTCGCAGCAGGTCGAGGGTGGAGGGGTCGCCAAAAGCAAGGCCAATCGCGGTCACCTCGGCAGTGAATTGGTCGAACCATGTTGCTGCGGCATTTTTCCAAGCATCTGGCGGGCGCAATCGACTCCGCCCGGCCAGTCCATCCCGCAACCCGGCAAGCACTGGGCCGGCAAGCGTGCTCCGCTCCGCGGCCAGCTCCAGCAGCCTTCCGGCGGCTTCCCGGTAGGCAGGGTCTTCGATTTCCGCCGCGCAGCGCCGTGCGAGGAACTGCTGGACCAGGGGCGATGCCGCGGCGGCGAAAGTGGCTGGAACATCCGCCAGGTGGTGCTTGATGAGCGGTTCCAGGGCATGCCAGGTCAGGAGCGCCAGCGTGTGGTCGCCGATGCTTTCCGGCCTTGTGGCCACGGTGGTGGCCAGGTGCCAGGCAGCGTCCGGCGGCATCCGATGGGAAACGCCTAGCAAATGGGCTAGCACCAGCGGCGAACGGTCCGCGGCGGCCTGGGCGGCGAGCAGCTTCTGAGCGTCGGTCTCACGAGCGAAGGCGTCTGCCATGCAGCGGACAGCCCAGCAGCGCACTGGGACCGCTGCATCCTGGAGCAGACGGCGGCAATCCGCCAGCGTGAGGGCGCCGGACCCGTGCAGCATCCAGAGGGCGCGGAGTTTCTGCGGGGTGGTGCCGGTCACGAATTGTTCGGCCGCCGGCAGCGGCGGACGGCGTTCCTGCACGATGCGTCCGGCATGACGGCTGAACCACACGTTAGGATCGCGGATGGTGGCGGTCAGCTTTTCCAGCGGCCATTTTGCCAGATCGAAATTCGCCGGTGGTGGCTGCGGGGTGCCGTGGGTGATTTTGTAGATGCGTCCCGAGGTGCGGTGGACTCCGTCATCGTCGTGGCATTCGCCGGAGTCGCACCAGTCGCTGACAAAAACCCCTCCGTCCGGTCCGGAAACGAGGCTGACGCCGCGAAACCACGGCGTGTCCGCAGCGGCAATGTCGTCGATGTGCCGCGAGCGAAAACTGCAGCCTGCCGAAAAAACTTCTTCGCGGTTGATGCGTCGGCCATGGGTGTTGCACATGAAAAACTTCCCGCGGCAGTCTTCCGGCCAGTTTGCTCCCTGGTAGATGAGCAGGCCGCAGTGGCTGTGGCCGCCACCGAGATGGTTGGCGGCATCGCGTCCCTTCTCGGCGCGCAGCCAATCCTGTTTCCAGTCGCCGGAGGTTTGGTAGTGCGGGGCTTCGCCGATCATTTTCAGGCGTTCAAAATCATGGGGCACGCTGCCAGCTCCGAACATGCGTTCGAACAGGGCTCCGGGAATGACATGCCAGAGGTGGCCGTTGACGTTTCCTGACATGAACATCTCCCCGTTTTCATCCCAGTCGAATCCCCAGGGGTTGGTGGTGCCCCGCACCACGATCTGGAACTCCCGGGTGCGCGGATGCAGCCGCCAGATTCCCGGCTCCACAAAGGTGCGTTCCTTCTCCGCCGTGCCTGGCTTGCCGACGAGCGAGGGATGGGTGATGCCATGGCGGCCGTAGAGCCATCCGTCCGGACCCCATTGCAGGCCGTTGACCACGTTGTGCTGGCCCTGGTCCGTCCAGCCGTCCAGAATGACCTGCGGCGCTCCATCGGCCGCATCATCGCCGTTGGCATCGGGAAAAAACAGCAGGTTCGGCGTGTCCAGCACCCAGACGCCGCCAAACCCGATTTCCACGCTGCTCAGGTGGTTGAAGCCGTCGCGAAAAACCTTTCGGTGATCCGCGATGCCGTCGCCGTTGTCATCGGTGAGGATGATGATCCGGTCCCCGCCCTTTTTCTGCCACTGTTTGTAGGAATAGGCCTCGCACACCCAGATCCGGCCGCGGTCGTCGGTCTTCATGTCGATGGGCTGGCGCACATCCGGTTCTCCCGCAAAAAGGGTGACGTGGAAACCGGCGGGAACCTTCCAGCCGGACGCTGCTGCCTGCGGTGACGGTGGCTCCTGTCCGGCAGCCTGCGTGTTTTCGGGTTGATAGGAATCGGACGGTTCCAGCGCGGCGCAGGCGCAGGCTGGCGCAAAGAGAAGCGGAAGCAGCTTGGGAAACATGTGCGCCCGTGTAGCGCAGCCGAGCCGGTGCGGCAATGCGCTGGATGCAGCAAAAATGCGGAAGAGACCGGCCCGGCCTGTCCGAATTATTCTGCCGACGGCCTTTGCCTGGAACCCGCGGACTGAGCGAAAGCTCAGACCATTGTCGGATGGAAATTTTGGCGTTTTGAAGCAGGGTGCCCGCATCCAATCCACCGCCGATTGACCAACGCCCAACACCCACACCCATGAAATCCCTTCCCGCCGTTCTGGCCGCCGTTTCCATGATTCTTCCCGCTGCGTTGCGGGCCACGCCCCCGGGCATGGCGGAGAAGCTCGACGCCATTCTGCGGCATCCCGGGCAATACAGCCAGATTTGCGATGCCACGGGGTATCCGATGCCTGCGCCCATTCCGGGATTCCGTTCCGTGCTTCACGGCGAGGCTTCGCTTTCCGAGGCAAACCTCAAATTCCTCGCAGCAAACCGTGCCGAGGTGTTGAAAGCGGTGGCAGCAAAGCTGCGGGGGATCGACCTGCTGCGGCAGGCGAAGGAACAGGCGCTGGACCCCTCCATTCCACCGGCGAAGCTGGATGAGGTGGATGCCACCCCGCGCGGCGTGGACCCGGATTGCTACAGCGACATCCTGCTCGAGGTGATTGAGTCCCTGGATGGAGCGGTGGTGTTTCCGGAACTGATGGAGTTGGAAGAAAAATTCCACGCTCTGTTGGTGAAGGCGGAACAGGACCCGGCGGCGCCGCTGCCGGTGGTGGACGGCACGGATGGCGCAGGCATATATGCCAGCAATCTTCCCGAAAACGAAATGGACCAGGAAAAGCTGACCGCAGAGCAGATGGCGGCGCTGGCGCGCAAGCGCAGCGTTTTCAGGGCGCAAATGGCGCATCGCGACATCCTTGCGGTTTTTGTCAGGGTGATGCGGAAAAACGGCTTCGAACCGATGCTTTCCAGTGACCTGGAGAAGACCTACGGAAAGCTGCTGCGGGACAAGTGGTCGAACCACGAGGAATTCAGCAAATTCAAACGTGCGGGGGACATTCCGGAGGACCTGCGGGAGAACGTCAAATTTGATCCCATCCACAAGGTTGCCTACCTGACGTGGGATCCGGTGCAGATTCCCTTCAGCGAGCAAACGCGGACCCGGATTCTGGAACTGACAAAGCAGTTTGTCACCAGAAACACCACTAACAAACCGGAGGCCCCATGAAAGGCGCAGGTGGCTTCGGGTGGATCATGACATTCGGCCTGGCCGGGGCGCTCATGCTTTCTGCCGGCGAGGCACCACGACCAAAGCTGCCAGGACCCAATGGCCACCGGCTGGTGGCGGTGCCTGCGAGTGAGTGGAGGGTGGGGGAGTCCGGCCACGGGTTGAACCCGCCACGGACGGTCAGGCTGAAAGCCTTTCTGGTGGCGGACGCGGAGACAACCAATGCCCAGTTTGCGATATTCGTGAAGGAAACCGGGCATCTCACGGATGCGGAGAAGCGCGGAGTGGCCCAGGTGTTCCGGCCTGACCAGCCGGAGTGGAAATGGGTAGATGTCAAAGGGGCCACCTGGAAATGCCCGTTCGGCCCGGATGGGAAAACGGCGGCGGACCTTCCGGAGCATCCGGTGACTCAGATCAGCGCTGCCGATGCCGCAGCCTACTGCCAATGGCTGGGCGGGCGTCTGCCTTCACTAGCCGAATGGGAGGTGGCGGCCAGGGCCGGAGCCACCGCGCGCCATCCCTGGGGTGCGGCATTCAATCCAAACGCCGCCAACATCTGGAACGGGGCCACTCACGCCCGCAACACGCGGGAGGACGGGTGGGAACTGACGGCTCCGGTCCGCTCGTATGCGCCCAATGCCTGGGGGCTTTACGACGTGATTGGAAATGTTTTTGAATACTGCTCCGACCTGCCGGCGGGCGTCCGGCAGCGGGCGGATCATCCCCTGACCGCAGCGCGGGGAGGTTCGTGGTGGTGCAGCAAGGACACCTGCCGGTTCTTCAACTTGGTGGACATCGGCACGATGGAAAGGCACGGTTCCCTGCCAAACCAGGGATTCCGCATCGTTTTTGACAGCGGCAGGATTTCGGCGGGAAATCCCTGACACCGGAGAGGTGCAATCAGGTCAGGAACCGCCGCCGCCCGGATCGGTGGAGCGTTTGACGCGGTAGTATTTCCTGCCGGGGGACGGGGTGGTGTCCGTCCAGGTGCCATTGGTGTCATAGGACAGGATGGCGGGGCCGACGTTCGTCCACGAGCCGAGGTCCGTGCTCCACTGGACCTGGTGGTACATGCCCCGCACGTTATGCCAGGTCAGGATCACCTCGCTGCCCTGATACACGGGAGTCAGATGGAAGGGTTCGGTGAGGATTTCCCCCGTCCAGTATTTCGAGGCCAGAGCGTAGGCGGCAAGCCCAGCTTGGGAGCCGACGAAGCGCCCGTGGTAGTCATCCTCACTGACATGAATGCCACCCCAGCGCCGCGACTGGCCGGCCTGATCCGCGCAGTCGTAGTAGGTGCACCACTGCAGGACCACGTTCGTGCTGGGACCCTTGTCGATTTGCAGGGAATTGGCGGCAACGAGGTGGTCGTGAAATCCGCCGGGCCAGTAGGGGGATCCGGTGATTTTTGTCAGGACTTCCGCCGCGGAACGGGAGAAGCAACTGTGGCCGGAGATGTAGCCGGGAAAGGCGGGGGTGTTGAAGGTCTTGCGCTGGAAGGGCAGCCAGTCTTTTGCAAGCATCCAGCGCACCATGCTTTGATGGGTGGCGACGGACGGCGCAGGCAGGTTGTCCGGGTGCTCACCGGGCCAGGAATAGACGGCAATCTGGCCGAGGTAGCCGGAACCCGGCATGATCTGACCCGTGTTGAGGTCCAGCAGGGTTTCGTGTCGCTGTCCGGGAGCGGTCGATGCCTCGGTAATGACTTCGACGACGCCGGCCTGCAGAGGCAGTCCCTGCGGATGATAGGAAGGCTGCCCGGGGTCGGAAGACTGCCCCAGGCTGCCGAGGTAGCGGATCATGGTGATGGGCCGGGTGCCGGAATAATAACGTTTCAGTGCCCAGGCGGCGCACGAGGCGTCATGCACCGCACCAGCCAGGGCAAAATAGGTTTTCACGTCCCATTCCAGATTGTTCACCACCGGTCCCGTGCCGCCGATTTTTTTCACAAATCCAGGCTTGTCGGCCATTTCATTGGCGAGGACGTGCCAGTGGCCGGGAGGGGTTTCAGAATTGGGTCCATCCGCCCAGAATTCAGCCAGGACGCGGTAGTAGTCGCCGGTTTTGACGAGATTGGGCGCATAGGGCAGTCCGGTGACGGGATTGGTGGCATTGCCGGTCCCGGTGTCCGCGCCGAGCGGGTTGTTGCCCATGGCTCCGGGGGAAATGTTCTTGGGTGTCGGGTCGTTCAGCTCGCTGCTGGCTTTGACCAGCGCAAAGGCTCCGTTACGGTAGGCGGCATCGCTGGGGCTTGGATTGCCCGGAATGCTGAGCTTCGAGGGACCGCCGAAGGGATCGATCCAGGGCTTGAGCGGATCGGTGCGCGTGAGGCTGAAGGGCGTGGCGATGAGACCCTGGACGCCGACGAACGTCTGCGTGCCTCCCGGGATGGGAATGCCGTTCTGGGTGACCTGCGATGCGAGGGCCAGAGGCTGCCAGAGGTTTGGATCGGTGCCGTCCGGGACGCCAAAGCCCAGCGGCTTGTCGGTTTCGAAACTGGCATTGTCCCCCAGCACGGACATGGACAGGGACATGTTGGGATTGACCGTTGCATCATACGGCTGCGGGTAGGTCAGATTGGAAAAATTGTCCGCAGCTCCCCAGTTGAGAATGGCCTGTCCGGCACGTTTGCCAACCTCGGCGGGGGTGGAGCCGGGCGTGATCGGCCCTTGTCCGGTGACGGTGGAATAGCCCATGCTGGTCAACTGGGTGTCGAACGAAGCCAGGCTGGTCGCGGCACCGGCACCACTGGCAAAGCGGGCCCGCAGCACCCGGTAGGCGGCGTAGCTCACCGCTTCATGCCGGGCCAATTCTACATCGGCTGGCAGGGGTACGACTTTTTCATTGAAGGCGTAACCCACCGAGGTCGGGGAGTAGGCGGACCAGGCGCTGTACATGGCGGCGGCGGCGTGGAATAAATTCCGCGCATGGGCCGGCGGATTGGGAACATTGCGACGGATGGCGTCGAGCAATTGCAGGTTCCACTGCCGGGCAGCGGACTGTTGGGCGTGGACTGGCGGCACGGTGGCGGCCAAGACGGACAGCACCCCCACGGCTACGAATGCAGGCGGGGAATGGCGGAACAGGAATGAATTCATGGCAGGCAGGAAGTTGGGCAATGAAATGGCAGAAACAGACCATTAAAAAAACCGGTTTGCGCGTGTACAGTATTTTCCGGATTCCGCACAGACGCGAAGGATGAAATGGGTAAAAAACGGGAAGAATGCCCTGTTTTTCGACATGAAAATCCCGTGAAGGCGGGCTGATTTTTGCTTCGTCGATGGCGCAACCGATTCCGGATCAAGTTTTTGCGGGAACCAAATGTGATGGTTAGGAATACGGAGTTCATTCTGGAGGCAGCCCCAGTTTGGCCCTGCGCTGTTTTTTGGTGAGGCGCTCCAGGCGCTGGACCGCGGCGTAATACGCGGGGAGGCTTTGTTGTTCCTGCGCGAGCAGCCGATGGAAGGCGGGAACCAGTTGATGGTAGGCGGAAATGGTGTTGAGACGGGCATTGTTCAGCGGCTTGGCAACCCAGTTGGCGTACTCCTTGCGGTGCTTCAGTTCCGGCAGGCTGCGGATGCGAAGCTGCAGTCGGGAAAACACCGCGGCTTTTTCCTGGTGCAAGTCTGCGGAGGAGATGTCCGGCTGCCTGGCATAAAGCGCCTGCAGTTCTTCGCGGGTCCGGAGCACCTCGGCCACGAACAGCGATTCTTCGTGGAGCCGCTGGCGGTAATGCGCCAGCTCGCGATGCTGTCCGGCAGCTATAAGCCACCGCTGCACACCCTCCTGGGCGACCGAGGTGGCGAAGGCTTCGTTGAAATCCGTGTCTCCGGAAAGGAACACCTTTTGGTGGGCAAGTTCGTGGAACAGAAGTTCCGCGAGGTCAGTGTCCGGTTCGAAGAGGAACGTGTTGAGCAGCGGGTCGCGGAAAATGCCCAGGGTGGAATAGGCATCCACTCCCCCCATGGCCACATCCCATCCATCCTCCTTGAGCCGGTTGCCGAGGGATTGCGCATCCTTCTCGGAAAAGTACCCGCGGTAGTCGAGTTTTCCCAGGACCGGATACCACCAGCGTTTGGGTTCCACGGAAAATTCCGGTGCGGCCATGACCACCCAGGAAACGTGGGGCCGTCCGAGATCCACAAAAACATCATACTGCCCTTGCACCGGCAGATGGAGCTGCGCCGCGGCGAACTCCCGGATTTGCATGGCCTTTTGCAGCTGCTGGCGCAGTTTTGAATCCAATGGACCGGCGGCGAGCAGTTTTTCCACCGGCTGCGCTTTCGCAATCATTTCCCACTGGCCCCGGACCGCCTGGGAGTAAAACCGGACACTTTCGCAGGAAGTTAGAAACAGCGTGGCAGCAACAGTCAGGATTGGCAGGCGCATGCCGGGACCATACTCAGTGCGCACCACCGTGCCACTGGCTGCCGGGGAGAATTCTGCGGCGGTGCCTGCGCCATGCCGGAGGCGTGTGGGCGTGCTCCGAAATGGCCGGGCGGTGCCGCGATTTTGCAGTTGTCCGCCGTGTTGATTGTGGATAGCTCGGATCATGCAGACCGCTCTTTCCTGGGGATTCTCCATCGTGTTGCCCTTGTTGCTTTGCCTGGCTGCACCTGCGGGAGCGGGGCCGAAACCTGCGGAGGCATTCACCAGCCTCACGGATGATGGCGGTTGGTGCTGGTTTGCGGATCCACGGGCGGTGCAGCACAATGGCAGGACATTCGCCGGCTGGGTGGATGCGCACGGATCCGTTGTGGCGGGCTGCTTGGATCACGCCAGCGGAAAAATCACCACCTTCACCTTGCACGGGAACTATGAAAAGGATGACCACGACAATCCGTCCTTCGTCATCCTGGCCGACGGCCGACTGCGCGCGTTCTACACCCGCCACGGTGTCGAAAACGCCATCCATTCCCGCGTCACCCGGCGTCCGGGTGACATTTCCGACTGGGAACCGGAAACCGTATTCACGCCGAAGGATCCGTCTCCCAAAAACTCCGGCATCACCTACTCAAATCCCTTTCTGCTCTCGGCAGAGAATCACGCGCTTTACCTCTTTTGGCGCGGGCAGTCCTACAAGCCGACCATGGCGCGATCCACGGACGGCGGCGTCACCTGGTCGGATGCCAGGCCAGTATTTTCCAAGCCCGGCCTGCCAGCCGGGAACCGGCCCTATGCCAAATACGCGTCGAACGGGCGGGATCGCATCCACCTGCTCTTCACCGACGGCCACCCGCGCAACGAACCGCTCAACAGCGTCTATTACGTTTGTTATCGGGACAATGCCTTCCACCGGGCTGACGGGACGCGCATCTGCGGCATCGGGGAACTGCCCATCCCGCCTGACAAGGCGGACAAAATTTACCAGGCGACTCCCGCGGCGGGCCGCGCCTGGGTCTGGGACATCGCCTTCGATGCGCAGGATCGCCCCGTTGTCGCCTACACCCGCCTGCCTGCGGAGACCGACCACCGCTACCACTATGCCTGCTGGAATGGCAAGGCATGGCAGGACGCGGAACTTTGCCCGGCTGGCGGATGGTTTCCGCAGACTCCCGTCGGAAAAAAGGAACGTGAGCCGCACTACTCCAGCGGTCTGGCCATTGATCCGTTGAGCCCTAACGTCGTCTATCTGACGCGCCCCGTGAATGGCGTTCGGGAACTGGAGCGCTGGACCACCGCGGACAGCGGAATGACGTGGCAGACGGAGGCAGTCACCAGCGGATCCAAACACGACAACATCCGCCCGCATGTCATTCGCAATCACGCCAAGGACGGCCCCACGGTGCTCTGGCAGAACTTGTCCGACCACTACGTCCACTACACCGACTACCGCTGTTCCATCAAAATAGACCGGCCCGCGGAGCATCCGTAGGCCGCCCCGGATGCCGCCCTTGGCACGGGCGGCCTGAGCGCAAATCCAAGCGCAGCCCGCATTGACGGTGGAGGCGAAAAACCGCTTTTGTTTGCCGCGATCAATTTTACTGGTCCCTCTCCGCTGCCACCAATCGCACCGCATATATTACCTGCCATGAAGACCCGTTCAGATCGCCGCCGCTTTTTGAAAACTGCTGCCGCCACGGCGGTTCCATTGATTCTTCCGTCCCGCATCTGGGCGGCAGGGGAGGCCCCGAGCGGGAAGATCACCATGGGGTTTGTGGGGATGGGGAAACAGAGCCATCACCTGCTGGGGGCATTTCTGGGACAGAAAGGGGTGCAGGTAGCGGCGGTGTGCGACGTGGACACCACCCGGCGCGAGGCGGCAAAAAAACGGGTGGAGGAACGCTACGCCCAGAACAAACCGGACGGCTGGACCGGCTGCGAAGCGTTTAACGAATATGAAAAACTCATGGCACGCAAGGACATCGACGCGGTGTGCATTGCCACGCCGGACCACTGGCATGCGGTGGTCACCCTGGCCGCATTGAATTCCGGAAAGGATGTTTATTGTGAAAAACCGCTGACCCACAACATCCACGAAGCCGTGGCGGTCATCGAGGCGGTGAAAAAGAACCGGCGGGTGCTGCAGACCGGCTCCATGCAGCGGTCCATGGGCGAATTCCGCGTGGCCTGCGAACTGGTGCAGAATGGCATCATTGGAAAGATCAGCCGCGTGGAATGCTCCTTCGGCGGCCCCCCGCGGCCTAACGATCTCCCGGAAGAGGCGATGGAAAAGGGTCTGGACTGGAATCGCTGGCTGGGCCCCGCCCCGGTGGCGAAGTACAGCAGCGTGCTGGCCCCGCGCGGCCTGCATGACCATTTCCCCTTGTGGCGGGAATACGCCGAATATGGCGGCGGCTACGTCACCGACTGGGGTGCGCACCACCTGGACATTGCCCAATGGGGCCTGGGCATGGACGAAAGCGGTCCGGTGGAAATCATTCCTCCACCGGGCAGCGTCGAGAAGATTGCGGCAAAAAAGAACCTGGGCCTGCGCGGCTGCCGGTTGATTTACAAAAACGGAGTGGTGGTCGAGCACAAGGACGGGTTCGGCGTGCACTTTTTTGGGGACGGCGGCGAGGTGAAAGTCAACCGCGGCCAGTTCGAGGTCATTGTCGCCGGACAGACGATCGCCAAAAAAACCGGCGACGTGAAGACCACCAGCACGGAGCGCGAATACCACAAGGCCGAACAGGAACTCCTGAAGGCTGCGAAGATTCACCTTTATCACAGCAAGGACCACATTGCCGATTTCATCCAGTGCGTGAAAAGCCGCCAGCGGCCGATCACGCATGAAGGAGTGGGCGGAGGCAGCGCGATCGCCTGCCACCTGATGAACATCGCCTACCGCACCGGCAAAACATTCCAGTGGGATCCGGCGAAAAATGCCATCGTCGGCGGCGGAGTCGATGCCTCGGAACTGACCCGCAGCTACCGCAGTCCCTGGACGGTCTGAACGATAGCGCGGGGCCACCCGCCGACGGCAGATCAGGACGCTGGACGCCGGGCCGGCGCCAACTTGGCCATGGCCGGGGCTTGACACTCCTGTCAATCTGGGTCCCGTAGCCGTCCGGCCTGCACGGGCAGCTGCATCCCGCCTGCGCCGTGCCGCCTCCTGAACTTGAAACACGTTGTTTTTGTCTGCACTGGAAACATCTGCCGCAGCCCCATGGCAGAGGCGCTGTTCCGTGCCATGGTCCGGGAGCGTTCCGATTACCTCGTCCAGAGCGCCGGCATCCATGCCATGGAAGGACAGCGAGCCAGCCAGCACACCGTGGGCGTGCTCCGGGGGGAGGGGATTGACTGTTCCAATTTCCGCAGCCAGCCCCTGACCAAGCAGTTGGTGATGGAGGCCACGCACCTTTTTGTGATGACGCACGGGCACCGCGAGGCGATTGAAGCGCTCTTTCCCCAAGCCGCGGCCAAGACCTATCTGCTGTCGGAATTTTGTGCCGACGAACGCGTCATGGGCATGGACGTACCGGACCCGATTGGTCTTGGCAAAAGCGTTTACCTCGCCACCGCCGAACTCATCAAGCAGGTACTGCCGAGCGTTTTCGGTTATATTGAAACAACCTGGAAACCCGCGAAGTCCACCGCCGATTCCGCCAGTCATTCATCCGCCCCATCCATGAGCAACCCAGCCCCCGCAGCCTCCATCCCCGCATCCAGCAGCGAAATTCCTGACAACAAACGAATCAGCGTGGCGGCGGACCACGGCGGGTTCCAGCTCAAGCAGGCGCTGGTCCGGCATTTGCGGAGCCAGGGCCGGGAAGTGGACGACCTGGGCACCCATGACGGGGCCAGCGTGGACTATTCGGATTTCGCCCGGAGCGTGGCCACCGCGGTGCGGGAGGGACAGGCAGATGCGGGTTTGCTGATCTGCACCACGGGGATCGGCATGTGCATGGCAGCCAATCGTTTTCCCGGCATTCAGGCCGCCCTGGTGCAGGACGCGGCCACTGCCGCCCTGACCCGCCACCACAACAATGCCAACGTGCTGTGCCTGGCAGGCTCCCTGCCGGAAACCACCGCCTGCGAGATCACGGACACCTTTCTGAGCACGGAATTCGACGGCGGACGCCACCAGCGTCGCATCAATAAAATGAACGGCCTGGCTGGCACGGACCCCGCGGTGGCGGCCATCATTCGCGCCGAGGAAATCCGCCAGCAAAATAACATCGAACTGATCGCTTCCGAAAACTTTGCCAGTGCCGCCGTGCGCGAGGCGCAGGGGTCGGTCCTGACCAACAAATACGCGGAAGGCTACCCGAAAAAGCGCTGGTATGGGGGCTGTGAGCACGTGGACGAAGTGGAGCAGCTCGCCATCGACCGGGCGAAGGAGATATTCGGCGCAGCCCATGTCAACGTCCAGCCGCACAGCGGCTCCCAGGCGAATGCCGCGGTGTATTTTTCCGTGCTGGAACACGGCGACCGCATCCTCACGATGAACCTGGCGCACGGCGGGCACCTGACCCACGGACACCCGGCAAATTTCAGCGGGAAATTCTTTCAGGTCACGCACTACGGCGTCAACGAACAGAGCGGACGCATCGACTACGACGCACTGCAGAAGCAGGCCGAGGAAGTGCGGCCCAGGATGATCACCGCGGGAGCCTCCGCTTATCCGCGGATCATCGACTTCGAACGCATGGCGCAGATTGCGAAAAGCGTGGGCGCGTATCTTTTCGTGGACATGGCACACATTGCCGGGCTCATCGCCGGCGGGGAGCACCCCTCGCCCATTCCGCATGCCGACTTTGTGACCAGCACCACTCACAAAAGCCTGCGCGGGCCGCGTGGAGGCGTTATTTTCTGCCGCGAGGAGTATGCCAAGAAGATCGACGCCATGGTGTTCCCCTTTAACCAAGGCGGCCCGCTCATGCACGTGATCGCCGCCAAGGCGGTTTGCTTTGGCGAAGCGCTCCGGACGGAATTCAAGGAGTACCAGCACCAGATCATCGGCAACGCCAAGGCACTGGCCGCCCGATTGATGGCCCTGGGCTACCGGCTCGCCTCCGACGGGACCGACAACCATTTGATGCTGCTGGACCTCCGCCAGCAAGGCCTCAACGGAAAAATCGCCCAGGAGGCGCTGGACAAATCCGGCATCACCGTAAACAAGAACGCGATTCCCTTCGACCCCGCACCGCCCGTTCGACCCAGTGGCATCCGCATCGGCACTCCCGCGGTCACCACCCGCGGGATGAAGGAGCCGGAGATGGACCTCATTGCCGAATTCATCCATGCCGCGCTGACCGGGCATTCCGATGAGGCGAAACTGGCAGGCCTTCGGGAACAGGTCGTGGCACTCAACCGGAAATTCCCCCTGCCGTGACCGCCGCCGCAATTCCACCTTTCGAAGAAAATTCACCCGGACGAATCTTTTTCTTGCCGAACCTCTGTTCCCTTGTGTAATCCTCCAGCATTCGGAAAAGCCGAGCAAATTTCCAACCCAGTCCAAGCAAAATTCCTATGTGGAAACCAATGACGATCATCTCCGGGATTCTCCTCCTCGGAGCCGCTGGTGCCAACTTCCTGGCCATGCAGCAGATGCAGATGGAGAAACAACTGGCCAAGACCGCGGAAAACAACGAACTGGATTCCGCAAAATACTTGAAGTCCGCCAAGGACCGGCGGGACGAGATTAAAAAGGCGCTCGACCAGCGGAAGGACGAAGCGGACAAAATGCAGCGCGCCCTGGCTGAGGCAAAGTCAGCCCGCGAAACCGCGGACACCAAGCAAAAGGAGGAGGAAGCCAAGCGCGACCAGGTGACCAAACAGCGCGATGATTTGAAGAAGAAACTCGACGACCTGGGCGGGCTCCAGCAGGTGGTGGATGAACTCAAGGGCCTTGATGCCAAAAAGACCGAATACACCGCGACCATTGCCCAGAAAGAAGCACAGCAGGCACTGGCTCTGCAGCGCAAGCAGCAGGCCGAGGAGCGCATCGCGGCCTTGAAGCGTCGCGATCTCATGCAAAAGACCGGATTGATGGCTGACTCCTTTTCCGGATCCATCACCGACATTGACACCGAGTGGGGCTTCATCACCATCAACCGCGGCGACTCCGCCAACGTGGTAAAGAATGCCAAACTGGATGTGAAACGCGGCTCTGACAAGATCGCCACGCTCGTGGTCACCAATGTCCAGCCCGGAAGCGCCGTCTGCGACGTGGTGCCCGGCACGCTGGCCCCCGGCTCCGCCCTGCAGCGAGGTGACCGGGTTACTGTTAGCGACACTTCCTCGGAAAAGAACCTGCCCAAGGCGGGGGAAAATCCACCCGCCGCCCCTGCACCCGGCGGGACCCCGGCACCGGCGGATCCGACCGCTCCGGCCGCCCCGCCCGCCGCACCCAGCGAAACACCTGCGCCCGCTGCGGATCCATTTGCTCCAGCCACGCCAGCGGCTCCGACCGCCCCGGCCGCTCCGACCGAACCCGCGGCCCCTGAGAAAATGGAAAACTGATCCGCGTCCTCCAAGCACTGTCCCATCCCATTTTTCGACCTCACATGAAAATCACCTACATTCTGGCCCTGCTGGCAATCGTCGCCAACGTGGTGCTCGGTGTCATGAACCGGAACAAGTTCATCGCCACCCGAAAGCAAAAAGACGAAAATACCCGGGCGGTTTATCAGAATTTCAAGAAGGTCGATGACGAAAACAAGACTTCCAATGGTCACATCGACAACTGGAATCTGGAAGACCAGCGTTACAACCGCGACAATACCGCCCGGCAGAACGAGGATGGCGCGAAAAAATCCGCCGAAGGCAAGATTGCGGATGCCGTAAAAGCCACCAACGAAGCGCAGATGGCGATTGATGCCATCAACAAGGAGATTCAAACCACCCTGGCCGGATTCGGTGGAACCCCGGAGGAATTGCAGGCCCGCCGCGATACCCTCAAGGCGGAAACCGAGGAAATGGCCAAAAAAATCGAAGTGCTCTCCAAGGAAATCGACGTGACCAACGGCATTATTGGCGAGCATGAGAAGGTCATTTCCCGCTTCAACCAGCAGCAGACCGACCGCTCCAAAGCCATCCAGCTCGGCAGCCGCCAGGGCACGATCAATGCCGTCAATCCGGATTGGGCCTTTGTCATCGTCAACATGGGCAAGGATCAGGGTGTCAACAATGATTCCAAGCTGCTTGTAAAGCGCGGCACCCAGTTGCTGGGCAAACTCAAGATCACCCAGATCGAGAAAAACCTGACGGTGGCGGACATCGATCCGAAATCCCTGGAAGGTGGCGAACAGATTGTGCCCGGAGATCAGGTCATTTTTGACACCGCCAATTGAGGGTCGTGTCCGTCATGAAGCCGTTCGTTTTTTTCTCCTTTTTGCTGGCTGCTTTCTGCCTTGGCGGATGTGCGACCGAAGGGGAATCACACAAGAAAAAATTATCCAATCCGGGTGACGAATTGAGCACCCGGCCCCAGGGGGAAGCGTGGAAGCCCTCGCACGTCGGTTCGCCTTTGGGGCTGCCAATGTCCAACTGAGTCCGCTGCGGTTACAGTCGGCAGGTATTTCGCCTTGAACGGAGTGAGGTCCAGCCTGGGTGGCTGAGACCATCGCCTTGGACGAACACCGTTCAGGAAACCGCCGTCTTCCTGACGGCAAAAGGGAAGGAACCAGCCGGATCAAATCGGATCTTCTGTTGGCGGGGGCCCTTCCTCCAGCGCACTGCGTTCGGCATGGCGGGTCTTTTTGAATTCCGGAATGGTCAAGGCCATCAGGGCAGCGGCGTAGATGGCCAGATAGAGCAGACTCACCATGGCGGTGGTCTCCGTGTTCAGACCGCGGGGGCCCATTTCCAGGCGGTAATTGGCGCTGAGGGGGAAAGGAAAACCGATCCAGACAAGGTCGTTCTCATTGAGGGAATCTCCCAGCAGCACCAGCAACCCCAGCAGCAACTGCATCGCCGCCTGGATGAGCACCTGCGTGGCGAACGGGGAGGCGGTGCGCTTGAACAGCAGTCGCTGCACCACCAGTCCGCACAAAAGCTGTGCCGAGCCCCCGGCGAAAGCGGCCACCAGTTCCCAATGCCACCGAGTCGCCGCGCCTGCAACGCGGGACAACGTGCTGCTGAGGTGATCCGTGGTGGCGAACACGGCAAAAAAGGTGAGGCTGAGCAGCAACAGCAGGAAAAACGTGCCCGTGTGCCAGCCTGGATAAAACAGGCGTCCGGCGAGTCGGCCGAGCATCCCGCGGTTTACAAAGGGTCGGTAGATCACGGAAAGGTGCCGCGGTTCCTCGGTGGCGGCATCGATTCCCCCTAGCAGCGTGAGTGCCGAGACCAGAGCGAGCGCCAGCGGGGCAAGGTCCGCGAAACACAGTCCGGTGACTCCCGCCGCCACTGCCAGCGTGACCAGGCGGCGCAGCGAGCTGCGGTTTTCCGAAAGCGGGGCAAGCTGCGCAGCGCCCATGTCGAGCAGGTAAAAGGTGAGGAACAGCGCCGTTCCCCAAAAAACGGAATAAAACTGGATTTCCACCGGGGCGATGCTGCGGCTGTAGGAGAAGCCGCGTTCGACGAGGATTTCACTGCAGGTGAAGGTGCAGAAGGCAATGATCCCGCCGAGGGCGGAAAGCGTGAAGATGCCGCGGACGAAGAAGTTTTTAATCCATGAAAAGCCGACGGTTGCCGCAGCGAACGTGGCGGCGACGATGAGGTAGTTGAGCAGCCAGAGGAGTTCCCGGGCGACATCCACGGCACCACCGAAATAGCGCATGACCAGATACGGCAGCACAGTGACGGCGATGAGCCCGCTCTGCGCAAGGATGGCGCACCATTTGCCAAAGGTGATGCGCCAGGCAGTGAGCTTGGTAAGGACCAGGGTGTCCAGTGTGTTCATGCGCTGCTCTTCGGCCAGGGCATTGAATCCGCGCAGCGGAATCAGTACCACCATGACCAGAATGAGCGCCCACCAGAAAAAGTAGGAAGAGTCCTCCTTGTCCCCCGCGTTGAGGGTGATCAGCGTCACCAGCACGAGCACCGCGTGCAGCACCAGAAACCCCCACACGAAAATCGGTGAGCGCATGCCCTGGCGCAGTTCCTTCACCAGCATGGGCGTGAGTCGGTCCGGAAAATCCCGCAGGTTGATCGGGGGCGATGCTGCTCCAGCGGGCAGCGGGGGCGGGTTTTCAGGCAGGACGCTGGCGTCGCTCATGGCACGGAGTGTGGCACGGGCTGGGCGGGGCTCAACCGATTTGCATTTCGGCTCACGGCTTGAGGCGGATGCTCGCGGAGCGTCCGTGAGCTTCCAGGCCTTCCATGTGGCTGAACTGCACGATGCTGGGTGCGGATTTTTGCAGGGCCTTGCGATCAAGTTTCACGATGCTGGTGCGCCGCTGAAACATGTCCGCTGTCAGCCCGGGAAACGATTTTCCCGCTCCGCCGGTTGGCAGGGTGTGGCTGGGCCCGGCCACGAAATCTCCGGCTGCCACTGGCGAGTGGTTCCCTAGAAAGATGGCTCCCGCGGTGTGAATCTGCGGCAACACTGCGGCTTCGTTTTCGACTACCAGGCTGAGGTGCTCCGGCGCGAAATCATTGCATAGGCGGATGCCGGCGGCGAGGTCCCGCACCTCCACCAACCAGCAGCCCGCATCCAGGATTTCCCGGATGCTTTCCGCCCGCGGCAGGGTGCGCAGTTGTTTTTCCACCTCCGTGCGCACCGCACGCAGCAGTTTGGCGGAAGTGGTTGCCAGCAGGATCTGGCCGTCGTGTCCATGTTCGGCCTGGGCCAGAAGGTCCGCCGCAACAAAGCGGGGATTGGCCGAAGCATCGCACAGCACCATGATCTCACTGGGGCCGGGCAGGAGGTCGATGCTCACGGCTCCGAAGACCTGGCGTTTGGCCTCCACCACATATTTGTTTCCCGGTCCGAAAATCTTTTCCACCGGCTGGATGCTGGCCGTGCCATGGGCCATGGCCGCCACCGCCTGGGCACCGCCCACCCGGTAAACTTCGGTGGCACCGCAGACGCCCAGGGCGCAGAGCATGTTTCCGTTTACCGTGCCATCCGGCGCACTGGGCGTGCAGACGACGATCTCCGGACAGCCTGCGGCCTGCGCCAGCGTCACTGTCATGAGCACCGTGGAAATGAGCGGCGCACCGCCGCCGGGCACGTAAACGCCCACCCGGCGAAAGGGCTGGAAAACCTCCCCCACTTCCGCGCCCTGGGCGTTGCGCATTTTCCAGTCCCGCCGCAGGCTGCGTCGGGCGAAGGCCAGCACGTTCCGGTGGGCCGTTAGGATCGCCTGGCGCACTTCCGGGGCCGCGTCCCGTTCTGCCGCCGCCATTTCCTGCGGGGTCACCCGCAGCGCCGCCGCATGCAGCGCCGTCCGGTCGAATTTCCTGGCAAACTCCACCAATGCTGCATCGCCACGGCGGCGCACCCGGCTGACAATGTTCTCCACGGCCTTCCGCACGGCATCGGGCGGCACCGCCCGGCGGGAGAGACCGGCGAGGGCTTCGGCATAATCTGACTGGCTGGGACTGAGTAGCTTCATGGGAAAACGGGCCGCACCCGTAGGCTACGGCGCAGCCGCTTGCAAGTCGTGCTCCACCGCCCGTCCCGCTCCAGGTACATCGGGAGCGAACCATAAAAATCCCCGTTGCCCGCACGAAGTCACCGACGTTATTTCCCCAGTTTCATTCCGTCTCCCCCATGCTGCTCGTCATCGACAACTACGATTCATTTACCTACAACCTCGTCCAGTATTTCGGGGAATTGGGGGCCGCCATGCTCATCCGGCGCAACGATGAGATTTCTGTGGAGGAAATTCGAAACCTGGCCCCGGAGCGCATCTGCATTTCACCCGGTCCCTGTACGCCGGCGGAGGCCGGGGTGAGCAATGAAGTCATCCGCGCCTTTGGGCCGCGCATTCCGATTCTCGGCGTCTGTCTGGGGCACCAGTGCATGGGGCAGGTTTACGGGGGGGATGTGGTGCGGGCGGACCGGTTGATGCACGGGAAAACCTCGTTGATCCACCACGACGGCAAAGGTGTCTTCGCTGGCCTGCAGAACCCATTTGAGGCTACGCGGTATCATTCCCTCATTGTGCAGCGCGAAACCGTTCCCGTCTGTTTGGAGATTACGGCGGAGACCGCGGAAAAGGAAATCATGGGTCTGCGGCACCGCGAATTTCCCGTCCATGGCGTGCAGTTCCACCCCGAATCCATCCTGACGCTGGAGGGGAAAAAGCTCCTGCAGAATTTCCTCGCGCTGCCGTCGGCGTGACGGGCCGATGGTTTTGTCAGGAACCCATCCCGGCCCATGCCATCCACTGCTGCCAGTCCCCGCCGGATTTCCCTGGACGCCACTCCGGAGGAAGCGGCGCTGCGACTGTGGGGGCTGCCGGGCTTTGCCTGGCTGGACACGGCCGGCCACCGCCACACCGGCGGGGAAGGCATTTCACTTCTGGCTGCGCTGCCCCGGGAGGTGCTGCGCGGGCATCTGCGCCATCCCGACGCGCTGCGAGCCGCGCTGCAACGGCATTTTCCGGACCGCGTGCAGGTGGCCTTGGGATTTCCCGCCGGGGGGCTCATCGGGACCGTGGACTACGATGGACGCTTTGAATTTGGCGTCTATGACCGCATGCTCATCCACCAGCACGGCAGCGGCGAATGGTGGGATGCCGGTGATTTGTCAGGGTGCTTTCAGGCTGCGGAGCCTCCCCGCGGTGGTGCGGTTTCCTTCCGGCAGCAGGTGGATGCAGCGGAGTTCCTCCGTCAGGTCCGCTGTGCCCGCGAATACATCCGCTGCGGGGACATCTACCAGGTAAATCTCTCCCACGCCTTCGATGCCGTCTGGCCCGCGGGGGCGGACCCATTTGCGCTCTACCTCCGCCTGCGCCGCATCAGTCCCGCACCCTACGCGGCATTTCTGAATCTCGGTCGGCGGCAGGTGCTTTCCTCCTCGCCGGAATCGTTTCTGAAAATGAGCGGCCAGGGAATTCGCACCCGCCCCATCAAGGGCACACGCCCGCGATTCCGCGATTCCACTGCGGACGTGCGGTCCTCGCTGGACCTGCTGACATCTGAAAAGGAGCGAGCAGAGCTGCTGATGATCACCGACCTGGAGCGCAATGACCTCGGCCAGGTTTGTGACTACGGCAGCGTGGAAGTGTCCGAACTGCTGAAACTGGAAGCCTACGCCCAGGTCTTTCATCTGGTATCCACTGTGCAAGGCACGCTGCGGAAGGAAGCAGACCATGTCACCGCCCTCGCCGCCTGTTTTCCCGGAGGGAGCATCACCGGTGCTCCCAAAAAACGCGCCATGGAGATCATCGCGGAACTCGAAAGGGCGGACCGCGGGCTCTACACCGGAGCCATTGGCTGCCTGGGGGCCAACGGAGAATCACGCTTCAGCATCGCCATCCGCACCCTGACCGTGGAAGACGGACACGCCACCTTCCGGGTAGGGGCCGGGATCGTGGCGGACAGCGACCCGCAGCGGGAGTGGGAGGAAACGCTACATAAAGCCGCCGGGCTGCTCTCCGCCGCAGAGAATCGCCACCCGCACTGAATCCCAAAACGGTCTCCGCACCTGAACTTGTACAGGCATTCCGCTCCTGCGCTCCCCACCTCCCCACTGGGTCGGTTGCCAAACAACATTGCCGTGCCAGTTGTGAAGCGCAGTCGCCTCAATGACCGACAACGATGGAGGCTGAGTCGTGTGGTCCGCACTGCCCTCTGTGCGGTGCGTCGGCCCCCAAAACTCCGCTCCGTGACTTCAGCGGATGACTTTTCACCCTCCGGCGATCGGGTCGGTTTTCACAGGATGCTAGTGCCAGCATGACTTCCCGCCCCCAGCCGAGACGGCGATGAAATGCGTATTGCCTCAGCAAAAAATGACACCGGAGGGTGGCGTTGGGTAGGGGATCGTTGCCTCACATTCGATGACACCGGAGGTGGGGGTAAACTTCGCTTCACATTGCGCGATGCATCGACGCCCGTTGGCCGTCCGTCGGTCCGTCGGTCCGGCGGAGCACCGCGGACTCTCCTCCCCGGAATTTCCACTGACCCAGTCCGCGGGCCGGTGCCGACGGATTGCCGGAATTTTTGTGCGTTCGTCGCCAGCAGCGGCGGGAAACGCCGGGATGTGGATGAGTCGGGCTACTGGCAGGCTTCGCATTCGATGCCTTCGCGGCGGGCCCGCAGGCTGCATGCCTGGATTTCCTCGGCGGTGGGTTCCGGTTGCGTCCGCAGCGGGGCTTCGGCGGCAGCGTTGATTCCGAGGTGGCGCACCTCCTTGGTTACGGCGACGGTGGCCTTTTCGATGTTGCTGGCGGAGACGTTGCGCAGGTAGTAGGTGGTTTTGAGGCCGCGGCTCCAGGCTTCGCGATACATGCGGGAGAGGGCTCCCATGTCCTTGCTGTCGAACCACAGATTGACGCTCTGGCTCTGGTCGATCCACTTCTGGCGGCACCCGGCGGCCTGAATGATCCAGGTGGGTTCAATGCCAAAAGCAGTGCGGTATTTGACCTTGAGGTCGTCAGGGATTTCCTCGATTTCCTTCAGTTCGCCGTCGAAGTATTTGAGGCGGTCGAGCATGTTTTGGTTCCAGAGGCCGCGGGCCTTGAGGTCCTTGACGAGGAAGGAATTGAGGACGGTGAATTCTCCGGAGAGGTTGCTTTTGGCGAAGAGGTTTTTGAAGGCGGGTTCGATGCACGGGGTGCTGCCCATGATGTTGGAAATGGTGGCGGTGGGGGCGATGGCGAGCACGTTGCTGTTGCGCATGCCCTGGCGGCGGATTTTTTCGCGCAGCGGAGCCCAGTCAAGCTTTCCACCGCGGGGCACGTCCACGGGGACGCCGCGTTCCCGTTCGAGCAGTTCCAGGGTGTCCTGCGGGAGCAGTCCGCGGTCCCACTTGCTGCCCTTGAAGGTGGAATAGGCACCGCGTTCGGCGGCGAGATCGCTGGAGGCCTCGTAGGCATAGTAGGCGACGGCTTCCATGATTTCGTCGTTGAAGGCAACGGCTTCGTTCGATGCAAACGGAACGTCCCTGATGTAAAGGGCATTGGCCAGGCCCATGACGCCGAGTCCTACGGGCCGGTGACGCAGGTTGGCGCGGCGGGCGGCTTCGGTGGGATAGAAATTGATGTCGATGACATTGTCCAGCGCCCTGACGGCGACGCGGATGGTGGCGCGGAGTTTTTCGTGGTCGATGTTGCCGTTTTCATCGAGGTGGTTTTCCAGGATGATGGAGCCGAGGTTGCAGACGGCGGTTTCCTCTGCGGAGGTGTTGAGGGTGATTTCGGTGCAGAGGTTGGAACTGTGGATGACGCCGGTGTGGTCCTGCGGACTGCGCACATTGCAGGGGTCCTTGAAGGTGATCCACGGATGCCCGGTTTCGAAGAGCATCTTGAGCATTTCCTTCCAGAGATCGAGTGCCGGAATCTGTCGGCTCCAGATTTCACCGCGGGCGGCGCGGGCCTCGCATTCCTCGTATTTGCGCTCAAAGGAACGGCCGTAGGTTTCGTGCAGTTCGGGCGCTTCATTGGAGCGGAACAGCGTCCAGGGTTGCCGGGCGATCATGCGTTTCATGAACAGGTCGGGCACCCAGACCGCGGTGCTCATGTCGTGCGTGCGGCGCCGTTCATCCCCGGTGTTGCGGCGCAGGTGCAGAAAGTCGAAAATGTCATTGTGCCAGACTTCGAGGTAGGCGCAGCCGGACCCGCGGCGCTTGCCGCCCTGATTGACGGCCACCAACTGGTCGTTGTGCAGCTTGAGGAAGGGAATGACTCCCTGGCTTTCGCCGTTGGTTCCCTTGATGTAGCTGCCGGTGCCGCGGACCGCCGTCCACGAGCCGCCCAGGCCGCCGGCCCATTTGCTGAGAAAGGCATTTTCGGCAATGCCGCGCAGCATGATGCTTTCGATGCTGTCGTCCACCTGGTAGAGGTAGCAGGAGGAAAGCTGGCTGTGGAGGGTGCCGGAATTGAAGAGGGTGGGGGTGCTGCTGCAGAAACGGCGGGACTTGAAGAGGTTGTAAAGGGAGATGATGTGGTCGGTCTGGTGCTCCTTCTGCTCCTTGAGGAAGAGTCCCATGGCGACGCGCAGGAAAAAGAGCTGCGGCGTTTCCAGGCGGCGGTGTCGGCGTCCGGTTTTGTCCACCAGCAGGTAGCGGTCGAAGAGAGTTTGAATCCCCAGGTAGTCAAACTCCATGTCGGCAGTGGGATCCAGCGCCAGCGCCAACCGGTCGAGATTGAGTTCCAGCAGGGCGGGGTTGAGGCGCTGGATTTCCACGCCGCGCTGGAGATTTACGCGGAACGCCCGGCGGTGAAATTCCGGCAGGGCTTCGATGCCGTCCTTCACCATGCTCCAGCCGAGCACCTCCTCGTAAATGTAGGTGAGCAGAATGCGTCCGGCAAACCGGGCGAAATCGGCATCGCGTTCGATGAGCGTTTTGGAGTTGAGGATCACCGTGGTGTTCAGGTCCTCCCGGGTCATTTCCGGAAACAGGGAGCGGCGCAGATCCGTTTCGATCTGGTCACAGCTCAGACAGAGGTCCAGACCGATACGGGCGAACTCGATGCGTCGGCGCAGGTCCTGTCCGTCCCACAGGGTGGAGGTTCCATCCTCCTCGGTGACGAGGATCATGTGATCCTGGCGGTTCAACGCATCGAGACGCGCGTCCTCTTCCGTTTTGGCCCTCACTTCCGCACGGTGCGCACGGTAGAGGATGTAGGCGGCGGCCACCTTGTAGTGGCCCTGCTTCATGAGTTCCTCCTGCACCCGGTCCTGCAGGTCCTCGATGTTGATCAACTGCTGCCCGGTTTCGCGCAATTGTTTGGTGAGACTGCGGGCGATTTCCTCCGCCGGGGCGGAGTCCAGATGCTCGGAAAGGAACGCCTTGCGCACGGCAATCTCGATTTTGTTTTCATCCCACGGCACCACGTCGCCATTGCGGCGGATGATGCGGCACAGCGGGCGCAGCGGCACCCGGGCACAGGCTTCGTTTCCGGAAGCGCCGCCCAGTTGATTGGCCAGCGGCTGATGGCAGCCTTGGGCATGGCTCGCCACGAAGCTGCGCGCCACGTCATAGGCATTCTGCTGCACCAGCGCCCGTTCGATGAGGCGCGTCACGTCCCGGTGGGAAAGGGCGGGGCGCTCCCCCTGGCCGGTGCGGCTGCCCAGTTCCCGGGTCACGGCCTCCGCAAGGCCCGCCACCAGGCGACGGTTCTTGTCATTGAAAATATCCTGCTCCTGCCGGGCCAGCATCAGGTCGGTCAGCGCATCCCCGATCATCCGCTCCACGTCCGCATGGGTGAACGTCTGCTGCAGTCCGTTGAATTCCACGGGCACACCCCTCTGGCTGCCGCTGGCGGGTGCGCTGCTGGTCCAGTCGAACCGCGGTTTGTTTTGCGCGTCCTGCCGCGCGAGTTCTTTCAGGTGAATGTCTTCTTCAATCGTGTTGCGTGCGATCATGGTGGCGGCTGGTCGGGCGGTGTTGGCAGAGGGGGAAGAACGGGGAATGCGACTCAAAAACTTTTACTTAAAACCGGAACTTTGTCGGGTTTACCGGAGGGAGGTTCTAATTTTTAGAAAAGTGGAGAACTCTGTGAAAAAACTGGCAATAAGTTGTGGAAAACTGGTCATCCCTCGAAGGCATTTTGGAAAATCAAAAAATCGCGGCAGTGCTGGGCTGGCACCACCAGATGTTGTGGAGGGCCATCAACCTACACAAAATACAGCCCCGTTGACAAGGAAAAAACACAGATTCCTTAAGATTTTCTCCCGTTTATTTCATGCCAACATTCGGAAAAAAATATTTCATAGAAGATCACGGAAATCTAAAAATTATGAACCCGCAGGGAAGCATTCGGAAGGCGTTGTGACTGAGAAGGAAAGTGCGAATTTTGGAGTCAAGGGGATTTGTTTTTTTGTGGCAAACAATCAGGAAAGCTCCGATACCAGGATAGGGAGGGGCGCAGGGTGCCCGGAACCTCCGGATGGGGATTCTGCCGTGGGGCAGAACCCGCCGACAGGGCGGTTTCAGCGGCGTGAAGTCTCAAACCAACCAGGACTCTGATTTTTTTTGCACCACCTGCGCGTTGTCGTTTTTCTGGTAGGGTCGTGAAGCCGCTGCTTTCCTGCGAAGGGTGGTTCGCATGTCAGTTTCCTCTGGTGCATCTCTGGTGCAATCCATTTTTCGGCAACCGTGCCTGGAGCGTTTGCTCCCTTTACAAGGCCAAATTGCTGTGCCTATGCTCAACCCGATTTTCATGAGGGTTCCGTCCGCTCCGCACTGCTACTTCTTTTCCTCCGACTCCGGTGGTTCCTTCGGAACAGCCACCCGGGACAACTGAGATGGATCACCCTGCTACTGATGGCCAACCGCCACATTCCGCAGGCGAGCAGGGTGCTGCTTCGTCTGGAAGGGGCCTGCGCAAGGTGTCGCAGCGCTCCCTGGTCATCGGAGCCCTTGGGGTGGTGTTTGGGGACATCGGAACCAGTCCGCTGTATTCGATGCGCGAGTGCTTCCTGCACGGTCATGTGGATGCGGGTGCTTCGGCCAATGTGATCGGTGTGCTCTCGCTGATCATCTGGTCGCTCATTGTCATCATTTGCATCAAGTACCTCATTTACATTCTGCGGGCGGACAACAAAGGGGAAGGCGGCGTGCTGGCGCTGCTGACGCTTGCGGTCCACGGGATGAGCGAGTCTTCGAAACGCCGGACGGGACTGGTGCTCCTGGGGGTGTTTGGCGCCGCGCTGCTTTATGGCGACGGCATGATCACTCCGGCCATTTCGGTCCTCTCCGCCGTCGAGGGGTTGCAGGAGGCAACCCCGGCGGTCGCTCCGTTCGTGGTTCCGGTTACGATTTGCATTCTCATTGCCGTGTTTTCCGTCCAGTACATGGGCACGGAGAAAGTGGGGTGGATTTTCGGACCGATCACCCTGTGCTGGTTCGTGGCCATGTCGTTTTTCGGCATCTGCGGGCTGGTTAAAAATCCCGCAGTGCTGGCGGCGTTCAACCCCTGGCACGGCTTGCATTTTGCCTTCTCCGGCGGCTGGAATGCCTTTCTGGTCCTTGGTTCGGTCTTTCTGGTGATGACCGGCGGTGAGGCGCTCTATGCCGACATGGGCCATTTCGGCAAGCGGCCCATTCGCATCGGCTGGTTTGCCATCGTGTTTCCGGCCCTGCTCCTGAACTACCTCGGTCAGGGTGCCATGATCATGCTTGATCCCGCGATGGCCGTGAATCCCTTTTTCAAATTGGTGGGTGCGATTGCGCCAGCAGTGCTGCTTCCCATGGTGGTGCTTGCTACTTTGGCAACGGTCATCGCTTCCCAGGCGTTGATTACCGGCACCTATTCGCTGACGCTGCAGGCCATTCAACTGGGCTACTTTCCCCGTGCTGCCATCAAGCACACCTCCGAACACACCCGGGGCCAGATTTACATTGGGCTGGTCAACTGGCTGCTGATGTTCGCCTGTGTTGGTTTGGTGTTGAAATTCGGAACCTCCACCAAGCTTGCAGCGGCTTATGGCGTTTCGGTCACGCTGACCATGCTCATCACCACGCTGCTGTTCTTTTTCGTGACCCGGAACCTCTGGAAATGGAGCCTGCTGAAGGCCGGCGGTTTCTGCACGTTTTTCCTTGTGATCCAGGGTGCCTTTTTTGGGGCGAATCTGGTGAAATTTGCCGATGGCGGCTGGTTTCCGCTGGTGGTGGGGTTGGGCATTTTTGCGCTGATGACCACATGGAAACGCGGACGGGAACTGGTCGGTAAATCACTGGAGCAGACCGGACTGGATCAGGAACTGTTCATTTCCAGCATCGCTCGCCATCCGCCGCTGCGCGTGCCCGGAACCGCCATTTTCATGACCGGTAACCGGGGCCGGACGCCGGGGTCGCTGCTGCACAACCTCAAGCACAACCGCGTGCTGCATGAACGGGTGATTTTCCTAACGCTGGTGGTCGATGACGAGCCTTATGTGCTCCCCAGCCGGCGGGTCGAACTGCAGCGGCTGGCGGACGGTTTCTGGCGGCTGACGGGCCATTACGGCTACATGCAGCGGCCGGATGTGCCCCGCCTGCTGCGTGCCTGCAGTCAGTTCGGGCTCGAGTTGACTGCTGAGCAGTCCACGTTTTTCCTTGGACGCGAGACGATCATTCCCGCATCCAGACCAGGCATGGCGCGGTGGCGCGGACACCTGTTCGGTTTTCTCAGCAAAATTGCGCAACAACCCGCGGGTTACTTCCGCATTCCACCCGGCCGCGTCATCGAACTTGGCATGCAAGTCGAAGTCTGAGCCACCCGTCCGAAACCTGGGCTGAAGTTGCCCGGGCACATCGGGCATCCTTATGAGCACCACCGCCTCCCCCGCCTCATCCCGCCTGTCCTTGCTTTGTCTGGCCGCTCTCGGAGTGGTTTTTGGAGACATTGGAACCAGTCCGCTTTATGCCTTTCGTGAAGCCTGCGGGGCGATGCGCGAGGGCATTGACGGCCCGCACCGTCCCCTGCTCATTTTCGGCCTGCTGTCACTCATCATCTGGTCGCTCATCCTGATCATTTCAGTGAAGTACATTCTTTTTGTGATGCGGGCTGACAAACGGGGAGAGGGAGGCATCCTGGCGCTGCTGAGCGTTGGATTTCCAGAGCGTCGGGGGCGCTACCGCACCCGCACCGGCGTGGTCATGGTGGCTTTTGGCGTCTTTGGCGCAGCCCTGCTCTACGGGGACGGCATCATTACGCCGGCCATCTCCGTGCTGTCTGCGGTCGAGGGCATTCAGGAAAACGCATCGCCTGCCCTAACAGTGCCGATTACCGTGGCGGTCCTGCTGGTGCTCTTTGCCGTCCAGCGGCATGGCACCGCCAAGGTGGGCAGCGCCTTCGGACCGGTGACGCTGCTGTGGTTCGTCACGATTGCGGCACTGGGAGTTTACCGCATCGTCGAACATCCGGGCATTCTGGCCGCCATCAGCCCGCACCATGCCATTCGGTTCCTGCTGCATGCGGAGAGCGGCGTCCACCCGCTGCATGTGCTGGGGGGTGTATTCCTGGTCGTGACTGGCGGAGAGGCACTCTATGCCGACATGGGACATTTCGGACGCCGTCCGATCAAACTCACCTGGTTTGCCCTGGTGCTGCCGGCGCTGCTGCTCAACTACCTGGGCCAGGGCGCGGTGGTCCTCCATGAACCAGCTCTGGCCGCGAAGCCGTTCTACAGCCTGATCCCTTCGGAGGCATTCCGGGTGCCTCTGGTGGTCCTGGCCACGGCCGCCACGGTCATTGCGTCCCAGGCGCTCATCACCGGGGCCTACTCGCTCACCATGCAGGCGGTGCAGCTGGGTTACCTGCCGCGCATCAAGATTGACCATACTTCCAGCGCGGAACGCGGCCAGATTTACATCGGGCAGGTGAACTGGCTGCTGGCGCTCCTGTGCATCGGGCTGGTGGTGACGTGGAAAACGTCCACCAACCTCGCCCACGCCTACGGCATGGCGGTGACGCTGACCATGCTCATCACCACCGTCCTGTTTTATTACGCAGCGCGCCGGAAATGGGACTGGCCGGTCTGGAAAGCGCTGCCGGTCTGCCTCTTCTTCGCCGCAGTGGAATTGATCTTTGTCACGGCCAACGCGCTGAAGTTTGTCGAGGGTGCTTGGTTTCCGCTGGCGCTGGGCGCGGTCATATTCACCATCATGGTCACGTGGCGCACCGGACGACGCATTCTGGGTGAAAAACTGAAGGAACAGGCACTGCCGCTGAAGGAATTCATCGACAGCGTTTCGCGGGGCGGAGCCACCCGCGTCAAAGGCACCGCGGTTTACATGGCGGGCACCACCGGAGTCACGCCCACGGCTCTGCTGCACAATCTCAAGCACAACAAGGTGCTGCATGAGCGCATCGTCTTCCTGACGGTCGAATCGGAACTGGTTCCATACATCGACGAGGTCAAACGCGTCGAGCTCGAGGAGATTGCGGATGGCGTCTGGCGTGTCGTCGGCCACTACGGCTTCATGGAGTGGCCGGATGTTCCAGTGCTGCTGGAAAAGTGCAGCGGGCTGGGTCTGCCTTCCAAGCCGATGCAGACCAGCTACTTCCTGGGGCGCGAAACCATCATCCCGAGCAGCACTCACCTGTGGCTGTGGCGGGCCAAGCTGTTTGCCCTGCTCAGCCGCAATTCCCAGAGCGCCGTTGCCTATTACAACATTCCCCCGGGCCGCGTTGTGGAATTTGGAATTCAAATCCAGCTTTGAATTCCGGCTGCCGTTCCCCCTCCGGCCCGAACAGGGCTTGGCTCACACCTTGCGCAGCTGTCGGCGCAATGACAGATAGACTGCGGCCAGCGGCAGAAGGATGAACACGCCGAGAGCGAAGCCGTCCGCACGGAGCGTTTCGAATTCACGGTTGAAGTAGGTTTTGCGCCGTCCGAAGAAAACATTTGGGCGCACGCCCTTGTTGCGGAAGTCCGTGCGCTCGAATTCCGCCTTGTGCACCAGGTCGGCGATTTTTTTGTTCTGATAGACTTCCTCCGCGCTGACTCTGGTTTTCAATTCCTTGGGGGCATAGTTGTCAGGATTGAACGTTCCCGCGGCGATGTCCTCCAGGATGCGGTCGAGGCGGCGCTTCACCGCATCCGGGCTGCGTTCTTCCAGGCCGGAAACCAGGGCCAGGGCATCCTTGAGGTTGTGCAGTTCTGTTTCTTCGTCGGGCGACAGGGATTTTTTGCCGCTGAGGCTGTGAATGCGGTCGTCCAACTCCTCCTGCGCGGCATCCAGCGGATTGAGCCGGGCCTGGGACAGGGCGAGCGCTTCGTAACTCCAGCGCAGCGGCATGAATTCGCAGACCAGTGGCACGCGGAGCTTGCTGGGTTCCTTTTCGCTGGCGGCCTGTTCGGGATCCATCCACCGGAGGATGCTGTAAACGAAATCGAGATTTTTGTTCATTTCCTCATACTTGATGAGGGCTCCGCCCAGAATGATCTGCGGGATCAGAATGAGCGGAATGATGTTGATCGCCGTTTTGCCGTCGCGCACCAGGCTGGAAATGAACAGTCCAATGGCGACTCCGGACATCGATGTCAGGAACATCCAGACCAGGTAGTGCGGAAACATGTCCCGGACTTCCAGCACCAGGTTTCCAATGGCCAGGTAAATCACATCCTGAATGAGCGACACCGCCCCCAGCGCCAGGAATTTGGCAATGACGTAGCCGCCGGCATTGGTGTTGTAGTTTCGCTCCCGGTCCAGCAGGATGCGGTCGCGGATGATTTCGTCCGCGCTGTTGGTAAGGCCGAGGAACATGCCCACCACCAGGGTGAGAAAAAGGTAGGTCGGAATGTGAAACGCCGAGGCAAAGGTGTATTCGCCTTCCTCCGCAAATCGCAGCACATAGGAAATGAGAAACGCGAGCAGCGGCGCCTCCAGCAGCGTGGTGGCAAGATTGGCGCGGTTGCGGAATTTGCTTAGAAAAGCCCGCTTGACCATGACGCCCAGAATGGCGCTGCGGTCCCTCACCGGCCGCGGCGGCTCCTTGAGTGCGGGGGCCGCCATGGAGTCGAGCCCGGTATCCGCACCCCGGCGCAGTTTCGGCTCCAGGACTTCCTTGAAAACCGAATACGTCTGGTAGCGGTCCCGCCAGAAATTCGGGGAGAAACGCCGGGCGGTGGCGGTGTGGCCGCGGGAGTCTTCCTCGTAGATGATGTCGCCGCCCAGGTCGCGCAGCGGTGTTTCCAGCACGTCGAAAATGAATTCGGGAGAAGCCGGGTCCGCCACGGGTGGAATCTGGGCGGATTCGCCTCGGGCCGAACTGAGCGGCTTCACGATCTCCTCCTCCCAGGCCAGGTGAAAGTAGTCGAGCATCTCCCGGGGTTTGCCGAAAAAAACCACCTTGCCGCCGCGATCCAGCAGAAGCGCCTTGCTGAACATGTGGAAAAGCCGGGAGCTGGGCTGGTGAATGCTGACAAAAACGATTTTGTTATGGGCCAGGCCGCGGATGATTTCCAGGACATGCTCCGAGTCCTTGGAGGACAGGCCGGAGGTCGGTTCATCGAACAGATAGACATCCGCCGGAGTGATCATGTCCATGCCGACATTGAGGCGCTTGCGTTCGCCGCCGGAGAGGCGTTTCTGAACCGGAGTGCCGGCCAGGCTGGAGCGGCGCTCATGGAGGCCCAGTTCCACCAGCTTCGAGCCGACGCGGCGCTGCAGGTCTGCGGCGTGCAGGTGGGGGCTGCGGATTTGAGAGGCAAAACGCACGTTTTCCTCGACGGTGAGCAGTGGGTCGAAGGCGTCCTCGTGCGGGATGTAGGAAATGTAGGGGGTGAGCTGGCGCAGGTTGTCGTAGAGCGGCACACCGTTCATCAGGATGGTTCCCTGATCGGGTCTCAGGTGTCCGGCCAGCACGCGCATCAGACTGCTTTTGCCGCAGCCGCTGGGCCCCATGACGCAGATCATTTCTCCGCGCCGCGCCGTCAGGCTCATGCTGTCCAGCCCGGGGTTGTGCTTGCCGTAGCTGTGGGAAACGTTCACCACCTCCATCTGGCGAATGATGTTCCGCTCCTCCTCGATGATGCGGTCGCCGAAATGACAGCGCAGATACTGCCCCTCGCCCAGGACGATGACGGCGCCGTCCCTGAGCTGCGCCTTCTCCTTGACGGGCGTCTGTCCGACCAGGATCGGTCGGTCGGCGCGCAGCACTTCCAGTTCGCCGCGTTTCTCCTCATAGTCGCACCGGATGCGCAGCAGGATTTCGCTGCGCACGGTAGGGGACAGCAGAATGTCACCGGGCTGCAGCAGGCCGGGATTGTTGGAGACGAGGTATTCGCTCTTGCTCGGGTTGAGGTCGAACCGTCCCCCCAGCTCCCTGGCACGGCGGCGCAGTTCGCTGAACGTGATTTCCGTGCGGTCCGCAAACTGCAGCTTCTCTCCCAGGTGGACGCGCAGCCGGCGTCCGGGCGGCAACTGCTTTCCTGCGATGAGGATCGGGGCTGGCTGCAGCGACTCCACTTCGACATGCAGTCCAAACCGGATTCGCAGGACGCTGAGCTTCGTCCGGACCTTTTCAACAAAGGGAGGATCCCCGCTGTTCAGGCTCAGAAAAAGCTGGGTGGAGGAAACTCCCTTCTTCGCATTGAAATAGAAAACCAATTCCTGATAGTCCAGCACAGTGTCCCCCAGGACCACCCGCTGCCCGTCGAACAGACGCAGAAACTGTCCGGGCCGCAACTGGTGTCCGCGGGCGATGACCACGGCGCGTCCGGTGTTTTTCAACAAAAGCAGGCCCCGAAAGCGGAAGACCGTCAGACCGTAATCCTCACCAAGGGCGTCGAGCACCAAATCCGCTGGTTCGTTGGCACGCACGTCCAGCGTTTCCAGCACCGCGGCGAAATCTCGCACTGCCTCCGGGGAACGCTGCGGGTCGGCCTGTTCCGTCAGTTGGTGGACGATGCCCTGCGCCTCGCTGGCCACGCCGAGGCTCTGCATGAAGCGGTGGAAACCTTCGATTTCCGGCGCCTGCAGCTTGTTGTGCGAAATGAGCACATACACCTGAACCGCCAGCAGGATTTTGTTCTCCAGAGTCAGTTCGGCGGCCAGTTCCCGCGCGATCTGGTTGAGGTCCTGAGGTTCGCGCAGCGCTTTGCGGTAGAGATCCTGAAGTTCGGAAAAAAGCGCGCCGGGATAATCGTAGCGCAGAAAGCCAAGGCTGGACTCAATTTCCTCCTCCGCCACCAGCCCGTCCATTTTGCTGAATCCGGCATACACCTTCATGAGCGCCGGAAGGAGATGCTGCCGTTCACTGCGCTTGGTGAAGCGGGCCAGCCGCGACCAAAGTCCGCCGCGGCGGCCGCCGAAAAATGCCTGCCCGTCCGGTTTTTCACCGGCGGTGTCGTGTTCTTCGTCAGATTCCAGAAGGGATCGGTCAGGCATGGAGTTGGCGTGTCCCATAGCTCAGGATGCCGGCAATGACACTCGGTTTTTCCGCGGGTGACACGGACACCTTTGCCATTGCGTCGGCCTCGTGAAAGCGAAAGGTCAGGAACCTTTCTAGGAATGCCGCTTTCTTTCCATAGTCCCATTGATGACGCCGGATTTCTTGACGCCCGGACGCGCCAGGCGCTGGACCGCGCCGGTTTTTCCACAGTTGGCCGCCTGCTGACGCATTATCCCTTCCGCTACGAAGACCGGCGGCGCTTTGACCGGATTCCACAGGAGGCTGGGGGCGATGCGGTTTGCCTGCACGGAATCGTCACCGATTTGCAGTTCCAGCGCATGGGGTTCAAACGCGGCTACGTCAAGGTGACCGTTCAAGATGCCGCAGCGGACGGCTGGTCCCAGCCGCTGGTGGTGCGGTTTTTCCACATGCCGTTCCTCATGAAATCCTTCGCAGTGGAGCAGCAGGTCATCCTTTACGGGAAGCTCAAGGCCAGCGGGCGGCAGGTCGTCATGGATCATCCGGAGTTTGAAATCGTGGGCGACGATGCGGAGGAAGCATCGATCCACCTGCAGCGGATCGTTCCGATTTACCGGGATCGGGAAGGACTGCCGCTGCGGACGCTGCGCAGAGCCATGCATGAACTGCTGGCGGCGCTTTCCGGGGATGAGGTTCCCGACATTCTGCGAAAGCCATCCGCTCGCGGGGGATTCGCCGGCATGAGCCGATGGCTGGCACTGCGGGGGATTCATTTCCCGGAGGATTTTGCCCAGTTGGATGCGGCCCGGAGCTACCTGGCGCTGGAGGAGTTTTTCGGCCTGCAAATCAATGTGCTGCGCCGCCGTCGCGAATGGGACCGGATGCCCGGAGGCGCGCACTGCGGACCGGGCAGGCTGCTGGAACAGTGGCAGCAGCAGCTTCCCTTTCCACTAACAGGAGCGCAGCAGCGGGCCATCGAGGAAATCCGGCGCGATCTCGCAGCACCCCGCCCGATGCATCGGCTGCTGCAGGGGGATGTAGGCTCCGGCAAAACATTCGTCGCGCTGGCGGCCATGCTGCTGGCAGTGGAATCGGGCTGTCAGGCCGCACTCATGGCACCCACCCAGATTCTGGCGGAACAGCACTATCTGAATTTTTGCCGCTGGCTGGAACCGCTGGGCATCCGCGTGGCACTGCGTACAGGATCGCGCAAGGAGGAAGGATTCCTTGCCTTGTGGTCCGGGACCGAAGCTCCGCAGATTTTCATCGGCACACACGCCCTGATTTCCGAAAGCATGCAGTTTGCCGATCTCGGTCTGGTGGTGATCGATGAGCAGCACAAGTTTGGCGTTCAGCAGCGCAGCCGTCTGATTCGAAGCGGTGCAACGCCCGATGTGCTGGTGATGACGGCCACGCCGATTCCGCGAACTCTGACACTGACGGTCTATGGAGATTTGGATGTGTCGGTGATCGATGAAATGCCCGCCGGACGCGGACAGGTGCATACGGCCGTCCGCGAGCAGCCCGACCTGGCACAAGTGGCGGCATTTTTGCGCCAGCAGGTGGAGTCCGGACGGCAGGCCTACCTGGTCTATCCGCTGGTCGAGGAAACCGATGCGCTGAAGCTGAAGGCCGCCACCCAGGAAGTGGAAGCTTGGCGGCGGCGGCTGGCTCCGATTCCGACCGGCCTGGTGCATGGCCGTCTGGATGCGGAAGAAAAGGCGGCAGTGATGCGGGATTTCCGCAGCGGGGAATTGAAAGTGCTGGTGGCAACCAGCGTCATCGAAGTGGGCGTCGATGTGCCCAACGCCACAGTAATGGTCGTGTTCGAGGCAGAGCGCTTCGGCCTGGCCCAACTGCACCAGCTTCGGGGCCGCATTGGGCGCGGTGAACACCGCAGTTGGTGCGTGCTGGTGGCCAGCGGGCAAAACGCGGAAGCGCTGGCACGTCTGCGGATTCTGGAAACCACCACGGATGGCTTTGCGGTGGCGGAGGAAGACTTGAAATTGCGCGGACCGGGAGATTTGCTGGGAACGGCGCAGAGCGGACTTCCGGGACTGCAACTGGGGGATTTGGTCAGGGATCAAAAGCTGGTGCAGGTAGCGCGGCAACTGGCCACGGAAGTGCTGGAGGCGGACCCGGAAATGGAAATGCCGCACCACCGCCATCTGAAGGCGCTGCTGCTTTCCGACAGCGAAGCAGCAGCGCTGGGGTAAACCTGCGGCTGGCCTTCCGGGCCTGTTTCGTCAGGACACCGTTTCCATTCCCGGGGTCCATTTTCCACTCCACTCATCCTGCATTGTGCGGATTTTTACTTCCGCGTCAGCTTGTCAGCCTGCGCCCTGAATACCGTCCGCCCCGGCCCAGTGGGAAAAATTCAGGGATGAGGAGCCTCAAAAGCTTGCGTCCCCTCGGCAGCAATCCATTTGCCCAAAAAGATCACCTTGTTTCGCCTGGCGTTGGTCACTCGCTCTTCAGATCCCGCAGCGCATAGAGGCCGGCCCCGCGCTCCAGCATCCGCAGCCGCCGCGCGCCGCTGGTCCGTTTCGCGCCAAACCGCTCCCGCGCACCGGCAAACACCGCATCGACAAATTCCCGGCTCCCCACCACTGCCCCCGCCGTGAAATTCCGCACCCGCAGCCGCACCACATCCGCCAGCCGCAGTTTGCCGCCGGATTGCAACACTTGTTCAATCTGCTCCACCGCAAATCCTTTCCTTCCAGGGGTCTTCCCATCGGCTTTCACCTCCTGACCTTCCCAGTAGATCCATTTTCGGTAAATGCCCTGCGCCTCGTACCACCGCATCGCTGCTGCCTCCTCCAGTTCCTGCCGGTGCAACGCCCCCACGGCCATGGCGATGCCCTGCCGCGCTTTGCGCCCTCCGCCCACGGCTTCCCCGTACCCGCTCCAGCGGTATTCCTTCGGATCCTGCACCAGTCCGGCCCGGACCGGATTCAGATCAATGTAGGCCGCCATGGTCGCCACCGCATGGCCCGCCCCTTCCACCAGCACGCTAGCAAAACGCTCCTCCCACAGCGTCCCCTTGCGTCCGTGCGTTTTGTTGTACCATTTGGAAAATCCCAGCTTCAACGCCTGCACAAAGGCGCTCAGATCAAACATGCGCTTCCACAGCGCCGCCAGCACCTTTGAAATCTCTTCTGCACACCCGTTGCTGCGCCACAGGGCAAAAAGCTCCCGGTACTGCCGCGCCTTCCGCTTGCCGAACGCCTGCTCCAAATGCCCCAGCATTGCCTCCTCATCCAACATCTGCTCAGGCCGCTCCGGCACCTCCACCAGGATGTGGAAATGGTTGGACATCAAACAGTAGGTGATGACCCGCAGCCCCCCGAAAGCCTCGAACTGCCGCATCAGTCCGCGAAACACCCGCTGCCCCTCCTCATCGAACCAGAACGCCCGATTGACAATGCGGCTGGTAACATGAGCCAGCATCCGCTGACCCGAAGCAGGACGAAACCGATAGTGCGAAGCCATGACGGGGAGCGTCATTTAAAAAGGCTCGAAGTGCAACATTTATCTTAATGAATCGTCTGGCATTTATCTACGGGCGCTGGCCCCGCCGCATCTTGGCTCGGTGTCGGCTGTTCGTGCACTCGACCATTTGCCACCGCGTCACCGCCCAGGCTGGTCGTTTCCACCCAGCCGGTGGCGATTGTCAGGAAAATCAGGAGAAGGTGCGGGCGCATGTCAGCGGGTGTTGGGCAGGGGCAATTTACATTAAGACTGCATCATGGTGCCATCAGGTAATTTCCGCAGGCACCAATCACCGCAGACCTGTAAATCGACAACCCCTCTAAATTTCTGCAACCCGCGCAGGACACGGCGTTTTCCTATGTCGGCGTGAGCCTCCGATTTGGAATTCCAAGGTTTCTCTGCGCCAACCGATCCGCTGCCGCGTTCGATTCGCATTTGCTTCCCACTCCATCTCCCCTACGTTTCCTCCTACACCACGTCCGTGCTGATTCTATGAGCCACCGTTCTCCGTTCTCCGTTCTCCGTTCTCCGTTCGATCACGGGCGTTCTGACACTGGCTGCGGGTGGGGTGAACCTGTCAGCGGACGATTCCTTTTCTGCGCAGTTGGCGCAGGAGCCGGACGGTCGCCACTTCCTGACATTTCCCACCGTGCGGGGCCAGTTTTATACCATTGAGCAGTCGCAGGATGGCGCGGCTTTCGTTCCAGCACCAGGCGGGTTTTATTACGGAACCGGTGAGGAACTGCGTTACTGTTTTCTCCACGGCCAGCCGCCTCCGCCGCCTCCACAACCACCGGGCGGAACGCCGCCGCCCAACTGGGGAAACCCGCAAACAAAACCGGCTTATTTTGTCAGTGCAGACCTGTATTTCTCCGCAGCGGGGGGCTGGGGTGCTGCGGTGGACCGGGCGGATGCCACCGCGACTCCGGATCACTGGCGCAAGCTGCTGGAGGGGACGTTTCCGCCGGCCCCGGCCGGGCAATCGCGCCTGCTGGGGTTTTCCGTGGAGGACCCGGATGCCCGCTACGATTTCCTGCTCAATTTGCTCCACGTCCCCGCGGAGCAATTCCCGGGCGATCTGTCCGATCCGCCCTTCCTGCCGCGCCATCTGCGCGAGGCGCAGTTGCTGGAGGAAAACCTGCCGCGCATCGTGGGCGAACTGACTCGTCCCGCTGGCACCCCGGCCCCCCAGGCGCTTTCCAGCCCCAAACGCCTGCTGCGGGTGCGCCGCCAGCAGATCGACACCAACGGCAACGGGCTGTTCGATGATTTTGAACGAACCTGGGCGGTTGATCCATTCGCTGCCGAGGGGACCGCTGATTGGTTGGCGGCAGATGCCGACAGCGACGGCGACGGCCTAACAAACCTTCAGGAACAGACCCTGGGCACCAATCCGAACAATGCGGACACGGATGGTGATGGAGCACTGGATGGACGTGACAGTGCCGCGAAAGACCCGACCATCACACCGCTGTGCCAGGTGGTTACCCGGCGCAGCGGCGACTACACCGCCAACGAACGGGTGACCACTGCGCCGCCTCCAGACAAGATCATTGCCACGCTCAATTGGGCGCTCACGCAGCCCGCTTCCGAAGTCATGGAAAACCCAAAGTGTTTTGACCGATTTCTGGGCACGGGGTTTGTCGGAGAAATTCCGCCCTTTGGTCCAGCATGGGTTGGTGCCCCGGCGCTGGGAGCGGTGAGCATCGGCTTGTTTCAACGGGGCGTCGGCAACCACGAAAATGGCCACTTCGAGGCGGCTCGCATCAAACTGGTGCAAAGACCTGCCCAGCCGACCCCCACCCGCGTCAGTTTCCTGAAAATCAGCCGCCGCGCCAATTTCGGTTTCACACCGCCAAACCAAGAGTGGCATGACCCGGCACTGCTCCAGCCAGGAAACCAGCTTCCATTGGATACCAGCGTCCCCCAAGCCATCGAGGTGGTGACGTTGGAAATCCCCTCCGACGTTACCGAAAGTCCCGAACTGGAGGTCAGCGGCAGTTTCACAGAGCCCATTCCCTCGCCAGAAAACAACAACAGCGCAGGCCAAAAATGGAGCTTGGAACTCACGCCGGTGGAGATAAGGCAACCTGCAATCAACTCTGAGGGCACCGTTGGAGATTTAGAAACGGTGCAGGAGGTGCGCTTCTGCCGTTGGAACAGCCCACATGTCATACCGGGGGGAGATTTAGTGCAGCCCCAGGAGTTTCCCAAAGACGATCCCGATCGCATCGTAATCCGAATGCCCCTTCCTCATAAAGCAGGCCAAGGCGTGCAAAAAATCCATGTGAGCACGAGTGGGTCCATTGGCTCACGTAACGATGCAGGGGCAGAAGTGGAGTTGACGGAACTGGCGGGACAGCTAGGAATATTTGAATCACAGCCCATCGCCCTGGTGGCCGATGAGGATGATGATAACTGGGCGGGTGGACGTGCGTCAGATGGGGCGTTAAACGACCCCACTTTCCGGGCATGGCCGGGAGGAATTCTGAAAATTAAAGTTCCCGCTTTGCAGGATGCGGTCATCGACTTTCCCATCAAGAAATTTAGCCACCATTTCACCTGCTCCCTAGTTCATGTCGGCTCCGTGGATGCTGATGCCGCATCGGTGGCCGCCATGATTCAGAACCTGGACCGACTGCACGAAATCTACGCTCCGCTTCTTGAGAAGGTTGATTTCACCCCAGTGAACCCGGGGGTTGGAGTGCCTGCGATCTCCCCTGACGACCTACAGGCTATTGCCGGATCGGACCATCAGTTGAGCAGTGTTGAGGTGAATGAGTTGATAGCCAAGATTAATGCCTTTGACCTGCCAGCGGATGCAATCAAACTCGTCTTCATCGACAAAACCATTACAGCCACTAGTTTCGGCACGAACCTAGCCTACAAGAATCGCTCAGATATCACTTTGTATTTTTTATCGAGTCTCATATCGTTTGAGGGGCAAAACATCACGAAGGCTGCTAATACTGTTGCCCACGAGTGCGGGCATAGTTTGCGAGGGGCGGGCCACTCCGAAACCGGAGGAATCTACGACCCGAGCCTTGGCCCGCCCTTGACAGATCCGGCACTCCCATGGTGGCACTTGATGGCCGACGGAAGGCTGGCCAATGACCTTTCCATGGATCCGCCTAAGAGTGCCAAGCATTGGTATCTGCGGGACGCCAAGATTGTCAATGAGGGTGCCGGCAACAAGTTTTCCAAGAAGCTCCCATGAAACCACCTGCGACACTCGGCGTATTCCTCAGGCTGGCGGTAGTTTTGTCAGTGCTTTGGGGATTTTTAGCAACCAATTCGCCAGCAGTGCCTGTTCCCCTGCCAGACTGGGTAAGGCCCATCGAATCGTCCTTGCCTAAAGTAACGCCGGAGGTGATCTCGGAAGTGGACGACATTTATTTATCCATCCTCAGGAATACGGAGTATTATGAGCTTCCTGACCGCACAGCGAAAATCCGATCCAATGTGACGCGCCTCGTCGTGCTGAGGGAGCAGGCCGACTTGGCCATGATCTGGCAATATCTTAAGTTTACCATGGGTGAAGGACCAAAATTTCCTGGGATTTTAGATGTGTTAAAAAAAGACAGGGACGTTGCGGCTAGGCTCCTCCCTATCATCCGCTTTAGAATGGAATTATTCCAGCAGGCCATCAGAGAACAAAAACTGAAAGAGTTTTTCCTCTCGCAAAAAGGCGATGTAGGTGGTGAAATAGGTCAAATGCGGAGCTACTTGATCCACCAAGGAGAGAGAGCCGATATTGAGAATCTTTATCGAATCTGTGAGGAATTTTACAAGATCGGTTATAATTTTTATCCATATAGCGAACGCCTTCCAGATCACCTCAAGGAGATGGAGGAAGTGAGGAAGCTGGGCGAGCAGGCGGATGAGCCGTATTGGCTATCGGAGGCGCAGCATTGGATTTCATTTGGCGTTCTTACTGCTGAGGTTCTCAAGACCGCACCTTCATTACCCAATACCGGCGAGGGTAACCGCCGCCCGCAGCCGCTGGGGCCCAGGCAGCCGCTCTCCCAAGGCCCGAAGCCCCTCCCTGACGAAAATCAGGAGCCTTGGACAACTCGAAATTGGCCCATCTGGATCTTGATCGGTCTGGCGGCGGCGGGACTTCTCTGGCTGTTGGTTAAGCGTAAGCCTTTGATGCACCGCCATCGTTGAATTTTTCCCGCTGGGGGCGGTTTGGGAGGGGTTCAGGCCGCTGGGTGCTGGGCGACAGTCGCGCTCTGCTCGGCGCAGGCGGCGGGGGCAGCGTGGGCACGCTCTGGTTAAAAGAAAATGCCATATGAATTATAAGAAAACTATTGCGCCACGGGCATTTTTGAATGAGGCTCCCCGCCATGGCTTCGCACTACCGGTTTCGTCCTGCTCTGGGCCGGCGGATGCTGGCTCATGTTACCAGCCGCATTGTCAATCGGGCTTTCTGGTTCGATGAGGAGGGGAAGCGGGTGTTTCGCGGACTGATGCGGAAGTTCGAGGCTTTCGGGGGGCTGCGGGTCATCACTTACTGTTTGATGTCCAATCATTTCCACATCCTGGTGGAGGTGCCGGAGCGGCCGGAGCAGATATTGGATGAGGAGGCAATGCTGGGGCATTTGGAGCAGGCTTTCGGCAAGCGGAAGGCGCGGCAGTATCGGGAGCTTTTTGCCTTGTGGCGCACCAATGGGTGTGCGGGGGAGATTCCAAAAGTGCTGGCGTCGCTGTGGAAGCGGATGTTTGATTTGAGCGCCTTTGTGCAGTCGGTGAAGCTGGGGTTTTCCAAATGGTATAACAAAACCCACGGACGCAAAGGGACGCTGTGGGAGGAGCGTTTTGGCAGCGTGCTGGTGGAAGGGGCGGGCCATGCGGTGGCGACCATGGCGGCCTATGTGGATTTGAATCCGGTCCGTGCCGGGCTGGTGCAGGATCCGAAGGAATACCGCTGGAGCGGGTATGGGGAAGCCGTGGGCGGCGGGCGCAAAGCGCGGCAGGGCATCGCCATGGCGGTGGGGGCGCTGCACCGGCAGAAGCTGGAGGAGGCAGCAGCAATGCGGTGGAACGAGGCGCAGGCGGTGTATCGGAAATTGATTTACTGGGAAGGTCAGGAGGTGAAAGCCGATGGGAAGACCTCAGGCAGAAAAGGATTTGCGGTGGAGCAGATTGAACAAGTGTTGCAATCCGGCGGCAAACTGCGGCTGGCGGATGTGGTGCGGCTGCGAGTGCGGCATTTCACGGCGGGGGCAGTGGTCGGGAGTGGGGAGTTTGTTGACGAAATCTTCGCCGGTGCGCGGGAGCTATTTGGGCCGAAGAGCACGAGCGGAGCACGGCGGCTTCAGATGTTGGAGCGCCAGGCCGGGCTGTATGCGCTGCGCGATTTGCGCAATAGTTGAAGACGAAACAGGGCAGCCCAAGATGAGTGGAATAGCGGCTGCCTTGTGGCTTCGTTGCAGTGTGCCTCGGCAGATTCAAAACTCCGGGCATGCTTGGATCCGACCGAAACAATTGGGGTCGAGATTCGAGGAGGCGACGGCGGACCGGGAAGCCTAACTGTTCAAAGTGACGGACAGATTGATGAGGGAGTGGGCGATGATGGGAATCCAGAGTGTCCTGCCGCGGTCATAGAGCAGACACAGCACCATGCCGATGAGAAATACCGAGAGGCTTCCGATGAATGAATAGTAATGCACGGCGGCAAACAATGCGCTGGAAAGCAGGGCGGCAGTGAAATCGCCAAACCGGTTGCGGAATCCGGCAAAGAGAATGCCGCGAAATACGACTTCCTCGATGAATGGGGCGGCCAGGCATCCGACAACGAGTTCCATTGGGATGCCCAGCCAGCCAAGAGCCGCAAAGTCGCGGCTCCAGCGGTCGGTGGGGTCTACGAGTTTGAAAATGGATTCAATGGGGCCGAGGGCCTGCAGGGTTGCATGGGCGAGTGCCATGCCTCCGAGGCTCAGGACCAGCAGGTGAAATTTGCTGAACGATGGCCGCGTGAGCCCCAGCAGGCGGAGGGCGGCCCGGCGGCCGGGCGTCAGCAGCCAAACCAGCAGGATGACGGGAATAAACTCCAGAACGGTGGTTAGGATTGTCCGGATGATCTGGAGGCCAGTGCTGGTTTCCACTTGCGTGCCATCGGGAAAAAGCGAGACCGCAAAGGTGATCAACAGGGCGCAGACTACGGAGGCGGCTTCCGTGAGAAATTCCGATAGCAGCCAGGCACCGAGCACGGCGGATGCGGTCCAAGCTGCCTGCAGCCGTGGAACGGATGTGGGCTGGTGCCGGGCAAGCGTCCAGATGGTCCAGAACAGCGCGGGCATTCCCAGAATGGTCAGGAGCCAGAGGGTGCTGTTGCTGATGATCCGCCACTGCAGTTTGCGGGTGCTCGCTGCGGCCAGAGGGGACTGCGCAACGAGGAATTCCCGTCCGTCGAACAGGGCGGCGAGCGTTTCTGTCCACCAGTCGGGACCGCGGTTCTTGAACAATCCAGCGATTTGCCCGCGCTGGGTCTCGTCCAACGCATCTTCCTCGACGAAGGAGCGCAGCAGGTCCTTTTCCGGTGCTTCGGACAGCATGGGTTGTTCGGCGGGTTCGCCAAACGCGCGGCAGATCACGGCATAATCCACGGAATCCTGCGGCACCAGCCATCCGTCGCGGCTGCCGGCGGCATAAGCATCCTGCAGTTCCAGGAAAAACTGTTCGTCCGTCTGGTATCCGCTGAGGTGCTGGCAAGCGGCTCCGGTGTGACGCCATGCCTCGCGCAACAGCAGCAGTTCCTCCGCGTGCTGCCGGATGACGCTGGTTCCGCGATCCTTGTCGCGCAGGAAGGGATCGAGTCGTCCGGCTGCATTGGATAACAGACCGGCGACTCCCATGACCACTAGCAAGCCCAGCATTGGCAGAGACATGACCACGCGGCGGCAGCGAAACCACCGGCGACGCGGAGTGGATGGTGACAACGGCTGACTTGGTGGCAGAGGCATCGGGATGGGGGGGCGAATGCAGGTTCGCTTTCGGGGGCTGTTTGCCAACCTGCTTCAGCATCTCCTGTGGCCAAGGGTGGAATTGTGCTGCAATCTGGAAATCATGCGAGTGGTTCGTCTGTATTTGTGTCTTGTTGGCTGTCTGCCGTTGACTGGCGGAATGGCCGCTCCGCTGCCACCCTATTCCGAAGCGGCGGTCCAGGCGTGGTGGAGGGCGCAGGGGGAAACCGCCGATTTCCCTGCAGAGGCGGAAAATCTAAAGTCGATGCTGCGGGAACGGCAGCAGGGGAGTGCGGACCTGTCGGCGGTGACGGGACATCCCGATTTTCTCGGCTGGCTGGAGTTGGCGGCCTGGCTGGACCTGTTTCCACGGGAGGCTGCCGGAGGCTTTTTCCACCGCGCCGAGGGGCGGCGGGCCTTCGTTCGGACCGGTGCGCTTTCTCCGCTGCGGCGCCTGTTTTTCGCCCACCTTTCGCCTTTCGATGACGCGGCCAAGGCCGCGGAAATCCTGTGTCGCATTTGCGAGAGCGATCCTGACAGGGTGAAGCAGCATCCCCAGGTGGCCGTAGCCTTTGCGCTGGTGTGGGACCAGCCGTTTCCGGATCAATGGCCGCATCTGTGGACGCGAAAGGAAGCGTTGCCGATCGGCGACGCGGACCCGGTGAAGCGCTTCGCAGTTTATTTCAAAATCCAGGCGGGCATTCCCATGGGCAGGAAGGTGCGCAAGCTGATGCTGGATCCGTCGCGGTTGACGGCTCGGGAGTTGATGTTTGTGGTGGACACTCCGGTGGAGACGCGAGAGATGGAATACATCCTGCAGGTCGATCTGGAAGACCCACGGCGGCTCAATGACCTTTTTCAGGCGGTCCCCTACGATGCGGGCCGGATGAACCGGGGTGAACTCCAGTGGCCGCACGGCGGGTATCGGCTCATTGACATCGGGAAAAAGGGAGGGATTTGCGCGGACCAGGCCTACTTCGTTGCCATGGCGGGCAAGGCACAGGGACTGCCGACCGTCCTGCTCATGGGACAAGGGAGCACCGGCGGTCATGCCTGGGTGGGCTACATGGGCAGCCCTGGCCAGTGGATGCTGGATGTGGCCCGCTATGACGAACAAAACTTTGTCAGCGGCACCGCCTGGGATCCGCAAACCTGGAAGCGGATCACCGATGCCCAACTGCTCTTCCTGACAAAAGCGCCGGCCAGCGAGGTGCGTGCGCTGCGCGGGCGGCTGCTGACCCGCTGGGCGCTGATGAACCGCGGGGAAGACTACTATCCAAGACTGCTGGGCCTGGCACGGGAGGCTTGGCCGCGGAGTTTCGACATCTGGGAACTGCAGGCGGCCTGCCTTGAAGAGCGCCATCTTCCGTTCGAGGCGCGCAGGGCATTCTGGGAAAACTGGGTGTCCACGTTTCGGGAGGACCGCGACATGCGATTCAAGGGGCAGACGGAAATCCTCCGGCTGCATGAGGCGCGGGGCGACATCAGGAGGGCGGACCAGTTGCGCGCCCAGATGACGCTGGAAAACAAATCCGGACGTTTCGATCTGGCGATCAGTCTCGCGGCGGCGCCAGTGCTGGACCTGGCCGGTGCGGGGAAATGGCCGGAGGCGCAAAAGGCCTACGCAACAGTGCTGCAGCAGTTCAAGCAACAGTCCGGCGGAATCCTGTTTTACAACCTCGTGCAGCCGTTTGTTGACCGGGCGCTGCAGGCCGGCCGGCAGGCTCTGGCCAAGGAAGCACTGGCAGCGGCGAAACCGCTGTTCAAAATCGAACCGCTGAGCACAGTGGCAGTCGATTTCAAAAATCTCGAAACCATGGCGCAAAAACCTTGACCTGCCGCATGACACGGCCAAACGGAACCTTCACTCCCCGCATCGGTCCGATGAAATTTCACTTTTCCTCCGGAAAAAACCGGGATTTAGTCCGTTTTCGGGGATTTTGACCGAGCCGATTTTGTTTGAGATGATATCGACATCCATGACCAGCACCGCCACTGTCGGCCACTGCGAACGCTACCTGCAGGGGGTGCGCTGGATGGTTCTGGCGAGGACGCTGGAGGATAAAATTGCCAGCCTCTACCATGCCGGACGCATCGTCGGCGGCGTTTACCTTGGGCGCGGACAGGAGGCATTCAGCGTTGCCCTGACAATGGCGCTGCGTCCCGGAACCGACGTTTACGCCCCGCTCATCCGCGATCAGGCTGGACGCACGGCGTTCGGCGAGCCGATCTTGGACGTGCTCCGGACCTACCTGGGTTCCGCCCTGGGGCCGATGCGCGGACGGGACGGGAACATTCACCGTGGCCGTCCCAGCCAAGGTGTGCCGGCCATGATTTCACATCTGGGGAGCATGATTTCCTATGTGTGCGGCATGCTGGTGGCGCGGCGTTTCAAGGGGACTACCGGCCATGTGGGGGCGACTTCGGTGGGGGATGGGGCCACCTCCACGGGATCCTTCCACGAGGCGATGAATCTGGCAGGTGTCGAGCGGCTGCCGCTCGTGGTCACCGTGGCCAATAACCAATTTGCCTACTCCACGCCCACCGAGCGCCAGTTTGCCTGCAAGGACCTGGCGATCCGGGCGGCCGGATATGGATTTGAAGCGCACACGGTGGATGGCACGGATTTGGAAGCATGCCTGGAGGTCATGGGAAATGCCGTGGAAAAAGCCAGAACCGGACATGGTCCGCAGATGGTGGTGGGCACCCTGCTGCGCCTCTGCGGGCATGGGGAACACGATGACGCCTCGTATGTGCCGCCGACGGTAAAGGCGGGCGGCATTGACTGTCTCAAAGTGGCGCGGCAGAAACTGCTGGATCGCGGCTGGGCCACGCCTCAGGAACTGGAGGTCATGGAGGCGGAAGCCTATGAGATGGTGCAGGCGGCGGTGGTTCAGGCACAGAAGGAACCGGCCCCCGACCCCGGAGCCGAACGGTGGCAGCCGCTGGCATCGCAGTGGTTGATCGAAGGACAGTCTGAGCAATGAGCATCACTTATCTGGAAGCCATTCGCGAGGCCCAGCGGCGCGTCCTGCGGGAAAATCCGTCCGTTTTTCTCTACGGACAGGACATTGGCGTGTTCGGCGGGGCGTTCAAAGCCACCAAGAATTTGTCGAAGGAGTTTCCTGGACGCGTTTTGGACGCACCGATCTGTGAGGATGCCATGGTCGGACTGGCGGTTGGTGCGGCCGTTGAAGGCATGCGCCCCATCGTGGAGATGCAGTTTGCGGACTTTTCCAGCATTGCCTTCAACCAGATCATCAACCAGGCGGCGACCCATTTTTGGCGTACCCAGGTTCCCTGCCCCATTGTGGTCCGCCTGCCCAGCGGCGGCACTGCGGGCAGCGGCCCGTTCCACAGCCAGAGCATGGAGGGCCTCTATGCCCATTATCCGGGGCTCCTCGTGCTGACTCCCGCGACCGTGGGGGATGCCTATTCCATGTTATTGGAAGCCGTGGCCCTGGATGATCCGGTTATCTTCTGCGAGCACAAATTCCTCTACTACCACCTGAAGGCTGACGAACTGCCTGCGGAGAACCTGCCAATTGGGAAAGCGCGGATTGCCCGCAGCGGAAAACACGTCACGGTGGTCACATTCAGCGCGATGCTCCATGAGAGCCTCCGCGCTGCGGATGATCTGGCCCGTGACGGTTATGAGGTGGAAGTGGTGGACCTGCGCAGCGTCAAGCCGCTGGATACCGACACGGTGCTGGCCAGCGTAGCCCGCACCGGACGCCTGCTGGCCGTGGGGGAGGCATTTCCCTGGGGCGGGGCCACCAGTGAAATCGTCAGCCGCATTGTCAGTGAGGGGTTTCACCTGCTGGATGCGCCTCCGCGGCGGCTCAACGCAAAGGACACTCCCATTCCTTACCACCCGAATCTCTGGGGGACCCACCGGCCCACCGCCGGAGCCATCGCCTCCACGCTGCGTGAAATGCTCGGCTTTTGAATCACCCGGTTTCCCCGCCCCGCCCCGGCCTCAACTGGCAGCTTGCCAAGTGCGTGCTTCCGCTCCCTGATTGCCCCTTTCCACCAACCCGCCTGCCTTCGCATGTTCCACTACTTTCTCCCGGCCCACGTCAAAAAAGGAAAACGCCTGCTTGAGGGCGTGAAAAAATTTCTTCACTACCACCGGGATCTCATTGCGGATGACAGAATGGAAACATTGCTGGCGGCCCGGGATGACTACAAGGCGGCATTGGATGCCCGTGACAAGTCCCGCCTGGAACAGGAGGAAAAAGTGCTCATCCAGGCATGTGAACGGGCGGTTCCCAATTACAAGAGCGACAGCGTGAAGGAGAACATCGAGGTCATCATCGTGGCCGTGGTCATCGCCCTGGGCATTCGGGCGTATTTCCTGCAGCCGTTCAAGATTCCGACCGCCTCAATGCAGCCGACGCTCAACGGCATCATCGGACACCGCATGGCGCCGGAGGAATCGTTTCCGAACATTGTGAAGCAGGGATGGCAGTTTCTCTGGAATGGTGCCAACCATACCGAACTCAAGGCTCCTGCGTCCAGCGGTCCGCTGTTTATCACGCGCATCCAGCAGCAGTCGCTCGCCATGTTTTTCACGCGAACCATCGTGCATTTCAGCGACGGTTCGAGCGCCTGGGCATACTGTCCGGCAAGGCAGTTGTTCCGGGATCTGTGGCTGACGGACAATGAAGAACAGCCGTTCGGACCGGAAACCCGCCGGGATCTTCCCGCGACGGATTCCTATGCAGTCGATGTGAAAATCCGGGTGCAGCCCGGAAAAATTCTGGCTCGGGGACGGGTGGACACGGGTGATCAAGTGCTGGTGGACAAGGTGTCCTATCATTTCCGTCGTCCCGCCCGCGGGGAGGTTTTTGTGTTCAGCACGAAGGGGATTGCGGGGATCGAGGTGCCTCCGGGGGCGGATTCTCAGCACTACATCAAGCGGCTGGTCGGTGTGCCAAATGACTCCCTGGAACTGGCCCCTCCGGAACTTAGAATCAACGGAAAGTCGGCGGAAGAGTTTGGCATTCGACGGGTGGTCGAGTCCAAGGACAACCCCCAGCACGATCCGACCAGAAACATGTATCACGGTTACACCTATCCCGGACGCAGGGCGGACAGTTCGGTGCTCGACACGGTGCTTTCCGAGCACGATGGAAAAACGGTTCTGACATACAAACTGCACGACCGCCAGTACATGGCCTGCGGCGACAACAGTGGCAACAGTTCGGACAGCCGGTACTGGGGGACGGTTCCGCAGGACAACCTGGTGGGTCCCGCACTGCTCGTTTATTGGCCGTTTTCTCCGCACGGCGGATTCATTAAATAGCGGTTCAACATGACACAGCAGACGACGATTCATGACATTCCGGCAGTGGCCGCCGAGTTCGCCATGCCCGGGGACTTTATCGGCTTTGGGCCGTGCGGCCAGGGACTGATCAACGACACCTACGAGGTCCGGTTCGACCAGGCAGGCATCCCCGTGCGGTATGTCATTCAGCGGATCAACCACAACGTCTTCAAGCAGCCAGAGCTGGTCATGGACAATATCATCCGCGTGACCAGTCACATTGCCAGCAAACTGCGGGCGGACGGAGAAACGGAAGTGGCGCGCAGGGCGCTGACCCTGGTGCCCTGCCGCAACGGCAAGCTGTGGCACAAGGACCGCCAGGGCAACACCTGGCGCGGCTATATCTACATTGAAGGTGCCAACGCCCACAACCATGTGGACAGCCCGGCCCTGGCGGAGGAAGCGGCCCGGGCTTTCGGTTCCTTTCAAGGCCTGCTGGTCGATCTCCCCGGTCCGCGTCTGGCTGATACCATCCCGAATTTTCACCACACCCGCAGCCGCTACAATGCCTTGCTGCAGGCGGTGGAGGATGATGCTGTCGGCCGGGTGAAAAGCGTGCAGGCGGAACTCGACTGGGTCCGCGAGCGGGAGTGGGTGGTGGACGTGCTGCTGAACTTCCAAGCCCAGGGATTGCTGCCAGAACGCATTGCCCACAACGACACCAAGATCAACAACGTCATGATGGATGACAAGTCCGGTGAGGCCATCTGCGTCATGGATTTGGACACCGTGATGCCGGGGCTCGTTCTCTATGATTTTGGAGACTTGGTTCGGGCCACCACGATTTCCACCGCGGAAGATTCCCTCGAACTTCACTGCGTGGAAATGCGCATGAACATGTTCGAGGCACTGGTGAAAGGCTACCTGGCCAGTGCCGGGACTTTTCTTTGCAGCAAGGAAATCGAGAACCTCGCTTTTTCAGGCAAACTCATCACTCTGGAAACCGGCATCCGGTTTCTGACCGACCACCTCAACGGCGACAGGTATTTCAAAATCAAACGACCGGGCCACAACCTGGACCGGTTCCGGGTTCAGGCGAAAATGGTGGAATCGATCGAACGGCAGGAATCGGAAATGCAGGGTCTGACGGAAAAATACTGCGCATCCGTCAGGCGGTAACGGATTGGTCCGGCGCCAGCGGACGGTGCTCTGGAGGACGATCGTGCGATTATCCGCCCCGTAATGCGTTGCCGGCATGCATTCCCGCAAGGCAGGGTGATGCCCGCCGCATCACCCTGCCCGTCCGTGCGGAGACCGCACGGATGTCCTGATTCGCCCAGCGTTCGAACGGGCGGCATGGTTTGCGCCCGCCAGCACCCGGGTGCGCAAGGACCCGTTCGGCCCCGTTGGCGTTAGAAGCGGAAATTCAGTCCGGCGTGCAGTGCAAAATCCGGCGAGGCCTCCGTGAGGCCGAATCCGGCTCCGAGTTTCAGCGTCAGCAGGCTGACCGGCGTGAAATAGACGGCTCCGACGATCTGGTGGTAACCCTCGCTGTCGAAATCACCGATGGCTTCGACTCCGGCGGCGAGATCCTGAGTGAGGCGCTGTCGGATTCCCGCAGCATAACCCCAGTCTGGTCCGCTGCCATCCGGCAGGTTGCAGATGAGGTTGAAAACGAGTCGCGTTGAATCGGTCACATCCGCTTCAAGAATCAGCCTGGCGGCCAGCAAGTCCTGGTCATGGTTGTGGACTCCGCCGTGCTGGTGTTCCGAAGCTTCGGGCATTTCCATTGCCGCCTCGTGGTGGTGTTCGTGGCCATGGGAATTTGAGGCATCCGCATGGGCCGATGCATTTTCCTGGTCATTGCCGTTCGCAAACTGGTAGCCCAGATTCAGTGCGGCCCGGAACGGCAGGCTGGTTCCGGCGGGCACCAGGTTGATCAAGACCCGCGGACGCACCAGGGAATACTCCCAGCCTCCCTCCGCTTCATCCCGAAAGCCCACGTCCGCGCCGAAACCGACTCCCGGCAGAATTCCCAGCATGAAGCCGGACTCCATGCCAAAGGCATCGGGGCCGTCCTGATGCTCCCATTCATAGTTCAGCAGGATATTGCCGTCCCATGGCTGGGGCACATGGGAATCCTCGGCGATGATGAAGTCCCGCCCGCAATGGGCGTGAACGGAAACGGCAAGCAGGGTTGAGACAATGAGGGTGGATGCAATTGTTTTCATGAGTGATTGATTGGAGTAGTTGTGTTTGTTCAAAATGCTGAAGGATGCCCGGGTTGATGGAAGCAGGGACGCAGCCATGCGCATGCAGCCATCGGGCATGGGAAACCGGCAATCGGCCACGGATCAGATTTCCACGGGCACTGCCAACGCAAATGGTCGGCAGGCACCGCACGTTCGGCCGAAGCTCAGCAAGACCGGCCGTTCAGTCCGCGACTGAATCTGGTGGAGTCAGACGGCGGAGCGTGGGGGCGGCAGCGGAGGCCCATCCGGAGGAGTTCCTTCCATGACACAGGCCGTCTCCGGAACCGGCGGTGTGGGAAAGCGGGGAATGAGCAATGGATCTGCCGAGTCCAGCACCAGGAATAATTTGGCCGGGGTCTTCACCTCGGACGGTTCGTCCTGGTTCCGCTGGCTTTCCTTCTCCACCAATTGGCACAGGCTGCACGGGTGCCGACCGTCAAAGGTTTTTATGACGGCCTCCATCACGGTGGATTCCCGGGCATTGCGCACCAGCATTCCAGACCACGCCGCGATTTGCAGCACCACCAGATGCCCGCCTACGGCAAGCATGAGGGTGACAAGAATGACGGTCCTGGCGAGCCGGTGAAGCACCGCGCACCCATGGCCGGATGAGCGCGGGCTGCAACTCAAAATCTCATCTGAATTCCGAGCGCCGCAGTTCCGCCTGGCGCTTGAAGAAGCGGCGGCGGCGCTCCTCGATGAAATCCGCATCGTAAATGCGGCGGCCCAGCTCGCGGAAGCCGTGCTCCAGTTCCTCCACGCTCATTTTGTCAGGGAGAAAATTTACGTCAAACAAGGTGCATTTTTCCCAGGCTCCCTCTTCCAGCAGTCTTCCCTGCTTCTGGAGCCGATGGTAAAGCGGAGTCGCCGGAAATGGAGTCATGACGGTGATCTGGACTTCGTAGAGGCCGGTATCGCGGACGAAGGTGAAGACATCCTCGAAGGAGGTCGTGCCGGAGCCGTCGAGGCCTAGCACGAAACAGCCATTCACGGTAATGCCAGCATCCTGGATCGCGGCGACGGCGGCGCGGTAGCGGTCCAACTGGCGGCGCTTCCAGTTGGACTTGTGCTCCAGACCCTCCAGCCCCTGCGCGGTGGGACTTTCCAATCCGATCAAAATCTGGGCACAGCCGCTTTCCTTCAACAGGCGGAGCAGTTCGGGATCGTCCGCCACCGACACGTCGCTCTCCGCAAACCAGCGCAGGCCTTCGGGGATGAGCGCCCGGGCCAGTTCCCGGCCATGGCGCTTGTCGGCAAACGAATTGTCGTCGGCGAATTCAATGAACGGATGCGGCCACAAATCCTTGATGCGGTGGATTTCCGCCAAAACTTTGGCCACGGGCTTGGTGCGAAATTTTGGATTCAACCGGATGGAAGCGGCGCAGAAATCGCAGTGGAACGGGCATCCCCGCTGGGTTTGCACCGTCAGGCGGTTGTAGTTTGAGATCTCCAGCAGTTCAAACCTCGGCATGGGAGCATCGCGCAGGTCGAAGGCCGCTCCCCGCGCATCGTAGCGCGGAGCAAGCCGCCTGCCGAGCAGGTCACCGATGACCTGGCCCCACACCGGCTCCGCCTCGCCGATGACAATGGCATCAGCATGTGCTGCCGCCTCATCCGGGCACAGGGTCACATGCAGTCCGCCCAGCAGCACCGTCACTCCGGCGGCGCGATAACGGTCCGCAAGCCGGTATGCTTCCTTGATCTGTGCGGTGAAGCTGGAAATGGCTACGGCATCGAAATCGCCGGGAGGCAGCCCGCCGCGCAGCGCCGCCACGTCCGGGACCTCCAGATAGGAAACCTCCACCCCGACGGGTGTCATGCCAGCCAGCGTCAGCAGGCCGAGACTGGGCAGGGAGGCAATAACTTTGCTGCGTTCCACAAATCCCGGCAGCGTCAGTCCCAGATCCAGCAGTTCCTGGTTGTGACAGCGAACGCCGCTCAGGGCGATCAAACCGAGCTTCATGTTCGGCGTTCCTCCGGGGTGGACTGACTGGAACGCTGGGGCCGGGCGGTTTCAGAGGCCGCGATTGCAGGCAAGGGCGCGCTTCAAATCACCGTTCGGGAGCGGGTGGGAGCGCTTTGACATGGGCGGCGAAATCCACGCCGTTGATTTTGCCTTCCACCGGTTCGGGATTCATCTTCACTCCCTTGATGTCATAAACGCGCCCCTCGGGGGACACTGCTTTGACGCCGAAGAATTTGCCCTCTTCAGTAACGGCCTTGATGTGGATGATGTTTCCAGTCTGCCGCACCCCTTTGACATCCAGCTTCCGTCCATCGGGCGTGAGTGCCTTGATGTCGTAAATGACGCCGCCCTCACCGATCGCTTTCACGGGAGCCAGCTTGTCGTCGCTCACCAGAATTTTCACCGGCAGGCGCTTGCCGTCGCGAAGTGCCTTGATGTCGAGAAGGTGGACGTTTTCCCCATCCTGAATGGCCTTGATGGGAAAGATGTTTCCCGATTTGTCGATCCCCTTGATGTCCAGCAGGCGGCCTTCGGGATGCACGGCCTTGACGTGCCAGATTTTTTCTGCCGGCTGTTTTTCAGCTTCAGACTGCGCAGGGCAGCACAGGCTCCCCCAGAGAAGGGAGGCGAACACAACAGGCACGGCTAACATGGAATTTGATTTCATGGCGATTGGTTGGAACAGGCGGTTGAAGATGCCGGGAGCATACCTGCTCGCAGCGGAATTGAATACCATTGATTCTCACGAATTGGCCGCCGCTCTTTCCAGTCTCCGCTGTCGCCGAACGCTGCGAATGCGGTCGATCAACAGAATCAGCGCCAGGGAAGCGCCCAGCCCGACGGCGGCTCCGATGCGTTCCCTTCGCTCGCCGGTCCGCGTTGCACTGATTTCCAGCGCTGCATGGTCCTTGACCTTTTTGAAATGGAGCAGCCCAGCACCGGCGGCCACTTCCACCGCGAGGGAAACACGCCCTGCCGGGCGGAGCCTTGGTTCGGAGGAGGGGATGGCATCCGGGGCATTCGAAGGCGGTTTCGCATCAGCTGCGGGAGGCTTGCGCGTTGGTGGAAGCGCGGGAATCCCCTGCTGCTGCGGCTCGGCCTTTCCTTCCTGTGCACTGCCAAAGCGACTGCGGCGCGACCAGGCGTTTTGATAGTTCTGCGAAAAATCCAATTGACTGACTTCCTGCTGCGCTGCCTGCTGGGTTGGGGCGTTGTCCATCGATGCCTGTTGCTGCGCTGCGGACTCTGTCCCGCCGGACTGCTGGGTCTGCCGCTGCATCTCGACATTTTTCAGTTGATCCACCACCACCTTTTTATCCAGTGCGTCGGCCTGCTGGAACCGATTCACTGCCTCGTTCCGATCATTGAACTTTTGTTTCCGGCCGGTTTCTGAAAGAGCATCCGGCTTGGCCGCACGGGGATCAGACGGGGGCGTGGCGGCATTGTATTTTCCCCAGAGAACGCCGTTGCCAACCAGTACATTGTCGTTCAGCCCCAGGTTGCCAGCGAGCAATTGCTCCTCCTTTTTCGCATCCGCTGCGTTTTGACTCTGGCGCTGCTTCACGTAGTCGGAATTCGCCTCCCAAGTCCAGGTTTCAGACTTGGCGGATGTGCTTTCTGCCGGGGCAGCCGGATCCGGCTTTGCCTCCGTTTCGGCTTGCTGGATTTGCCTGACAATGTCCTCAAGCTCCTGCAGCACCTCACGCCCTGCGGCCTGGGCGGGAGTCACGCTGGAAACCACATTCTGCGCATTGCGGCGGGCTTTGGTCCGCACCTTGATGCTGTTGTCCTTGGAGCTTGCGAGCGAGAGAAGGCTGCGGGCCTCATCCAGCATGGCCGTGACAATTTCCTGCTCCGCCGCGGCGGCCTCCACCTTTTCCATGTTGCCGCCGCTGTCCTTGAGTTCGAACCCCGGAGGCAGCGAGACTTTCCAGACGGTGCGTTCCACGGTGACTCCTGGAAGCTCCGGGTCATCCAGGACCAGCTTCCAAGCGTCGCCAAGTCCTCCGGCAGGGGCGGCCTTCCGGCACACCAGATCCACGTCCAGTGCCAGGTCTCCGGCCTTGGTTTGAATGAGCGGCACCAGAAAAACCTGCACGCCATCGCGCCAGCCCAGGTCCGCCCGCAGTTGCTGGCCGCTGACGCTTGCGGAAATGAGTTCGAACCCATCGGGCAGCCGCACGGGGAGAAACTGCAGCGCACGATTTTGCAGCCGATAGGCGGCCCGCAGCCAGGTTTCACCGGTTGCCCGCACTGCCGTGAGCAGTTCTGCATGAAGCGCCAAAGCCTTGGCACCGCCGGTGCTGGCGAGCTTCTCCAGTTTGAATTTCAGATTCCAACCATCGGTTAGTCGAAAGTATTGCGGCCGGGTCAGGTTCCGCAGCACAAAGTGCACCGCCTTGGCCACATCGCGCGCCGCCAGCGGCTCCGCATGGCTGGTGCCTGCCGCATCCGTCCGCAGTTCGCCTTCGCTCGAATTCTGGACGATCGCGAAGCGCTCCTGCAGTCCGCTGTCCGGAAAATGGAGCGTTGGCAGGGCAATGTCCCCAGAGTGCGGGATCTCGAACTGAATGACAAAGCCCGTCTGGCGAAGAATCGGGCGCTGGAAATGCACGCGGAAAGTCACCGTGTGCCTCGCCTCATCCCGGGTGCGTTCGGTTTCCCGGATGTCATCGCCCGTCACTTTGGCCTCACCCAGGCCTTCCGGAAGTTCAAAGAGCACGCTGGTCGGCGCTCCGTTTTTCACCTCAAGGTCACACCGGACTTCCACGCGGGTCCAGGTTTCCTGGACATCCGCGCCGAGCACCCAGCGCACGTCGTATTTGGGCGGGACTGGCTCCAAAGCCACCTTGGCCTGATAGGCCGGGACATCGAAGGTCAAGGCGCGTTTCGCTTCAAACGGTTCGGTGACCGTGTATTTTCCAATGGCAGGGTATTCCTCCAACTGTTCGCCGAGGCCGACTTCCCGTGCGGCAATGCGCTGCTGGTCCAGTTGCAGTCGCACATTGGCATCGGGCAGAGCGGCGATCACGGCCCGCCCTTTCACTTTCTGAATCCCTTCAAACTGAATCGGGACCAGCGAAAACTCTGACGGAGGCTGGGCCCACGGCTGGGCCAGCCCAACTAACAAGGTGGTAACGGGTGGGGTGTCTCCGGCGAAACGAATGTGCAGTTGGGTCCCTTCCACCCACCAGTCCTGCAGGCGGTCGGAATCCACACGCGTCACGCTGAAGCCCGGAGGCACCGCGGCCGCAGCCTTCAGCAAATCCTGGCCCGGGGCCGCCTTGAGCCCCAGGACTGCGTGCAACTCAAGCCTGCTGCGCCCGACTTGATAAAGATAGTCAGCCATCATTTCCACGGTCGAATTTCGCCGGGCCAGCTCAAATGGCAGCGGGGCGGGATCTCCGGAAGCGGCGTAGCAGGCCACGCGCTGGAAGCCGGCGTCCCCGCCTGCCAGGTTAGGGAATTCCGTCTGCCGATGTGAGGCCGCAGGGAGCGCCCGGACTTCGAGATCAGCGACGGCCAGCAGCAAATAGGATCGCTCGACCCTCGCCGCCATGGGACCCACCTCGGGGAATTCCTCCCGTCCAGGCACCGCTCCACCGGGGCGTTCCGCCGTCAGGGAAAGCAGCAGCCTGTCCCTGACTGGAAGCGCCAGGCGGAATTCCAGCAGCTTTTTCTTTCCATCCAGTTTCAGGTTCCAGGATTCCAGATTGGGAATTTCAAAAGTCAGCGGCGTCAGTGCGGCATCGAAATCCAGGGCAAACTCCCTGCGGTCTCCGCCGGGAAACTGGTATTCGATGGTGGTTTCCAACCGCTCCAGTGCGGGGCTCAAGAAGAGGCTGGAGCGCACCTGGGCGGTTGGCGGGAGTTTCTCCGCCTGATTGGTCATGGTGGCCGAAAGGACGCGTTCGATGACCAGGCGCGGGGCAGTTCCCGCCGCTGCCGTGATGGTGCGGTGCGCCACTCCTTCCGCCGATGCCGTTTCCACGGTGGGCACGCCGCCATTGATGCGCAGGCGGCTGGTCATGTCGGTGAGAGTCAGCGCCAGCATGGAGGCCGGAGCGGTGGGAATGCCGAAGGATGCCTGCTGCCAGCCGGTTTCCAGCGGAAGTTCAAGTTTCACTTCCACGCGGTGAACGCCCGCCTTTTCCAGCAGCAGCTCTCCTCCCTGTAGTGGCGCGGCAGCCCCGTCCAGCAGCAGGCTGGAGAGGCTGGCACCGGCAAAGGACAGCGGAGCCCTGGCCCAAGCGCCCTCGCTGTGAATGGTTAGCAGTCCGTCCACCAGCAGCCGGGTTCCTTCTGCCCGTGCCTGGTAGAATCCACCCTGAAGTTTTGCCCACGGTGCGCCCTGGTGGGCTGAATCGCCCGGTGCCGCCGCGGCCTGGCGATTTTCCTTGGCCTGTTTCCAGAGGCGCTGGAAGGCATCGTAATCCAAAAAATAGCGTCCGGGAGCCTGATCCGCGAGCGGTTTGGAGGCATCAAACGGGACAAAAACATCGAACGATGGCCCCGCCTTTGGCGCCGCTTCCGCCGCATCGGAGGGAGCCGCGATGAACGCCGCCGCCGCCGCTGCCACGAACAGCAGGCTGGCAGTCACGGGTGTCCGCCAGCGGGCAAACCGTCTGGCCAGTCGCACGGCGAGAAAAAACACCACCGCACTCAGCCAGCCCAGCAGCAGTCCATTGCAGGGCGCTGCCAATTCCGAGCCACCGATCTGCGGGGCGAAATGCAGCACCAGCGCAAACAGTCCGCCGCAGAAAATGGGCCGCCGCCGCGCCCAGAGGACGGCCAGCAGCCCACCGCACAAAATCCATACCCAGGCGATTTTCACTTCCCGTTCCCAGGAGGCGTAACGCAGGGAAATGGGTGAAGGAAGGTGGTTTCCAGCAAAGGAATAGGACCTTCCGGAACTGGGAAGCTCCAGTTCCAGTGGCAAGAGGCCCGATTTGAACAGAACCGATTTCTGGCGATCCTCAGCCGGTGTCAGGGTCGCGGATTTGCCGGGCAATGCCGGGAGATTTTGGTCTCCCTTCGCGTCCATTGCTGTGGCTTCCTTCGTCTCCCACAGGGCCTCCACTTCAGCGAGCATTTTCGCTCGGGTCTGGTCGCGCGCAGCCTCTCCAGCGGCGGATTTTTCCTTTTCTGTCCGTTCCAGGAATCGCCTGACCGCTGCATTGTCGGGCTCTGTTTCCAACGCCCGGCGGAAGCGGGCAGCGGCTTCATTGAACTGGCCGAGATCATAAAAATTGGCAGCTTCCAGCAACAACTGCCGCAGTTCCGGTTGGAGTGCTCCAGGCGGTTCTGCCGGCATTTCGGAGGTCGCAACTGTCTCCGCTTCCTGGGCGGGGCTTTTCGCGTCGGACTGGGTGTGCGTGCTCTTGAACGATTCTTTGCTCTTGGAGAGTTCCGTCCTGCCAGCCGCTCGGTATTCTGCCTCGGCAAGGGGAGCGGCACTTGCGGGCGGGCTTCCGGCGGAACGGGCAACGGTTTTCCTGACGAGGGAGTCGGCGATTTGTTTTACTCCGCCGCCCAGATGCGTGGCGACTTCCCGCCCAAGGCTTCTGGTTTCGATTTCAAATTCCTTTTCGAGAGCCCCTTCAAATCCACGATAGGAAAAACCGTCCGGAAGGTGCAGGCGCCAGCGGCTTTTGAGGACGGGGATTTTCGGATCAATGGGCGGAGGAACCAGCGTCAGCCTGCCGTTGGAACCCCAGGCAGAGTCGGCAAATTCGCAAACGATCCGGATGCGCGAGGGCTGCGCTTCAATCGTCGCGGGCAGTTGAATCCGCAGACCGTTTTCGCCGGCCTGATCGAGGCTGTTGGCGACGGGTTTGAGTGGGGTTCCATCGACCGTCAGGCTGAGCATCCTGGCTCCCTGCGGCAGGGCGAATTGGAAAAACTGTTCGCCGTTTGAACGCAGTTCGATGACCACCTCGCGGCGTTCCTGGCCGTCCGGAGAAAGCACGGAGGCAATCGCCAGATTGTCGATGACCATGCCCGGCAGTGGAGCCGGAGCGTGCCGGACGCCTTCCAGGGCAAGTTTCCAGGCCGTGCCCCGCCAGGCGTAGGCACCGACGATGCGATGGCGCGGAACGTAGCCGGTGATGCCCGCAACGGTCAGGATATCGCGTTCATCCAGCCCGTCGGCTGCGATGGCAAGTTCCGTGTCGGTGTTGGCTTCGATGATCCATTGGCCGCTGACCCGGCCTGCTCCAGGAAGTGTCAGGAGTGGGAGATTTGCCTGAAAGCGCTGGTCTTCGCCGGCGGGAGCGTCCTTGGCGGCCTCCGGACGCACGAGGGGCAGGCTCATGTGAAAGCGCAGCCGCGGCGTGCCACGCAGCTCCTCATGAAATGTCAGGCTCCATTCGCCCGTGAGTTTTTCCAGCCGCCGTTCGGAAATGAGCGGACTGTCGAAGCGCAGAAATTCGGCCACTCCGGCAGGAGCGCCGACCCTCAGGCTGCGAATGCCGCTGTTTCTGACATCGAGCGCCAGTTCCCCTTCCAACTCGCAGGTGTGCAGCAGGGGCAGGGCAAAGGCGGTGACCGTGCCATGCACTTCCGCAGGATGGCGGGAAACGGCCACATCCAGGGTACAGGCATCCCCACGGCTCCATGTCAGGGTGCCGCGGACCGGAATGCCGATGCTGGCTAGGCGTTTGGCGTCCGTGGGTTCCATGCCCGTTGCTTTGGCGGCGCGGACCTGGAAGCGTTCATCGAAATCCAGTCCCACATAGCCGGTTGTCAGCTCCGCCCCTTCCACCGCCGCATCGGCGAAATGGAGATCCTTGGGCCGTTCCCCGAAGGTGAACCAGTCGGCGGGCTCCACCCGGGTTTCGATATTCAACACGCCGGTTTGCACCGCCGCTGCGGGCTTTACGGATTCCGGCCACTGCACCTCCAGAACGGAGTCGCGCAGTTGCCATCGCGGCTCCGTTCCGTTGGCCAGCGTCACCCGAACCATCTCTTCGCCATTTGGAATCCGGATGCGGGTGGAAAACATTTCGCCTTCCCTGGTCAGAATGCGCAGTTGCCGGTGCAACTGGACCGCTTCGCGGCGCAGGTCGATCTGCGTGTGCAACTCCGCCTGGAATCTTGGCTGGAGGCGCTGGAACTCGATTTCCGGAGGTGCGGGGAGCACTGGAAACTGGAACCCTGCGACAAATCCCTGCTGCACCGCAGCGTCGCCTGGAAGGCCCGCCACCGTCTGGGCGGTCAGGCCGGAAGTGATCACCTGGCGCACTTTCACCTCCGGGGAAGCCACGATGGCAAAGGCTCCGGAGGCGCGATGCACTCCCGCTACCGAAGGAAACGGCAGGGATGCTTTCTGCACCGCGGCGGGGTTTGCGTCCGGATTCGCCGCTGCGCTTTCCAGCACCACGCGCAGATTGGTTTCCCGCAGGTCGCTGGAGGAAAAGCGGACTTTGGCCACATTGGCGGTCATGGTCCAGTCGAGCACATCCGGACCGTCCACGCTCAGCACCCGGCTTTCCGGAGGCAGCGTCATTTCCACCTCTGCAGGCACCCGGGCCAGCGAACTGCGCAGCACCATGCCGAGGTCCGAAGTGATGCGGACCGGATCGACGTGGTAGAGATAACTGCACGTCAGCATGACCGCACCGCCGTCGAGGGGGGAAATGTCCCTGGCTCGCCATGTCAGGGTGAATGTTCCCGCCTGTGACGGCAGGGAAAACGTGTGCTGCCGGCTGCCTGCCGTGGGCGACGGAGCGCTGACCACCGGCAGGGCGGAACGGACGGAAAACCGTTCCGGCAGGTCGAGAATGAAGGCGGCGGCGGCGGCACCAGGCGACTGAAAAACAATGCTGCTGCCGGCGGGGGATTCCTGCACCGGAAAAAACAACTGCAGTTCCAGCCGGTGACGGCCCCGTCCCCTGACAAACAGCGTGGATCCGCCTGCCTTGTCTGCGGTCTGCAGGGCCATGGCGGCATCCAGTTTGACGGTTCCCAGCGCTGCGGCATCCAGCGGCAGCGCTACTTCATTCCAGCCATCCGCGGTGTCCGCCAGGCAGTCGATCTCCAGCACCGCATCGGCCACCACCGCCTGCCCCGCCAGGCGTCCGGTGAAGGAGGCACTGCCAATCACGGCTTTTACCGGCGGGGGAATCTTCCCGCGGACCCGCGCCTCACCGGCATCGCGAATCAAGGCTTCATACTGCCTGCGGTCCAGCACCACCGCCTTGGGGTGGGTTGCCAGAACTTCGGCCAGATGTTTTTCCGGCACCCAAAGTTCGCGCTGCACCGGTGCTGTTTCTGCAGGCGGACCCGGCTCCGCCTGGAGCGCACCGCCTGCCAAATGGAGCAGACCAGCGGCAAGCGGGAACAGCCAGCGACAGGCCGGGAAACGCCCGAGGGCAGCGGCGGGAGGGCGGCTGGTTCCGGAAGTCAGGGATGAAGATGCCCGATTCATCGTCGAGGATCGCTGGGGTTTGGTCCTCACAGAAAATGTCAGGATTTTGCCGATGAATCCGGTGCGTCACCCGGAGGTTCACTGCTGGGAAAGGGCTCGATGGGTTCGTCCGTTGAAACCTGGGACGGGGAGCCTAACTGTTCAAACCAGGCCGGTTCCGCCGACGCTTCGGGTGCGCCGGCCGCGGGAGCGGCTTCGCGGAAGATCAACTGCGAAGGTTCGACGGCCAGCGGCGCGGGGGTCACACCCGAAGCCGCCGCGGCTTGAGGAGTCGCAGCGCCGCCGGTGGCTGCGGTGGCGGCGCTTGCCGGGGCGCCGCCTGGAGCCACCGGCGCGGCGGGGCCGCCTCCGCCCCCGCTGCGCCCGCCAGTGCTGCCGCCAGATTCCTTTTTGGCCGGCACCTCAGACAGTTTGGCGAGGCAGCGGACGAAACCGACGACCAACCAAAGCGCCAGGGCAAAAAGCGTTCCCAGCCAGATGCTTTCCCACAACGGAGCCCAGCTTGGCGACATGAATCCGCGTGCCGCCAGGCTGCCAAGGCCGACGAAACAGAAAAAGGCAGCCTTGGTTTCCACCCGGCGGCGCACCATCATCAGGCCGACCAGAAACACTCCCAGCAGGGCGATGTAGCGGACGGCCCGGTTCAGTTTGGCGCTGAAATAACTCACGGTCACCGGCATCGGCGCATCCAGCCGGTAAAGCCGAAATTCCTGTCCCTCCTGGGGCAGATGGAGGTTGAAGCCGCCTTGACCCTGCGCGGGAAGCGGCGGCGGCGACGGCCAGTCCGCTGCGCTGGCAGGTGCAATGTCCGGCCCCAGCGCGGGAATGAGCCAGCGCAGTCGGCTCTGCGGATCCGCCCAGCCGGACATGTTCTCATGAGGCCGCATCGCTCCCTGGAAGTCGAGATACACGTAATCCCGCGGCAGGTAGAGCGTGGTCTGGCTTTGGAGGATACCGGCATTGAGTTTTGGCGGCGTGACGGTGAACTTTCCCTTCAACCCGAGATCCTTGCCGACGGTTTCCGCAGGGGCGGGAACTTCATACAGGAACCGAATGGGAAATTCCGCCGCACTCTGGGAGCCGGGGAGCCGGATGAGGACGTCATTGCGGTCGGCACGGCGCATCGGCTGCTGTGCTTCACCGTTGACGAAAACGTCGCTGAGCATGCGTCCGCGCGGCGGAAGCTCCACGGTGAAGAACTGCAGCCCGTTGTTCTTGACCCAATAGACGACTTCCGTGCTGCCGCCCCCGTCCGTGCTGACCACTGTTCGCAGCACGGCATGGGTGACCATGGCCTGCGGCACTTCCAGAAAAGTGTTTTTGGAAACGGAAAGCCGCAGGCCTTCCGGGGTGCGCAGCCGCTTGTATGCCAGAATGACTCCGGGACGTGAAAGCCCCTCGCGCAGCTCCTTGGGATCGATGGTTTCCAGATTCGCCGTCTCGGCCTTCAGCACCTCCAGATTGTCATCCTTCATCACCGCCACCTGGCCGATTTGCTGGAAGACGCCTTGCAGGTGCAGTTCTGGCACGGTTACGTCAACCGCCTGTCCAGCGCCCAGATCCTTGATCGGTACTTCCAGCGAAAGCTCCAGCACGAACGCTCCCATCCGCTGGTCGCGCAGCGTCACTTTCCAGTAGTCCAATTCACCGCCGGCAGCCGGCTGCTGCGGCGACGGTTTTTCTCCGGCCTCCGGCTTTTTTTCCTCGGGCTGCGGCGGAGCCGCAGGGGCGGCAAGCTGGAAATTTTTGTCCACTTCCTTCACGTCCTTCAAGGTTTCTATCCTGACATCCTGGGCGCAGCCCTTGGGAATGCCGATGACGAACGCGTCCACACCGGCATATTGGATGTCATAGTTGATCCACCAGTGATAGCGGGTCGCCTGCTCCTTCAGTTCCACCCCCGTCAGCACGTCGCCCGTCACCTGGCTCTGCTTGAGCCGGGTGGTAATGACCGCCGGGGCGGCGTCTCCGCGGTAGCGAAATGCCAGCGTGGCCGGTCCGTCCACCGCAGTTCCCTTCGGCTGCGGTTTCGCGTCGGGACTGGCGGGCAGTTGGGTGCTGATGTTGGCGACATCATCCTGACGCAGGCCGCCCAGTTCCTTGGTGTTGGGGTCCAGACTCTGATGCAGGGCCACGCCCACCACCGCATCGTGGCGGCTCACGTTCTGTGGGGAGATTACCGGCAGCGTCACCGGTTCTTCGGGAGTTTCCCGGATGCGCCGTCCGGTGACCAGGAAATTCATGGCGGAAGTGACCCGCTCTTTGAAACGCACGTCGAGAAAGCGCTTTTTGTCCGCTTCCTCCACTTTGAAACCGTCCACGTTCGCCCCGGTGGCTTCGATGCTGTCGAAATCCGCCGGAATCTGCAGGCGAAGGTTAAAAATGCCTGCGCGTTTCACCGTTGCAGAAACGGCGGTGGAAAACCTCGTGGCATCCAACCCCACGGTCACCAGGGTGGCCGTGCCGACCTCGACCACGGGTTCCGCCCGCTTGATGCCAAGGGTGCTGGCGAACGGAAATTTCAAATAGCGGTAGCTTCCCAGCATTGGAGCACTCGGCACCGCCGGGGCTCCGTTGGCATTGGCTGGAATGGCGGCATTCGCCGCAGCGGGCAACGGCACCGGATCCCCGGAGGCGGCACGCGTTTCCTGCTGGCTGAGTCCGGCCAGATCCTTGACTGTCACGTCCAGTTCGGGTCCGGCAAAGAGCAGCAGCGACCCGCGCTGCCTCACCACATCACGGGCCTCCACGGCGGGCACCTTCACCTCCGCCGGCAGGGCATTGACGCTGGCTTCGAGGTCGATCTCCAATCTGAAGGCATCCCGGGCCGGGGCGTGCAGCTTGACGGTCAGTTCTTGCGGGGCATCCCCCTGCCCAGGAGCCAGATTCCATTCCTTGATGTTGTCCCCGGCAACGCTCAGCACCTCGTGTGGTTTCGGAACCATCAGGACAAAGGTTTCCACGCCGGCCCGGAGGATTCGATAGTCCACCGCCAACTTGTTCTGGACGGTGCCCGCACCCGCATTCACCCGCTGGGTCATCTCCGCAAAAATCAGCGGGGTCAGCTTCGATTCCCCGCCCTGCTTCTGCCAGGAAATCTCCACGTTCTCCGCCTCACTGAAGAAAAATGCCAGTTCGGTGGCCCCCTGGGCATTGGGGTTGGCGGTGTATGCGGCAGCGGGTGCCAGGCGGAATTCCCAGCCCGTTTCCGGGATCGTCAGCGTGCACCGGGAAACCGGAGCCTTGGGCAGGGCCAGGCGGACCGACTGCCTCCCGCTGTTGCGTTCCACTCTGGCCATCAAATCCAGTTTCACGGTGTATTTGCCAGCCTTGGGCAGCAGCAGATCGCAGCCCTTTTCACCCAGACGCAGCGTGGCTTCACCCGTTTCCGCCTTGGCGATGCTCAAGGGCGCCCCCACCAGCGGCAGCACCGCCCAGCCATCCGTTTTGAACGACTCGACCAGGAGTGTGGCCGTGATGGAGACGGCATCTCCCTGCACCTGCCCCGCATATTCCAGGGAACTCAGCACGGCATCCGCCGGGGATTTGATCTGCTCCTTCTTCTGCTGAATGTTCAATTCATTCCACATCTGGAGGAATTCGCGATAGGGCAGAAAAACCCCCTGGCCTTCATTGGCCAAAGTCTTGGCCAGATCTTCAAAGGGCACATAGACCGTTCGCTCCTTCACCACGGCAGCATCCCCTCCCGCCGAGGTGGCCGCGGCAGCCGGAGCCGCAGGTGGCGTTGGCTTTGCGGGATCTTGCGCAGGGGGTGGGGGCGTGGGCGGTGGGTTCTGACTCCACGCACCGGCCAGACCGAGCGCAGCAACAATGAGAGAACAGGCGGCAAACCTCATGGCGAAGAAACGGGGTTGGTTGGAAATGAAAAAAGCAACGTGTCGGACCATTCAAAAACCTTGATCCACCAACGATTCTGTCCCCCGAGCACCTGAGAAAAGCAGTCGGCGACAGGACCGTTCGCTGAATGGGATTCTCGATTCCATTGCACGACGCGACAACTGGATAATGGACTTGATTTCAGAATTTTACGAGTTTTTTACAATTCCAAGTAATACATTAAAATGGAAAATATGGCAATCGCGAAAATTTTCGAGAAACCGGTGCGCTGGATCGCTTTCGGAATCGAGCTGAAGGTGCGCTCACCTTTCCGGCGAGGGCGATTTGCTCGCGGTGGCGGAGGGGTTTGTTTCCAACCGATCCGGTTTGACGTCATCCCCCGGGCCGCCCGGAGCCACTTTCAGGAGGACACTGAGCAGACTGGAGGTGAGTGCGAAAATAATGGGGCCGAGCAGGATTCCCAGAATACCGAAATACTTCAACCCTCCGAGCACGGAAAAGAAGATAGCCAGCTCGTGCAGTTTGGCCCGCTGACCGACGAGGATGGGACGGAGAAATCCATCGATTGAACTGATGATCACCTGACCGACGAGCGGCAG
>JAGNEJ010000061.1 GCA_018003315.1 Verrucomicrobiales bacterium
CTTCCGATTCCACGGACAAGGCCACGGCGCATCATGCCCGCGTAGAAGTCAAAACCCCGCCAACCGTCGCGCCACGTCGTCTGAAAATCCGCTTCAAGCCACACGCCTCAGGCAAATCCACCCGCCATCACGCCGGGCGCGGCTCTCAAACCGCCGCCCACCCCGCGTTCCATCCGCTTCCCTCAGCGGCTCTCCAAACACAAAACGCATAAGGGCGCGTCACCCCTCGCTCCGGGCTTGTTCAACCAAAGGGCGCAGCCGAAGTCTCCGCTGCGCTACGACTTCGCTGCACCCTTTATTGTTCGGCTTGTATTCTGTCCCAAGGGACCTTTTATGAGCGAATGCGCCGTAAGGTGGCGGCGGTCAAAAAGCGCTATCAGGCGGCGAGATGGGCGGGCATCAGTGATGGAGCGCGGGACCTGAGGTCCTTTCTTGAAGAACACACCGAAGTGCTGGTCCTGGACTTCTTTCACCTCAGCGAATATATCCACACCGCGGCGAAAGCGTGCTATGGCGATACAGAACGAGCAGCGAACTGGTGCGTCGATGCCCTGCACACTGTGAAACACGAAGCTGGAGGTGCGCAGCTTGTCCTGGAGGAATTGCGGCAATGGCTGGGCGGGACCGATGCCCCGCGGCTGACGAAACTGGCGCGGGCGACGATCGAACGAACGGTGGGATACATGGAAGCGAACCAAGACCGCATGGACTACCCGGCGGCCTTGGCCGCCGGGTATATGATAGGCAGCGGAGTGACCGAAGCGGCCTGCAAGACCGTTGTCAAAGCGCGGCTCTGCGGAAGCGGCACGCGCTGGCACGAGAACAGCATGCAACAAATCCTCTGCCTGCGCGCCTTGCGTCGCAGCACCAACCGCTGGGGACAGTTCTGGCAAAAAATCGACCGTCACGGGTGCTGACGGCTGTTTGCTGAGGAACTCAAACCAATAACTCATGACCGTTCCCCTCCATGCATTCAGGCCCGTTTCTTAACATCACTAACAGGTCACACCCCTTGCAGGAGCTGTTGGGCCACGCGGATGTGAAAACGACGGAAATCTACGCGCATGCGGCGGAGATCGGCAATGGGAAGGGTGTGCGCAGTCCGCTGGACCGGTGAGGCGGGGGACGGGGATGATTTGCCAGGCAATGAATGAGAACTTCGTTGCTGCCCAGTCGGTCCGCTGAACAGTGAAGGCCGTTGCCTGGCATCGGTGTTTCGGCGTTTATCCGGGCATTTGCTGGAGGAAATGAGGAAGCGTGCCCTCTGAGGGAAAAGCGAATTTCCGGGCATGGCGGGGCTGACCGATGCCGTGAGCGGCACCCGCTGTCTTGCGTTTCCTCATTTCCCTTCTAGGTTCGCTGCATGAAACCGACGGCACTCCCCTTCCTGATGTCTGTGCTGCTGTTCGCATCGGCTGCGAACGCAAGCCGCGCGGCTACTGGCGGTGCACCGCCGGGCGCCACTGCGTCCGGCCCGCTAGTCCATGATGCGGCAGGATACGAGTCCCGACTGCAGAGCTACCGCGAAGCCGGGGGGGTGATTTTGCAGCGGGATGGCGTCTCCTGGGGCCACCTCGGCCAGGGTTCCGTGGCCTATGCCAATGGGGACTACGATGCGGCGCTGCGGGAATTCGGACAGGCAGTATTGGGCAGCGACCGGTCGCTGCAGGCCCAGGCGCATTTCAATCTGGCCAACACCCTCTACCAGCGCGCAAAGAAATCCGCAGCACTCGCCAAGGACAAGATCGACGCGGACTTTATGGACAACCTGATCCAGCGACTGAAAGTCTGCGCCGAACACTACGGCGAAAGCCTCAGCCTGGTTTCTTCCAACAAGGAAGCGGCGGAGAACAAAGCCACGGTGGAGGAATTCATCAAGCAGCTCCAGCAAAAGCAGGAACAGCGGCAGCAGCAGCAGCGAAACCAAGGAGAGGGTGACTCCCAGCAGAAGAACTCCGGCCAGCAGGGCGATGGCAAGCAGGGCCAGGGTGACCATTCCGGCAAGCAGCAGGGCAAGGACCAGCCGAAAGAGGGCCAACCAGGCGAGACTGACAAAAAGGAAGGAGAGGGCAAGGACCAGCCCAAGGAATCCGAAAAGGGGGACAACCCGGATGCAGAGCAGAAGGACGGCCGGAGCGAGGAGCAAAAGGAGAAGGAGCGCCAGGCAAATGAAACCGCCAACCAAGGTCCCAAGGGCAAAGTCGAAGCGATGGAAGGTGACCAGCAGGGGGATCAATCCCAAAAGACCAAGAGACAGGCGGCGGAGGGCGATGAAAAGCGGAACGAAAAAACGGGATTCAGCCGTTCGGAAGCCCGGCGGAATCTGGAACGATTTTCCGACGAAGTTCCGGTGCGCCAGCGCATTGACCGAGGGGGACCGGACCGTCCATTCAAAAACTGGTAAATACCATGCGCGTTCAATCTAGCCATCATCCCGAAGGGATGGCCGCCTGCAGCTGGTGGATGCGCGCAGGGGACTGCCATGCCTCTAGCATGGAGAAAATATCTGGACTGTCGTTGCGGTGGTTTCGCTCGTTCCTCTCTCAACCGTCGGCTACCGACTGGCAAGCCTCCGGCTTGATCATGCCGCTCATTTTGAACACGTAGTGGAATCACGCATGCGCCTGCTCCTCAGACTGATTTTCCTCCTCGCATGGTCCACCGCCGCCGCTCCGGCCCAGAATGAGGTGGGCGTGACCGGAACCCTGACCCCATCCACCGTGGGCGCTGGAAGGATCGCCGCCTTTTCCATCCGCATTACCGGAGCCCCGCGGGCGGACGCGGCTCCGCAGGTCAGCGTGCCAGGGTTGGAAATCGAAGGCCCGATGATGCAGATGAATCAGACCTTCAGTAATGGCCGGGTGAGCGCGTTTACCGACTACCTGTTCCAGATCACCACCGACACGCCTGGAGAATACCAGATTCCGGAAATCGAGGTGCGCGTGGGTGGCCAGGCCTACAAGACGCAGCCGCAGGTGCTCAAAGTCACCGAAGGCACGCCGATGCCGCCGGAATACGAACCCAAACTGAAGCTGGAAGTGGGAAAAACCGAGGTGTTTGAAGGCGAAGTGATGCCGCTGAGCATTTCTCTGGCGGTGCATCAAAATACCAATCTGACAGAGCTGCCCTTTCCGCAACTGCCGCGGGACAACTTTGCCATGAAGCGCTTTCAGCGCAATCCGGACCAGAACATCGAGGAACAGAGCGGCAACATTTACCGCGTATTCACCTACCGAACGGCCATCCATGCCATGAAATCCGGTGATCTTTCGCTGGGGCCAGCGGAGATGCGGGTGGAAGCCCTGGTGCCGGATGGAAGCGGAATCCGCGACCCCCTCGGCGGCCTCTCCGCACGGCAGCACAGTTTCAAAATAAAAAGCAATGCCCTCGCCATCAAAGTCAAACCGCTGCCCGATGCCGGGAAACCGGCCAACTTCAGCGGAGCGGTGGGAAATTTTCTGCTCCAGGTGCAGGCGCAGCCGACCAGGCTGATGGTGGACGATCCCATCGCCGCAACGCTCTACGTCAGCGGCACTGGCAACTTCGAGAGCCTCGCGGCACCAGAACTGGAAAGCACGGAAGGCTGGCGGTCGTATCCGGCCAAACTGGTGCAGGAAAACCGGCAAAGCGGACTGGAGCCGGGCTCCGTGGCCTACAGCCAGGTTCTCATGCCGGAAAAAGAACTCCCCGCCCTGCCGCCATTTGTCCTCAACTTCTTCAACCCGGAAATCGGCCAGTATGTCACGGTGAAAAGCGATCCGATTCCTCTCCAGATTCAGCCCAACCCCAAAAAATCCGCGGCGGCAACACCATCCGAAGCCGCTTCGTCCGCGAGAGATTTTGCCTCCACGGAAAAAGCCATCCCAAAAGAGGACCTCAAAGGAGTCCTGACGGTGCTGGGCAGTCATGGCGCATGGCTGGACCTTTCCTGCAAAACGCCGACGGGCAGTTTTCCTGCCTGGGGGATCCATGCAGCCGGAGGAGGCCTTGTCCTGCTGCTGGCGGGAGCGGGATGCGCCCGGCGGCTGAAGGCCCGCGCCGCCGCCCGCCCGGCACGGACCGACCCGGTGCCAAAGTCCGCCGACCTGCTCCGAAAACTGCGCACCGAAACCGCCAGCCTGCGGGGATTTTACACCACGGCCGAAGCTTTTCTCACAGCCTGGCAGCGCGAACAGGCAAAGCCCCTGCCAGGCACCGGACCCGCCGCAGAGGTGGCCAACCGCATACGGATGCGGCATGACTTTTTCTGTTATGGCGGCGGCGGTTCGTCCGACCAGCCCGTGCCAGACAGCGAACTGCGGGAAATCCTCGAAGCACTGCGTCAGTTTTAATTCCTCCTTTTTCCGATCCGTGTTCTCCCGCCTGATTCTACTGCTCACTGCCTTTCTGCTCCTCCCTGCCGGCGCCGCAACGCTTACGGAAGCGGCGCAGCAGCGGTTTTCCGATGGTTGTGCCGCCTACGAAGCGGGAAAATTCACCAACGCCAGGCAGCTGTTCGCGGACATCCTCGGCCAGGACAAACTCGTATCGGCTGACTTGTTTTACAACCTGGGGTGCGCCGAGGCCAGACTGTCGAATGCCGGCCCGGCGGCACTGTGGTTTCATCGCGCCGTGCTCCTGGAACCGCGCCACCACGAGGCCTGGCAGAACCTTCGGTTTCTCAACCGGAAGGAGGGGGCACTGGTGGTTGCGGATTCCGGATTCGACGCCTTCCTGCGCTTCGCGAAAACGTCCCACTGGCAGAGGGGATTTCTGATCTGTTCCTGGCTGGTGGCAGTCAGTGCAGCGGCGCTGGTTTTCCTCCGCCCCCGCGTGGTCTGGCCGTTCGTGGTCACCCTGTGTCTTTCCGTGGTGCTGGCTGGTTTTTTGGGCACGGCGTGGTGGGTGCGCACGCATCAGGTGCCGCCCCAGGAAATTGCGGTGGTCATGTCAGGGAACCTGTCGGCGCTCAATGCACCCGCGGAAGGCGCTGACTCCCTCATTTCCCTCCCGCCGGGAAGCGAAGTTCGAATCCTGCAGGTCCGCGGCCAGTGGAGCTACGTCGAAGTCGCCGGCGCCAAGGCCACCCGCGGCTGGGTGAGGTCCGAACACCTGGAATCCCTCTGGCCCTGGTCGCTCGCTGCCGTGCTATAACCAACCCCGCAGGGCGCGGAGCATTAGCCACAGCTTGTGCGGGGACGACAGCCGGTAGCGCCGGTCGAACACCCGGAAGCCATCCTGTTCCATTTTGCCGAGCAGGGTACGGTAAATGCCCCGCATGGCTTCCGCCGCCCGGAGTTTGCGGGCATCTTCCTTTGTCAGGAAACCGGCCGCCTTGTCGAAATGATCGCGGGCCCGGGCCGCTTCAAACTGCATCAGATTCAAAAAGGCACCGTCCAGCCGCCGCTGATGGAAATGGTCCGCGGTGACGCCGTGGCGTTCGCAATCCTCCACTGGCAGGTAAATGCGTCCGCCATTGGCGAAATCCTGACCGACATCGCGCAGAATGTTTGTCAGTTGCAGGGCGTATCCCAGGTGTTCGGCATAGCCGCGGGATTCCGGGCGGGTGCAGCCGAAGATCCGGATGCTGACAAATCCCACGCAGCAGGCCACGCCGTGGCAGTAGCTGCGGAGGTCCTCCCACGTCACAAACCGGGCTGGCTCCACATCCTGCGCCACGCCATCGATGATGCCCAGCAGATCAGCGGAGGGAATGCCCTGACGCTCCTGCAATGCGGCCACCTCTCGTTCCACCAGCGACACCGCGGGGGCTGCTCCGGTCACGATCTTGCGCCAGCGATCCAGCTCGCTGCGTTTTTGATCAGAGTTGCGCCCCGGTTCATCGGCAATGTCATCGACGACCCGGCAGAAGGCGTAGAAGATCCGCATGTCGCCGCGCCGCGCCCGCGGCAGGCAGGCCAGCGTCAGGGCCAGATTCGACCGACTGCCCCGCACAATTTCATCGATGGTGCGCTCCATCGGTTAGAACAGCAGCGCACAGATGGCCACCGCCAGAAACATGATCGCCACGTCGGCAATCAATCCCGCAGCGATGGCATGGCGCATCCGCTTGATGCCTACCGCACCAAAATACACGGCCGCCACGTAGAAGGTGGTTTCGGTGCTGCCGTTGATGGTGGCGGCGATCATGGTTTCCGGGTGGTCCGGACCCAGTCGCTGGGCAATGTCCGCCAGCACGCCGCGGGCCGCGCCGCCGCTGAGCGGGCGGATGAGGGCCATCGGCAGCACTTCCATGGGAAAATGCAGCCATTCCAGGACCGGGCCGATGATTTTGCGCACCAGTTCGAGCAGTCCGGATTCCTGCATCATCCGGATGGCCACCAGCAGTCCGGCAACATACGGGATGACGCGCAGGGAAACATTCACGCCCTCCTTGGCACCATCCACGAACTCCTCGAACACCTTCACCTTGCTGAAGGCCGCGTGCAGCACGAAATACCCCATGAACAGCGGTATGGCCGCCGCAGCCAGGAAGGTGCCAAAGCGCTGGAATCCCGCAAGAAAACTCCCGGACGCGGCCGCAGGCAGCGTGGAAGCATCCGGTGCCATCCCCGGCTTGACCGAATTCAGCAGGCCTGCCTGCCAGTCGTGCAGCAGACCCGGATGAAAGACATGCAGCAGGCAGACCGCCGCCGGCAGCAGAAGAAAGAGTGCCAGCACCGACTTTTTCCAAAAAGCCAGCGGCGCACCGACAGGGGCGGTTTCCTCCATGTTTTCCCGGCTGGCGATTTCCTCCGCAGCCTTCGCCGCGGCCTCATCGCCCGCGCCAGGCTGAAACACCGTGTAGCGCTGCAGCAATTTGCACGCCGCCATGGCAATCACCGCCGCCACCGCCGTGGTGAGAAACGCCGGCAGAATCACTTCGGTCGATCGCTTAGATCCCATGGAATGCAGCAGCGTGATGGTGCTGGCGGGAATGAGCGTGATGACCGCGGTGGAGAGCGCCAGCAGCATGCACATTTCATTGGTGGCGACATGCTTGTGAGGGTTGAGCGTCTGCAGGTGAGCCATGGCGCGCAAGCCCGCCGGGGTTGCCGCATTGCCCGCGCCCAGCATGCTGGCGCCGAGATTCAGCGCGATGGCTCCCAGTGCGGGGTGCCCCTGCGGCACGCCGGGAAAGAGAAACCGCAGCACCGGTCCTAACAGTCGTGAAATCAGGTGAATCATTCCCGATTTTTCGACCAGGCGCATGATCCCCATCCATACCGCGATGAAGCCCGCCTGCGGCAGCATCACCTTCATCACGGCGATTTCCGCCGCGTCCAGCGCTCCCTTGGTGGTGGCGCCCAGCCGCCCCAGCAACAGGGCCGCCAGCACCGAAAAAACCATCATCCCGAACCAAATCCAGTTGAGCATGGAGGAAGAAAAAGTGCGGTGCCTGCTACGCGATGCCATCGCGAACGGCGATGGCCCGGCGGGCGTTTTCGGTGATGGCCGCCCAGTTCTTTTCGGCGATGAGATTTTTCGGCGCCAGCCAGGAACCGCCGATGCCGCCCACATGCGGATTTCGGAGGTAGGCGCCGAAATTCTGTTCGTTGAGCCCGCCCAGCGGCACGTATTTCAAACCCAGATGGGCGTAGGGCGCGGCGATGCTGTCGAGGTATTTCAAACCGCCGCTGGGTTCCGCCGGAAAGAATTTCAGCAATTTCCGATCGTATTCCAGCGCCCGTTCGATGTCGGAGGGAGTGCAGATGCCGGGGGCGAACGGCAGTCCCCGCAAAAACGCCTTTTCCACGACGCGCGGATTCATTCCTGGCGACACGCCGAAAGCCGCTCCCAGATCGGCCACCTGTCCGACCTGATCCGGCGTCAGAATCGTGCCGATGCCCGCTGTCATTTTCTCGACGTGGTTTTTGATGGCCTTGAGCGCCCCGAGTGCCGCCGGGGTCCGCAGCGTCAATTCCATGGCGTCAACGCCGCCTGCCAGCAGCGCTTCGGCGACGGGAACCGCGTCCTCCACCCGGTCGAGGACCAGCACGGCAATCACGGCGCTTTTTTGCAGGGCGGAAAACACCGCGGTTTCGTTCGTCAACATGGCAGCAGCAGGTGCGCGTCTGCTACAACGGATGTCCCCGTTTGTCCACTGCCGGATTGCCCGTGCGATGCCTCCTTGTGTTCCCAGGCTTTCCTCCGCTTGTGAAATTTTTCACAAATTCGTCTTGCCCCCTATTTCGGGCGGTTTGATACTTGGGTTCCTCCTGTCTGACCATGGCCACCATCACCGTCAAGCGCCCCAAGCTGACCCTCTGGGAAAAGATGTATCTCCCCGCAATTTTCAAGGGGTTGAAGATCACGCTGGGGCATGCCGTGCGCATGCTGCGGGGCCAGACAAAAGTGACTCTTCAGTATCCGGAGCAGAAGTGGGATGACCAGCTTCCCGGCCACTACCGCGGCGCACCGACCCTGGTCACCGACGAACACGGGAGGGAACGGTGCGTTTCCTGCCAGCTTTGCGAATTCATCTGTCCCCCGCGGGCCATCACCATCAAGCCGGGCGAGATTCCCGTCACTGACAAATGGGCAAAAGTGGAAAAAGCGCCCAGGGAATTCGAAATCGACATGATCCGCTGCATTTTCTGCGGCATGTGCGAGGAGGTTTGCCCGGAGCAGGCCATTTTTCTGCGCAAGGACTACGCCATCACCGGCCTCTCCCGCAGGGAAATGGTGCATGACAAGCCGCGGCTCTACGAGCTGGGCGGCATGCGGGTGGGATTGGTCAACAAGTGGAATGATCTCAAGTAACCCTGACATTTCCAAAATCCGCCCGTTGGTCGTTCGGCCATTCACCCCCAGCCTGCCAGAGCCTCCAAGACTGCCCACCCAACTCCGCAACGGTTGACTCACCAGATGCCCGCTCCTCTTTTTTATCTCTTCGCCATCCTGATGCTCGCCGGCGGCATCGGTGTCATTCTCAACCGCAATCCGGTCGCCAGCGCCCTGTCGCTGGTGGTTTCATTCATCGGACTGGCCGCCATCTACATCTCACTCAACGCCTATTTCATCGGCACCATCCAGATTCTGGTCTATGCCGGGGCGGTGATGGTGCTGTTTCTCTTCATCATCATGCTGCTGGACATCAAGGCGGAAACCCGGCGCCGGTTCAACCTGCCCGCCGTGCTCGGAGGCATTCTGCTGGTCATTGGTTTTGTCGCGCAAATCGGCGCCGTGCTCGGAGAGTTCAAACCCGCCAAAACCAAACTCGAGGACTTTCCCATCACCGAAACCAGCGACGTCAAACAGATCGGGGAAACGCTGTTCACCCATTACCATTTCCATCTGCAGGTCATCGGTGTCCTGCTGCTGGTCGCCACGGTCGGCGTGGTCGTGCTCTCCCGGCGCGAGGACAAGCCTGCCGAACCGAAATCCTGACCCATCCTCCGAAACCGCATGACGCTTGGCCACTATCTTTTCCTTTCCGGACTGCTGTTCTCGATCGGCCTCGCCGGCGTGGTTCTGCGCCGCAACATCATTGTCATCTTCATGTGCCTGGAACTGATGCTCAATGCCGCCAACCTGGCGATTATTGCCTTCAGCCGGTTCAATGTGGTCAACGGCCAGCCGAACTACAACGGGCAGATGCTCGTCTTCTTCACCATCACCGTCGCTGCCGCGGAGGTCGCCGTCGGCCTGGCGATCATCGTCGCGCTGTTCCGGGCCCGGCAGACCGTCCACGTCGAAGACCTCACCTCCATGAAAGGCTGACCGCCTGCCCATCTCCATGGTTTCCACACTCGTCCTGCTCCTTCCGCTCGTTTCGGCTGCACTCATTGTGCTGGTGCTGCAAAAAAGCGCCGTCCTCAGTTCCCTCCTCTCCGTTGGCTCCTCGCTGGCCTGCCTGGCCATGAGTTTTCTGCTGCTGCGGGGGCCGGATTCCGTCCTTCCGCTCTTCACCTGGCTGAACATCGGGGACTTCACCGTGCCGATTGCGCTTCAGATCAATGCGCTGAGCAAATCCATGCTGTTCGTGGTCACGTTCATCGGCGCTCTGGTTCATGTCTTTTCGCTCGGCTACATGAAGGAAGATGCGGGCAAGGCGCGCTTCTTTGCCGGCCTCTCGCTGTTCATGTTCAGCATGACCGGCATCGTGCTCGCGGCCAATCTGGTCATGATGTTCATCTTCTGGGAGTTGGTGGGCGTCAGTTCCTACATTCTCATCGGCCATTGGTATGAGAAAAACTCCGCTGCCGATGCCGCCAAAAAGGCCTTTCTAACCAACCGGATCGGCGACTTCGGATTCATGATCGGCATCCTGCTGGTGTGGAGCATCACTGGGGAAATCAGCTTCGACGGCCTGCAAGCGTGGTTCGGCAACGCCGCCAGCGTCGCCGCCGCAGCCCCGGCTCTGCTCACCGCGGCCACTCTGTGCATATTCTGCGGGGCCGTCGGCAAAAGCGCACAGTTCCCCCTGCACGTCTGGCTGCCCGATGCCATGGAGGGTCCCACGCCGGTTTCCGCCCTCATCCACGCCGCCACCATGGTCGCCGCCGGCGTTTACATGATGGTGAAGGTCGGCTTTCTCATCGCCGCCTCATCCTGTGCGGCAAGCGTCATTGCCTGGACCGGCGGCATCACTGCCCTGCTGGCCGCCCTCATGGCCACGCAGCAGAACGACATCAAGCGCATCCTCGCCTACTCCACTCTCAGCCAGCTCGGCTACATGGTCATGGCCGTCGGCTTGAACGCAGGGGCTGCCGGTTATTTCCACCTCTTCACCCATGCCTTCTTCAAAGCCCTGCTCTTTCTGGGCTCCGGCGCCGTCATTTACGCCTGCCATCACGAGCAGGACATCTGGAAAATGGGCGGACTGAAAGGCAAAATGAAGCTCACCACCCTGTGCTTTGCCCTCGCCACCGCGGCGCTCATCGCCGTGCCGGGAACGGCGGGATTTTTCTCCAAGGAAAGCATCCTCACCGCCGCCTACGAGGGCGAGCACCGCAGCCTGTTCCTCTTTGCCATTGCCGGATTTTCCGCATTGCTGACCGCGTTTTACATGACTCGGCTGTTCGTGGTCGCCTTCCTCGGAAAGCCCCGGGACCACGGTGCCGAACACGCCCACGAAGCACCGCCGGTCATGCTCCTGCCCCTGCTGCTGCTGGCCGCACCTTCCATCATTGCCGGGTTTCCCTTCTTCTCTGAATTTTTCAGTGTTCCGCCTCTGCACGGCGCGGAAAATCACGGTCTCATTCATGTCGGCGTGCCCTTTTTCGTCTCGCTCATCAGCCTTGCCGTTGGTGTCGGCTCCGCCTGGGTGATTTACTCCGACAAAAACGCCGACCCCGTCCGCATTCCGCTTTTCGCCAACAAATTTTACTTCGACGAAATCTACGCCAAACTCATCAAGATTTGTCAGGATGGAATCGCCGCACTGCTCAACGTGCTGGACAAGATTTTCATCGACGGCCTGGGCGTCCGCGGAAGCAGCCTTGCCGCCGGCGGTCTCGGCCAGCTTTTCCGCCGGCTGCAGGGGGGAAACCTGCAGGGATACACGTTTCTGTTCGGAATCGGCGTGCTGCTTCTGGTGTTCTTCGCCCTCGCCCGGTAGGCACAAGACATTCTGAAAGTCATTGCGCCAGTGGACTGGTGGGGAATCGTGTTTCCCACCCGCTTCCTCCGCAGCCATGTTCCGTCCACTTTGCCTCGTTGCCGTTTGTATGGCCTGTTTACCGGGAACTCCCGCGTCGGCCCAGGATTCCATTCCTGCCCTCCCCTCCCCGGTTCCCGAAATCCCTCGAATCGACCTGCCCGAGGATGAAATCGAAACGCTCCTCCAGCGCTCCGCAGACGACTACGAGCAGAAACGCCGCGCCAAAGCCGGAGGCGCCCTGCTGGAAGTCGCAGAAATCATTGAATCCCTCGCCGCCCCCAATGCCGCCCGCCTTTCCGCGGAGGTCGAAGCCTTCCGGAACCTGGCTGTGGAGGCGGCACGCGGACGTTTGGACCCCCAAGTGGTGGACTTCACCGCAGCCCGGGCCTGCATCCAACTCGCCTCCCTGTTCCACGCACAGCAACAAGGGAGGTGGAAGGCAGGAAATCCGAAAGAGAGCGGAAGGGATTGGTATCGGGCGCTGCTGTTTTTGCAGCGCTCCATTGAGTGGGGCGGCTTCGGCATGCAGGAATCCGGAGAGCAAACCCTCCATTCCGGAAAAGAGTTGGCCGGAGGGTTGGTCAACGGCCACCCGGTGGATGCCGATGAAGTCCGCAGCGCTGTGCAGCGCACCGGACGCATGATCAACGAAGTAGGACGCGCCATTTTTTCCAAGGCAGGCGACGAATGGCAACCGGAACCGACCGAAGCTCCGGAGGCAGTCCAGCCAGACCCGCGCCAGGCAAGCCGGTTTGTCCAGCCGGCATCCGAAAAGGCCGCCAAAAAATCAGCAAAGCGCCACTGGAAGCTCCGCGACCTCTTCAAACCAGCCGCTGCGGGCCAATAGCTCGCAGGTCGAGCATCGGAACCATGCGCATTCCCCGGAAACTGCTCTGGCTGCTCCTGTTCGCCTGTTGCACCTTCCTCTGGGTTGTATTCTTCCAGCACGGCTGGGAACCGGAGAAATTCCTGTCTGGCATCCGCGAGGAAATCAGCCGCACCCTGGTCTGGCTGGGTAAATCCCTCGGTCGCACCGCATCGCCCTGATCCATCGCGCCGCACCTGCCGCCCGTCGCGCTTGCAGATGCTTTCGCCGTTGATCCGGTGGGGATCCCCTCCATGCTGCGCCTTCCCAATTCCCCCCCATACCATCGCATGTCCCTGTCCTTTCCCAAGACTGACGCCACTGTTCACCGGCTCGAAAACGGCCTGGAAATCATCCTCCGCGAGGACCGCACGGCTCCGGTGGTCAGCGTGCAGGCGTGGGTGCGCACCGGCAGTCTTTATGAATCGCGCCTGCTGGGTGCTGGCGTCTCGCATCTGGTGGAACACATGGTTTTCAAGGGAGCCGGACACCGCGGTCCCACGGAGCTGGCCCAGGCGGTGCAGGCCACCGGCGGTTATTTGAATGCCTACACGTCGTTTGACCGCACCGTTTACTGGGTGGACACGCTGGCTGAGGGGTTTGACACCGCGCTGGACGTGGTGGCCGCGCTGACCACGGAGGCGGTGTTTCCGCAGGATGAGTATGAACGGGAGAAGGACGTGATCCGCCGTGAAATGGACATGGGCCGCGATGATCCCGGACGCACACTCTCGCAGTTGATGTTTTCCACCGTTTTCCGCCAGCATCCCTATCGCGAACCGGTCATCGGACACAGGGAATTGTTTGACCTGATCACCCACGAGGAGGCGCTGAGCTACTACCGGGAGCGCTACATCCCTAACCGCATTTTTCTGGTTATCGCCGGCGACATTCGGAAGGAGGAAGCACTGGCTGCGGTGCAGCAGCGGCTGGGTGCCAAGCAGAACCGCCACGGCGCGCCGGTGCTCCTGCCCGAGGAGCCTGCGCAGACTGCCCGGAGGGATGTTCACCACGAATTTGCCGCCGAGCTTTCCAAAATGGAAATGGCGTGGCGCATTCCTGACCTGCTGCATCCGGACACGCCCGCGCTGGAAGTGCTGGGTGTATTGCTGGGGCAGGGACGCAGCTCCCGGCTCTACCGGGAAGTCCGCGACCGCCGCGGGCTGGTCCACGAAATCAGCGCCGGTGCCTATACCCCCACCCAGGGCGGAATTTTTTATGTGGGCTGCGAGACGGACCCTGACAAACGCACTGCTGCGGAGAGCGCCATCCTGGAGCAAATCCAAATCGTGCAGGACCGCGGTGTCAGCGCGGAGGAAGTCGCCAAGGCGCGGCGCATGTTTCTGGCGGACCAGTTGTGTAGCCTGACCACCACGCGCGGCCAGGCCAGTGACCTGGGCAGCAACTGGATTTCGGCAGGCAATCTCGACTTTACCCGCGACTATCTGGAGGCGATCGACCGCGTGACGCCGGGGGAGGTGCAGAACGTAGCGCGCACCTACCTGCTGGAGCGCAGCCTGAGCTGTGTCTCCCTCAACCCGAAAGGCAGCCTCACGTCCGCCCGGACCACGGCTGCCGCGCACCGTGCTCCGGAAGTGCAGCGGCATGTTTTCCCGAACGGACTAACGCTTTTGGTGCGGGAGGATGCGCGGCTGCCCATCGTCCACTTCCACTCCATTCTGCGCGGCGGCACCCTGGCGGAAACCGATGCCACTGCAGGACTGAACCGGCTGCTCGCCCGCTGCATGATCCGCGGGGCGGGACCGCACGGTGCAGAGGAAATCATGGATGCCATCGAGTCCGTGGGCGGCAGCATCGGCGCGGACAGCGGCGGCGGCAGTTATTCCCTGAGTGCCGGAGTCCTCACGCCGGATTTGCGTCTGGGCCTGGACTTGTGGAGCACCTGCCTGAGGGAGCCGCACTTTCCGGACGGCAAAGTGGCAGCCGAACGGGAACGTCAGCTCGCGGCCATCAAATCCGAGGAGGATCACCCGGGAGTGATCGCCATGCGGGAAGTGCGTCGGCTGATCTACGGGGAGCACCCCTTCCACCTTCCACGCAATGGCACCCAGGAATCCGTGGCCGCGCTGACGGCGGATCATTTGCGCGCCTATCATGCCGCTAGGGCGGTGGGCGGAAACATGGTCTGCTGCGTCTTTGGCGACGTGAAATTTGCAGAAATCCGTGACCAGGTGGGCGAAACGTTGGGTCGGCTGCCGTCCGGTCCGCGCTGCCTGGCGGAAAACCTGCCGCCCTTGCCAGCCTCCGCGGGAACCCTGTCCGAACTGCGCAAGGACAAAAAGCAGGCGGTGCTCATGGTGGCCTTCCCCACAGTACCGCTCGGCCACCCGGACCAGGCGGCGCTCCAGCTTGTGGATGAAGCCTGCAGCGACATGGCCAGCCGCATGTTTGTCAGGATTCGCGAGGAACTGGGACTCGCCTACAGTGTCGGGGCCAGCCAGATTCTCGGCATGGCCCCCGGGACGTTTATTTTCCATCTTTCAACGGCACCGGAGCAACTGGACGTTGCCCAGGCGGAACTGCTGGGTGAAATCCGGAAACTGACGGGGGAAGGATTCGCCCGTGAGGAGCTGGAGCGGGCCCGCAAAAGCTGGAGCGGGAAACAGGCGATGCAGGCGCAGAGCGGAGCGACGCTCGCCCAGCATCTGGCGGTGGACGAACTCTACGGTTTTGGCCACACCCATCGTCAAGCGCTCATGGAACAGATGCAGCGGCTCACCCTCGGCGAAGTCAATGACGTGCTGGCGCGGCAATTCGGAGCCGCCGCGCCGGTGATTGTCAGGGTGCTGCCGTGACTCCGGCTTCGCGCCGCAGAGAAAGCACGTAAGCAACGACCTGCCAGCGCTGTTCCGGCGTCAGGGAATCACCGTAGGCCAGCATGGGGGTGCCGTTCATGCCGGTGACGAGGATGCGGTAAATATCCGCAGGCCCGTCCCCGCAGCGCAGATGTTCCGCCCGCAAGTTCGACGGAGGAACTGGCTGATCCCAAGCATCGGTCAGCCCGTTGGCGGCCGGACCCTTTCCATCCCCGGATGCCCCGTGACAGGTGGCGCACAGATTCGTGAAGAGCACCTTTCCCTTTTCCGCATGCAGATCACGCTGGGCGGCCAGCGTGGGGTTTGCTAGCCAGCCGGGAGGCTCGGGGAATTCCAGCGGTGCGGCGAAATTTTCGTCCCGTTTCCAGCGGCGGGAGAAAAACTTGATGAACTCGATGACCCCCGCCAGTTCTTGTTCCCGCAGTTGAGAAAACCCGCCCATGCCCGTTCCGGTGATTCCGTGGGTGATGGTGCGGCGCAGATCGTCATCGGTCGGGAGCTTCTCCCACGGAGTGGTCCGAAATTTGAAAAGCCCCTGCGCGAATGACCGCGGTTTGGGAGAAGTGGTCGCCGCCAGTTCCCCGTTGCCGTCCCCCCGCGGTCCATGACACAGGGCGCAGTGTCGCTGATAGACGAATTTCCCGCTGGAATAAAGCTGGTAGTCCGGCTCCCACACCTCCACAGCGGGAGCAGGCGTTGCCCCTGCGGGCATTCCCGCCGGAATCAGCGCAGCCAAAATGCCGACGACCGCGGATGCCGCGAGGCTGCGTACCGTGGCGGTTCGACAAGAAAGGTGGAGCAACCGGATCATGCGGAGGAATGGTGGTGAACGCCGACCCCAGAGGGCCGCTGTTTCCTATGTCTGCCGCCGCGATGTTGCCTGCGGAAAATTTTCCGCGAACAAGCTTCCGCCAAATTGTGTTGCAACATTCACCCTTCCGCTGCCGCAAGGCGTGGCAATTCCGCAGCCAGACGCTGCCAGGTCGGCGCGCTGCAGTCCGGAGCGTGGTGAACGTGCCGTGGAGGCTGGAATCGGTTGGCGCGGCGGTAAGAGGGATCGTAGTGGGTGATCAGCAACGAACGGACAAACTCCGCCCACTGGTTTCCTCGGATCATCACTTCCCAGAGTGCCAGCCGTTCCCGTCCGTGCAGCGGCAACAGGGCTGGGAGCAGGGCCAGCAGGGATTGTGGAGACCGGGTGAAGTGGACATATTCGTTCACCAGAAAATCCACCCGCGCCTCCAGCGGCGTCACCAGTTCATGCACGGGAGCACCGAGCATCGTCTGCCAGAAGGCTTCGGGTATCTGCACGTTGCCGATGCGCTTGCTTTCGCTTTCCACCCACACCGGCCGCTGCAGGCTGAAGCCCCGCACCGCGTGGAGCAGGGCGGACTCAAAGGCCTTCTGGGTGGGCTGGACTGAGCCGGGCTCCTGTCCTAGCAGACTGCCGCGGTGGCGGCCCAGGGCTTCAAAATCCAGCACCTGCTCCCCGGTTGCCGCCAGGGTGCGCAACAGCCGACTCTTCCCGGAACCGGTGAGCCCAGCCAGAATCCGGAATGGCATTCGCGGACCGAGACTGGCAAGCGTTTCCCTGACCTCGCGGCGGTAGGCCTTGTAGCCGCCGGACAGGACATCCACGTTCCAGCCGACGGCATTGACCACGGTGGCCAGGGCGCGGGAACGCTGCCCGCCCCGCCAGCAATAACATAAAATGCCGTCGGCGGCGGGAATGTCGCGAAACCAATCTTCCAAGTGCGCGGCAATGCTGCGGGCGACCATGGCCGCGCCGATCCGCCGCGCGGCAAACGTGCTTTGCTGGCAGTAGATGGTTCCGATTTCCGCACGCTGAGCGTCGTCCAACACCGGCAGGTTCACCGCTCCGGGAATGTGATCCTGTGCATACTCCGCAGGGGACCGCACATCGATGATGTGGGTCCATCGGCTGCCGCACATTGCGGGGTCCCAGGGAACGCTGCGCATGGTCTGCCTTTCTAAACCGGATGCCCGTCGGGCGCAAAGCGCAACCACCTGCGCTTCACAAAGCAGCGGGCGCTACCTGCGCACTTTTTCCTGCTTTTATCCCTAACTGGAACCATTCCGATTGCGGCTGCCCGCCAGCAAATGGCCCATTTTCCGCCGCTTGGTTTCGAGGTATTTTTTGTTATGCGGATTCGGCTGGGTGAGCAGCGGCACCTGTTCCACCACTTCCAGGCTGTGACCGGAAAGACCGACCAGTTTCCGCGGATTGTTGGTCATGAGCCGGATTTTTCGCACTCCCAGATCATGGAGAATCTGGGCTCCCACGCCATAGTCGCGCAGGTCCATGGGGAAGCCGAGCTTGAGATTCGCTTCCACGGTGTCGTAGCCCTGTTCCTGGAGCTTGTAGGCGTGGATTTTGGCAGCCAGTCCGATGCCACGGCCTTCCTGGCGCATGTAGAGAATGACGCCGCGCCCCGCCTCCTGCACCCGTTGCATGGCCGTGTGGAGCTGGGACCCGCAGTCGCACCGCCGACTGGCGAAGACGTCGCCAGTGAGACATTCGCTGTGCACCCGCACCAGGGCCGGTTCGCCGTCGTCGATTTTCCCCTTCACCAGGGCCAGGTGGTTCTGGTCGTCGATGAGGCTGCGGTAGAGATAGAGGTCGAATTCGCCAAAATCCGTCGGCATCTGCACCACTTGCTCGCGCTGCACCAGTTTTTCCCGCACCCGGCGGTATTCGATCAACTGGGCGATGCTGCACATTTTCAGCCGGTGCTTGCGGGCAAATTTCTGCAATGCCGGAAGCCTCGCCGGAATGCCGTTTGCGTCGAGAATTTCAATCAGCGCCCCAGCCGGACGTTTTCCAGCCAGACGCGCCAGATCCACCGCGGCTTCCGTGTGCCCGGCCCGGCGCAACACTCCACCGGGCTTGGCAATGAGCGGACTGATGTGCCCCGGGCGGACAAAATCCGCAGGGCGCGATTTCTCAGCCGCCAACTGGCGGATGGTCTGCGCGCGTTCCACCGTGCTGATCCCCGTGGTCAGGCCTTTTTTGGCATCGACGGTGACGGTGAAATGGGTGCGAAACGGCTCGTCGTTCTGCGCCACCATGCTGGCAAGTTCGAGCCGCCGGGCGGTGTCGCCATCAATGGGGGCGCAGAGCATGCCGCCGCCCGCCCGCACCATGAAATTCACCATTTCCGGCGTGATGCTCTCTGCTGCGCAAATGAGGTCGCCCTCATTCTCGCGGTCTTCGTCGTCGGTGACGATGACCATGCGTCCGGCTCGGATCTCCGCCAGAATCTCGTCGATTCCGCTGAAGCCGGGGGCGCTGGCACCACCCCGCGCCGTGGGGCGCTTAGATTTCGATTTTCCTGCGGGTGTAGGACGAGCTTTGCTTGGCATAGTTCACCTTCTTTTTACCGTCTTTGGTCACCAGCAAGGTTTCGCCGCTTGCGGAGCACTTGTTGCCGTCAGCCCGCAGTTCGAAGGTGTCCTCAATGTCGATTTCATCGCCCTCCCGAATCTTCAACCACGACACGGCCTTGCCGTCGTCAGCCAGTTCCCCCGTGTATTCGCCCCACCCGTTGGAACCGAAGCTCCAGGCCCGGTATTCCTCGTTGTCCGCATCATAGGTCACCGTCCATTCGTAGGTGGACTTGATCTTTCCATCCGTCTTCCCGGTCATCTTGAAATACCGCCCAGCATCGGAAAAAAATCCCTTCCATTCATCCTTCCAGGTGACGGCCTTCTTGGTTTCCTGCCCGGGCAGGTCGTTGTTGTATTCCACTTTTTCCTCGCCCACCCACTCGCCTTCCAGCGATTTGAAGACCTCCAGCATCTTCTTGATCTTTGCCAGCTCCTCGGCCTCCTGCTCGGCCTGCAATTTTTCCTGCTCCTCGTCGCTCAATTCGCGGTCCTCGCCTTCCTTTTTTTCCTCGTTCTTTTTTCCTTCCTCTGCGGGTTTTTCCTCCTTTTTTTCCTCCTTTTTGTCATCCTGAGCCCGCAGCGTGGCAGGGGAAAGAAAGAGCGTGCCGGCCAATGCCAGGCCGGTGAAAACAGAGAGGAGATGTTGCTTCATGGTTGCGCAATCTATCCACCAGAATTCCAATGGCAACTGGAGGAATCCGCTGACTTTATGACCGCACCCCGATCGCTGCTGCGAAAGCCCCCCCCCCAGGCAAGGCCCTCGCACACCCTCGGGGAATTGCTGATGCCCTGGTCGCGTTTTCTCCCAATCATCCGGGAGGCTTCGTTTCCTTGTGGAATTTTTATCTGGCTTTATGATGGAGCGCCGGGTAATGCTCCCGCCGATTTCCCCCCTCCCTCCGTACATGCCAAGACGCAAAAAGTCCTCGATCAATCCGCTGGTGGTGGCAGGTGCTGTCGCCGTGGTGGCTCTGGGTGCCGGTTCCCTCTGGTTTTTCAAGAAGAAGGCGACCGATGGATTTGAAGGCGTCTCCAGGCTGTCGCTTTCGGACTATCTGAACAACCCGGCCAGCACCCGCAGCAATGTTTACCAAATCGACGCCAAGGTGACCCGTCAGCTCAAATGGACCGACGCCGGGCGGCTCTTTGCCGTGACCGCGAAGGATTCCAGTGGTGATTTCGAGGACGTGAGCGTATTCTTCCCTGAAAAATTCGCCAAAGAGAGCATCCAGGTCGGGCAGGAATTTACTCTGAAAGTCGAAGTGCAGCGCGATACCGTTTTGAAAGTTGTGGACATGAAACGGTCCTGACAACCACACTCCATCCAGCCAATTCTGCCATGAACAACCGACACTTGCTGTTGGGCCTTGCCGCCGCAATTCCGGTGAGCGCCACCGCCCAGGTTTTCGACCCCAATGCAGCCCAGGGCGGAGGAAACAACACCACCATCGTCAACAAACAGCAGCCCCAGGGAAACAACCAGTTTCTTGGCACGGATGTCCCGTTCATGAATCCTGGCGACGAAGTGGCGATGTGGAACGGCCACGCCTGGGACATCAAAAACAACCGTCTTTTCCGCGGGAGATTTGAAAAATACCTCGCTGCGCCCGAGGACAATGCCCCGGAAGACCAACAATACCGCAAGGTGATGTTTGAAATCATCCAGGCGCTCACGCCCAAGCAGGGCCAGCAGCCCAGCCTGCACCGAGCCGTGGGTCTGCTCCAGGTCGCCGCGCAATTTCCCATCGATGCCCGGCTCTGCGACACCATTGCCAGCGCCATCTGGACGGTCTGGATGGTGCAGAAGAATGAAAAGGCGATGGAGGACGTGAACAAGCTGCTGCAAAAGGAAATCGACAACCTGGCGATGCGCGTGGAGGTCGGAGCGGACGGAAACACCCTGAGCCAGGGACCGCGGCCAGGCGGGTCCGTCGGCACTGGTTCCGGCAACGCCAACCAGGGCGGCGCCCAGCAGAACAACAACCCCAACCGCACGGCGCGCAACAACCCGCCGACCAACGCGGCAGGCCGACCGGGAGCAACCAGTCAGGATGTCACCCAGTTCACCCGACTGGGCATCGACATGCAGAAAATCCTGGAAAAGCAGAGCCAGCGGGCGCTCAACGTCGCCAAGTTCGGCATCAACGAAATCAAAGCCAAGGTGGAGTTTCAGGGTCTCATCATCCAGATGTTCCTGCAGCGGCGCTTCGAGCATGTGCTCATCGCCTGCCGTTCCTACAACTACATGTTTTCCGGCCAGGACCGGGAACTGCAGATCAAGCAGGGCTCCGACGTAGAAAAAATGTTCGCCAAGGGAATCGGCGTCAATCCCACCATTTCCACGCTGGAAGCCTTTGCGAGCGAGGCGATCCGCGATGTCGATGAAGGCGTGAAGTCGTTCGAATACTCGATCGAAAAAAACGAACTGAAAACCGCCAGCGACCGGCTGGGCGAGGCATTTGCGATTGGCGAATACCTGCCGCGGGTGCGCACTCTGCCCCGCACCAAGAAGGAACGGGTGCTGGATTTTGTCCGCCAGTCGAATATGCTCATATCCTCGCTGGAAGTGAAGGACTACGGACGGGCGGATGAAATCCTCAGGCAAATCCGCGAGAAGTCCACCGACTTCGATGACTCCAAACCGCGCGCCGCCGTCGAGGCCGCCCGTGCCGGGTCCAACCTGCACATTGAAGCCGCCAAGCTGGCCGCGGTGAACAAGGATCCGAAGAAGGTGGAAGAGGAAATCCGCGCCGCTGCAGAACTCTGGCCGACCAATCCCGCGATCAATGAATTCACCAAAACGGTGGCCACGGAAGGCAACGTCCAGATGAACATCCTGCGGGATTTCGACAGCCTCATGGCCCAGCGCAACTTCCGCCAGATTGCCAAGGACGCTCCAAAATATGCCGCAGTGATGCTGAGTGATCCTGACAAAATGAAGCAGCTTCAGGAGGCCGTGGACATTGTCAAACGCTCGGAAACCGCCGTGATCAAAGCGGACGAACTGGCGCGCAACGACAACCCATTCGGCGCCTGGGAAAGCGTCCAGGAAGCGCTCAAGGATCAGCCGGAGGACACCGACCTCAACAAGCGCAACGGTCAGTTTGCTTCACAAGTCTCCGAGTTCGTCAGCACGCTGAACAAGGCGAAAAAGCTAGAGGAGGCGAACCATTTCGGCGCCAGTCTTTCCTGGTATCTCAAGGCGCTGCGCATTTACCCGGCCAGCCGTTTTGCGAAAGAGGGGATTGACCGCATGTCCACCGCCATCCTTCCGGATGATCCCGCCGCAGGCAGCCTGACAAACCTCCCCGCACCCACGAATGCCGCCAGTCCGTCTGCGGAGCCCAGCTTTCTCACCCCGCCGACGAATGCGACTCCGCCGACAAGTGCGCCGCCTCCTCCCGCCCCGGAAAACGCGCCATAGCGGCACTCACCATTGTTCGCGGAGCGAATACCCGAGGCCGCGGTGGGTTTCGATCGGGTCGATGTCACCCTGCACCGAGCGCATTTTGGCCCGCAGCGTTTTGATGTGTGCGTCCACGGTGCGCTCCAGCGAGGCCGCGGGATCCTCCCAGGCAATGTCCATGAGCTGCGACCGGGAAAACACCCGGCCCGGATGTTTGGCAAAGGCGCTCAACAGGCGAAATTCCGTGGCGGAGAGCGGCAGAGACCGCCCGAAATACACCGCCGCAGCGCGCAGCGGGTCGATCGCCAGCGGCGGAGTCGGAGCGCTTTCCGTGCGGGCTGCCGGGGGCAGCACCGGCTGCACCCGCCGCAAAATGGCTTTGACCCGGGCGGCCAATTCCCGCGGGCTGAAGGGCTTGGTGACATAGTCGTCCCCGCCGATCTCCAGTCCCACCACGCGATCGACCTCTGCATTCCGGGCGGTGAGAAACACGACCGGCACGGACGAGGTGCGGCGGATTTCCCGGCACAATTCAAATCCGCTCGCATCCGGCAGGCCCACATCCAGCACAATCAGCACGGGCTGGGTCTCACGGAACAGACGCAGCGCTTCGCCCCCCGTAGTGGCCGCCGCCACCTGAAACCCCTCCGTTTCCAGGGCATACACGATGTTTTCGAGGATGCTTGGCTCGTCTTCTGCCGCGAGAATGGTCTGCTTCATGAAGGCGGAGCATAGGTCAACCTTGAGGTGTGGCAACGGAGGACCCGGAATTGAAGGGCACTGGCGGTGGGGGTGGCGGCAGCGCCTGCGAATGCGGTCTGCGGCCTGCGACCGAGGACCAGTCCGTCCGCGCCGTCGAGAACATCAGGATGGCCAGGGTGATGACCGCGCCCACTGCGATGGTAATGCCGGTGAGCCCGTCGAAAAAGAAACTATAGCTGAAGAGCACCATGTAGGCCGCCTGCGCCAGCGCTGCCGTCCTGGCAAAGCCGAACCCTGCCACCCTCCAGAGATAGGCAGTGACCAGCAGCAGCGAAACGCCGGAAGCGATTCCGAATGCCCAGTGGACGGGAAGGAGATCGACCAGATAGGCAAAGAGCAGTTGGAAGGCAAAGCATCCGGCGGCGATGAAGAAGTAGTGCATGGGGTGGAGCCGAACAGCCCGGGCCAGACTGACAATGACCAGCACGGCAAAATAAAACAGCAGTGAAACCGGCGCAAAAAAGGAAATGCGCGCCGCCACCGGCCCCGGATTCAGAATGTTTGGCATGTCCATGCCCACCGCAGATGCTCCGAGCACATCGGTGTATTTCCAGTTCAGCGTCCAGCCGGAAGTTTGGGCAGACTGCTCCCGCGCCGTGGGTGAGGCGCAGCCGTCCGGAATGTTGATCTCTAAAAAATCCGTCTGCATGGCGAGTTCGAAGTTCTTCACCCGCTCCGCCCCGTCGAATCCATACATCCAGCGCTCCAGCCCACCCGTTTGGTAGGTGATCGTCACCTGCAGCGACTCGCCGGATTTCAAATGCAGCGCTTCGGCGATTTTACCGTTCGCCGGGGCCTTGTCCGTGGTCTTGTCCCCGATTTTCATTGAAAAGGCATCGTAGCGCGCCCCGTCCGCCGGAAGTTGGAATGCGGCGTAGATGGTCTGGCTGACCGGCGTCGGATTGGTCAGGGTATAGACGGCATGGAAATCCACATGGTAGGTCCGGTAGCGCAGCAGCCCCTTGCTTCTCGGGTCGTATCCAAGTCTGACCCTCACCTCCGAGCGTTCCGGCTGGATGCTGCGGCGCGCCCTAGCCGCATTGGGGGCAAGGTAGAAAAATTTGGGATGCGTCTGAACCAGCTGCGGCCCCCAGTTGCCCTCCACCGTCTCCCCCAGGCGAGCCCCATTGTCGCGGGTGCGAAGAGAAACCGACCCGCCCAGGACAATCCAGGCGGCGGCAGTGCAGGCAAAAATGAATCCGATGGCAAGCAGATGAGTGGTTTTCATGATGAAATAATTGTTAGGCTTGGTGAAGTGGCGGTTATTCCTGAATGCCCCGGCGCTGGTAGTAAACCTCCACGGCCGGCGCCTCGCCCTGTCCCAGCAGTTTGCGGAAGGAAACCAGGTGCGGATCGGCTGCAGGGGCTGTGGAGTCGGCCTCCACGTTTCCCTCGAAGGCGGCGCATTCGTAGCCGTCCGGCAACTGCAGGGACCATGTCAGGCTGTCGCAGAAGAGTCCGGACTTCGGCAGTTCCAGGGCCGTTTTGCCGGACACGGGGTCAAAGGGCGTTCCCTTGATTTGATAGCAGAGCGTGACCTCCGAGATGCCGTCCTTGCCGGGTGCTGGAAGCTGAAACTCCAGCGCCATGCCGCGCAACACCGGAGCCGCGTCGGCATTGTTGACGCGGCACAGACGCACCGTCCCCCCCTGCGGAATCTCCAGGGCGAAGCGAACCGATTCCCGATGCTGCACACTGTAGCGGGCCTCCACCGCCACGGTTCCGGAGGCGTTGAGCAGCGTCCGGCAGGCAGCCTTGGACACGGCCGCCTTCACCGGTTCCACACGCTGCAGGAGGGCGGCCTTCAGCACGAGCCGCATTCCGCCTTCGGCCACCAGAAACTGGACGCCTTTCTGCGCCCAGGCAGCCCCCAACGGTGTTAGACTGGCAGGAACCGGCCCCCTGATGCCAGGGGCGGAAAATTCATAGCCCTCCACCGGCGCCAGCGCAAAGAAGGTGCGGGTTTCACCGTCGGCACCCGGAGCGTGCAGCGTCCATTCCGGAGCCAGCGGGCTTTGCGGAATTTGATAGTGCAGCGTCACCCGGCGTTCCAGAATTTCCGGCGTCTTCCATGTCAGGAGCACCAGGCGTTCTCCGGATTCCGACTTGTTGGAGAGCAGTCGGTGTTGCGCCAGATCTTCGCCGGATGCCTCCACCGCGGTGGCATTGCCCGGCAGCCGCAGCACGGCTTCCAGTCCGGTGCCGCTGTCCGCCTGACAGAACATCTGCGCTTCGCAGCCCATCATGCCGTCGGACCAGACCGCAGCCACCCGCGCATCCAGCCGCCATTTGCTGGGAACGGGAGGCGGCTTGACTGCCTCCGGCTCTTCAATCCGCAACACCGCTTCGCCCCCAGTTGCCGGTGCGAAAAACACCAAATCATCCCCCTCTCGACGACGCGGTTCCTCTCCGTTGAGCGTGATCCGGCGCTCTGCCGGCGCGCCGGAAACGATGATCCGTTGACTGATGGCCTCCACGAGCGGCAGCGTGAGGGTCGGCGGCGAACCACTCAGGAATCCGCTCATTTCCACCCGGCCTTCAAACTCCGCGGCATCCATGGTCATGATCCAGACTTTCCCCTCGTGGGCCACCACCGACCCCCCCTTTTCCTCACAGGTTTCAATTTCCGTGCTGCCTCCGAGCAGCGGAATCAGCTGCGGTTCCTCGCGGAAACTCTTTCCGTTGAACAGCGTGCTCATCTTGGCCGCATTCCCAGTGAGCGTCACCCGGTGAGTCACCTGACGGAGCGAATAGGGCACCGGCGGCAGCGCCTTCTTTCCGGCATCCGCAGCCGGTGCCTTGCCTTCCGGCTCTGGCTGGGCCGGACCGAGTGTTGCCTTGATCTGCCAGCCCGGGCTGGTGTTTGACGCAGATGCGTTCTCTTGCGCCCGAAGACCGGCAACCGGCAGTTGAACGGTCAAGACGGCACAGGCGGTGGTAAAGAAAAGAAGTCGATGAATCATGCCCCACCATTCCAACCCATTTTGAAACGCTGGTGAACGCACGGTGAAAAACGTGTGAAATGCGCGCGGGTTTGCAATCTGCGGACGATTTCCTTCAAGGAGGGCAGAACAACGCTGCCGGAATGCCCCTGCCCAGGGTCGCGCCAGGTGCGGGGCAGCGGGAGATTACGAGCAGTTTAATGGCACCGCCAGAGAGGCGGCATTCATGAAGGAAGCGGGCACTTCCTAACAATGCCCTACTCCTCTTCCTTGCAGAGAAACCGCTGGCGCTGCCAAAGGGTCCAGATGATGGCCGCAATGATCCAGAGAGTGGCGGCGTAGTTGTAGTGGGAAACGGTCACTTTCGGAAAAAAATTCGCCGAAACCCGGGTGAGGACTCCCAGAATGATCAGTCCAGTCCACCAGCGGACTGCATTTGATTTGTTATGGAACAGATGCACCTGGCCGCTGTGGCCGAGCAGAACACGGCTGGCCACGGTGAGCGCCAGCAAGCCGAAGCCTCCCAGGAACAGAAAATGCAACAGTCCCATCTGGTGTTCCGGCTTGCCAAAGGGAACCGTCACCAGCCCCAGAATGGCCATGAAGCAGCACCAGATGAGGGATTTCGACAGCGTTCCCGTGGGGCCGTTGCTCGTTTTTCGCCACGGCACCGTGAAAAACAGATAGGTCACCGCGGCTCCGGCCCGCAGGAGATAGCCGCCCGGCAGGTTTCCGCCGGCTTCCCAGAAAAAACTGCCCACAAGCGCCGCCGCGCAGAGGGCGGCGAGGGCAATGCCAACGGGGGGCGGCAGCGGGCGGCGCTGGCTTTCCGTGCCCAGAAGCCGCGGGAAAAGAAAGCTCCCAATGCCGATGCTGGGAAGCAGAATGAACCCCTGAAAGACCAGCAGCCGTCCCAGGACATGGACCGGATTGGAAAGCAGGAGCCAGCCCCCGCTGATTGCGCAGAACAAACCGCCAGCCGCCAGCACAAAGGGAATGGGGGGAGAGTCCTTGCGGAGCAGCACCAGGCGGGTCAGCAGGCAGAGGGTGAACGTTCCCAGCAGGAGGAGAAAGAAGATGTCACCAGCGTGAATATTTCCTGCCGCGTGCAGCGAAACCATGGCGATGAGCAATCCGGCCAGCAGGACAACCTCCGCACGGGTGAAGCGGGGTGCGGAAACCATGCGCGGGCCGGCAGTGCCCAGGAAGCCAATGACAAATGCTCCCAGAAATCCCTCCACCATGATCCGGGGATGCGAGAGGTAGGGGTTGAGGCTGCTGCCCTTGAGCAGACTGAGCGGAAGCGCGTCCTGCCAGGCTTGAGGCAGCGTCGGCGGGATCAGAAACAGGGGCCAGAGCAGCACCCCGATGATGCTGGCCAGGATGCCCAGCGGAAAAAAGAGCCGGAAGGGCTCCTCAGCGAGGGTCAGACTGAGATCAGCGAGACGACGGCGGGGAATTTCGGATCCGGCGCGCTTCGCAAATCGAGAACAGGAGGGGGCTGGACTGCTGGACGACATATTTGGGATTTTACGCGTGGCAGGCACCTGCTGAACGGCCATTCCTTGCAAACCGGCATCAACTTTGATCCCGGACAATTTCATTGCGCTCGTTGAGCAGCACGCGGCGCGCCTTCACCGGCTCCCGGCTCTCCGTCCACGCAATGATCGTAACCCGGTGGCCCCGCTTGATGCGGTGTGCGGCGCCTCCGTTGATGACGATCTGCCCGCTGCCAGCCGGACCGGTCAGCACATACGTTTCCAGCCGCGCTCCATCCGTAATGGATGCCACCAGCACTTTTTCCCCTTCCCAGAGATCGACCGCTTCCATCAGATCGAGGGGAATGGTAATGCTCCCCTCATATTCCGGATTGGCATCCGTAATGAAGGCGCGGTGCAGTTTGGATTTGAGAAGGTGTCGGAGCAGCATGGCGGGAGGAATGATTGGATAAGCGCACTTCCCCGCCCGGCAACTGGGAATCTTGCGGTTTCTCCGCATCCCTGCTTCAGGTGCGGCCCCCGATTCCATACGGAGAGACCCTGCGTGGCAAGAGCAGCAGCACGCTGCCCAGCGCCAGCAGACCGATGTCGCGCCAAAACAGCTCCGCATTGGTCGAGTGGCTTTCCGTTTTCCCGAAGCAACCGCAGTTGAGATCGATCCCGCGGTGCCAGGCAATGGCAATGCCGATGAGAAAAACCACCAGACTGGCGGTGAGAATGGCCAGGCCGCCCTTGCGCAGCGGACCAAGGACCACCGCCCCGCCACAGAGAATTTCCACCCAGGGGAGAAACAGGGCGACAATGGCCACCCAGGGATCCTCCAGGAGATGAAAGCTGCGGATGTCATCGGTAAACTGCAGCGGCCCCTGATCCCAGATTTTGGCGAAGCCCGCGTAGATGAACAGGCCGCCGAAATACAAAGCTCCGGCAGTGGCCGCAACGCGCAGAAGAAGAATGGGCATGCCGTGAAAATCAGCGCATTTCGACGACGCAGCAAGACTTTGACTGGAAAATCACGCACCTTTGCCCAGGCCTTGGCGCTGCGTGTGGCGGCCCTGTGTCACCGGGACATTGCAGTCGGCCCGCAGGCCGTTGCGGCGTGTCATTTCCAAATCACTCTTTGCGTTTGCGCAGCGCACCGTTATAGGGTTTTCACCCCGCTTTTCCGAGCCTCACCCTGCTTCTTCCTGCCTTGAAACCGAAACATCCCGCCAAATTCGTTGGAATCGATCTTGGAACGACCACCTCGGGACTCGCTTACATTCGCACCGACGGCAACCCTGAGATCGTACCCAACGCGGATGGCGAAAGAATGACGCCCTCCGTGGTCTATTTCGACCGCTCGGAGGACATCAAGCTCGTCGGCTCCGCTGCCAGAGATGGAGGGGACCCAGACCGCACCATCCATCTCATCAAACGCCACATGGACAACCCGAACCATGTGGTCACCATGGATGGAAAACGCTGGACCCCCACGGAAATTTCCGCGCTCATCCTGGCCAAACTGAAGCGCGACTGCGAAAAGATCATCGGCCCGATCGAGGAAGTGGTGATCACCGTTCCAGCCAATTTCAATGAGCTGGCCCGCAAGGCAACCATCGCTGCCGGTCGTATTGCCGGCTTCAAGGTGAAGCGCATCGTCAACGAACCCACGGCTGCCGCCCTGTATTACGCCCATTCCCAAGGGCTTCAGGGAAAGGTGCTCATTTATGATCTTGGCGGCGGCACGCTGGACATCACCGTGCTGGAAGTCTCCGGAGAGACCATCCGCTGCCTCACTTCCGAAGGTGCCCGCCGACTGGGCGGATCGAATTTTGACGACCGGATCCTGGACCTGATCGCCGAAACCTACCGCGATGAACACGGCGTGGATCTCTACGAGAATGAACGGCAGCGCCGCCGCTGCCTGCAAAGCGGCGAGGACATGAAAAAAATGCTTTCCAAGCTGAAGCAGGTCACGGACACGATCGGCAACGAACGCGGCGGCATCACCCGCATCGAGCTGAGCCGGGATGTGTTCGAAGATGCCGTGGGCCGGCTTTTCACCCGGACCATCATGCTGGTGGAGCAGGCGCTGGACTCCGTCGGACTCAAACCTGCAGACATCGATCACGTGGCCCTCGTCGGCGGGAGCACCCGGATGCCGCGCATCCGGGAAATGCTGCACGGCTTTTTCGGATTCGAGCCGACCTCCTGCGGCAACGTCGATGAATGCGTGGCTCTGGGAGCCGCACTCTTTGCGCAAAAGGCCGCCCAGGTCCACGAGGTGTGCAATCACAGCTATGGCACCCTGGCCATTGTGGAAGATGCCGCGACCGGAGACCTCAAATACGGCAACTCCATCGTGATTCAAAAAAACACCGCCATTCCGTGCAGCGCCTCCCAAACCTATGTCACCTCCGAAGACAACGAGGCGAACATTGAAGTGGAAATCACCCAGGGCGAGGACACCGATCCGAAATACGTGGACGTCATCGGCAAGATCCAGCTTGAAGTTCCACCCGGACGGCCCGCCGGCTGTGAAGTCACCGTGACCTACAGCTATGACGAAAACCAGCGAGTGCACGCCACCGTGAAGGATGAGCGCTCTGGTCGCGTCAAGGACGTGGCCATTGCCTATCAAGGGGCCGGAGTCCTGGGCGACGAAGAAATCGAGCGCAAAACAGCCTATTTCGAACGCCTGCGCATCGAATAATGCCCGTTCCCAATCAGCCAAGAAACCCGCCTCCATCATGTTCAAACGTCTGACAAAAATCTTCAAGCGAAGCAGTACTGCCC
>JAGNEJ010000121.1 GCA_018003315.1 Verrucomicrobiales bacterium
CCAGTTGAGCAAGGACTACGCGCCCATTGGTGGCCTCACCTCCTGCCAGCTCATCATAACCGCCTATTCCTCCGCGCTCGACACGCCGATCATTGGCATCGTCACCGAGGACGTATGGCATGATGGCCGTCTCATTGTCCCCGTCGGCACGGAGGTTCACGGCACCGCCCGCGTGGACCGGATGCGCGAACGCATCGCCAGCCAAGGGCAATGGACGCTGGTCTGGCAGGATGGCAAAGAGATGCGGCTTTCCGGTCTCGCTCTCGACCGCGAGAAGGAAGCCAGCGGCGAAGGCTGGGCCATCACCGATGGCAGCGCCGGACTGCGCGGCCAGCTCCTCAAAAGCGACGACTACGCGGAGGTGAAACTGTTCGTCGCCTCGTTCCTCAGCGGGGCAGCCGGAGCCTTCACCGAACGCGAAACCACGCTGCTCGGCTCACAGGCCACGGCCACCGTCGGCAATGCCGGATTGGGCGGCATCCAGCAGGTGCTCAACACCTACGCCCGCCAGATCATGGACACCATCGAGCGCGAGGGGTTCTACGTCCGCGTTCCCGCAGGCAAACAGTTCTACCTCTACGTCACCGAAACGATGGACGCCTCCAATGCCTCCGTTGGCGGCACCCGCATCCCACTTACCACCACCAAGCCATGAAGCCGTTATTTTTCGTCATCCCCGTTGTCATGCTGCTGGCATCATGCGCCAGCAAGCCCACCCAGCGCATCGTCCCCGTCACCCCGGAAATGTCGGGCCGCATCTTGAAGCGCGGAGAAACCGCCAGCGTCCGTCACCCCGAAGTCATCAAAGCCTATCCCGTGGGCCGATACACCGATCCCCGACGGAGCGGAGTCATGCACGAGTCGCACACCATCTATCGTGTAGAGTCGTCCCCCAAGTGGAACCTCACCCGCCCGCCAGGCACACCGACCATTCCCATCCCGACAACGGCAGATGCCAAGCCTTCAGGGAACGAACTGACCGTGGAATTGAACCGTCAGCGCCAAGCCACGCAGGCGGTCATTCAGGGCGGTCAGCTTGTTTCCGGCAAGCTCACTGAAATGACGGCGGCCTTGCAGCAGAACCGCGTGCTGGCCGAGCAGAACGCCGTCATGCGCAAGGAGCTGCAGGATACCCGCCAGCGGCTACAGACGCTCGAAGACGAAATGCGCTCCCGTTTGCCGGACCTTCTCAAACCTGCCCCGGAAAAGGACGACCTCCCGTGGTGAACCTTCTCCGCCACCAACTTCATCGCACCACCCACCACCCCAAACCGTTCCAGAAAGGAACCACCTACCATGATAAAGAGAACCAAATCCAACGGTGCCGACAGCGCACCCGATGCCGGGGAATCCACCCCCACGTTCCGCGACAATGCGGAAGTCAACGCCAAGATCGACGCCTACATCCAGCAGAACCCGAAGTATTGGGAATACGTTCAGAGTATGCCACGGGAACGCATGGAGCGGGCGATGGTCCTGACGAAAGTGAACCAGCAGGAGCGCCAGCAGAAGCTCGACCAGGGCGTTCTGAAAAAGATCGAAGGCGATCCCGAACTGAAACAGAGCCTTCAGGCGCTGGTCAAAGACCTGCCGGAAGACCAGCAGCAGAACGCCCTTGTGCGCATGGGCAGCAAAGTGCTGCGCGACATCGGGTTTTTCAAATCCCGCACGCAGCAGCAGGGCGGCGTGAAAGTCTGACCGCCCACCGCATCAGGACTGCGGCCCCGTGCGCTCCGGGCTTTCCGGCTTCGCCCCGCCCTCCGCTCCCGGCACCGCAGACCTGATTGCCCGCCGCCCTCCACTCCCACGCCACCGCCCGGAAGACCACCGGGCGGTCGCGTTTTCAGCTTGTCGGGCAAGCCGAAACTAATTTGGGGAGAATGCCTCGAAATTCTCAGCCGCAAGGCACCCGGATCGCGCCCATTCATCCAGTGATGGCGCAAAACTTGGGAAATTGCGTTTGACGAGCACAGGCGGTCCTCATAACGTTCCAGCCGAGTGAGATCTGTTGCCGCCATCGTGCTTTTGCTTTGGGCCGTCTGTTATGGACGATGCCTTGCGGAGCAGTATGGAGAACTCAATCAGCAGACCGTAACCCACTGCTGCGGCAAGGAAACCAAGGACGCGCCCTTTCAAAACCCCTTGTCCACGGATGATGTTTGCGAGTTCATCCATACGGGTGGCGCGCTTCTCATGCAGCCGGTGATTCTGGATGCTCCGTTCCTTTTCCAGCTTGTAACAGATGATTTTCACTTGCTCACCCTCCAAGCGATATTGGCAGAGGCGGAATCTGAACAATCAGTTGTTCTGAACACTGATTCACCCCGGCCAGTTCGGCTGTGGGAATGGATGGCCAGCACCGCGCAGCCGGTGCGCGGGCCTTCACTGGGCTTGTCTTGAGGCCGCAGTAGTGCTGGGCGCATAGATTGTGCGCCTGATTGGAGCACTGACGGGCCTCTCGGTTACGCGGAATCGCGCTTTGCGTCCGCGTGTTTGGCGACCGCCAACCTGTCCTCAGTGAATCTCCATGTCCATGAAACGCTTTCTATCGCACTTATTCTTCTGTTTATCCATCTCAGGTCTCGTTCGTGCCGAGGAAAAACCTGTTCCGATTTCCATTGACCTACTGGTCACCACAACACTTTCCGCCAATCCAGAGCTTGCGTTCTATGAAGCCGAAATAGCGGCGGCAAAGGCCGGGCACTCCGTTTCGGGGCGCTTGGACAATCCCGAACTCAGCCTTGAGGTTGGCCGAAGGAGGTTGTCATCTTCCGATGCCGAAACCGAGGGAATGAGCTACTCCGTGAGTCTGGCCCAACCCATCGAATGGCCCGGCAGGCTCGCTCTGCGCAAGGCGATTGCAAACCGCGACATCGCTTTGGCGGAGTTGGGCGTGGAACGCTTTCGTGCCCACCTTGCCGCCCGTATCCGGGTGCTGGGCTATGCGCTTGCCGCACAACAAGACATTGCGAACGCCGCCACCGAAGTGGCTGATCGTTACACCGCGCTAAAGGACGTGATGGTGCAACGAGACCCGGCTGGAATTGCCCCCATGCTGGAAACCAAGACGATTGAGGCGGCAACCGTTGTTGCTCAGGCAAAGGCCGGGGAAGCATCCATTGCCGTGCAAAAGGCGCTTCTGGAAATCAACCAGCTTATAGGTCGCCGGGCAGATACGCCCCTTACAGTTCGCCGCCCTTCCTTCACATTTAAGAAACCGCCGACGCTGGCTGCCCTGTTGGAACAGGCGGCTCAAAACAATTACGAGATGCGTATTCGCCGCGCAGAGTTGGAACAGCAGGGCTTCAAGGTGGAGTTGGCAAAAAATGAGCGCTATCCAACCTTCACCGTGGGGCCGTTCATTTCCCACGAGAATGGAGGGGAGAAGGAGACGGTAGCGGGCATCGGCTTATCCTTGCCGTTACCATTGTGGAAAAACGGCAAAGCCAATGTGAACATCGCAGAATCCCGTCGCATTCAAGCACAGGCGATGCTGAGTGCCGCTCAACGCGAACTCGAACGGCAAGTCACGGAGGCCAGCCTTCTTTTCACAGTTCAGCAGGCAAGATTGGCCACTTGGAAAACCGATGCGTTAACCGAGTTTCGTGAAGCAGCCAACCTTGCCGACAGGCACTATCGTCTCGGCGCTGTGCCGATCAGCACTTACGTGGAACTGCAAGACAAGTATCTCGAAGCGGCTGAGGTCATCCATGCCACACAATCTCAGGTGCTCGAATCCGCCCTGACTCTGGAACAACTCACCGGCTCGATCAACTCACTCGTTAAACCCGAAACCAAAAAATAATATGAAAATCATTCTGCTTTTACTATCCGCCGTCGCCGCTGCCGCATCACTCAGCAGTTGCACGGAATCCGCCGCCAGTGTCGTCCAAAACGAACGCCCGCCAGAGAACGGAGCGCAGTTCAAGGAAGGCGAAGGGCTGTCTCTGACGGACACCATGAAGAAATCCATCGGTCTGCAAACAGCAGAGGTGACGGACCAGGAAATCGCCCCCTCATTCGCCGTGGCTCTCCACGTCATGCAAAAAGGCGATGAGGCAACTGGAAGCCTCACCGCCGAGCAGGCTGCCCGTGTGCAACCCGGCATGGAAATCGAAATGCGTGAAGACTCGCCGGACGCGGCAGTGATGAAAGGCATCGTGACGCGCATTGAAAAATCCCCATACGCGGCCTTGGGTGATTTTGCCTTGTCTGTAAATGGAGAAACTCCTTTGGCGGCAGGCTCACGCTTGCAGGCGACTTTTCGTTTCCCGGCTGGCGACGCGGTGACTGCCGTGCCACGCGCGGCATTGCTCACCACGGCGGAAGGGAACTTTGTCTATACAAAGAATGGTGAGTTCTTCATGCGCACTCCGGTAAAAACGGGCGCGGTCAGCGACGGTCATGTTGAAATCACCGATGGCCTCTACTCAGGAGATGAAATCGTCACCACCCCTGTGATGTCTCTATGGCTTGCAGAGCTTCAAGTTCTGCGCGGCGGCAAACCTTGCACCTGCGGAAGCTGATCCATGCTGTCTTCTTTGCTCGAACTTGTGATGCGGCAGCGTGCCGCCGTGCTGCTGGCAACTCTGGTGCTGGTGGGCGTTGGATCATGGGCGGCACTGCATCTGCCCATTGATGCGGTGCCGGACATCACCAATCCCCAGGTGCAGATCAATACCGCTGTGCCCGCCCTCGCCCCGGAGGAAGTCGAAAAGCTCGTCACTTTCCCGATTGAAAGCGAAATGGCCGGGCTGCCGGACATGATCGAATTGCGCTCATTGTCGAAGTTCGGGCTGTCGCAAGTCACCATGACGTTTCGTGATGGTGTTGACATTTATCGCACCCGGCAGCTTGTCACAGAGCGGCTGCAAGGGGTGCTGGATGAACTGCCACCGAATCTTTCGCCCAAGCTCGCGCCCGTGGCGACCGGCCTTGGCGAAATCTTTTACTACAGTCTCGATTACAAAGAGGATGCTCCGCACAAGCCAGCGACTCGTGAAGCGCAGCTCATGGAGCTTCGTCTGATTCAGGAGTATCAGGTGAAGCCGCTGCTGCGCAGCACGCCGGGGGTTGCGGAAGTGAACACCAGCGGCGGCTATGACAAACAGATCGTCATCCAGCCCGACCCGCAGAGACTGGCGGAGGCCGGTCTATCACTGGACTTGCTTGCCGAAATCGTCGAACAGAACACGCTGAACTCAGGCGGCGGATATGTCGAGATAGGAGGCGAACAACTCATTGTCCGCGCCACCACCCGCGTCACCAACACGGAAGAAATCGCGAGCTTGCCTTTGAAATTCGCCGGAGCCGTGCGCCCCATTTTGTTGAGCGAAGTGGCCACGGTGGGCATTGGCAGCGACTTTCGCACTGGAGCCAGCACCGATGATGGCAAAGAGGCTCTGGTGGGTGCCACCATCATGCTTGTGGGGGAAAATTCCCGACTGGTGGCGAAATCTGTGCGCAGCAAGCTCGATGAGATTCAGGAAAAACTGCCCGTAGGCGTGGTGATCCGCCCGCTCTATGATCGCAGTGAATTGGTGAATCGAACGATTCACACCGTGGAGAAAAACCTTGCCGAAGGCGCTCTGCTTGTCGTCGTCGTCTTGTTTGCACTTCTCGGAAACTGGCGTGCGGCGCTGATCGTCGCGATGGTGATTCCGCTTTCCATGCTCTTTGCCATGACAGGCATGGTGCAATGGAAACTAAGCGGCAACTTGATGAGTCTCGGAGCCATTGACTTCGGCCTCATCATTGATGGCGCTGTGGTGATGGTGGAAAACATCGTGCGTCATTTGGGCGAGAAACAGCACGCGCTTGGCAGGCGGTTGACTCCCGTGGAACGCGCCCGCGAAGTGCTCCGTTCAGCCAAGGAGGTGGCGAACCCCATGTTCTTTGGCGTGCTCATCATCACCGTGGTCTATGTGCCCATCCTTGCCTTGCAGGGCATCGAAGGGAAAATGTTCAAGCCGATGGCGCTTGTTGTCATGTTTGCCCTTGGTGGCTCGCTGGTGCTCGCATTGACCCTGATGCCCGTTTTGTGCTCCTATTTTCTCAGCGGCGACATTCGAGAGAAAGACAACTGGCTGGTCACACTCACCAAGCGCATTTACACCCCATTGCTCCAGTTTGGATTGCGTTTCCGCTGGTTGGTGGTGCTGCCGATGCTCGCCCTGTTTGGCACTTCCATGTGGGTCTTCTCGCGCATGGGCGCGGAGTTTATTCCCCAACTCGATGAAGGCGATTTCACCTTTCAGCTTATCCGCAGCGGCAGCGCCAGCCTTTCGTCATCGCTGTCTTTGCAGGAGCAGAGCGAAGCGCTCATCAGGCGGGAGTTTCCAGAGGTGAAAGAGGTATTTTCCCGGATCGGCACGGCAGAAGTGGCCACCGACCCCATGAACCCCAACGTGGCAGACACCTACGTTATGCTCCAACCGCGCGATAGCTGGCGCAAAGTGAACGGCAAGACCATTTCCAAAGAGGCGCTGGGCGCGATGATGAGAAAGTCTTTGCTGGAACAAGTGCCCGGCCAGAGCGTGCTTGTCTCCCAGCCCATTCAGATGCGCTTCAACGAAATCATGGCGGGAGCGCGTGCCGATCTCGTATGCAAAGTTTTTGGCGACAGCTATGAAGAGCTTGAGCGTCTCAGCGGAGAAGTGCGCACGGTGCTTTCCACGCTCCAAGGTGGAGGCGAAACCGAGTATGACAGCATCGGCAAAAATCCCATGATCGAGATTCAGCCCGACCGTGATGCTCTGCGTAAATTCAACGTCCATGCGGATGACCTCAACCGTTTGGTGGAAACCGCACTCGCCGGAGCCGAAGTGGGCGCTCTCATCGAGGGCAACCGCCGCACACCCATCGTCGTGCGGCTCGCCGAAGAACGTCGTGCCGACCTCGCCGCGATGGAGCGCTTGCCGCTGAGAACCGAAGATGGCGGCTTGCTGGCATTGGGCCAAGTGGCCAAAGTGAAACTCGTCGAACAACCGGTTCAGATCGTGCGCGAAGACACCCAACGCCGGGCGAGTGTGCTCATCAACGTCCGTGGTCGTGACACCGCTGGATTTGTGGAAGAAGCCACCAAGGCCATCCATGAGCAGGTGCAATTTCCTGACGGCTACTACTTCGAGTTCGGAGGGCAGTTCAAGAATCTGGTCGAAGCCAAACAACGCCTCACCATCGTCGTGCCGCTGGCATTGGCGCTCATCTTTGTGCTCATCTTTTTGAGCTTCGGATCGTTGCGTCAGGCTGCATTGATTTTCTTATGTGTCCCGCTCGCCGTCACGGGCGGCATCTTTGCGCTCTGGTTCAGAGGCATGCCCTTTACCATTTCCGCAGCGGTGGGGTTCATCGCTTTGAGCGGTATCGCTGTGCTCAATGGCATCATGCTCATCAGCTTTATCAATCAACTCCGCAAAGAAGGCAAAGACCTTCGTGATGCTGTGGTTGAAGGAACCCTGACGAGACTCCGCCCCAAGCTCATGACGGCGCTTGTCGCCTCGCTTGGTTTTGTGCCGATGGCCATCGCGACTGGCGCAGGCGCAGAGGTCCAGCGCCCTCTCGCGACCGTCGTCATCGGCGGCATCGTGACCTCCACTTTTCTCACCCTGCTCGTTGTGCCTGTGCTCTACGACTGGATTGAGAGAAAAACCAAACCCATAACTCCAGATCCCATAGACCAAACATCATGAAAACACTGCTCAATATCGTTATGCTTCTTGCCCTCGCCGTCGGCCCCGCCCTCGCGGAGACCAAAGTCAAAGCAGGGCCGCGTAAAGGCCGAATCCTCGAATTGACCGGACAGAATGCCGAGTTCTTTGTCGAGAAAGACCGGACTGTCAGCATCGCGTTCTATGACCCTGCGCTCAAAGCCCAGCCGGTTGCAGCTCAAATCATCACCGCCACCGCTGAAGCCCCAACTGGCAAAGTGAAATTGGAGTTCGAGAAGAAAGGCGATCTTCTTGTTTCCAAAACGCCGCTTCCCGAAGGTGAGCATTACCTCGTCGTCGTTCAAGTGAAGACCGACGCTGAAGCCAAATCCAAGAACTTCCGCATTCCCCTCGATCTGAGTCTTTGCAAACCCTGCGGCAATCCAGAGTATGCCTGTATTTGCGACGAATGACATACCTTGGAGATTCGGCGGACTGGTTCAGTAGCATATAATAATCATGAAAGCAGACTTTGCAGAGGGTGGATCGAAGCAATCTTGCTGTGGCAACTGCGGTTCCGGCAAGAAAGCGGCCATTGATGACGACCACGGTCACGATACCGGCTTGTCGGCATCGCAAAGCCGCCTTGTGCTGATTTCCGGCCTCGCACTGTCTGCTGGTTTTCTCGCAAAATGGTTTCTTCCAACTCATTCATGGATTGCCACGGTGCTTTTTGGAATGGCGACGATAGCAGGCGGAATTTTGATCTTTCCTCATGCGTTCTCGTCACTACGCAGGCTCAGGCTGGACATGAATGTCTTGATGACCGTGGCCGTTCTCGGGGCATGGCTGGTTGGTGAGGGTGCGGAAGGTGCGGCTGTCGTCTTTTTGTTCTCCCTTGCGGAATTGCTTGAGTCTTGGAGTGTGGGGCGTGCCCGAAGGGCCATTGAGTCCCTGCTGGCCTTAACGCCCCAAACGGCCTTGCTCAAGCGCGACGGAAGGGAGCCGGAAGAAGTGCCTGCCATGCAAGTGCAGCCGGGAGAAACGATTGTTGTGCGGAGCGGCCAGCGTGTTCCTCTTGATGGAGAGGTTTCGGCAGGTCGCTCCGCCGTCGATCAGGCTCCGATCACGGGTGAATCCGTGCCTGTGGATAAGAAACCCGGCGATCAGGTTTTCGCTGGAACCATCAATGGCGAAGGTTCGCTTGAAGTTCATGTTACCAAAGCGGCAGATGAATCCACCTTAGCGCACATAACCAAACTGGTGCAGCAGGCCGAACAGCAAAAAGCACCCACACAACGCTTTGTTGACCGTTTTGCCCGCATTTACACTCCGTCCGTTTTCTTCTTGGCAATTTTGGTCGCTGTTTTGCCGCCTTTGCTGAGTCTGGGGCCTTGGGCGGAATGGGGTTATCGTGCATTGGTGCTGTTGGTGATTGCCTGTCCGTGCGCACTCGTCATCGCCACACCAATTTCCATTGTCTGCGGGCTTACCAGTTTGGCCAAGCGTGGCGTGTTGATTAAGGGAGGAGCATTTTTGGAAGCAGTCGGCAATCTGCGCGCGCTCGCATTGGACAAAACCGGCACAATCACTCAAGGCCGTCCCCAGGTTGTCGAAGTCATTCCTTGGGACGGGCATGGCAAGGAAGAGATTCTGCGCAAAGCAGCCGCCATAAACACCCATTCCGCCCATCCTCTGGCAGAAGCCGTCACAGCGTTCGCAACCGCAAATGAAGTCTCATTTCTGCCCGCAGATAGCTATGAATCCATTACTGGTCGCGGCGCGAGAGCCTTGATCGACGGCCACCCTCACTTCATAGGAAATCACAAGATGGCCCACGATTTGGGAGTTTGTTCTCCTGAAGTGGAAGCTCGTCTGGCCGAAATCGAAGAACGTGGCCAATCGCTCGCGATCTTGGGACATGCCCCACATGATGGCTGCGCAGGCACAGTGCTGGGCATTTTTGCACTTGGTGACATGATGCGCCCTGAAATCCCTGAAGCTCTGCAAAGACTGCATTCTGCCGGGCTGGATAAGGTGGTGATGCTCAGCGGTGACAATCAACGAACCGCCAACGTCATCGCCAGACAGGCTGGGATTGACGAGGCTCGTGGCGATTTGATGCCCGAAGAAAAGGTCACGGCCATTCAAGAGTTGGTGAAAAGCCACACCCATGTCGGAATGGTGGGCGACGGAGTGAACGACGCGCCAGCAATGGCCGTTGCCAGCGTCGGCATTGCGATGGGAGCCGTCGGCAGTGACACGGCCATCGAAACCGCTGACATAGCGCTCATGAACGATGACTTGCGTAGGCTTGCCGACGCCATCGCCGCCAGCCGCAGGACAGTCCGCATCATTAAAGCTAACGTGGCATTCGCCATAGCTGTAAAAGCAGTTTTCCTTGTTCTGGCCTTTACTGGATACACCAGCCTGTGGCTTGCGATTCTTGCCGACACCGGAGCCACTTTGATCGTCATCGCCAACGCTCTCCGACTATTGCGAACGTGAGCAGCGAGCCTCCCATCTCTCCGCGATCAGTTTGCTGAGACCATATCAATGCACTGGCGATCTTAGATATTCCTTCCCGACTTTAACCCAACCCATTCCATGTATAGCAAAGAGACCACCATGAAAATGTGCAATCTCATTGGCCCCCAAGTGAGAAAGTTGCGAGAGGAAAAGGGATGGACTCAGCGGACGCTGAGCGAAAAACTTCAGGTTGCCGGTCTTGACATCTCGCGCAGTTCCCTTGCCAAAGTTGAATCGCGTTTAATTAAAGTGAGCGACAATGAGTTGTTCTACTTCGCGCGTGTTTTCAATGTGAGCCTGTGCCGGTTGTTCCCTTCCATGGTTCTTCGGGAATTGGTGGGGAGTATTTTCTGGCCAAATTCAAGGCGTCCGGTAAGTCGTGAGGCATGAACGCATTAACGATCGAAGATTTTTACAGTCAGTCCATTGGGGTCAAGGCACCGTGG
>JAGNEJ010000062.1 GCA_018003315.1 Verrucomicrobiales bacterium
GTTCTGGACATGGCGGGCAGCGAAGGCCGCGATCCTTCCGAGGACCTGGCAACCCTGCGAAAGGAAATCAAACTCTACGATGACCTGCTGGCCAAACGCCCATGGATTGTCGTGGCTAACAAAATGGATCTTCCCGAAGCCCAGGCGAGGATGCTGGAATTCAAAAGCCGGTTTCCCCGCGTCAAAGTGATTCCGATTTCAGCGGAGCAAGGCAGCGGATTGGACAAACTCAGGGACGAACTGCGCCGCCGCGTCGGGCATTCACGGACAGCCTGATGCCGGGAGGAATCGCCGCGCTGGATTGGGGCTTGGCAGGCGAAGCGTTCAGCCGAGTCGCCCGCAGCAGACTTTGAACTTCTTTCCACTTCCGCAGGGGCACGGATCATTGCGCCCGGCCTTGGGTGGCTGGGCTTTTTCAATGGTTGGCATGCGCAGCCGGGGCCGGGCGTCAGCATCGTCGTCCGAGGGTGCCTGCGGGCCAGGGGCTTCGCGACGCGGCGCAACCGGCATCGCACCGCTTCCTACGGTGAAGGTGTCCCCCCCCTGAACCGTGAGGCGTGGCTGCGTTGGTTCGGGCGCACGGGGTGCGGCTGACCCGCCGCCCATGAGCTGCTGCAGCAGCATTTCGTATTGCCGCAGGTTGGTGGTGACCCGGAACAAATTGTGCAGAATTTCCCCCCGGATGTTGTTCATCAACTGGCTGAACATCTCGTAGGCTTCCACCTTGTATTCAATCAGCGGATCCTTTTGGGCAAATGAACGCAACTGAATGCCGTCGCGCAGGGCGTCCATGCCGTAGAGGTGTTCCTGCCAAAGGCGGTCGATGGCGCTCAGGAGGATGTAGCGCTCCTGTTCCTTGAGTCCTTCACCGGCTTCCGCCTGTGCCTTCATTTTGTAGGTGGCCTTCACCTTGCCGGCGATGCATTCGGCAATCGCAGCGGTGTTTTTGATGTCTTCCGGCAATTGTTCCCGGGTGATGAGGACGGGGAATGTCATGTTCACCCAGCCAAGCAGGGATTCAATGTCCGGCTCGCCTTCCTCAACCTCGACATAGCCCTTGATCCGCTCGGGGATGGCCTCGTCGATCGTTTCCATGATCAGTGCCTGCGGATTGTCGGTGGTCAGGACTTCATTTCTGAAATCATAGATCACCATGCGCTGCTTGTTCATCACATCGTCGAACTCCAACGTCCGCTTCCGATAGGTATAGTTGCGCTGCTCGACCCGCTTTTGGGCGCCCTCGATGGAGCGGTTCAACCAGGGATGCTCCAGTTCCTCGCCGTCTTTCAACCCCATGCGTTCCATCAGCCTGGTCATGCGCTCCGCCGCTCCGAAATTGCGCATCAAGTCATCTTCAAAGCTGAGGAAAAAAATGGTTTCGCCAGGATCACCCTGACGCGCACAGCGTCCACGCAACTGGCGGTCAATGCGGCGGCTTTCGTGGCGTTCCGTGCCGACGACGAGCAACCCTCCGTTCTCCTTCACCCCCGCGCCCAGCTTGATGTCCGTGCCGCGTCCCGCCATGTTTGTAGAGACGGTCACCGCTCCAGGCTGTCCCGCCCGGGCGACGATTTCGGCTTCCTGGCGGTGGTATTTGGCATTCAGCACAGAATGCGGAATGCGCTCGCGCTGCATCATGCGGCTGAGCGTTTCAGACGCTCCCACGCTGGCCGTTCCCACCAGGATCGGCTGTTTTTTGGCGTGGCGCTCCTTGAGCATCTGAATCACCGCATTGTATTTCTCGCGCCGCGTCTTGTAAATTTTGTCATTGAAGTCCTCGCGGGATACCGGCCGGTTGGTTGGAATGATGAGCACGTCCAGCTTGTAGATGTCATGGAATTCCGCGGCTTCGGTTTCCGCAGTGCCGGTCATGCCGCCGAGCTTTTCATAAAGCCGGAAGTAGTTCTGAATGGTGATGGTCGCCAGCGTCTGGGTTTCCTTGTCAATGGTGACGCCCTCCTTGGCCTCCACAGCCTGGTGCAGGCCGTCGCTCCAGCGGCGGCCCGGCATTTTCCGTCCGGTGTGCTCGTCCACGATCATGACCTTGTTTTCCTCCACAACATAATGCACATCCCGTTCATACAGGGTGAAGGCGCGGAGAAGCTGGGAAATGTTATGCAATTTCTGCGCCTGGAAGTCCATTTTCTGCTGGACCTCCTCCTTGCGCTTCATTTTCTCCTCAGCAGGTGCATCGGCATTATCGATGTCCGCAAAAAGCGTTCCCAGATCGGGCAGCACAAAGGCGTCAGGATCATCAGGGTTGAGGAATTCGCGACCCATTTCACTGAGGTCGGCCTCGTGGTTCTTTTCATCCATGTGGTAGAAAATCTCCTCCTTGAGGGCGAAAAGTTGCTTCTTCTGCGGATCGGCATAGCACAGCAGTTCGGCCTTCTCCATGGCACGGCGGTATTCCGGCTCCTCCATCATCCGAAGCAGCTGCTTGTGCCGCGGCATCCCCATCTTGATTTTGTAAAGTTTTGTCCCCACTTCGCTCCAGTCGCCCTTGTCGGCCTCCGCCCTGGCCTTTTCGCCCAGTTCCTTGGCCTGGGCTGCCAGTTCGTTCATCAGCAGGGTCTGGCGCTTCACCAGTTGTTCAACCAGCGGCTTGAAGAGGTCATACTGGTGGGAGTCCACCATGACCGGGCCGGAGATGATGAGCGGCGTGCGGGCTTCGTCGATCAGCACCGAGTCCACTTCGTCAACGATCGAGAAATAGTGGCCGCGCTGCACCTGTTCCTCCCGGCTCATGGCCATGCCATTGTCGCGCAGGTAATCGAAGCCGAATTCACTGTTAGTGCCATAAGTGACGTCGCAGGCATACTGCTCGCGCCGTTCCTCCGAGCGCATGTCATTCTGGATGCACCCGACGGTCAGGCCCAGGTATTTCAACAGGAAGCCCATCCACTCGGCATCGCGGCGCGCCAGATAGTCGTTGACCGTGATCAGATGCACCCCGCGCCCGGTCAGGCCGTTAAGGTAGAGCGGCAGCGTGGCGACCAGCGTCTTGCCCTCACCCGTCGCCATTTCGGCGATGCGTCCGGAATGCAGCGCATATCCACCAATCAGCTGCACGTCAAAGTGCACCATTTCCCACGTCATCGGCTGTTCGCACACGGTCAGCGCCTGGCCGCAGAGTCGCCGCGCGCCGTTTTTCACCACGGCAAAGGCTTCGGGCAAAATTTTGCCGAGGTAATCCCGCTGCTCCTCAGGCGACAGGGCGGCCAGTTCCTGCTTCCATTTGCTCGTTCGTTCCTGCAGGGCACCCTCGGGCTCTCCCTGCAATTTCGACTCGATCTCGTTGATTTGCTTGACGATGGGCCAGATACGGCGCAACTCACGCTGGTTTTTCGAGCCTACGATTTTTCTCAGCATCCACTGGATCATGTCAGGAAATCTTTTTGTCGGTTTTCGGGGAAATTTGGGGAGCAATCAACTAATCACGGAGTCATTCGCAGGCAAATGGAGAAATGTGCCTCCCGTTGCCATGGAAAGCGGTGCCGCAGGAGGGGTTTTTCAGGACAGTTTCAGAAATTGCGGCGAATGGTTCAGCGCGGAGAACAAAGCGCCCGCATCCCCCATTTTTGGGACGATGCGGGCGGCATGAACAGCCCTGATGTGAACCTACTTGGCCGCAGGTTCGGCGGGCTTTGGCTCGGCGGGCTTTTCCGCCGCAGGCTTGGGTGCTTCCGTCGGTTTTTGAACTTCAGCAGGTTTGGGCGGAACCGGCTCCGCAGGCTTGACTTCGGCAGGCTTTGCCGGTTCGGCTGATTTCTCTGCAGCCGGTTTTGTAGGTTCGGTTGGCTTCGGTGCTTCCGGCGGCTTGGGCGGCACCGGATTCGCCGGTTTCTCTGCGGGGGGCGGCACCGGTTTCACCTCGATCTTGGGCTGCCCATCCTTGTCCTTTCCGTCCTTCGGAGGAATGGTGACTTCGATCGGCGGAGTGGTTGCCGTGATTGGCTGCTTTTTGGGGGTTGTTGCAGGCGAAACCGGGGGGACGGTGCCCGGGGGAGTTCCAGGGGCAGGCGTTGGGGTGCCCGGAGTAGTGGCATCGCCCGCCGGAGGCGTCGCCGGTTTGTCTTTCATGAATTCCGCCCGGTTTTTGAGGAGCGGTTCCACCACAAATTTCGGCATGATGAACACCCGCGAAGACAGTGCCTTTTCCCGGGCCAGCTTTTCCTTCTTCTTGCCGAGTTCTTCCGCGAACTTCTTCTCGGCTTCCTCTTTGGCCTTTTTCTTTTCTTCCTCGGTGCGCTTATCATCCGGTTTTGCGGGTTCCTCGGGCATTTTTTCCACGAAACTGCCCACCACATCCACGCTCACGAAATATTCCTCGCTGGCTCCGGCATTCGGGTCCTTGTCCTTCTGTTCCACCTGTTTGCCGATTTTGATGGTGTAGGTAAATCCATCAAATGTTTCGATCACTGCCGTGCGCAGAGGCTGGTCGAGTCCCGTCTGTGCTTTCTGCTCCGCGGTGGCGACATCGTTGAAACTGGGAGAACCAAACGCCGAGGCGCTGTTGGACGCCTTGGCGGTGTCGAATTCTTCACCGGGTTTGACGTCGGCCAGCTTGATGTCAGCGGTTTCCGTTCCTTCCTTTTCCCGAAACAGCTTCCAGTTGTCCTCCGGCTTGTTCGTGGTCACTGTGACCGATTTGATTTTTTCCGCCTTGAAGAATTTGTCGGCGGCCTTGTCCAGCCAAGCCTTGTTGGTGATGTCATTGATGAAGTAATCAAAGGCTTCTTTGATGGTGAAGACTTTGTCCTTGGCGTTGGTCAGCCGAACATACTGGGCCTGTGAGTTGGAAAAAGTCCCCGATGGAGCGGAGGGGTTTTTCCCAACCAAAAAGGACGCCAGTTCCGCGCCATCGGCCTTGCGGAGCGAAACCAGCACGCCGGTCTCGTCGTCCTTGCCGCCGGTGCCAGGAGCCATCAGTTTGAACCGACCGAGATATTTCTCTGCCACTTCGGTTTTGACATCGCTGGCCTCCATGCTCCAGGCGCGGCGCAGCAGTTTGTCGATGTTCTCCATGTTCGACGGAAATCCTTCCCGGCCCTTGACCGTCCATTTTCCATCCTTGATTTCCAGCGTCACCTCTTCCTTGCCGGAATTCAGGACGATGACGGCCACCTCTTCGGTTTTCAGATCCGGAATCAGCTTTTTGCCGACGGCTTCGTCCAGGTCATCGCCCCCGCCTTGCCGGGCGAAGTAAACCAGTGCCAGGGAAGCGGCGAGTGCCGCGAGCAGAATGATCAGATGCTTAGGTTTCATGCGTATGAGCAACAAGTTGGGGAGGTTAACGGGCTGCTGTGCGGAATTTGGTTGTCAGGACCACGCCGAGACCGACAAGGACGATCAGCAGCGGCACTCCAAACATGTTCCAGCCCTGATAGCTCGCGAATTTGTTGTCGATGTTCTTGCGGAATTCCTTGCGAAGCTCGCGCTTCTTGGTCTCGGCATCCTCAATCTTCTGGTTGAGTTCTGCGAGCTGCTTCTGGTTCACCATGATGAATGGGCTGTTGGGATTCTGCTTGTTGGCGGAACTGATTTCGTCCTTCCACTGCTGGACTTGCTGGTCGAGTTTTTTCTGTTCCTCACGCAGGCCCTTGTTGGTTTCCTCAAGGATTTCATTGAGTTTCGAAAATGGCCGGGCTGCGGAAGTCCGGCTGCGCGCCTGGATGAGCGCGGAGTTGCCTGCCAGTTCATCAATGATGTTGAACAGGAATGGCAGATTCGAATTGGAGGGCTCCCCCAACTGCCGCTGGCCGCCGCCATCCAGGCTGACGCGATCGTCGATGAGGTCTGCGTCGGCGATGAGATAGACCACGCCATCGGCCTGTGCTTGTGTCAGCGAAGGCACTTTGGGCTTTGTCTCTGCCGGAGTCGGAACAGGAGGCGTTGGCGTGGCCGGCGCTGGCACGGCCGGGCTGGTGGCTGTGGGGGGAACGGAGACGGGCGGCGTCGCCGACTCAATGGGTTTTGGCGTTTCCGCAGCGGGCTTGGCATCCTCCGGCTTGGGGGCAGGTGCTGCCGCCGGGGGAACGGCGGGAGTGGCGGTGGGAGCCGGTGCGGTGGCTGGCGCAGCCGGAGGCTGTGAAGTCGGCGCCGCTGGAGTTGCCGCGGGGGCCGGAGCCGGAGATGGGACCGCTGGGGTGGCAGCGGGAGCAGCCTGCCCCGCGTCTCCGGGGTCGCCCTGCGGACCTCCCAGATTGAATGGCAATCCACCGCCGCCGTGCTGCGGAGGCGGAGCGGGCGGAGGGGCATCCGGTTTTCCAGCCGGGAAAGCGGTCGGGAATTTTCCTGACACCTTGATCGCCAGCATCCGTTTCTGCTCGGATGAGGAGAAGTTCGCCTTCATGCGGGCGATGCCGCGTTCATTGATTTCCGAAGGATTGACCATCTGGGTGTCCTTGGACGATTCCACGAGCACTTCCTGATTGAGGCCAAATCCAGCCTGGCCGGTGAAGCCGCCGGCGAAGGCAAAGAGGAAATCGTTCAGGTCCTTGGTGACGGGGTCCTTTTTGTTGATGGAACTGGTCGGCGGGGTGATGATCGCCGGATTGTTGCCGTAGCGCGGATTTGCGAAGTTCACATCAGCGAGGACATTGGAAGCATCATAGCCATACCCCCAGGCGGTGAGGAGCTTGGACAGGTTTGATGACTGCTCAATGCCGCCGCCCTGCTGGGGCATCATGGGATTTTGCCGCCTCCCGCTGTCAGCGGCGGCGAGGTTGTAGGGGTCAACGAGGGCCACGACTTTTCCTCCCTTGAGGATGAACTGGTCGATCGCCCACTGGGCTTCATCCGAAATGCCCGCCGGATGGACCACCACGAGCACGTCAATCCCCTTGCGTACGGTCACGCTGGCCTTGGTCTCCTCGGATTTTTTGAAATCGAACGCGAAATTTTCCCGTTTGCCGTCAGTCTGCTGGGTGCCGGTTGAGGCGGCGGTGAATTGGAGAACATTGGCCTTGCCGCCTTCGGTCAGGATGTAGGAGACGGCGTCGAGCTTGTCAGGCGCCTTTCCACCGTTGACTCCCTTGGCATCGGGTTTGGCTTCGGTGTTGGCGATGGAAAATGTTCCAGTGCCTTTGGTGCCGGGACTGCCGTTTTTGAACTCCTGGCGGCTGTAGGTGCCGTCACCGTAGTTCAACGCGTATTCGGTGTATTCGTTGGTTTTGATTTCCGCGGAATTCACCTCCAGCTTCACCACATCGTAGTCCTCGGACAACTCCTTGTAAAAATAGGAGGGAGGGCTTCCGCCCATGAAGCTCATGCCGCCGTCCAGTTCCAGCGGGGTCATGAGTCCGACAACCTTTTTCTGCACCGGCATGACGCGGTAGATGGAACGGATCAGCCGATATTCGACGAGGGGGGAGTCGATGGTGGGCAGGAACTGGATGGTGGAAGTCTTGTCCAGACAGGTGGCGGCGATGCCGAAATACACCTCTTCGCCCTGGATGTTCTGGGGCTGGATGCCGGCCTGCTGGGCGGCATCCTCATCATCCGTATCAGGACGGGGACGGCGGATTTCAACTTTCAAATTCTTCCCGGCGTAGCTCTTGAAGAGATCGATGCGGCTGCGCAGTTCGCGGAGCATCACCAGCCAGTTGGGACTTGGGATGTCCTCGTCCTCCGACACGAACAGCTTCAGTGTCACCGGGGCATCGGCGTTTTTCAGTTCCTGCAGCAGCTCAACGGTGCCGGCAGACAGCGTATGGGTCTTGGACTCGGTGAAGTCCACCTTCGCACGGGAATAGGAAGCGGCGAAATTCACCGCGAGCACGATGATGCCGAGCACGATGGCGCCGACGGCGGTGAAGACGAGCGCCGAATTGCCTTTGGCAGGTGTGGATGGAGCCGGTTTGCTGGGTGTGGAATCCTGATTCATGGGGAAAGGGAGTGGGAATTAGGAACGCTTGGAACGAATGATGACGCTGGTGAGGAACAGGCAGTAGGCGATGAGCGTGATAAAATACACCAGGCTCTGGATGGTGAGCAGGCCCTGTCCCAGGAGGTTCGAGTGATAGAAGAAACTCGCGGAGGCCAGCGGCTTGGCCAGCGGACTTAGCGGAATGCCCAGCAGGGTTCCGCGCATCAGATAGTCCTGGAACGGAGGAAAACCGGCCAGCACCAGCCCCAGGATGATGAAAAACGAAATCAGCAGACAGGCAACCTGGTTGCGGGTCACCGCTGAAATGGCACAGGTGATGGCCAGCGCCGTGGCGCCCACCAGGAAGCTTCCGAGGTAGCCGCTAAAAATGACCCCGGTGTCGGGATCTCCCAGCAGGTTCACCGTGACAACCATGGAAAAAGTCAGTCCCAGCGCCATCAGCAGCACGGTGCAGGCGGCGAGGAATTTTCCGACGATGACCTCCCAGACGGCCACGGGCATGGTCATGAGCAGTTCCATGGTTCCGAGCCGCTGCTCCTCGGACCAGAGGCGCATGCCCAGAGCCGGGCCGATGAGCATGTAGAACCAGGGATGCCACATGAAAAAGTCAGTGAGCGAAGCGTCGCCCTTTTTCAGAAAGTTCGAAACCAGGAAGCCGAAGGCCATGTTCAGAATGACAAAAAATGCCATGAGCACATAGGCCATGGGGCTGGTCACGTAGCCGTAGAGTTCCCGTTTGAGGACGGAAAGGATGGTTTTCAGAGATCGCATGGTGGGAAGAAAGATTGCTTGGTTAGGGCGGTGGATGGTGGTCAGGCCTTGTCCTGGGCTGTGATTTCCCGGAACATTTCGTCCAGACGTCCCTCGTCGGTGTGAAGTTCGCCGAGGTTCCAACTGCGCGATTTGCACAGATCAAAAACCTGTCCTGCCAGTTCGGATTTGGTGCGGGCCTTGGGATAGATCAGGCCTGTGAAGCCCGCTTCGCTTTCTGCATCCGCTTCCGCTTCAATGGCGTCCGCGGCGGGAAGGCGTTCGAGTTCCTGACGGATGCCGCTGCCAGCCAGTCCGGAAATCTTCACCTTCACGCTGCCGGACCGGCGGGCTCGGGATTTCAATTCATCGGGCGAGCCGTCGGCCACCACACGGCCCTGGTCAATAATGATGGCGCGGGAACAGGCAGCTTCCACTTCCTCAAGAATGTGAGTGGAAAACACGATGGCCTTGTCGTGCCCGAGTCGCTTGAGCAACTGCCGCACTTCGTGCTTTTGGTTGGGGTCCAGACCGTCGGTCGGTTCGTCAAGAATCAGGATTTCCGGGTCGTGAATGAGGCTCTGGGCCAAGCAGGTGCGGTGGCGGTAGCCTTTGGACAGGGTGTCCAGGGCCTGGCGGGCGACGCGCTGCAGGAAGGTGGTTTCGATGGCGCGTTCCACCGCCTGTTTTTTGGCGGAACCAGTGAGACCGCGCAATTCCGCCGCGTAGGACAGAAAGCCCTGAACGCTCAAATCCGTGTAGAGAGGGGCATTTTCAGGCAGATAGCCGATTTTTCGTTTCGCCTCGACGGGGTTTTCCAGCATGGAAATGCCGCCGATGGCGATTTCCCCCGCGGTGGGAGGGTAGTAACCGGTGACCATGCGCATGGTGGTCGATTTGCCGGCGCCGTTGGGGCCGAGGAATCCAAGAACTTCGCCTTTGGCGACACGGAACGAGATGTTGTCCACCGCCACTTTTGGGCCGAAATGCTTGGTTAGGTTTCTGACTTCGATCATAACATTGAGTGTGAGAAGGGAGAAGCCGTCCGGCAGGGTCCGGGAAAATGCAGGATCAATCCGGTCCGGCGACTTGAAGGCGACATGCTTGGCAGTCTTTGTCTAAAATTCAAAAGGAAATCACGTTTGCGGGGGCAATTTGTTGCCGGCTGCCAGTCGCCCCAAAAGCAAAGCGCACCCGGGATGCCTTCCGGGTGCGCTTGCAGAAGATGAAGAGAGCGAATTCCGCTGCGGGCAGCCTATGGGGCTGGAACCAGGAACAGCTTGCCGGTGAACGGGCAGATCGCCTTGCTGCCGGGGGCCTTGCCGGTCACGTCCACCAGTTGCCCAGACTGACCAAACGGGCTTTGCACCAGTCCCTTGTCCTGCTGAACCCAGACGGCGGTTGGCAGTGTTCCGGTTTTGGCAGGTTTATCACCTGCCGGAGCCGGTGGCGTCTCTTTCGGAGCAGGTTGAGGAGTTGCTTTGGGTTGTTCCTGTTTCTCCTCGCTCTTCGGCGGGGCTTGAGGGGCTGGTGCCGGACTCGGTGTGGTTGCCGGAACGGGCTTGGTCACGGCTTCTTCAGGCAGGGGATCCGGGACACGGAACAGTTTCCCTGTGTAAGGGCACCGCACTTCCACACCAGGCGCAATGCCCACCACGTCCACCAGTTGATACTGGCTGGCGAATGGACTGTAAACAAAGCCCGGCTTGCCCGGCACGCGCCGACCAACGGCGGGACCATTTCCGGGCGTCCCGGTGTCCGGTGCGGGGGCAGATTTCGGTTCCTGCGACGGTGTCTTTTCCGATGCTCCCTCCGGAGGCGTTTCCGGAGCCACTTCCTCCTTGGTTGGCGACAAACCGGCATTCGGGTCCGTGGACACGATTTCCGGGCCCGGCTTGGGTGTTTCCTGTTGAGCCAAGCCGGAAGCCTCCTCGGTCGCTTTGGAGAAATCGGGCACAATGAACGGTTTCAGCGTCAATGGACAGCGCACTTCCTCCCCGGCTTTGAAATCCCGCACGTCCACCACTTTTTTGGATGGGGTGAATGGGGAATACACATATCCCGATCTCCCGGGCACCGGTTCGCCCACCGGCACTCCCAGAATCCGCGGGCTCATAACCGCTTCCACTTTGACCGGAGAAGGCGTTTTCACCACGTTCGGCTCGCCTTTCCCCATCAAGGTTGGAATGAGTCCGTGCGTGTGAATATTCTGCCAGGTGACGTTTGGCGGGAGTTTGCAGCCGGAAATCATTCCCGCAGCGGCGGCCGCACCGGCAGTAAGAAGCATTTTGCTATGGCGGTTCATTGGATTTTAAGGTTGGTGTTCTCCATCAAACCCATCCACTCAGTGCGAATGGACAAATTTTGGAAATCGAAGAAGCTCGGATTTCCTCAGTTTTGGGAAATTTCACGGAGATTATAGGCATTTCCGAGAAAAGTCTAAAACTTTTTCGGTAGCCGCAGAATGTTGGCGTCGGGAGCCGCCTGGCGCTTTGAGCACCACGTTTTGCAGACAACCCCACCGGCACGCTGCCATCGCAAGGCTGGGCCGTGCGATCAGCCGCGGCAGGACGCCGTTGACCGCCACCAACCGGCCCGGCTCTGGCACCGTGGGAAGCCGGGCAACCGCTGCCAGCGAATGTGGGTTGGTGAACGGCTGCCAAGCAGGCTCTCAGCGCGGGGGTAACCCATCGCGCGTCCGGTAGAATCGCCGCGGGCCGTTCAGGGGGGTGGTGATGCTCTGGTTTGAGGTGGTGCTCAACAGCGTCCAGGGTCCGGCGGGATTGGTGGCGGTAAAGACCCCGAATGGAGCCGTGCCACCGGTCCACTGAAGCTGCAGGCCGCCCGGTGCCGGGATGGCCGTGAAGTCGGACAGCGGCGGGGGCACGGTCAAGGTGCCGACCATCGAGAAATTCGTGGTGCTGGCGCGGTTATTTGTCAGGGAATAGGTGGCGGTGATGGTGATGCGCTCCCGTTCTGCAGCGGTCAGGCCCAGGGCGCTGGTGTCGAAGGTGAAGGCACCTGGAAGCGGATCCAGGTCGCCAGGGCCGTTCTCGGTGAAACTGGCGAGCCACGAACGGCCCTGCGGTGCCGGAGGAAAATGGTAAAGTCCGAAGGCGTCGGCCAGATAGACATCCACCACGGGAGCCGCAACTCCGGCGGCCGGCAGGGGGACCGTTCCCTGAATCTGCACGGCGGTGCTGGTCACGACTGCGGCGGGATTGGAGGGATCGGCTAGCGCTTCTCCGAAGGCCCGGGCATCCGAAATGGTGGCGGAGGAGTCGTGGGGAATCCCGCCGTAGTTGTCGATCAGATCATTTCCCCGGAGGCTGACGACAGCGGCTGTCTCGGTGTTGTTGCTGCCGTGCCATCCGATGAAAGGGCCGCCCAGGCCGTGAACATGATTGGTCTCAACGGCACCGCCGAGGTTCCAGCCCACGCGGAGATCGGAGTTTTTGCGGAGAACCACCAGATTCATGCCGGGCAGCGTGAAGGCGGGCAGATTATCGAGTCCGGTGCCGACGGAATTGCCGGCGAAGACGATGCCGTTGCCGGAACCCCAGCACTCGACCACGACATCATACTGCAGCGGACCAATGATGTTGCCTTCGTCGGCGTCGCTCACGCCGTTGCCATCCGTGCCGATGAGCATGTTTGCCGGGTTGCCGTTTTCGATGGCTTCGAGGGTGCCGTCTTCCAGCGCCAGGGCCTGCTTCTCCAGGTTGAGCAAGCTGCCGTCGGGAAAGACATTGATCCAATTGCCGGAAAGGCGCACGGAGGGAGTCTGCAAATGCACGGCGAGACGCTGGGCCATGCAGAGGTTGAACTCGCCGCGGTCGCCCGTGCCGTCGCCGTTGGTGCCGAAGATGAGGCCGCTGCTGTCGAATCCGTCGCCGCGGAATGAGGCCACCGCCGCACGGGCTCCGTGGACTCCGGCCACCTTGCCATCCGGACCGGGAGCCCAACTGGCAACACCGGGGTCCAACCCAAACCAGCAGCCCTGGATTTTGGCGCCGCTGCAGTTCCTGACAAGACCGACATTGTAAACGTAAGGGTCTGCGCTGCTGTCAGAGCCGGCAACGCCAACGAACGCCAGACCGCGGACGGTGGCGGCTGGAGCGTCCACAAATCCAAGCACGGCACTCTCCGAATCACCGAATCCCGAATAGTTGAGCACGGTGCGGCGCGCCCCAGCGGTGGCGGTGCGGCTGTCGAGCACGATGCGCACCTGCGCATTGTTGGGCTCGCGGATGCCCGCGGTATTGGGACTGGCTCCAGGCTGGGTGTAGCCGTCGATGGTGACGCTGCTTTTGGAAATGACCGGATAGCCGGTTTCGGGCGTGGCGATGTAGAAGGGACCGGACCCCGGAATATTGAATGAGATGGTTTCTCCGTCCGCGACATTGGTGATGGCCTCGAGCAGGGAGGTGTTTCCATCACCGGAGGGACTGGAATTGTCAGTCGTGTTGACGACTGCGGCGGGGAGGGAAAGCCCCGAGAACAGGAACCCGATGAAGAGAGCAGCGTTTTTCATGGCAGGTTGATCGTGCCGTATTCCGGCCAGTTAGCAACACTTATCAGGCACCCACGCCATTGCGGACCGAAGTTTTTCCGAGCCCCCAGAAACAATTCCCAGATAGGATTGCGGGCGACCTGGTCTGGAATTCTGCCCTGCAGCCTGGGAGCGGCAAACTCATGCCCGCCCGGTCATTCTGCGCAGGATGTTATGGGTGATGCGCTGGGCACGGGCGTCGGGACCCCGCGGACTTGCATAGACGGAGGGGCGGATGTAGCCGGGAGGTGCGCTGAGGGCATCCCCCCACCAGATGGTAGAGGCATTGAAAACGATGTTCCCCTTGGGACCGGGGTACACGGTGGCGGTGAATTTTCCGCCGTTGGGCTGGCCGGGAGCGCTTTGCGTCGGTGCCGTGGCTACGATTTCCAGGCCTCGAATGGGCGCAGGATCGCCGTGCCACTCCCAGCCGACGAGGCCCGGAATACCGTCGCCCTTCTTCATGCCGGTCCCTTCAAAAATCCAGTGATCCGGCAGTGCACAGATCCAGTCCGCTCCGCCGGTGACTGGGCCGGTGCTGTGGGCGCCGATGAGTTCATTGGCGTAGGGATGTTCGTGGGCGAGGGTTTTCATCCGGTCGAATTCCTGCGTGCCGCCGGGCGGCCCAAAGACGCCGATGCGTTCAAACCCGCGGCGTGCGGCATCCCACTGCACGCGCCCACAGACAGCATTGCCGGAAAAAAAGCCAACGCTCACTCCCTCTGTGACGGCAGCCTGCACATGGCGAAACATTTCCAGCGTCCAGTATTCATCATGGCCGATGCTGAGAAACCCCTTTGCGCGCAGCAGGCCGACGGGATCGCGGTGGGTGTCCTGGTTGGAAAGGTAGGTGATGTCGTATCCGTGCTGTTCCAGCCAGAACGCGAAAGGGAATTCCCACAGCAGGAATTCGCCGCTGCCGGTGCTCAGCGGGGCATCGAAAATCTGGCAGTATTTGCCGTAGGGCCGCTGGAAGCTGACCTGCACGCCGCCGCCCCAGTACCATTCGTGCTTCCCGTCGTCATAAAGCGCCGAATGGGCTGGCCAGCGGTTGTAAGCCTGCCAGGTGTGGTCGCTGCATTGAAAGAGCAGCGCGGCGCGGCGGTGGTCGCGGACGATGAAAATGATGTAGCTCTGCGGGCCGCCTGCCGTCAGGATGAGTTTCGCCAGATAGACGCCGCTGAGCCAGTCGCCGGGAACATCCAGGGCGGCACACGGCTCCCACTGGCAAATGCGCACCCGCTTTTCCCCGTGCTCCGGGACCGGCTGGGCCTTCCCCTGGTATGGTCCCAGTGTCTTCATGTGCCTGCCGCCCTTTCCGCCGTACCAGCCGAGACGGAAAATTTGCACGTGAAACTCCGCAGCAGGATCCGTACTCACGAAAAATTCCACCTTCCCGCCGGCACTCACGCTCTGACAGGAACAAAAGCCCTCGATCCAGGGACACCGCAGAGCTTCCACCGCATGGGTGCGGGTTTCCGTGAGCATCCAGTCAAGCGTGCCGGGCTTGCGGTTTTCCACCACGACCGGGTTCTCCCCATCCTCGGCATGGAGCAGCGGAGCCGCAGCAGTGGCCGCAAGCGTGGAGGAGAGAAAATGGCGACGTGTCTGCACGCGGCGCAGCCTACCCGCGCGGAAGACCTCCATGCGACTACGCATCAACGCAGTCCTGAATGGTCCGGAACGGGACCGCACCGTTCATTCTCACGTCACGGAGCGTCACCACGGATGAAACGATTCCGTGCTGGCTGCGCACATGCTTCTGGCATTTTTCCCGCCCTGCGCTGTATTGCATCGCATGAGCAGTCGTTTCCCAGCGTTTCGTGCCGCGTGCGTTTGCGCCAGTTTCAACCTGGCGGCACCTTCTTCCGCACAGGTTCCAGCGGGTGGTGTGAACGCCAGCCTGACTCCGGCGGCAGGCAAAGCGCAGACCGCTCAGCCAGCGGATTCGCCCTCTCCCGACAGCCATGAAACTCCCATCGTTCAGGATCCCTTGCGCACCTCCATGAAGCCTGGCTGGACATGGGTGCGGGAACACAAGGACGCCTGGAAACTCACTCCCGAAGGCCTGCAGATCCTGGTGGAACCGGGAAACATGTGGGGACCGGCGAACGATGCCAAAAATATCCTGCTCCATCGCGTGCCGGAGGAACTTGCCGCGCGAGCCGACGTGCGGGTCACTGTCGCGCACCAGCCGAAAAAGCGCTGGGAGCAGGCCAATCTGGTTTGGTTTTACTCCGGCAGCACCATGGTGAAGCTGGGGCTCGAAATCGAAAATGGCGTGCTCAACATCGTCATGGGGCGCGAAGAAAACGACGCCACCAAAACCATCGCCATCATTCCCTTCCCCCACCCCGCCGCGGAACTGCGCTTCACCGTGAAGGGCACCGCCCTAACAGGTCACTATCGTCAGCCGGGCGGCAAGGAATGGAAAACCGCAGGCACGGCCACGCTGCCTTCCGGCAAACTCCCGCCGCCGCACGCCAGCGTCCAGTGCTACCAGGGTGAAGCCAATTCCGGACGCTGGGCCACCGTGCGGGACTTCCAAATCACCGCATGCACGGACTGACCCGCACACCGCACCGGTCCGCTCGGCATTGTGCAGGGCGTGGCCCGTCAGCGGTGAAGAAGCCGGTCAATCACGGTGAGGACGGAGAGGGTGAAAGGCCGCGTCATCGAGCACCAGCCGAAATCACCGCCCATCGAAATAGGCGTGCAATGCCTCCGCCAGGTCCGCGCCAAATGTGAGCCAATGCTTGCCCAGCGCGGGTTGCTTGAGCCTGGCGATGTCGTTGCAGTTGAATTCCAGAACCGCCGCATCGATGCCAAAACGGGCGAAGAACCCCTCGCCGAGCGAACCGGGATTGCGAAAATCCGGCTTGGTGGAGCCTTCGGTGAACCAGGTGTGCTCGCGAAGGCATCTTTCGAAGATGGCCATGCGGGCGAGATGCTGTTCGCCCTCGGGTCCGTCCGGGCGGCTGAGGTGAAGTTGGCCACTGCCATCATTGTGAAAATCCAGCGCCAGCGAGGGTCGGCGGCCCGCCTGGATTTCGCCTTCGATCCAATGTTCCAGGGCTGCATTCTCCGGCGCGTGGATAGGATCGGCAGGCCGGTCCCACTTTCGGTTCAAGTCGCAGCCGGCCAGGTTGAACCGCGTGCCGCCGCGCTCGACACCATCCTTGTTGGCCATCGGCAAAATGCAGACGCTGTAGCGGGCCAGGCATTGTTCCGCGGTGGCGTCGCCCTGGAGCAAGCGCCGCACCAGACCTTCGACCACCCAGTTGCCCGCAGGCTCCCACGGATGCGCCCGTGCCCGGAGAAAGACGCGGTGCGCGGCCTCGCTGCGGCCCATGCGGATGATTTCCAGCCCGCGGCCCTGCACCGTTTTGCCGATGGGCTCGATCTTCACCAGCGGACTGCTTTTGATTTCGGCGAGAAATTGGTTGAGGTCCGTGAGCCGGTAGGGTTCTGCTCGCGCGACGAAGAGTGCCTCAGCAGGCATTTCGAGCGTGACGCGCACCCGGCCCGGCTCCGGCGATTCGGTGCGCACCGGCGTCCAGGTTCTGCCATCGGTCGATGTGACGACTTGTTTGATCTCATTCGCCGCTGAGCCGGCTTTGCCGTTCCACACGTTGGCGAGGTTTTTGAATTCCAGCGTGAGTGTGCGACCTCGTGGCGCCTGGATGCGGAAATGAAAATGTCCCGCGGCGCGGTTCGGCGAGTTCCGCTCATGATCGTAGTTCAAGTTCACCATCACCGTGCCATCGGCCGCAAACTCATACCAGAGCGGCGAGGCATTTTCGAAGCTGGTGTCGATGAATGCAATCGGCGCGGACGGCGGAGGCGGCGGAGCATCGGCGGCGAAAACCGACGCCGCTGCGAGCAGCGGGAGGAGAGTGAATGCGAGGCGATGGGCGATCATGGGGTGGATTCAAAGCAGAGAAAGGTGCACACGGCATTCGATTTTGCAGGCTGAATTCCAAACCCAGTCACGGCGTTTTGAAGCTGCCCGAGACGTCATCCCAACTCTTCATAACGCAGAGAACCGTTCCAGCCATGAAATCCTCGCGCCTACGTAATCGCGCTCCTCCCCTGGCCGCCGTCCTCTGGCGCAGCGGACCGCTTCGCCAAAAACGGGCGACAGCCCTCTCATGCGCCTGGAAAGCGAGTGCGTGAGGCGTTGGTGATTGCACGCCGCATCGAGCCGTGCCAAAGAGCAGCACCATGAAACCGTACATTTTGCTAGGGATTGCCCTGCTCGCACCCGGGCTAACGGGCCGCGCAGAGTCAATGATTGATGCCGGTGCCTACCCCGACGACGCGGCGGCGGCCAAGGCCTGGGTGGCAAGGGCAGGCTCGCCTGCGGCGACGATGCGCGAGGCGGGCGGACGCCGGGCGCTGTCCTTTGCGTGTCCGTTCGCCACCAGCAGCACGCTGGGGCGCGGCTGCTGGGATCTGGCAGCAAAGCTGGACCTCGCGCAGGCGGAAGGCGTGCAGTTGGAAATTTTTTGCGCGGACGCTGGGCCAATTTCCAGTTTTTCGCTCTATTTTCAAACCGGCGACGGATGGCGCAGCATGCCGTTCGCTCCGCGGCGTTCGAATGCCTGGGAAACCATCACGCTGCGCAAAAGTGATGCGCACGCTGAGGGTCGGCCCGGAGGCTGGGCTGCGGTCACCACCGTGCGACTTGCGGCATGGAAAGGCGACAACGCGGACACCACATTTCAGGTGCGGGAGTTGCGCCGCATCGGAGTGGCGGGCGAGGACGCGCGCATCCTCGTGGTGCCCAACCACGCCGATGCAGAGGACAGCCACGCGGAGGAAATGTCGAGGATGCTGGGCAATCTGGGCTTGCGCCATGCGCTAATGGCGGAAGCGGCGCTCAAGCCGGTACTGCTGGCAAAAACGGACCTCGTGATCCTGCCGCACAATCCGAAGTTGTCGGAGGACGCGGCCGCGGCACTGGAGACCTTTGCCAAGCGCGGCGGGCGATTGCTCGTCTGCTACATCATGCCGCCGGCGCTGCAGGAACTCGCCGGGCTGAAATCAATGAAACACACGCAGCCCGCCACCAAAGGTCAGTTTTCCTTCATCGAGGCGGACGCCAATGCATTTGCCTCCGCGCCGAAAAAGACCGCGCAGGCATCCTGGAACATCAATGCAGTGGAAGTCGTGCCGGACCACGCCCGCACACTGGCTCACTGGTGCGATGCCGAGGGACGCGACACGGGATTCCCCGCGGTGACGGCCTCAAAGAGCATCGTGTACCTCTCCCATGTGCTGCTGCGGGATGATCGCGAGAACAAGGAGCGGCTGCTCCTGGCGATGGCGGGCCTGTTGCGTCCGGATTGCTGGCGCGAGATCATCGCGGCGCATCGCGCGGAGATGGATCGCCTTGCGGAGCATGAGAGCTACACGGTGGCGCACGCAGCGCTGCTGCGGCAAACAAAGGCCGGCAGCGAGGCACGGGCGAGGCTGGAGCAGGCATCGCGGCTGCGCGAAGAAGCGGACGCCGCAACGCGCGAGGGCCGGTTTGCCACGGCGCTCGACACCACGGACCTGGCTACTCGGCGGCTGCGCGAGGCGTTTTGCCTGGCCCAGGAGCCGAAGGCAGGCGAATTCCGCGCCATGTGGTGCCACAGTGCCTTCGGTGTGAAGGGCCTGTCGTGGGACGAGGCCATCCAGCGGCTGAAAGACAATGGATTCACCGCCATCATGCCGAACATGCTCTGGGGCGGCTCGACCTTTTATCCCAGTGCCGTGCTGCCGCAGGCGGCGAGCGCCGTGGAGCAGGGCGACCAAATGGCAGCCTGTCTCGCCGCGTGCAAAAAGCACGGCATCCAGTGCCATGTGTGGAAGGTGAACTGGAATCCCGGCCACACGGCATCGCCGGCATTTCTGGAAAAGATGCGCACGGAGGGCCGCCTCCAGCGCAACTCCGACGGCGTGGAAGCACCGTGGCTCTGCCCGTCGAACCCGGCGAACCTCGTCATGGAACGCGAATCGCTGCTGGAGCTGGCTGGGAACTACGCCATCGACGGCATCCACTTCGACTACATCCGCTACCCGGACTCCGACCACTGCTTCTGTGCGCCCTGCCGCGAACGATTTGAGAAGGCGACCGCCAAGCCCGTGGCAAAGTGGCCCGCCGATGTGCTTCACAAAGGAGCACGGCGCGAAGAATGGATCACCTGGTGCCAGGGCAACATCAGCGAACTGGTGCGCACCACCAGCGAACAGGTGCGCAAAGTCCGGCCTGGCATCAAAGTTAGCGCCGCCGTCTTCAGCGACTGGGAAGTGGACAGCCGCACCGTGATGCAGGACTGGAAGCTCTGGTGCGAAAAGGGCTGGCTGGACTTTGTCTGCCCCATGGACTACACGATGAACCACCGCGCCTACGAAGCCAAGGTGCGCCGCCAGAAAGTGCTCGCCGGACCCGCGGGCCTGGTGCCGGGCATCGGCGCATCTTCATCGAACTCCCGGATGGAAGCGGACGCCGTCATCCACCAGATCCACATCACCCGCCAGCATGACACCAAAGGATTCATCATCTTCAACTACGGCGAACGCGAGGCTCGCGACATGATCCCCCTGCTCGGCCTGGGTGCCACGCGGGCGAAGTGAGCGCCACATCGCGGCCTTGGGCACGTTGGCTGCGCACTTGCGGGGGCCAGCGCTGGCTGCTTGCCAAGCTGCGGCCCGGTCGCCATAGTCCGGGCCATGATCCTCCGCTGCCCCATCGCCCTGCTGTCCCTTGCTTTTCCTGCCTTCGCTGACACCTGGCCGGCTTTCCGGGGGCCGAATGGCGACGGGACCAGCACCGCCAGGGGACTGCCCATGGAATGGAGTGAAACGAAAAATGTCACCTGGAAAACCCCCATTCCGGGACGCGGCTGGAGCACTCCAGTTGTCAGTGATTCACAGGTCTGGCTGACCACGGCAACCGAAGACGGGCGGGAAATGAGCATTTATTGCCTGGATCGGAAAACCGGCGCGGTGCTGCACCAGGAAGTGCTCTACCGCAATCACAACCCGGAGCCCCTGGGCAATCCGGTAAATGGCTATGCCTCCCCGTCAGGCTTCATTGAGCCGGGCCGGGTGTTTCTGCATTTCGGCAGCTACGGGACGGCGTGCTTTGACACCGCCACGTTCAAAAAAATCTGGGAGCGCCGCGACCTTCCCTGCCGCCACTACCGCGGGCCGGGCTCCTCCCTGTTCGCCTACAAATCGCTGCTCATCGTGAGCATGGACGGCGTGGATGTGCAGTATCTCGCGGCGCTCGACAAGGCGACGGGCAAAACCGCGTGGAAGACCGACCGCACCGTGGATTTCAAGGACCTCGACCAGGATGGCAAACCCAAGCAGGAAGGGGACATGCGCAAGGCCTATACCACCCCGATTCTGGCGACATTTCCAGACGGCAAACAACACCTTGTCAGCACCGGATCAAAGGCAACCTACGGATACGATCCGGCAAGCGGAAAGGAATTGTGGTTCATCACCTACGACGGGTTTTCCAACGCCTCCAGCCCGGTGTATGCGGACGGCCTGGTGTTCGTCAATTCCGGCTACGGCAAGGCCAATCTCTACTGCGTCCCGGTCACCTCGCAAAGCCGCGGAGACCTGACCAGCACCTGCCGCTGGGAACAAACCAAGCGCATGCCCCTGCGTTCCTCGCCCGTGGTGACCGGCGGACTGGTCTATCTGGTGACCGATGACGGCCAGGCCACCGCGCTGGACATCGCGTCCGGTGAACCGGTGTGGAGCGAGCGCCTGCGCGGGAATTTCTCCGCCAGCGTGCTCCTCGCCGAAGGGCGTCTGCTCTTCTGCGGTGAGCAGGGGAATTCCTCCTGGGTGCAGCCGGGGCGCACCTTCACCATTCTGGCCACCAACCAGCTCGACACTGGACTGATGGCCAGCCCGGTCGCCGTGGACCGGGAGCTTTACCTGCGCACCAAAACGCACGTCTATCGCATCGAAAAAAAGTGACGTGCCGGCCTTTCGCCGCTGCTATTGCCGCGGCGGTTTCACTTCGCGCACCGCCGCGCCGAATTCATCGCTGAGGATCAGAATGCTGAACCGGGTGGACTGGTCGATCTCTCCCGTGCTCAGGCTCAGGTAGTCGAATTTCCCGCGAAGGTCGGTGTAGCCGTCCTTGTAGAATTTCGGCTGACCGTTGATCTCCGCGAAAACCTTGACGTAGGTTTTCGGCAGCGGGCGGTTGTCCTTGGCATGGAGCACCTGCAGGCGGCCGTAGTTTTCGCTGATCTGCACGTTGAGTTCGTTGGCGTAGTAGGCATGCGCCGCGGATTTTCCACCGCCGGTGATTTCCACCAGCACATTGCTGCTGTGGTATTCCCGCGGCAGGGCAAAGGCGTGCGTTTCCCGTCCTTCCGGCAGCGCCAGGGTTTCCGTGCGATTCGGCTGGATCATCCCGAAGCGCCGGGTGTCGCTGCTGACAAACGGAGCGGTGCTGAAGAGAAATTCCAGATCCATCAGATAGTAATGAACGGTGACTTCCTTGAGGTTCCGACTCGTCAGGCGCACCTCACGATTTTCCACGGAAAAATCCAGAGACGGTTCGGCGGCGGCGAGTTGGTTCTGCTGCTGATTGCGGTCATCCTCCCTGGCCGCAGGCTTGCGGCCCTCGATCTCGTCCAGTTGCGCCAGCACTTCGGCGAATTTCTCCCGCCACTTGTTGACCGGATGCTCCGCATGTGTCGCAGCGATCTTCCGGGCTCCGGCTGCATCCTCCTGATAGAGCGAAACCACGGCCTTCATGTAATCATACTGAAGGTGTTCGCGGATTTTTGCCGGATCGACCCGGGCGAAAAATGCCAGCGCCTCGCCAATGCGGTCCTGCAGCAGCAGGTAACAGGAGGCGGCCAGCAAATCTTCCTGGGTCAGAGCCGGTTCGCGAATGAAGATTTCGAGCAGAGAATGGTACTGCGCACGGAAACGGTCGTTAAGAATGGTGCGCTGGGAACCGAGTTGATGCGCACGGGCATTGACCAGCGGGCTGTATTCCAAATGCTGGTGGGTGTAGCGTTCCACGGGATCAATGGTCAGGATGGGACTGTGCAGCACCGGTCCGCAGGCACTCACAAAGGCATCCGCATGACGCAGGTATTGGCCAAGCGCCGCACGGGCCGGCACCGCCGCCGCATCCGCCGCGTGGAGCAGGGAATAGGACCAGGCGGTGGCATGGTAAACGTGGCGTCCCTGCAGCAGGGCCAGCGCCTTCCCGAAGAAGTCCGCGTCGTGCAGCCGCCATGCCATTTTGTCGAGATTCAGCTGCCGGATGTTATGGTCCGCCAGGTATTGCAGCACCTCCTCCGGCTTGCCATGCTGGCTCAGGTAGTCCCACGAGGCCGTGTCCTGCTTCGTGAGTTCATCGACCACATTGAAGGTGAAGGCGGGGGCGAAGGCGACCACTTTTTCCGACTTGGAAACATGCACCGGATGCTGGGGGAATTTTCCGGCCCTCGGGAAATAGAACAGGCAGTCCTGCGTGTGCGTGCGGTAGGCCTCCAGTGTCACGGGGACGTTGTCCGTGGCCTTGGCGCCCTTCACGGGAATGGCCCCCTGGGGAATCTGCACCAGGATGTCCAGCTTTTGCGTGGAGGAGGTGGGGTTGGTCACCACCACCTGGCAGCCGTACACAATGCCCGTCAGGAATTCCTCGGTCACGAACTTGTCCAGTTTTTCTCCACCCTTCTGGATGTAACGGTCTCCCTCACGGTAGAAATTTTGACTGACCAGCAGGCGCGGTGCGTCCTTGTCGATTTCCGCAGGCTTGATCTCCCGGTGGAACAGAATCATGCGGTGCGCAGGCGTCAGCACCAGCGACGGGGCTTTCACCTCCACCTTCGGCTCCTTCGCCTGTGCAGGAAATGGCAGGTCCAGCACCGCCAGGGCGAACATCATTTCCGTGAAATTCCTGGCCGCCTCGGCGACATGCGCCGAAACAAATCCACCCTTTCCGTCCCACGCAGCGTAATCCTTCCAGAAACGGTTCACCGTGACGAGTTCCGCCAACTGCTGTTCGATGGGAAGATGATAGTAATTGTTTTCCGCCCACTCCTGGGTCGGTTCGAGCTTGCGGTAGAGCTGCTGCGCGGTTTTCTGCCGTGCCAGGGAATCCCGCTCCCTCAGATTTTTCCGCAGTTCCTCACGATCAGCTTCGTTGGGAACCGCATAACCGTACCCATCCTCCTTGGCCGCCTCCGCCATTAAAACCTCCACACCGTTGTCCTTTTTCACGAACCGCTTGTTCCTTTCCGCAAGTTTCAATCCCCTGCCCTGCCCTTCACCGGCCCCGGCACCGCCGCTCTTCTTGTCTGCCGGCGCGCCCTCCGGGACTGGAGCCGCACCCGCCATCGGTTTGCCCGGTGCGGGCGCAGCCGGTGCGGGAACCTCCAGCTTGGCCATGACCTCGCGGGCATGCGGCGCCTTTTCTTCCATAGCCTTGCCAAGAAGCTTTTTGCCCGCCCAACGGTATTCGGCCCCACCGCCCAATTCCCCTTCCCGGATGGTTGTTTCGAACAGATGGATCAGCCGCTCGACATCCGGCGGCAGCAGATCAAACTGGTCGGCGATGTCGCGGGCGGTGCTTGCCATTTCATTTTTTTCCCGCTGTGCCAGCAGGATGCGTTCCACGGTGTTGAGCCGGCTGTATTTCCACGGGTTGAGATAGTCCTTCAGCGGCGGCGTCCCCAGCAGATAGTGGTCCACGAAGGTTTGATCCCGCTTGCTGGCCAGGTATGGCAGCACCACCGTTTTGAAAAATTCGGGATCCTTCCGCTCAAGGAAAAAGCTCAGTTCATGACAGGCGTATTTGGAATAGAGTTCCCGCTTCCGCGCTGCATCGAATCCGGGCCAGTCGAGAATGAACGCGAATTCGGCCAGAGTCGCGTTGTTGCTCAGAGTGCGAAACAGGTTGAACACTTTCCCGAGATCGCCGGAAATTTCGAACTGGGCGGTCGCGGCATCGTTGATGGTGAATGGGGCGTCCTTTTCCAGAATGGTGATTTCATTTTGCCGCGTGAAGTGACCTTGAGGGTCCAGTCCGTTCCGCAGGGTCAAGTCGCGCACTTTGGTGCCGGCGTCCGGCAGGCAGACATCGCGAACCACCGAGGAATCAGCATCCAGCGCGAGAATGCGGATGAACTGCCGGTCGCCGAGATCCGCCGCCTTGAGGACCACCCTGCCATCCTTGTCCGGTGACAGGTTGAACAGCGTGGCTCCGGTGGCGGCCAGAAAGTCGAGATTGGAAATGCCGACATCTCCTCCGGGCGGCACCGGCGCCCGGGGCGCATTTTTGGGCTTGGCTTCATCCATGGCCGCCACCGCCCCGTCGTCCGCCCGGCGGAAATCCTCGCCCGCCATGGCATCGTCCAAAGTGGTTTCGGTGGTGCGCAGCGCCCAGGGGTTCAGCAGCAGTCCGGGACGCGGCAGCAGATTGCCTGCGTATTTGAGCTGCTGGCGTCGGTCCAACACATAGCGGTATTCTTCACCCAGCGTGCGCCCATTGACGTAAACCGTCCGCAGGTTTCCCGGCGTTCCCAGCAGGGGTTCCAGACCGGGTGATGGTCCGATTTCCTGGAACGCGTCGAAATCCGGCAAATACCGGCTGGCCAGCACATGCACCCGCGCATCCGCTCCGGCGCCGCCCAGCGCGATGTTGACGCTGTCACCCTCACGGGAAATGCCAAGAATCTGCAGGCCGCTATAGGCAGTCCGCTCCAGATACCGCGCAGACCCCAGAAGGAATCCGGCAGCCGGCTTGCCCTGGGTCACCCGGATTGTCAGGGTCTTGGGCGTGGAGCCATAGCGCAGGCTGTAGTCGCCCGCATCCAGTTCCCGCAGCAGGAGATAGCCGTCCTTGATCGCCACGGCCTTGTCCGAAAGTGCATTCCTGACAAACGTTCCGCGGCGCACCTCCAGCAGGGAAACCAGCCCAGAATCCAATCCCACCCCCGCGCCTTCCATCCAGGGAAGCGCAAAAGCCTGCCCCGCAGCGAGGTGCAGGTTGGCGGGCGCATCGAACCGGTCTTGTGGCAGCACCCAGGTCCGGGAAATGCCCGCGTGGTTTTTCGCCTCGACCGACTGCACGCCGTCCAGTGTGCCCAGCGAGACGGCCCCGGCAGCATCCGTCTTGCAGTTGGTGGTCCGGGGTTCTGAAAATTCGCTGCGCCGCACCGCGATGGCCACCGCACGATCGGTCCGCACTTCGCCCGTGCGGCCCAGTTCCTGCAGGAAATAGTGGTCGCCAACCTTCGCCAGGAACAGGTCGGAGGTATGCACCGTGGTGTCGAGCTGATTCAAATTCACTGCATGTCTGGCCTGCACCGCCACCTTCTGGCCGCTCACGAGGCTTTTGACTTTGGCATCGAGCACAAATTGCAGCGAGGCCAGACGGTCCGGCACTTTGAATTCGAACGTGACTTCCCGGTCGGGCATCAACTTCAAGTCCGGTTTGACCACCGTGGCGGCAACGCCATCGTGATTGTGCGATCCCACCGTCAGCTTCACTTCCTCCAGCAAGGACAAATCCACTGGAGCGCCATTGACCGTGAGTGTTGGCCGGATGGCCACCGTCGCCGATTTCCCGGACAGCATGGATTCGTGCGCCACATGGAAGCCCGCGCTCAGGGCGTAGTTTTCCCCCTGGACATTCACCTGCTCCAGCTGCGCAAAACCCGCTCCGTCTGTTAGGATCACCGGCTGGTTTCCAGGCTGGCTGCTGAACGGAACCAGAATGTCCCCGTGTTCGTTGGCGGCATACGACTGCCCGCCCAGCAGGGCAGAGGCCTTGGCCACCGGCTCATAGGCTTCATCCAGCACGGTGATGATGGTCCCGGCACTGCTGGGACGGGTGACGAAATGCAGCTGACCCTTGCGCAGCAGGACGCGACTCGACTTGCCGTTGCCAATCAAATCCACGATCCACACGCCGCGCTTTCCCTTGATTTCCGGAAAGGCAAAGGTCCTCGCCACCCGGCGGATGGCCGGTTCCGCGTAGGCATGCGCCTGGGTCACGTTCGCCACCAGTCCGTCCAGATTCACATCCGTGCCAATCTGGCCGCTGTGGGCGCGGTAGTAGTTGAGGGTGTTAATCTCAAACACATTGGCGGTGAGCTTCGGCACATTTTTTACCCACACCCGCAGTTTCACTTCCGCATCCGGCGCAAGGACTTCCGGATTGGCCGGGTCAAAGTCCAAGTCCACCCGTTCCCGCAGCGTCTGCACCGCCGAGGGGGACAGCAGCGAAAACCATTTCTCCGCATCCCCCACTCCGGCCACCAGTTTCGCTTCCGCCAGGATCGGGTTGAGAAAGGAGTCGCTCAGAAACGGCGCATACACCTCCGCATTGGGCGCATCCGCCAGAAATGCCAGCAGATAGTCCCGCACCAGCGCCTGATCATTCCCGATGGGTGGAAAACCGGTGCAACCGGCGAAGTCGGCGCTCAAATCCGCAGCATGACGGAACACCTCCTGGTTTTCCTGCCATTTGGGACTGAGGTAGGGCACGGAACGCGGCAGTTTCAGATAAGCTAGAAACCGTTCTGGACTGCGCTGGCCAGTCTTTTCATCATGCACCAGCCGGCGGAACAGCACATGGGCTTTGAGCGAGTTGAAACTGGGGGCCAGATCCTTGACGAAGGCCCACGCGGCATCCAGCCACGCCTCGCGCGCCTTGATGTCACGTTCCAGATTCACATCCGCTCCGGGCTGCAGTTTCCCCAGCCAGGCCTGCACAAACGCCGCGGCATGCATCAACTCCGGCCGCGCATTGGCCAGTCCGGCTAGCTGATCCACCAGCAGCGCTCCGTGGATCGGAAATTCCCCAAAGCCGCGGGACTCGCGCGTCTTCAGGTCCTCGACAATCAACTCCGCCAACCCAGGCAAATCCGGCCGCCGCACCCGTCCGAGCAGCACCCGGCGCTGGGGCAAGGTCAGTGCGGCCTTGGACTTCAACAGCCATTCAATCCCGGCGTCGGTCACTCCGATCAGTTGGTTCGGATCGCGCAGCGCCTGCTTCTGAAATTCCTCCATTGAGATCTGCTTCGGATCCACCGCCACTGGCAGGTCCGGTTTGGCATTCAGGCGTTCCTGCTGGTGGTCGAAGGTAACGCCCAACAGCTTGCGCAGCGTTTCCAGCGCCCCTTTCGGATCGCGGTCAAAGTCCAGCAGCAACTGCCGGTTGCGGATTTCCTGCAGCAGCGTGGAATCTGCATTGCGCTTGGCCCACTGGGTCATGATCTCCCCCAGTTCTTTCGCCTTGCCAGTGTTCTGATAATGCAGGGCGTGGAAAAAATAGTAGTCTTCCGTGCCGGGAATCAATTCCTGCAACACCGCCGCGCGATCCTCCGAAAGCGCGAACCGTTCGATGAAACCAATCTCATTCTGGGATCGGGCAGGTGGTGAAACGGGCAAAGATGCCGCAAGGACGAGAAGAACAGGAAGCAGTTTCATGGCGGATGGGTGCATGGTTGGTGGAAAATCCACGGCAGCGTAACCGGTGTCCCCATCCGCGACAAAGGCGGAGGTGTAAAAATTGTGTCATCCACCGTCTCCCATACCCAGTTCGCAAGCAGGACGCCGGGGCTGGCCCAGACGCTCCACCTCCTTTTTCCACGCACCAAGGGCAGGCTATGCGAAGGACTAGTCAGTCATTGGTCACGCTCATCGCCGTGAGTTTGCGCTGGAGGCGGCAGCCGAAGGCACCGGCCTCGTCACCAGTGAAGACTTCTCGGACGAGGCGCTGTTGCTTGGCCACGAAACGAAGGAGGCCGTCGAAGGTCATCTTCCGGACCGGCTGCGGGGGTGGCTCCGCCGAGCTGACGGGCAACGTCACACCGCTTGGCGCGGGCGTCGATGCCGCGTTTGTTCGTGGCGTGGAGTTCGGCAGGATTGGGTTCTGTTGCAGCATTCATCGGTTGTCAGGTTGCCCCCCCGCCTGGCAACCCCATGCCATCGAACAGACAGACAGACAGACAGACAGACAGAGATCCCACCAACCCCACCGGCAACGCCCCGCTCTCCAGCACGGAGATGCGCGCGCTGTTTCCGCCGGACAAACCCGCCCTACGGTCTTGCTGCCCCATCCGTTCGCCTTTTGACATGCCTCACTCGTCACTTACAATCCCCACGCCATGAAGACGATTCTCCCTTTCGTTATTTCTCATTCGGCCTTCGTCATTCTCTCTCTCCTCACCCTGCCCGCCGCCGCGCAGACTCCCGCCATCCCCTTTGCCCAGCTCGGGGCGGAGGCGGATAAAAAAGGGGCCGGAGCGTCCAGCGGCATCACGCCGACGGCCGCCGGCGCGAAGTTCCGCGCGCTGATGCAGGATCTCGAAGCCGAAGCCACGCCGGAGGGCCTGTGGCTCACCTCCGCTGCCGATGAGGAGGCGGGGAGGACGAACCGCTTCCGCGTGAGGGCGCTGGCGGTGGGAAGGTGGCCCGCTCAGTCCGCTGAGCGGAACGGGCTTCCCCTGGCTTCCAAATCCCGCACAGGGGACTGTGCGGACCACTTTGCGCTCCCTCCCACCGGCCTCGTCCGCGCCACGCAGGCCGCCGCCGTGTGGCTGCGGCCTGGCCTCATCGAGGAATACGGCGTCAGCACCGACGGCGTGCGGCAGGATTTCGTGCTCCCGGAGCGTCCGTCGGGCAGTGGTGAACTCACCGTCGAGTTGGATGTCACCGGCGCGCGGGCGGAAGCCGCTGCTTTCGGCGTGAAGCTCACCGTCACCGCCACGGGCCGCGAACTGGCCTACTGCCGCCTGAAAGTCACCGATGCCGCGGGGCAGGAACTCACCGCACGGCTGGATGTCCGCGATGCCGCGCACCTGACGGTGTGCGTGGACGATGCCGGTGCCGTGTATCCCGTGCGCATCGACCCCACCTTTTCCGATGCCGACTGGGTGGCGCTCAACACGGGCCTCCCCGGCGCTAATGGCGAAGTGTATGCCATGGCGGTGGATGGCAGCGGCAATCTTTATGTGGGCGGTAAATTCACTGCCATCGGTACGGTGGCGGCGAACCACATCGCGAAATGGGACGGCAGCGCCTGGAGCGCGCTGGGCTCGGGGATGGACGACGACGTCGAAGCGCTGGCGGTGAGCGGGAGCACACTCTACGCCGGGGGAGGCTTCATCACGGCGGGCGGGACCAGCGCGAATAGCATCGCGAAATGGAACGGCAGCGCGTGGAGCGCCCTCGGCTCGGGGATGAACGACGGCGTCTCTGCGCTGGCGGTGAGCGGGAGCGATCTCTACGCCGGGGGAGTCTTCACCACGGCGGGCGGGACCAGCGCGGACTTCATCGCCAAATGGAACGGCAGCGCGTGGAGCGCCCTCGGCTCGGGGATGAACGACGGTGTCTCTGCGCTGGCGGTGAGCGGGAGCGATCTCTACGCCGGGGGAGTCTTCACCACGGCGGGCGGGACCAGCGCGAAATACATCGCGAAATGGAACGGCAGCGCCTGGAGCGCCCTCGGCTCGGGGATGGACGACCGGGTCGATGATCTGGCAGTGAGCGGGAGCGATCTCTACGCCGGGGGATACTTCACCACGGCGGGCGGGACCAGCGCGAACCGCATCGCGAAATGGAACGGCAGCGCCTGGAGCGCCCTCGGCTCGGGCATGGATGGCTCCGTCCTTGCGCTGGCGGTGAGCGGGAGTACACTCTACGCCGGGGGTCGGTTC